>CAYTTY010000003.1:0-172423 GCA_964440935.1 uncultured Ignavibacteria bacterium | reverse complement strand
GCCTACAATCACCATCGAACACACCCGCGGCAAGAGTTTTTCAGCAACCTGCTAGGAGTTTGAGCAGACGTTAGACTGGGCGAAAACGTACGTGGATACAGCGCACCATGAACAGTATCACGCAGACTTGGAGCGCATGAACGAATTGGGATACTCGCTGCTCCGAGATGACCGTCTCGCCGATGCACTCAACCTATTCGAATTCAACATCCAGTTGTTTCCCGATTCATGGAATGCGTTTGACAGCTACGGTGAGGCGTTGCTACAGGCAGCCGACACCACCCAATCCGTGACAATGTACGAGCGGTCCCTGGAGTTGAATCCGTACAACGGGAATGCACGGACAGTGCTGGAAAGACTCGGCCAGCCGTGAAGTGGCTGGTTCAAGTCACATACAAACCCACCCTAACGGCCGATCTCTTTGTCGATCGACCGTTGTGGGGTGGGGCACCTCAATCGAAGAATTCTGATTAATTAACCAATCCGTATTTCCAGTTAATCCTAAAACGCCATATCGGTCTTCCACACTTCCCAGACCTTGCCCACCAAATCGGGGCCGGGCTTGAGTGTGGTACGTCCGGGTTGCCATCCCGATGGCGTCGCCTCACCGGTCTGGCGGACATGCTGGAAGGCTTTTACCTGACGGATCAGTTCGGCGACATTGCGGCCAACCGGAGGTGTGAGGACCTCCATCGCCTGAATAATGCCATCCGGATCGATGATGAACCGTCCGCGAATGTCGACACCGCCGGCTTCATCATAGATGCCATAAATGCGGCCGATCTTACCGCCCGCATCGGACAGCATCGGAAACGGCACCCCGCCGTCGACCATGCGCGACAACTCTTCGGCCTGCCAGATTTTGTGAACGAAATGGGAGTCGGTGCTGACCGCAAGAATCTGAACATCGAGCTTGCTCAGTTCCTTGTGCATGACGGCAACTGCCGCCAATTCGGTCGGTCAGACGAAGGTAAAATCACCGGGGTAGAAACAGAGCACGACCCATTTGCCAAGGAAATTCGACAGACGGATCGGCTGGAAACTGCCATCGACAAAGGCATTCGCCTCGAAGTCGGGGGCGGGTTTGCCCACTTGTGCGGTCATCAGCGGACGCTCCTTTGATGGTTGATGCTCCTCTGTCCCGCTGCTCGTATCCTCAACTTCGATCGGACCGGCGGCGGGTTCGACACATGATTTGCCGGGTTCTGACACGCAACGCCTCCTTTCACGGACGTTGGACACTGCGTGAAATCGAACTCACTCCGCTAAAAAGTATCGGAATCCGGGTGAGAGTCAACGAAGCGGAGTGACACTTTGTCAATTACCGTGACAACAATTCATGTCGCGTCATTGCCCGCTTCCAGCGGGCATCATGCATTCTAAAGCGATTGTCAGAAGTATTGTCCGTTTGAAGCCAACACGGTGATCACATGTGGTGTCACCCGCCCTCGGGTGACGCCTTGTCAGTAGTGGAGATAGCCGTCACGTGACGGCACGCTGGAATCGGACAGTTATTCTGACAATTGCTATAACACCTGGCTTCAGGGTGTGTTGGAAGCGTCTGAGTCGCAACCCAAACGCACATCGACAAGACTATCATCTGTAGCGGGGCGCACTGAATAAACCCCACGCGCGCAACGGCTTACGCGAAAGGGCGTATTCAATACGCCCCTACAAATGCATGTAGTCTGTGATACACACGTCCTTCAACAGACCCTCCAGCCAGGTGATAGCGATCGAAAACCCACCCCGAAACCGTTTCGACGGTTTTGCCCACTCACGGCTGCCGCATCATCACAATCAGCAGAACAATCTGGACCACACCCAACACAGTCCCAAACGGCAGGTACCAAAGCGAACCGATTGCTGCGACCAGCATCGCCACCGTCGCCCACGGCTGCCGGGTGAGAAAAGCGACGATCACAGCCAGCCACAACGCACCTTAGATCACAAAGATCAGCTTCATTGCGGTCGACCGCGGTGTGATGCCTACCGCAGATACAACTGATGACCACGGACCCAGTTGGCCGGCATGCTCACCCGATTTCGGGGTGACATAATCGCCAGTGATCAGCGCATACAGACCATCAAACAGAAACCAGCCGGCGACCACCACCGCCAGTACTGCAACGGCCCAGACCATCCAGCCCATATGCTCACCTCCGACGCTGTGACCTCTTGGCGAATGCGGTAGACCTGATTATCTTTGTCCTGATCCGGAAATCAAGCGGTGATTTGAGAAGATGATACAGGCCACCCAGCGAACGATCCGAACATGACAACGCGCACACCACCATTCCATAATCTCGATGTTGATGGGGCGTTGAAAACGCTTGTTCAACTGACCGCATCGGAGACGGGTGCGCAGTTCTTTGCCTCGCTGGTGAAGAATCTGGCGGAGGTGCTGGATGTGCACGGCGCTTGGGTGACCGAGTATCTCCCGGATGAGCGCCGACTGCGCGCCCTGGCGTTCTGGCTGGGTAATCGGTGGGTGGACCACTATGAATACAACATCGAAGGAACGCCCTGTGAACCGGTGATCGACCGCTGCGAACTATTGTTGGTGCCTGACAATGTCATTGAGTTGTTCCCCGGTGATCCTGATTTGCCTTCCATGAATGCAGTCAGTTACATGGCCGTGCCGCTCACAGGGACTGACGGTAAGATCATCGGCCATTTGGCCGTGCTCGATCAACGCCCGATGCCGAAGGAAACACAGGCCGAAGCGTTGTTTCGGATTTTCGCTGCGCGTGCAGGGGCCGAACTCCGACGCGTACGGGCAGAAATCGGTCTGCGTGAACGTGAAGAGAAACTCGCAACGCTGCTCAACAGCGCGCAAGATGCGATTGTGGATATTGATGAGACATTGACGGTCACCCATGTCAATCCCGCCGCCCGGGAGGCCTTCGGTTGCCGCTCCGAGGAGATGATCGGATCGGACTTTGGCCGTCATCTTGATGATGAAAGCCGCGTTCGTTTGAAACGTCTGATGCGGGAATTGACCACCCGCACCGATGAACGGCGGTCGACGTGGATTCCCGGCGGATTTCAGGCGGTGGCCGGCGACGGACGCACATTTGCGGCCGAGGCGACCCTCTCGCTCTATGAGCTCCACTCCAAACGGTACTTCACACTCATTCTGCGCAATGTGAACGACCGTCTGGAAGCGGAAAAGCAAATCGAAGCCCTCACTGCACAAACGGAGTACCTCCGTAAGGAACTCGACGCGGTCGAGGGATTTGGCGACATCATCGGCCGCAGCCCGGCGTTGATGCGAGTCCTTAATGATGTTAAACAGGTCGCGGAGACCGATGCCACGGTTTTGATTCATGGCGAAACCGGTACCGGCAAGGAGTTGATCGCACACGCGATTCACACAGCCAGCCGGCGCGCCGACAAACCGTTTGTGAAAGTCAATTGTGCGGCGATCCCCGCCAATTTGATCGAAAGCGAATTCTTTGGACACGAAAAGGGTGCGTTCACCGGCGCAACATCAAAACGCGAGGGACGGTTCACGCTCGCCGATGGCGGGACGATCTTCCTGGATGAAATCGGTGAATTGCCGTTTGAATTACAATCGAAACTCCTGCGGGTGTTGCAGGAGGGGCAATTCGAACCGGTGGGCAGTTCACGCAGCCAGTCGGTCGATGTGCGTGTCATCGCGGCAACGAATCGCGATCTGAGACACGAAAGTGTGCAGGGCCGGTTCCGCGAGGATCTCTATTACCGCTTGAGTGTCTTCCCGATTAGCGTACCGGCGTTGCGCGATCGGATTGAAGACATTCCGCTGCTGGCGAGATCGTTCTGCGAACGGTTCTCGAAGCGTAACGGAAGAACCGTTCAGCCGTTGAGTTCAGAGTGCATGCGACGGCTGCAAACCTACCACTGGCCCGGCAACATTCGTGAATTGCAAAACGTCATCGAACGTGCGATCATCACATCGATCGACGGACACATCAGTCTCGACCGCGCCCTCCCCCACATCGACACTCCCACTCCGCCAAGCGATACAAAAACAGATGGCGATATCCACGACCGTGTCCTGACTGTCGCCGAACTCGCTGATCTGGAGCGCCGCAGTATCATCAGAGCGCTGGAGGCATCGGGCTGGCGTGTCTCAGGCACTGCCGGCGCCGCCGCGATACTGGGTATGAAGCCGACAACGCTGTCATCGCGCATGAAGGCGTTGAAGATCGAAAGACCAAAGTGATTGCAACCAACCCTTGCCGGGTGGCCGCGATCACAGATCGCGGCCACCCATTCTTCCTGCCGAACATCCTCGAAAACCCCACAACACGCCGAGCTGGGATTCGACTGGCTCACCCTGAAGGGCTCGGCGGTCCGTTTGGTGGTCACTCCTCTTCCCGGAATCTCGCCACCCCACTCACGAGATTTCGTGACTAACGAAATTTCGTAAGCCCTCATCAAGGATTCCGAAAGTCATATTCCATTGTTGTACAACAACATAGCTTCATCTGGCCAGTTTGGCACATCTGCTGCAATAGGTCCGGGCAGTTGTGAGTGAACACAACACCAACCAGACACGGGCAAGTGCCCAAAGGAGGATGAGATCATGACGATGGAAGCCACCCAAACCCGGACCGTCAACGGCGTCGATGTCCAGCAGTTATTCGAGACGATCGAGAAGATCAAGAACGACAAGGTGATCGCCAAGTTCCGTTTCAAGCTGAACAACGAGTGGTTCGACGGCGGGCACAATCGTGCCACGATCAACACCTACCACGGCGGCAAGGAAGACCACACGCGTGAACAATCGTTTGTGCTCGATGCCGACGAGCCGCCGATCCTGCTCGGCCGCGACAATGGTCCCAACCCGGTCGAGTACCTGATCACTGCGGTCACCGGGTGCGTGACGACCGCAATCATCTACCACGCCGCCGCCAAGGGTATCCGGATCGATGAACTCGAATCGAGTGTCGACGGCGACATCGACATCCAGGGATTCCTGGGACTCGACAAGAGCGTCCGTCCCGGATACCAGCAGATCCGCATGAACTTCCGCGTGAAATCCGACGCGCCGCAGGAGCAGCTCGATGAACTGATGCGCGTGGCGCCCAGCCTGTCACCGTCGTTCGATTCGGTGACCAAAGGTGTGCCGATTGCGGTCAAATACGAGCGGATGGAGTAGGCGCGGGCTTCTGGTATCCCAATGCGGCCGATTCTCCTTGAGGGGAGGATTGGCCGTTTTCTTTTCAGGACCCCCGTTATCCTTCCTCAATCGCCTTGAAGAAACCGGACGGTTGGTGTTACGTACCTGATCTGAGAGAACACGGCCAACGCGTTTGTATCGAACCATGATATCACACCCGACATCAGAACCCGAACTGGTCGGACGTCAGCAGGAATTGGCCGATCTGGCGCGTGCGCTCGATGAGGCGAACGCGGGTCGTGGTGGGCTGGTGTTGATATCGGGAGAGGCGGGTATCGGCAAAACCCGACTGGCTGTGGAGGCGCTGAACCGATCTCCGCTTCCGGTCTACATTGCGCGTACGCGTGAGGGCACATCACCACCGTATGGTCCCATTGTCGGCGTGCTGCGCACCTGGATTCGCAAGCAACCGGCGGTCAGAGACGAACTGAAGCAGTCGCTGCCGGCATTGGGGCTGTTGTTGCCCGAGCTGGACACCGGGGTGTCCGAGTCGACGCGCGAGATACTGGCCGATACCATCGGACAGGCGCTCCATCACTTGGCCGACCTCGATGGCTGCGCGATTCGCCTCGACGATCTGCACTGGGCAGACAATGCCACCTTCGAGTTACTACCGGAACTGGCCGAACGGTTGCGGTCGGTGCGTGTGCTGATGCTGGCGACCTATCGCAGCGACGAAATTACCCGCACACACCCGATGCGGCGGCTGCGCACCGAACTGCGCCGCGCCCATCTGCTCCGGGATTTCACCATCGGCTCCCTGACACGTGAGCACACCCACACGTTGATCGTTCATTGCCTGCCGTCGCCACCCTCGCCACAACTTGTCGATGAGATCTACACGCGCACACAGGGCATTCCCCTCTACATTGAAGAGTCGACGCATACCCTGCACACAACGGGACGATTACAGGATGGTGACGACGGACTGGAATTGAGCCCCGGTGAATCAGTCCCGATTCCGGAGAGCATTCGTGATGCCGTCTTACTCCAACTCGAGAATCTCCCGATTGAAACGCGTGAAGTGTTGGAAATGGCAGCCACGGCGGGACTGGAGTTCGACTTCAACATGATCGTGTCATTGACAGGGCACGAGGAACACCTCGAACCATTGCTGGAGCGCCGTCTGCTCGTCGAAACGGGACCGTCGACGGGCGCCTTTAAACACACGCTGATTCGCGAAGCGATTCAGAGCGAAATCACCTGGTCGCGGCGGCGGGCACTGCACCGTCAGATCGGGGCCTACCTCGAAACACGCGGTGCCGATGCCGAGTTGATCGCCTCGCACTGGCTGGCAGCCAATGAACTGGAGAAAGCCCGCCGCGCGTTGATGAGTGCAGCCGATCATTCGTGCCGTCTGCACGCCTATCGCGACGCGGCCGAATCGGCCGCGCGGGCTCTCGACATCTGGCCGGAGGATGACGATGAAGACGAGCGACTGAAAGCCCTCGAGCGCATGGCGCATTGCGCGCAGGTCAGCGGCCAACTCAACGACGCCGTACGAGCGTGGCGCGAATTTGTTAACAGCCCATCTGTCGGATTTGACCATGAGCGGCTGGGCCACGCGTACCGGCAGTTGGCCACACTGTACGGTTTGCAGAGTCTTTGGGACCAATCGATCGATACCCGACTGATTGCCGCCAACCATTTCCGACAAGCGAGCCGGGCAGACGATGCTGCCATCGAACACTTAACGGTTGCCGGACGGTACACGGCGGCGATGCATCTGTCGGCCGCGCTGGAGTCGGCACGCATCGCCGAACAATTGGCGCACGAAGCCAGCAACTACGACACTGAATCGCGTGCCTTAGGATTGCAGGGAAATGTCCTGGCGATGCTGGGCGAGTATCAAAACGGACGCGAAACGGCTCAGCGGGCGCTGGCGCTGGCGCTGCAACATGATCTGACCGAGGCCGCGTCCGAGATTTACCGACGATTGGCCAGCACACTCGAATACGCCGGTGAGTACGGGTCGGCCAAAGATGCCTACATCACCGCCTACGATTATTGCCGCAGCGCCGGCGCCGATGCCAACGCTCAGATCTGCCTGAGTTGCATGTCGTACATCTTGTTCTACACAGGCGAATGGAAACGGGCGATTGAGACATGCAATGACGTCGTGAACGATGAACATGCACCACCCGGTTCAAAGGCCGTGGCCGCCGGGGTGATCGCCGCCATTCGCACGCATCGTGGTGAAACGCGGGTGGCCCGTCGCATGCTGAACGAAGCCAATGCCGAAGCGCGCCGTCACGGGTCGCCCGTCATGCAATTGCTGAACACCTGGGCAATTGCGGCGCTCGCTGAATACGAGGATGACGATGACCTGGCTGACCGGCACTATCGCGATATCCTCGACGGTTGGAGCAAGACCGAAGATCGCCATGATCTGATACCGGCTTTGCGGTCGGCGTCGACCTTCTTTGCCACGCATGAAGCCGATGCGGAACTGTCGCAGTGTGTCAACGCGCTGACTGATTTGGCGTCCACGTCGAGCAGCCAGGAAGTGGTCGCCGCCGTGGCCCACACACTGGGTGAAGCCGCGATGCGAAACAACGATTACAATGAAGCGGCGCGTCACTTCCAACAATCAGCAATCCTATTGGAGAAATTGGGGCTGCCGCTCGAGGTGGCGAAGTCGCAACTGCGGGGTGGTATCGCCTTACATCGGGCCGGTCATTCGCAACGCAGCATTGACACATTGAGTCAGGCGTATCGGATTGCCCGCAATCTCGGCGCACGGCCACTCGCGTCGCTGATTGCCAATGAGCTGGAAACACGCGGTGCACCGGTCGACGAAGAGCGTTCCGCCGACACCCCCGACCGATCCCGCCGCGCCGGCTTGACCCGGCGTCAATTGGATATCGTGCGCCTCTTGGCCAAGGGAATGACCAACAAAGAAGTCGCCGAAAAGCTCTTCTTGAGCACCCGCACGGTCGACATGCATGTCGCCAATGTGCTTAATCGACTCGATGTTCGCAGCCGCACCGAAGCGGTGCACAAGGCGGGAGAGTTGGGGTTGTTGTAACGAGCAGCCGACAGGTATGTGATCCGACACACGAAGCCGCGTAGAGGCGTTGACGCGGGTGGCATCGGGGCGACACCTCCGTGCACCAATCGAGAGGATTGTAACCCCGCGTAGGTGCGGCTCGTAGCCGCACCGGTCCGGCTAAGAGCCGGACCTACGCGGTGCACCTATGAAATTTTCAACACACCTCCCAAGGCCAGTGATACACCATGCCCTAATCCTCTCTCCTGCAACATCTTAATCTGCAATACGGTAATCCTGCCCGGCAAATACGGTAGTCCCACGATTGTTAAGAGGAGTTAAAAGGTCGACTTTTGCCTGTGGATTCTGGTTGAAGCGAGCTGAAGGAGGCGATCATGACAACCACAACTGTTCAGACAACCCGACTCACGCACGACCTGGAACGGATCGAACGGCTGGCGTGGGCCGACCTCTACGCCGCCGCGAGCGGTGAAGTTGCCCGGGCCGCCGGTATCCAATCGCTGACGGTCGGATCCGCCGTTGCCGGAATCGTATCGCAGGTCGACGTGCTCGCGTTCAATCGCGTCCTGGGCCTTGGTGTGGGTGATGCCGCCGAACCAGCGCAGATCGATGATCTGATCGATGCGTACACCGACGCCGACGTTGGCCGGTTCTTTGTTCAACTTGCTCCGGACGCGGCACCGTCGACACTGCCCGACTGGCTGGTCGAACGTGGTTTCCGTCATTACAACAACTGGGTGAAGCTGGTGCGCGACCCCGACGCGTTCCCATTGAAGGCCGGCGACGTTCGTGTTGAGCAGATCGGCCCGGAGCGCGCAACACTCTTCGCCGAGCTGTTTGTCGCGGCGTTTGATTGGCCCGATGTCATCGCACCGTGGATCGCCGCGGTCATTGGCCGCCCCGGTTGGCGCTTTTATCTCGCCTACATCGATGACCAACCGGTTGCCACCGGCGGAATGTTCATCGACGGTGAATCGGCCTGGCTCGATTTCGCCAGCACGCATCCCGATTTCCGCGGACGCGGCGCGCAGACGGCGCTCATCGAACGGCGCATTCGCGACGCGGCCGCCGCCGGTGTACGCACGCTGGTCACCGAAACCGCCGAAGACCGTACGGTAAAACCATCAATCTCCAAGCGCAATCTGATCCGCTGCGGCTTCACGGAGGTCTACCACCGCCCGAATTATCTGTTCGAAGCGCAGACCGGAACTGACACGTAGTTCAATCTCATCGGAATTCTGTGAGGTTACTGAATACACTCACAATACGAAAAGGAGAAGAGCCATGACAAACGCAACGATCGAAAAGCGGGACACGGTGTTCGACGCACAGAAAGCAGAAGCGTTTACCAACCGTCTGATCGACATGATGAACGGCGGCGCGATTGCCATTATGGGATCGATCGGCCACCGTGTCGGGCTGTTCGACACGATGCGCACGCTGCCCCCATCGACCAGTCAGGAGATCGCCGACGCGGCCGGGCTGAATGAACGGTACGTGCGTGAATGGCTCGGCGCGATGACCACCGGCGGGGTGGTCGAGTGCCATGTCGGCAGCAATGGCGATGCGCCGCGCTATTCGCTTCCACCCGAGCACGCCGCATCACTCACACGCGCCAATCCGGCCGACAACATTGGCGTGCTGATGCAATACCTCGGACAGTTGGGTGCGGTGGAAGATAAGGTGATCGACTGTTTCCGCAACGGCGGCGGTGTGCCGTATTCGGAGTTCACCCGTTTCGCTGAGATCATGGCCGAGGACAGCGGACAATCGGTGCTGCCGGTGCTGATCGATCAAATTCTTCCGCTGGCGCCCGGTGTGGTCGACAAACTCAAGCGGGGCATCACTGTGCTCGACATCGGCTGCGGACGCGGCAAAGCACTCAACCTGATGGCGAAGACATTTCCCAACAGCCGTTTCGTCGGCTACGATTTGCTCGACCACCAGATCGACTACGCCAACAACGAGGCGCGCGAACAGGGGAATACCAATGTGCGTTTTGAGGTGCGTGATCTGGTCGAACTCGATGAGCCGAATGCCTATGATCTTATTACCGGGTTTGACGTCATTCACGATCAGGCGCGGCCCGATGTCGTGCTGCGCAACGTGCACAAGTCGCTGCGCGACGGCGGCATGTTTCTCATGCAGGACATTGCCGGATCGAGCCACCATCACGAGAATGCTGCTCACCCAGTCGGACCGCTGCTGTATACGGTCTCGACGCTGCACTGCATGACAGTCTCGCTCGCGCAGGGTGGCATGGGATTGGGCACGATGTGGGGCGAGGACACCGCCAGGAAGATGCTCGATGAAGCGGGGTTCAAGCTCAACGCGATCGAGCGGCTGCCCCATGATGTGCAGAATTGCTACTACATTTGCACCAAGAAGTAGTCGATTTCGCCACATCCTCGCAGGCCGTGCGGGTCGTTTTGACCTGCACGGCCGCTTCAGTCGTAGGGCGCGTTGCAGGATCGCACACAGCGGCCACTTTCGATTGCTGGGAGCAGTGACACGGTCTCTGTTCGTGCTCCTCTGAGGCGAAGTGGGGGAACCTCCAGACCACAAGCCGTTGGTCTATCGCGCCGTGTATCCCCCATCGACGAGATAGTATCCTCCGGTCATGAACGACGCCTGATCCGAGCACAGAAACGCGACCAAGACTGCGACCTCCTCCGGCTCGCCGAGTCGTCCGACCGCATGCAATCCGGCGAGATGTGTCAGCGTCTCGTCGTCCATTGTATCCGTCACAAGCGGCGTTTTTATGAATGCGGGGCCGATGGAGTTGATCCGGATTCCCTGCGCGGCATATTCCAGCGCGGCCGCCTTGGTCAGCCCCAATAATCCATGCTTCGCGGCGACATATGCCGGGGCGGTCGCAAAACCAACGGCTCCCAGTATCGAACCCATGTTCACAATCACACCGCCGCCCCCGGCGAGCATTCTGGGAATCTCATATCGCATGCAGTAGAATACGCCGTTGAGATTCACATCGATGACTTTCTTCCAGGCCGCGATTGTGTATTCGCCGGTCGGTTTCAGTTCACCACCGATTCCGGCATTGTTGACCGCACAGTCCAGCCCGCCGAATGCCGCAACCGTGTCGGCAACCATTTGCTCGACCGCCTCGGGCTCTGACACATCAACGTGCAGAAAGAGAGCCTCGCCACCCTCCCTCTTCACCGCGGTGGTGACGGCTTCACCTTTGCCATCATCCAAATCAGTGATGACCACTTTCGCTCCACGTCGCGCAAATTCATACACACAGGCTTCGCCGATGCCCGATGACCCGCCGGTCACCAGAACGACTTTTCCTTCAAAATCACGACTTGCCATTGAACCCTCTCTTTGGTTGGTGTTCGCACAGTGTGCTCTGCAAACCCCGAAGTCAAGTCATGCCGTGAAGAGGATGGATTGAAGTCCTTGGCCCGGCGCGAGCCGAGTCAATGGACTCACTTGGAGCTATCGTTGCAAACTAGCTCGACTTTCATACGGTCGGGATCCTCGAAAAAGACCGCATAGCTGTCGGGACCAGCGGCGTGCGGGTAACGGTCTTCGTACAAAATCGTCACCCGACGATGTCGAAGCTCGGCCGTGACTTCGTCGACATGTGCGCGAGAATTCGCATGGAAGGCGAGATGATTGAGGCCGGTACGGCAACGGTGATACGGTATGTCGAGATGCTTGGGATCGGTTTGGACGAAGACGATGTATGTGTCACCCAGTTTCCAGCTTCTCCCCTGTTCCCATGTCTGATACAACTCGTAACCAAGCGATTCGAGAAACCAGCCCCAGAACTCGGCAGACCGATTCAGATCGGAGACGTAGAGTTCAACGTGGTGGAGTTGACCGGTAAGCATACTTAGGTAGATAAACAAAATGGGGTACGGCGGAAAGCCATACCCCATCCGTTTCGGCTACCGGATTGACGCCTCAGGCGTCAACCATCATGAGTTCAGGAACGTCGGAGTGATGCCCATTGCCGTTGCCATTCCCCCCGGCATCCATAGTCGTGTCGGCGTTGACGAGGAATCCGGCGCAATCGCGGATGTCATCGGCGTTCATCAGGTACTGCACCACACGGTCGATTCCCACGCCGAAACCGTAATGCTCGCCGATCAGGTGCCCCTGCTTGGTCATGTGGTCGAGATAATCGGCGAACTGGGCAAGCCCCATACCGCGCTTTTGCAGCGTGGCAAACATGCCGGACTTTTGAAGACGCTGTTTGAGGACGTGACCCTCGTGCACACGCACCGCGCCGCCGAGTGATTCGCCGGAAACCGGGAGCAGCAGATCGCATGACTGGACGGTGGGGCGGTCGCCGTTGTGGCTGGGTGTCGGCTTCATGTTGAAAAACTTCTCCAGCTCCGGCTCCGGACCCACCATTGGCTGCGGATCGGGATGATGGGTAAGCAGCACGGGACCATTCTTGCACAACTCCACTTCCTGCGCATGGCTGAAATCTTTGCCCCAGTGATCCATGCCCAAGCCGAGGATCTCCAATGCCTCTTCGTACTTGATCAGGGTCAGCCGTGAGGCAATCGGCTCGGCGCCCCATGCCTTCGAGACCTCGTCGATGGCGCCAAACAGCGACTTGATCGTGGCGACCAGATCGGTGAAGCCGCCGCGTCCTTCGACTTCGAAGAGCGTGAACTCGCGGAGATGGCGATGGTCGATTTCGGCCTCGGCGCGGCCCGACGAGCCAACTGTAAAGGCACGCGGGACACGGTGCAGACCCATTTCGAGGTACAACTGCCCGGTCTGGGCAAAGAAGTACTGCCCCGGCACGTTGTCGCCGGTGACCGACCAGAGCGTGTCGACATTCTCGCACGCGCCGGTGGCGGTGACGATGCGGGGTGTGGGGACGAACGCGTAATCGTTCGTGTCGGCCCAGCGCCACAGCGCTTTGAGGACCTTGTCGTAGACGTGGTGCTTGTGCATGGAACCTCCCGGTGCAAAGCCCCAAGTGTCACTGCACAAGGGGACGGGTTAGGGGTGAATGGGATGCTATGTGTCCACCGGAGCCACAAAAAAGCCCCGATGGACGGGGCTAACGAAAAGGCGGATATCATGGGCACAGAGGCCGGAATTGAAAAACTGATCGGGCGCGCAATTAGCCCTCGGGACGACTGTCCCCGCTCTGTGCCGGTGAACCATCATGTTGAGAACGCTAAAAGCAGCTCCGTCGACAATCTGTCAAGATAAAAAATGTCGTGAATCGGAATGGGGGAACGATGTATCTGTAACTGATTGTCACCGGCGGGTTGCTACGGCCATCGTCACGGAGGTATCTTCAAGAGGTTCGGACCGTGACAATCATTCACCGGATAAGTGAAAATGAACGCAACCAAGCTGTTAGAAACTCGAATACAACAAGAAAATGTCGCATCAGCAACCGAGGGTTTCCCATGTCCACACGCATCTTCTCCATCCTGTTCATCGCGACCATGATGATCCCGGCCGCCACTCCCGGTTGGGCCGATCAGGCGCTCGATCAACTCACGCCCAACGCCACCATCGCCGATTTCCGTGTCGAAACGGTTTACGAAAACGATGCCGGTGTGGCGATGGGGGCACGGTTTCGTCATGTGCCCAGCAACTTTGTGCTCGATCTGTTGCGCATCCAATCGGTGCCGCAGGCGTTCATGTGGGTTAATTCGCCGCCCCCGTCGGATCAGGGCGAGCCACACACCTGCGAGCACTTGCTGCTCGGCAAGGGGACGAAAGGCCGCTACGTCGCATCGCTCGAAGACATGTCATTGGGCAACAGCTCGGCGTTTACGATGCAGCTCCAGACCTGCTACCATTACCACACGGAAGCCGGTGTCGACGTCTTCTTCGAACTGATGCAAGCCAAGCTCGATGCGATGCTCCACCCGACGTTTTCCGATGAGGAAATCCGTCGTGAGGTCTGCAATGTCGGCTACACGCTTGATCCGGTCGACAGCACGCTGCGATTGGAGGAAAAGGGCACCGTTTACAACGAAATGGAAAGCACCTTCGAGCGGCCGTGGTCGAATCTCGGACGGGCGCTCGACCATATGATGTACGGAGAAGATCATCCGCTGGCGCTGTCCTCGGGTGGTCTTCCGGCAGCGATCCGCACGATGACACCTGACGATATGCGCAAGTTCCATGGCGACACGCATCACCTGAACAACATGGGTATGATCGTTGCCATTCCCGATGAGATTACCCTCGAGGGTTTTCTGACACGCACGTCCGAAGTATTGGCTACTGTCGAGCCCGATGCGCAACCGGGCAGTGATCCGGCGACGTTGGAAGACCGTCTCCCGCCACCCACCATGGCGCCCGAAGGGGAGATCCGCCAGGTGAGTTTCCCTCATCAAAATGAAAACGAACCGGGGCTATTGGTGTACGGATGGGGTCCGACACTCGAATTCGACAACAGCGAAGGCTACGTGCTTGATCTGTTCATGGAACTCCTGGCCGGCGGGTCGACATCGAATCTGTATCGCACGTTCATCGATTCGCAGACACGCGAGATGGATCTCGGCGCCAATGCGGTGTTCGGCTGGGTCAGCAGCGATCCGGGCCACGCCATCTATGTCGGATTCAACAATGTCGATCGCCGGATTACTGAAGTGGAGATGATCGATTCGGTGCGGGCCATAGTGTTGCGTGAGATCGAACGCATTGCCGATCTGCCTGACGGGTCGGAGGGACTCAAGGCGTTCAACGAGCGCGCGCGGAGTCTTGTGATTGAAGGCCAACGTGATCAACGCCGCTTTTTGAATACGCCTCCTCGCTTCGGGTACCGTGGAACCGGCGCGAGCTGGTTCTTCCATCTGAAACATCTCCAGGAGGTCGACGGCTTCCGCAAGCGCCTGACTCTCGATTCGGAATTCGACTTCGCCAATTCGCTGCTCGATTCCGGAACCAACTTCTGGAAAGACTACATCGGTCAGTGGGGACTGCTCGACCGGACACCCTACGGTGTCGCGGCCCGTCCGGATCCGCAATTGATCACCACAATCGAAGACGAACGTCAGAAGCGCCTGGATGCGTACGCAGCGGACTTCAAAGAGCAATTTGATGTCGACACGCGTGGTGAAGCGATTGCCGCGTTCAAGCACGAATACGACAGCCGCACCGCGGAGATCGATGGAACCGCCAAGACGATCGAGATGCCGTCGTTTCTCGACAATCCGCCGCTGACACTCGACGATCAACTGCAATACAACGTGACAGAACTGCCAGGTAAAGGTTCGTTTGTCGTGTCCACGTTCGAGAACATGACCAGCGCCACGGTCGGGCTGGCGCTGAACGCCCATGTGATTCCGGAATCGCACCTGCTCTACCTGGCGGCGCTGCCCACGCTGATGACGGAAGTGGGCGTCATTCAAGACGGCAAGGCAATACCGTACGACGAAATGAAAGACCGCCTGCGTCGTGAAATCCTGTCGCTGGACGTTTACTACTCCACCAATTACCGCACGCAACGAGTGGAATTGCTTGTGACCGCATCGGGAATCGACGGTAATGAGGCACACCGGGCGATGGACTGGATGAATACGGTGCTGTTCGATGCCAACTGGCAGCCGGACAATCTCCCACGCATTCGTGATGCGGTCGACCTGGCGCTGGCTGGTGCGCGCAACCGGATGCGGGGGAGTGAAGAATCATGGGTTGACGAACCGGCAAATGCCTACTGGCGGCAGAACAACCCGCTCATGATGGTGTCGGGTTGCTTTTTGACCCAGGCTCACGCACTGCATCGTTTGCGCTGGAAACTGAAGGAGGCGTCTTCACAAGTCTCATATGCAGCGTTCCACGATTTCATGCAGGATTTGAGTGCCGCCGTCGACGGCGCCAATGACGAGCAGTTGCGTGCTCTGTTGTCGGCGTTAAGCGACGGTGATGAACCACCGGATCCGATGCACGCCGACTTGGTTGCGAAGTTCAACGTGATCAATGACGATGCGCGTGAACTCGTTCGTGAGGCCACCGACGACCTGACCAAGAGCCTCGCCGACAGTCCCCAAGCCACCCGCGCGGCCGATTGGAAATACTTATGTCGTCAGATGACCAGCGACGTCTCGATTTCGCCGCAATCGGTCCTCGACGACCTGCGCGATGTGTTGTCGTGGCTGCGGCACCAGGACAATGTCCGTGGTTACATGGCCACCAACACAGCCAATCAGGAATTGCTGATGCCGCGCGTCACCGAGCTGGTCAACCGCTTCGATTCGGACCCATCGCTGACGCAGGCATATGCGCGTCAGGCACGCATTATCGCCCGCATGCAGGAACATGCATCCACCATGGATCGCCCCGTGTTTGTCGGGCTGGTGAATAATAACACGCGCTCAGGTGTACATATCAATTCGTCCGAGAGCGCCAGTTATCTCGAACGTGATCCCGACAAGCTGATGAAGTTTCTCTCGGCGCGTCTGTACGGCGGCGGCGGCGCGCACAGCATGTTCATGAAAACATGGGGCGCCGGTTTGGCCTATTCCAATGGACTGCGTCACAACGAATCCACCGGCCGTCTGATCTACTATGCGGAACGCTGCCCCGATCTCGCGCAGACGATGCAGTTTGTGGTGAATGAGGTGAAGAATGCGCCGTACGATCCATCGCTGGCTGAATATGCCATCGCCCAGGCGTTCGTCGGCAATCGCGGCGGGGCGCGCTACGAACAACGGGGGGCCGCGATGGCGGCCGACCTGGCCGACGGCGTGACACCCGAGGTTGTCCGCGATTTCCGACGGGCCATCCTGTCGTTGCGCGACACCGACAACCTCTACGATCAATTGCACGAACGGATGCCGTACACATACGGTGAAGTGCTGCCGGGAGTCGGACCGCGCGGCGCGGAAGTGCCGAATGCGGTTTACTTCGTCATCGGCTCGGAGAAGCAGTTTGAATCGTATGAGGAATACTTGAAGAGTGTCGAGGGAGATGTCACTCTCCATCGGCTCTATCCGCGTGATTTCTGGCTGGTCGATCGGGAGACCTAAGGCACTGAGTGCACCGCTAGACAATTTCTACCCGCCTCCGATCATCGCATAGGGGGCGGGTGACTTTTTGGGAAGTGACGGCGAATCCGCTTGTTGCGAGTTCCCGATTCCGGCATAATGGTGATGGATTTGGCTCAACAATCACGACATGGAGTCGGAACTTTGTGACATCATGGTAATTGAGTTGGAGGTGGCATGTTTCGCAAATGGCTGATCGCCGCGTGCATCATTGGCGCATCGGGGATTTTTGTCGCCGGATGCAGCAACGATGATGACGAAGGAACCGCGCCGGTGACTGAAGATCTGCGGATGCGATTTGAACTGACCGCGCTGGGGCCGATTCCCTATCCCCCGGACAATCATCCCCGCCAGGAGCGCATTGCGCTCGGACGGCTGCTCTTCTACGATCCCATTCTGGGCGGTGAAAAGGACGTGGCGTGCGCCACCTGCCATCATCCGGATTTCGCGTTCGCCGACCGCCGTCAGTTTGGCGCCGGCGCCAGTGGCGTCGGGCTTGGCCCCGATCGATTGGTGTCGCGGTCGGTGTATACGAATGAGAACATTTCACTGGAGCCGCGCAACAGCCCCACCATCTTCAATACGGCCTTCAATGGCGACGAAAGCGGTGAACCCAGTCATATGGGGTTCCAGTTCTGGGACGGGCGCGTGATGGGCCTCGAGGAGCAGGCGACCAAGCCGATTACATCACGTGTCGAAATGCGCGGCGATGCATATCCCGGGTCTGAAGAAGAGGCCGCGGAGGCGGCGCTCGATAGTGTTCTCAACCGTCTGCGCGAAATACCCGAATACGTTATGCGTTTCATGGAAGCATTCCCCGATGAAGGGGCGTTGGTGGATAACAATCATCCCGAGATGATCATCGACACATCGACCTACGGGCGCGCCATTGCGGCGTTCGAACGCGAGTTGGTCACGCGCAACAGCCCATATGATCGTTATGTGCGCGGCGACGATGATGCGCTGGACGATTTGCAAAAACTCGGGCTGGAAGTGTTTTTCACGAAGGCCAAGTGTGGCGAGTGCCACCACGGTCCCATGTTCAGCGACTTCAATTTCTTCCCGGTCGGAGTGCCGCAGGAAGGTGTTGGCAAAGAGGTCATTCCGGGCGACGATACCGGACGTGAGGAAGCCACCGGCGATCCCGCCGACCGGTTTGCGTTCCGAACACCCACGTTGCGCAACGTCGAATTGACACCACCATACATGCACGACGGTGTCTTTGAGTCGCTCGAAGAAGTGGTGGAGTTCTATGATGACGGCTGCCGGCCGCGTCATCCATCGGTCACCGATGATATGATGGACAGTATTCTCGTGCAGCCGCTGGGGCTCACCGCCGAAGAGAAGCAGGCGCTGGTGGAATTCATGAAGGCGCTCACCGACCCGGGCACCGCGCTCGATCCGTTCCTGCTTAGTGTACCAAACCGTGTCCCGAGTGGACTGGTGCCGGTGTTTGGTGTGCGTGCACTGGACGTGTCGAGCGCCATGCCGGCGCATGATCCGTACGAGTTAAGCCTGTAGTTTCTCGTGTCAGTTCGCTCCCAATGAGCAGCCGCCCTCGATGGGGAGCGGCTGTTTCATTTGAAGTGCGTATAGCTTCAGTGCACCGAAGAGCGTATGCAATTCACCCCTGCAGATAAAGGTCTTGTCGGTGTATGGTTCGATGACGCCTGGAGCGATTGTCAGAAATATTGTCCGATTCCAGCGTGCCGTCATGCGCCCTCGCGTGACGGCTATCTCCCCTACCGACAAGGCGTCATCCGAAGGCGGGTGACACCACACATGACCACCGTGTTGGCTTCGAACGGACAAGACTTCTGACAATCGCTATAAAGGGGCGCGTTGAAGAACCTGCTGACTATCATCACCTCAGACTGGGGAGGGCGAGGCTCCCGGCGAACCGCAACGGCATGTTCCACACGGCGGCTCGGCGGGAGTCTCGCCCTCCCCAAGGCTCTGATTCTCGTGGGTTTTGCAACACGCCCCTCAAGGCCCGTGGCACCCAAACCTAAATACCATGTGAAACAAGATTCGCTCTTTCTCAATCGGACAGGAAATCTGACAATTGCTCTATCTGCCCTGTTAACCTTGGGATGATTGTAACACTTGTGACCGTTTCAGGGTTTTTTGCCCGTTATGAGCGCCACAGTTGGCCAGCATAAATCAATGTTCAAGGCTGACACGCTCGCTTCATCACGTACAAGAATGATTCCACCACTATCTGTCAGATTATCCAATGCAACATCTCCAGCCACCCGCCACTCTCGTTCAGTCGGCCAAATCGGATGGTCCTTGCCGATGCTGTGGCAAAACGGTTTCTCCTCGGCAGGGATGCTCTTCCACTGATCCGGATCAACATAACGCACCGGTCGGATTCCAATTCGTCTTGCCGCTTCAATTGGAATCGCGATCCCGTACGGCTCGAACGACCACCGTGCCCACCGTGAGCGCCAGCGCATCAGCGGTATCGATTCTAACGGCGACAACTCGGTAAACGCAACAACCGGTTGGTTGGAACCGACATGCCATGCCGATCCACGAATGCGCCGTTCGCGCAGGATGCGATTGAGCGTGTGACACGCCGACCGGCAGTACTGTGTTTGCGAGGCGACCAGGTCGGTCATGAAGTCGGCCATTGTCTCACCGGGCCACGGACCATGCCAGGACCGTGTCCAATGAATCAGGTATCCCTCGGGCCAGTTGTGCAATTCGGGATTGAGGCGACTGCGATCGACCAATTCGCGTTCATGGTGTGCCGCCGGTGCGTACGGTGTGCGAAACTGCGACACGATGTCCTTTTCGGCCGCACGTTGAGCGATGAGCCCTTCCAATGCACCGCCCGGTCGAAGGCTCACAGGCACTAACAGATCTGCGAAATCGATGACGGCACGGTCCCGCTCCCGCCACCATGACTTGCCTGAAGGTGCAGATGATCCAGCGACGGAATGAATACGAATGCGATCGTGTGGGATGTCAAATTCGCGAGCCAAATGTGCCGCATCGCTGGTCACATCCGGCTCAAACAGGTGAACAACGGCTCCGGCTTGTCCGGCGGCCCACAGCGCCACATTCCACATGAGCGGGTTGGTGCTGGCGACGATCTCGGCATTAAGTTCATCGACGGCCCACTGAGCAGCCACCACCGTGCGACGCACCCATTCATCGATGCCTAGCGGTGTCTTGCTTTGTCGCGAATTGAGAATCGCAACGCGTGGTCGTTCGTTGTGAATCGGCATGGCCCGTGTCCGGGCCATACATATGCAATTAGTGAGGCAAAGCGCAAGAGCAATGTTGACGAGTGATACTACTCGTACCGGAGGGCAATAATCGGATCGACCCGCGCCGCGCGCCACGCCGGGTAGAGACCGGCAATCATGCCGGTGCCGACAGAGAGCGTAAGGCCAATGATCATCCACAGCGGCGAGAGGAAATACTTCCACTCCAAGACGGATGTGATGACCAGTCCACCGAGAGCGCCAAAGATGATCCCGACAACACCGCCGATGCCGGTGAGTGTGGCGGCTTCGACGAGGAATTGAAAGAGGATATTCTTGCGCCGTGCCCCGACCGCTTTGCGCACGCCAATTTCGCGGGTGCGCTGTGTGACGGCAACCAACATGATGTTCATCACTCCGATCACACCGACCATGAGGCCGACCGATGCCACCGCCGTCGCGCCGAGCTGGACTTTGGAGGTAATGCCGCCCACTTCATCTTTGAAACGGTCCTGCGTCAGAATACCGAAATTGTTGTCTTCCTCGGGACGCACCTGGCGTACGCGCCGTAACGCGTTAATCACCTGGTCCATCGCGTCGGCAAATTCTGCCCGGCTGACCGCACTGACCATCAGCCGTACCCGTTCGGTCTCGGGATACAGTTTGTCGAACGTGGTCATCGGGATGAAGATGTAATCATTTTCGCTGATCCCGAAGAAATCCTCAATATGTTCCTGCACGCCGATGACCGTGAACTTCCAGCCGTTGATGCGGATCTCCTTACCGATGGCGTCGGCGCGGAAATGGAACAATGCATCGGCAATCTCGGGACCGATGACCGTGACCATCGCCGCACGCCGCATGTCGTTTTCATCGATGAACCGTCCGAATTCGACCTCACGGTCGGTGACAATCGCCTGTTCGGGCCAGACCCCCCGGAAATCGTCGGGATTGCGAATCTTGCGATCTTTGTATTTGGCGATGTTGTCGAACGCCCGTTTGGCTGGGGCAACGGCTTTCACCAGCGGGCACATGTCGCGAATCGCCTCGGCTTCGTCCATGCGGATGTTCGGTCGGCGGCGCTCCTGTTCGGTGAGGTTGTCGAAATCGGTCCCCGGGGCCCACTTGGTGATGTACATCACGTTGCTGCCGATTTTATCGATCGACGATTCGGTGTACTGCGTAAACCCGTCCATGATTGTATTGACGAGAATCACCGCACCGACACCGATCATGACACCCAGAATGGTCATGAAGCTGCGGAATTTGTTCGAACGGATGGCGTGGATGGCCAATGCCATCCCCTCGCGCACTTCCGCCCAGGATCGCTGGAATCTACTCATAACCCAAGGCCACGATCGGATCGAGCCGCGACGCCTTCACCGCGGGATAGATGCCGAAGAACAAACCAACACCGGTGGAAATGCCCAATCCTAGCGAGATCGCCAGCGTGGTTGGCGTCATCATGATATCCATCCACGACGACAGAATGCTGCCGCCGATTTGAATTCCCAAGAAGACACCGATTGCCCCTCCGATGATCGACAAGATCAGCGACTCGTACAAAAACTGCATCAGAATGTGGCGGCGGTTCGCTCCCAGTGACTTGCGAATGCCGATCTCGCGTGTCCGTTCCGTCACCGAGATCATCATGATGTTCATGATGACAATACCACCGACGACAATCGACAGCAACGGCAACGACACCAGCAGCACACGGAAGGCGCGCGTGATGTCGTTGATGAAACTCAAGATGGCATCGGGGGTGACCATCGTGAAGTCGTCTTTGTCCTCGTATGGCACCTGGCGCGCCGACCGCAGCACGACACGTACCTGGTCCATGGCCCGTTCGCGCCGGTCGAGCGTGTTGGCGCTGATGATCAGATTAACGGGATTGCCGGGCTTCTTGTAATACTTCTGCAATGTCGAAAGTGGAATTGAGATGAATTCATCCATATCTTGACCGAACAATCCCCCGATCTCCTCGGCTACGCCGATCACTGTGAATTCGCGTTGTCCGACCTTGATGCGTTTCCCAATCGGATCTTCGTCAACGAACAACTTCTCATAGACGCGATGGCCCAGGAAGACGACGTTCTTGCGGCGGTAATCATCCTGCCACGAGAGAAAGCGTCCCATCTTTACGTCGAGGTCGCGCATTGCCAGAATGTTGGGTGTCTGGCCCTCGATCTGCACCCAGCGCATGCGCGTCGGACCGTATTTCAGATGAGCACTCGCATATCCCTCGGCACCGACATACTCACAATCGGGACAGCCGTCTTCGACCAGAGGGATCAAGCCGCGCGTCAGTTTCTTCCGGCGCAACCGTTCGAGATACTCCTCCATCGAAACGGCAAAGCCGATGCGCGTGACCATGAAGGTTTTCGGCCCCAGCGACATGAGCGATTGCTCCATGTTCGCCTGCATCCCTTCAACGGCCGACACAATGGTGGTCACCGATGCCACGCCCATTACCATTCCAACGACCGTCAGCGTCGACCGCAGCCGGTTGGCCCAGAGGGCGGACAACGATTCCCATATGAGCGAGAGGAAGACCATGGCGTGAACGGACGGCTATTCGTCCTCGTTCATTCGGTCGATGGACTCTTCTTCAATCGTCACCATCTCACCGTCTTCGATTTTGCGCAAGGTTTGGAACGAGCCGGAAACGATGGTATCGCCCTGATTGAGATTCGACAGCGCCACGATGTTACGCTCATCGGCGATTCCGGTTTCGACTCGGACGAACTCAACGGTACCGTTCTTAATGCGGAAGACACCGGTCTGCTTCACTTTGTCTTTGTCTTTGTCCTTCTTCTTAACCTCACCGGAGTCATCGTCGGTAGCCGATGCCAATGACACCTCGGCCGCGTTCGCGTTGCCGGATGTAGCGGTCTCCTCAGATCCTTCTTCCTGCTTCAACGAATCGAGTGACCGTTCACGCGTCACCACTGCCGCATACGGTACGAGCATGGCGTCATCTGCCGTAGCGGTTGTAATATCGACCGTAGCCGACATCCCCGGACGGACCGCCACACCGGTTTCTTCAAACCGCACCTTGACGCGGAAACTGGTCGTATAGTTTTCGGTCCCCTGCCCTTCGATCAGGGCGGAATTTCCAATCTCGGTGACCGATCCTCGGAATGTTGTGTCGCGGAAGGCATCAACACGGATGTCCGCCGACTGGCCTAAATCGACCTTGGCAATTTCGGTCTCGTCAACGTCGACTTCGACCTCAAAAACTGACAGATCGGAAATGGTCATTAATGTGCGGCCCTGCGTAAACGATGTCTGTGCCTGGGCGATCTCACCCACCTCGGCGTTCACGTAGGTGACGACACCATCCATCGGGGCACGAATGTGGGTCTTGGTGAGGTTGTCTTCGGCCTTTTCAAGACGGGCCTGGCCGGTCTTGGTTTGGGCCAGCATTGCCTCGTAATTGGCCTTGGAGTTTTCGTAGCGGAGACGGGCGTTGGTGAATTCCCGTTCGGAGGTCAGGTCCTTTTCATACAGACCCTTCTGCCGCCTGTATTCTTCTTGATCCATTTCGTATTGGGTACGCGCCGCTTCGGTGCGTGAGGTCAACTCATCAAGCGAGTAACGGGCCTGCTCGGCATCTGACTTGGCCTGGATCGTGTCCAGAAGCAACAACGTCTGTCCTTTCGTCACCCAATCGCCGTCGTTCACTGCTACTTCAATGATCTCGGCCGAGACTTCGGCCACGATGTCGACTTTGGTTTGCGGCTGGATTCGCCCAGAGGCCGTGACCACCTCGGAGATGTCGTCAACGGTGACGAGATCGGCCTGGACGCGGGTGATTTCTTCATCGGAGCCCATCATGTTGGCACCGACGAGGACAATGATGATGAACAGGGGGACTCCCCAATACAGGAGTCGTCGAGAATGTTTCGAGAGCTTCATTGTCGACACTACGATGCAAAAGCGGTAAGGTTTCGGGTGCGACGAAATACTAATTCATTAAGAGAACAGTGCGCGCCGAACTGCGATACCCGATAACTGACAATACTTCTCCACACTCACTCCTGTCAGGGCTGTCCCTAGCGTAATTGTGCGATAGACTTCGGGCGCCGGTCCGAGTAGACTTGGCCGACGCTGAACGAACAAAGGTGACACAATGGATTACGAGCTTATATCCCGCTTGCAGTTCGCCTTCACCATTGGTTTTCACTACCTCTTCCCTCCCCTGACAATTGGTCTTGGTGTCTTCCTGGTCATCATGGAGGGCGCTTATCTGCGCACCAAGAAGGATCTTTATCACAACATGGCGCATTTTTGGGTGAAGATCTTCGGGCTGATCTTCGCACTCGGTGTTGCCACTGGAATTGTGATGGAGTTCCAGTTCGGCACCAACTGGGCCAATTACTCACGGTATGTTGGCGACGTGTTCGGGAGTGCACTGGCGGCCGAGGGGATCTTCGCCTTCTTCCTTGAATCCGGCTTTCTGGCGATCCTGCTGTTCGGGTGGAACAAGGTCAAACCGCGAACACACTTCATCGCGACGATTCTTGTGGCGGCGGGGGCGCACTTTTCCGCCATCTGGATTGTCGTCGCCAATTCCTGGCAGCAGACACCGGCGGGGCATCACATTGTTGAACATGGCGGCTCGTTTCGCGCCGAGATTGTCGATTTCTGGCAGGTGGTCTTCAACCCCTCGTTTCTCGATCGCATCACACATGTCTACATGGGGTGCTGGCAGGCGGGCGCGTTTTTCGTGCTCAGTGTCAGCGCCTGGTATCTACTGAGAAAGAAGCATGTCGAGTTTGCCAAGGGGTCGATCAAGATTGCCGTGATTGTCGCTGTGTTTGCATCGATAATGCAGTTGGTCACCGGCCACAGCAGCGCCTCGACCGTTGCCGAGACACAACCGGCCAAACTGGCTGCAATGGAAGGGCATTATCCCGAAAGCGCTCCGGCCGGCCTTTACATTATGGGGTGGGTCGACGAGGAGAATGAAAAGACAACCGGAATCGAAATTCCAGGCATGTTGAGCTTCCTTGTCCATTGGGATGCAACAGAACCGGTCACCGGACTGCAGGCCTTTGCGCCCGAGGATCGTCCGCCGGTCAATATCGTCTTCCAGAGTTATCATATCATGGTCGGCATCGGGATGGCACTGATACTGATCAGTCTGCTCAGTATCTTTGGCTGGTGGCGTGGGTGGATATTTGAGAAGCGATGGTGGCTGTGGATATTGGTCTTTTCGGTCCTGTTGCCACAGGCGGCCAATCAGTTGGGCTGGATCACCGCCGAAGTCGGACGGCAGCCGTGGATTGTCTACAATCTGCTGCGCACAGCCGACGGGCTGTCGCAAAGTGTGACCGCCTCCGACGTCGGCATCTCGATGCTGATGTTCGGATTCATTTATCTGCTCTTGTTCATTCTGTTCATCTATATGCTCAACGAGAAGATCCAGACCGGTCCTGACGATCCCACTCTTCCGGAGGGACACCTGGCATGAGCTTCGCCTTCGATCTCAATTCGATTTGGTTTGCCTTGGTCGGCGTTCTCTTCATCGGGTATGCCATCCTCGACGGTTTCGATCTTGGTGTCGGGGCTTTGCACCTGTTCACCAAGACTGATGAAGAACGCCGGATCATGATCAACTCGATCGGCCCAGTGTGGGATGGCAACGAAGTCTGGCTGGTGACCGGCGGCGGCGCGTTGTTTGCCGCGTTCCCCGAAGTGTATGCGACATCATTTTCGGGATTCTATCTGGCAATGATGCTGCTGTTGGTCGGCCTGATCTTTCGTGCGGTGGCAATCGAATTTCGCAGCAAAGAGAAGATGACCTGGTGGCGAAAGATGTGGGATGTCAGCTTCAGTGTCAGCAGTATCCTGTCCGCGCTGCTGATCGGTGTCGCCCTTGGCAATGTCGCCTGGGGGATTCCGCTCGATCAGGATCATGAATTTGTCGGATCGTTCTTCGGACTGCTGCATCCGTATGCCATTCTGGTCGGCATTCTGACAGTGTCATTGTTCATGATGCACGGCGCGATTTATGTCGCGCTGAAAACCGAAGGCGAGTTCCAGCAACGCATCACCAAGTGGATTCGCAACACCATCATCTTCTTTGTGATCTGCTATGTCGCCACAACGATGGCGACGCTGCTGTATGTCCCCAACATGTCGGAGAACATCCGGGCAATGCCGTGGCTGTTCATCGTGCCGTTGCTCAACATGCTGGCGGTGGCGAATGTCCCGCGCGAGATTCACCACGGACGGTACTTCCGTGCCTTTCTGTCGTCGTGCGCCGCGGTCGCTCTGCTATTGATCCTCTTCGGACTCGAAATGTACCCCAATCTGCTCTACTCGAACCCGGTTGTGGCCAACAGCCTGACAATCTACAACGGCGCCTCGTCGGCCAAGACGCTCAAAATCATGCTGATCATCGCCCTGATCGGCATGCCGCTGGTGATCGCCTACACGTCGACAATCTACTGGATCTTCCGGGGTAAGGTGAAGCTGGACGCGACGAGTTATTGAGTTTCGTGAAGACGCATTTGATCGGGGTGCCCCACCGCTTGCGGTGGGTTTAGATTGTCCGGAGACAACGATCATCAAACAAGACAAGGTTCGGCGAGGACGCACCAGACGCGGAAGTGAACTGGTTCAAACCTGCGCCGCTGGAATCTGAACCCACCGCAAGCGGTGGGGCACCCCGCACCCCGGGAATCCAAGTTGACATTGGGTTGGCCGGCTAAAATGGATTCCTGCTTGCGCGGAAATGACAACCGTGGGTCTTCGCTTTAAACAGCCAAAATCCTATTGTCACCGTCGATCCTGCCAACGTATAATATAAAGCTCCGCAAGGAGCGTAGCGAGATGCTGTATTCCATTGCGACCATACGAATTAGCGGACCTTAGGGACGGCTGGTCGCAGGGGTGTATCTGATAATCGAGGACGCCGGCGGCCAGCCGGCGTCTTTTTTCGTTTTATGAACGCCTGAAAGGCACTACCCTAACGCCCCGACAGGGGTCGTTGGAAACCGAACCCGGATTTGTCATGAATGAACGCGTACTGACCAAACAGACCGATACGGAAAAATCAAAACCGTCTGCCGGATCGCCGCACGGGACGATCGAAGAAGAGGTCCTGAAGTTCTGGAACCAGCACAAAACCTTCGAGCAGTCGGTGGAGCGACGCCAAGGCGCCAAGACCTTTGTCTTTTTCGAGGGCCCGCCGACCGCCAACGGGAAGCCGGGCATTCACCATGTGATCTCGCGGACGATCAAGGATCTGGCCTGCCGTTACCACACGATGAAAGGCTATCGTGTCGAGCGCAAGGCAGGATGGGATACGCATGGCCTGCCGGTCGAGATCGAAGTGGAAAAGGAGCTGGAGCTCAACTCGAAAGCGGCGGTCATCGAGTACGGTGTCGACAAATTCAACGCCAAGTGCCGCGAGTCGGTCTTCAAATACAAAGATGAATGGGACCGTTTGACCCGCCGCATCGGCTACTGGCTCGATCTGGACAATCCGTATGTCACGCTGACCAACGAGTACATCGAGTCGGTCTGGTGGATCCTCGCTCAGTTCTTTAAGCGCGGTTTGCTCTACGAGGGCCACAAGATTGTCCCTTACTGCCCGCGCTGTGAGACCGGCCTGTCGAGCCACGAGGTTTCGCTGGGTTATGAAACGGTCAAGGATCCGTCGATCACGGTGACGATGCCGCTGAGGGACGATCCCGAGACGGCATTCCTCGTGTGGACCACCACACCGTGGACGTTGATTTCGAATACGGCGCTGGCAGTCGGGCCTGATGTCGACTACATCGTCGCGATCAAAGACGGCACGCGCTACATCCTCGCTGAGGCGCGCGCGAACGCCGTGCTGGGCGGTGAGTTTGAGGTCGCCGAGCGATTCACAGGCAAAGACCTCGTTGGCAAGAAGTACGAACCGATCTTCCCGTTTTTCGCCGATGACCCGAGTGAGAACATCTTCGGTGTGCTCGAAGCCGAGTTTGTCTCGACCGAAGACGGCACCGGCATCGTTCACATGGCGCCGGCGTTTGGCGCCGACGACTACGAGATCGGCAAACAGAACAACCTGCCGACGCTCCAGCCGGTGATGTCGAACGGCAAGTTTGATGAACGCATTACGCCGTACGCGGGGCAGTTTGTCAAGGACGCCGACAAACAAATCATCAAGGATCTCAAAGCAGCCGGACGGCTCTTCGACGCGGGACAAATCGAGCACAGCTACCCGTTCTGCTGGCGCTGCGACACGCCGCTCCTCTACTACGCGCGGCGATCGTGGTATGTGAAAACGTCGCAGTACCGTGAGCAACTCCTGAACCTGAACCGTCAGATCAACTGGTATCCGCCGGAGATCGGCGAGAAGCGTTTCGGCGAGTGGCTGGAGAACAATGTCGACTGGGCGCTCTCACGCGAACGGTTCTGGGGCACGCCGCTGCCGATCTGGGTGTGCGAGAAGTGCGACGAGGCAACAGCGGTCGAGTCGGTCGACGATTTGCAGACACGTGGATCGCATGTCCCCAAACCGCTCGACCTGCACAAGCCGTATGTCGATGAGGTCACACTGACATGCCCGAAGTGTGCAGGTACGATGAAGCGTGTGACCGAAGTGATCGACGTCTGGTTCGATTCGGGTTCGATGCCGTTTGCGCAATGGCATTACCCGTTCGAAGACAAAGAGAAGTTCCCGGCGCGTTTCCCGGCCAATTTCATCAGTGAAGCAGTCGATCAGACACGCGGCTGGTTCTACTCGTTGCACGCCATCGCGTCGCTGTTGATGGGTGAACCGAGTTACAAGAATTGCCTGGTGATGGAATTTGTGGTCGATAAAAAGGGCCGGAAGATGTCGAAGACCAAGGGCAACGTAGTCGACCCGTGGGCGGTGATTGCCTCCGACGGCGCCGACGCGCTGCGCTGGTATTTGCTGTCGGTCTCGCAGCCGTGGATCCCGACCAAGTTCGACACCAAAGCGGTCAGCGAGGTCCGCAACCGCTTCTTCGACACCTGGCGCAATACGCTGGCGTTTTACGAACTGTATGCCGGCATCGACAACATCCATGCGCAGGATGTGATCAAACGCAAGGCGAGTACGAACGAGTTCGACCGCTGGATGCAGTCGCGTCTGGCCAGTGTCACCGGGCTGGTCGACAAGGCGTACGGATCGTATGATCTGACCTCGGCGGTGCGCATGATCGCCGATTTCACGGTTGATGATGTGTCAAACTGGTACGTGCGTTTGAACCGGCGCCGTTTCTGGGGCTCGGAGACGACCGACGATAAACGTGACGCGTATGCGACACTCGCGCAGGCATTGCTGACAATCGCCCAACTCGCCGCGCCGGCCGCACCGTTCTTTGCCGAGCACGTGTACCAGCGTCTCATGGGTGAGCAGAAGAATGAGTTCCCCGATAGTGTGCATCTGTGCGATTTCCCGACAGTCGATACTGCTGCCATCGATGCGGATTTGGAATCGCGCATGGATGCGGCGCAGCGGATTGTCTCGCTCGGGCGCGCCGCGCGTGCCAAGGCGCGCCAGAAAGTGCGTCAGCCGTTGGCATCGGTTTCCATCGTCCTGCCGGGCGAATGGAATGCGAATGACATCTCGGGAATGAACGAGTTGATCAAGAGTGAATTGAATGTGAAGGCGATTGATGTGTTGCCGAGCGCCGACGGTTTTGTCACGCTGTCGGTGAAGCCGAATTTCGCCGTGCTCGGGCAGCGTCTCGGGCCGCAGGTGAAGGAACTGCAGAAGGTGCTCTCTGGTTGGACCACCGGAGAGGTCGACAGCTATCGCCGTACACAGACATTGACAGTCGACCTGAACGGCACCCGGGTGGACTTGGGGCCGGGCGATTTGATAGTGGACACCACCGGACCCGACGGATATTTTGTCGAGTCCGATGGGCGATTAATTGTGGGCATCGACGCCCGCGTAACCGATGAATTAAGGGCCGAGGGCTTTGCGCGCGAGTTGGTCAACCGTGTGCAAAACCAGCGCAAAAAGATGGGATTGGCGGTGACCGACCGGATTCGGTTGACCGTCCAGTGTGGCCAAACACTGACAGACGCACTGAGCCGGCACGCGGATCGCATCAAGGCCGACACCCTCGCAGTTGACTTCACGTTGCGCGAGGATACGGAGCAAGCCGATACCGGCGAAACAGTGGACTTGAATGGAGAAGCGGCGGCCATCATAATCGAAACCGCCGCCGTATAGTGGCCGGACGATTTTGGCCAAAGGAGAGACACGGGTGAACAAACGGGATCTCAAAAAGTTCGAGAAACTCCTGCTCGAGCGACGAGAGGGGATTCTCAACGAAATCGGTTCCATCCGCCGCAGCGTGCGGGGCTCGACCGCCACCGAGGCATCGGGCGATTTGTCGACGCACTCGTACCACATGGCGGACCAGGGCACCGACGCGGAGGAACGCGAAAAATCGTTTTATTTCGCATCGAAGTCGGGCCGGTTTCTTTATCACATCGATGAAGCGTTGCGTCGCATCCACGACGGCAGCTACGGGAAGTGCTTTGAGTGCGGCCAGGAGATCAATCACGCCCGGCTGGAAGCTGTTCCCCATGCCCGCTTCTGCATCAAGTGCAAGGAGAAGGACGAGCAGCGCAAAGCGCGTTCCGGCCAGTAGTGCGATGGTCTCTGACGTGCCCTCCGTTGTGTCCGACACCGCAACCGTCGGATTGTCCCCGCGAATGCACCGCAGTCTCTGGCTCATTCCCTTCATTATTGTCGTTGTCGACCAGATCACCAAGTGGTCGGTGGCAACGTCGATGCGCCTGCACGAGTCGATTCCCGTGCTGGGCGATTGGTTTCGTCTGACCTATATCCACAATCCCGGCGGCGCCTTTGGTGTACGGTGGGGGCACGACGGTCTGTATTTCATTGCCGCCATCATCGTGATCGGCTGGATTGTCTGGCATCTGTGGCGCCATGGCGCGTCGGTTCATCTCTCCACGCTGGCGCTGGCGCTGATTCTCGGCGGCGCCATCGGCAATTTGATCGATCGCACAATTCTCGGCGAGGTTATCGATTTTTTGGACTTTGAATTCCCCGACATGCGCGTGCCGCAGTTCGACTTTGGTTTCATCAGCCATTCGGGCGTGATGTTGGATCGCTGGCCAATCTTCAATGTCGCAGACTCCTCGGTCACTGTTGGGGTCCTGACACTCATTGTCAGTCTGTTTTATGATCCGCGTCTCTACGGTGTGACGACACAGCCTGCTACGCAATCGACCGCCGATGCGCCGGAGTCTGAGCACAACAGCCCGCCCTCACAATCGGAATAACACGGTCTTGCCCCATGTCGGATCACACAGATACGCACACGTTTGTGGTTGGTCCCGATGATGCGGGTGTCCGGGTCGATCACTATCTCACCGAGAAACTAACTGATGTTTCGCGCGCGCAAGTGCAGCGTGCGGCCGATGCGGGCGGTGTGCTGGCTGATGGTGTGGCCGTTAAATCACGTCACAAAGTGAGAGTGGGCGAGGAGATCGAAGTCACACTGATTCGCCCCGCTGCTGATGCAGCCCCCCCTGCTGCGGAAGACATCCCGCTTGATGTTATCCACGAAGACGACGCGATCATCGTGATCAACAAGGCGCCGGGTATGGTCGTGCACCCGGCGGTCGGTAACCGCACCGGCACACTCGTTAATGCTCTGCTGGGACATGGCATCATGTCCGACGCCACAGGCACTGGTGACCGGCCGGGGATCGTGCACCGTCTCGACAAAGGCACATCGGGATTGATCGTCTGCGCCAAAACCGAATCGGCGCATCGCAAATTGGCCGATCAGTTACGTGACCGCAGCCTCAGTCGAACGTATCTGGCAATCACGTGGGGACACTTGAAGCAGGATCGCATCACATTCACCGATCCAATCGGACGATCCAACAGCGACCGGAAGAAGATGTCGGTGACGGAACGGGGCCGCGATGCCGTCACGCATGTCCACATTTTAGAACGTTATGAACTCGCGGAATTGCTCGAGGTGAAACTCGAGACCGGCCGAACGCATCAGATCCGTGTGCATCTCTGTCACACCGGCCATCCGGTGGTCGGGGATTCTGACTATGGTGGTGGCTTGTCACGCCTGAAGGGAATCGATCCCGCTAAGCGGTTACTGGGACGGAAGATGGTCGAAACGATTAACCGTCCCGCACTGCATGCCACGCGACTTGAATTGGTCCATCCTGAAACCGGCAGTCGTCAGGAGTTCGAGGTATCACCGCCCTCCGACTTCCAATCGCTAATCAACGTGTGTCGATCATCTCAGTGAATCGGTACGATTCCATTTCTGACAGGCTCTGCGATTGTCCTGATATCCATCGCGATCGTCAACACTCCTGTCCGAATGAAACTGCCGCGGCTGTCATTCCCGCGAAAGGCTGTGCGCCTCCAGCGTGTCGGAGCCCATTCTATTCTCGTACAAGAGCCTACACCACTCGGTCCGCCTGATGCGGGGATAATCATAGAGTCAGCACCCGCAATCGGACTGTCTTGGCAGTAGTCACTCTACGAGTCGTAAGAAGCTGCTTCTCAAGTCGAAAGAGTTGTTGTAAAGGAAAGGGCCTCCGACCACTGCGTAGGGGCCGTCTCTTATGGGATCGGGAATTTGATTATCGATATCATTTGATCCTTGACTCCATCGCCCAATTCCTGATAACTGGATACTGACTTAGCGCCACCGGGGAATTGCTCTCACTACCGGACGCTCAGCCCCGGTCTTAGGCCGTAACAAAATGCAAGTTGGAGACACCACGCTGCGAAACAGCGCGTGTCGCGGAATTATACCGGTAAACCACGGAGGAGCGCTCCGCGTGGAGTACGGGTGTGATGCGATCACCCGGTTGCGGGCATGTACCGACGTGGTCCCCCAGTCCTCCCCGGGACCGAAGGAGGTGATGAACCCCGCCATGACATAACCATGTCCACTTGTTTAGAGGGCAAGAGGCTACTCACCAGTCACAAAGTGAAGTTACACACTGGACACCCGTGAGAGTCACCGCTGACAACGCTCTCACCTCACCGGAGGTTTTTCATGAAGATCTGTTTACGAGTGGCATTACTACTTGTGGCGCTGACCGCAATGGCGTCGGCGAACAACATCAAAGTGATTGACCAACCCCACAACCAACTGAATTTCCTGGGACACGTTCCCGATCGCTTCATCGTCGTCACCAAGACGCAGGTCCCGGTTCCCAACGCCGAAATGAAGGGGCAGGTACCGGCCCATGTCGGTGTCAAGAGTCTGGACGCCTTGGCGGACCGTTTTGCCGTGCGCAAGTGGCAGCGCCAATTCGCCGGCTCGGAACGCAAAGCCGGCCCCATCGCCAATGAATTGGCACGACATTACAAAGTCACCATCAGCGAAGGCTCGTTGGTGCAGGCGATGGATGCATATCGCAACGATCCCAATGTCGAGCGTGTCGAGCCGATCGGCATCCACGCCATGTTTGCCACCCCGAACGACACCTACTTCGATCCCTATCAGTGGTACCACGCCCAATCCAGCGACCATGACATCGACTCTCCGGAAGCCTGGGACATTGAGACGGGCAGTGATGCCACGATCGTGGCCATTCTGGATTCCGGCACCCGGTATTACCACAGGGACCTGGGTGGACTGAACGCGTCTCCGTCAAATCCCGGTGCGTCGCGCGGCAACATGTGGATCAATGATACCGAGCTGAATGGTTCGGCTGGCGTTGATGACGATGGCAACGGTTATGTCGACGACTGGATTGGCTACGACTTCGTCGAATCGACCACAAACTGCTGGTCGGGCGAAGACTGCGACACCAAGGACAACGATCCCCGCGACTTCAACGGCCACGGCACCCACACGGCCGGCATTGTCGGTATGATCACCAACGACGGGTTTGGCATGGCCGGTGTGGCCGGCGGCTGGGGCAATGGTTCTCAGCAGGAATATGCCAATGGCGTCCGCATCATGCCACTGCGCATGGGGTACTCGTATAACTACTTGGGCCAGGAATACGGCGTCGTGTTGATGGATGCGGCAGCTGAAGCCTTCTACTATGCGGCCGACAATGGGGCCGACATCGCGTCGTGCAGTTGGGGATCGTCCAACTCGGGCGGCATCAGTTCGGCGGCCACCTACTTCCTCAATAACGGTGGTCTGATCTTTGTCGCCGCCGGCAATGGCGGCACCGAAGAATCCCCCGACTATCTCAACGGACGCGGTGACTGCATCTCGGTCTCAGCGACCAACGAGCAGGACGATGGCGCCAGCTTCACGACCTATGGTACATGGGTCGACATCTGTGCTCCCGGCGACAACATTTACTCGACGTATCACGATCACAACGATCCGAACACCGATTATTGGGCGTCGCTGGGTGGTACGTCGATGGCGACACCGATGACAGCCGGTGTGGCGGCATTGATTTGGTCGCAGAATCCGACTTGGAGTGCATCGCAGGTCACCAACCAACTGTACAGCAGCACCGACAATATCGATGCGTATCTCTCCTCCAAGTACATCGGTAAGATGGGCGTGGGCCGCATCAATGCGTTCAATGCGGTCAATACCGGCACCCCGCCGCCGGTCGCCGACTTCAGCGGCAGCCCGACATCGGGGTGTGCACCGTTGACGGTAAACTTCACCAATTTATCGACTGGCGATATCACCTCGTATGATTGGGATTTTGGCGACGGTGGTACCTCGACGGCGACCAATCCATCGCATCAGTATTCGTCACCGGGAACCTATACAGTCTCTCTGACCGCTACTGGTCCCGGAGGTAGCGACACTGAAACGAAGACCAATTACATCACAGTGACCGGTGCGCCGACCGCTGACTTCAGCGGCTCTCCGACTTCAGGTATCGAACCCTTGACCGTGAATTTCACCGACCTCTCGACGGGCAGCCCCAGTTCGTGGGATTGGGACTTTGGCGACGGTGGCACGTCCACCGCACAGCATCCCACCCACCAGTACACCAGCGCCGGGACTTACACGGTGACGCTCACGGCGACGAATTCGTGCGGCTCCGATCAGGAGGTCAAGACCGATTACATCACGGTCAATCCGTGCGTTGCACCGGTGGCCGATTTTTCCGGTTCGCCAACCTCAGGTGAAGCACCGTTGATGGTCTCATTCACCGATCTGTCATCGGATGCGACATCGTGGGATTGGGATTTCGGCGACGGCGGCACGTCCACTGCGCAACATCCAGCACACACCTACAACAGTGCCGGCACATACACGGTCACACTGACGGCCACGAACACGTGCGGTTCGGATCAGGAGATCAAAGCTGACTATGTCACGGTCACGGAACCCACGGTTGACTACGCCACGCTGCCGTACAGCACCGGCTTTGAATCGGGGTCGTTCGATCAGTACTGGTTCACTCAGAGCAGCAATTCAGAAGGACGGATTCAGATCACGTCATCGTATACGCCGCGCGGATCCTACCATCTGACAATGGATGACAACACCAACGGCAGCCAGTACGCGCAGAACGAAGCCTGGCTGCGGGTCAATCTGTCCGGTTACGCGGATGTCGATTTGTCGTTTTACTGGAAGGAATTCAGCGACGAGTCGCACTCGCAGGATGGTGTGTTCTTCTCGGATGATGGCGGTGGTAGCTTCACGAAAGTGTACAATCTCACTGGAGGCTCGTCATCGTACTCGCAAATCAATCTCGACGTTGACCAGTTGGCCAGCTCGAACGGTCTGAGCCTGACCGGAACCTTCGTCATCAAGTTCCAGCAGTATGATAACTACAGCCTCACCACGGATGGTCAGGCATTTGATGACATCAGTGTCACCGCGTCGACTCCGGCGCCGGTCGCGGCGTTCTCGGGCACGCCAACGTCGGGCTGTGCTCCGTTGGACGTGACCTTCACCGACGAATCGAGCGGTGACATCACGTCGTGGAGCTGGGATTTCGGCGATGGCAGCACGTCGACGTCACAGAATCCTTCACATACGTACAATGCCGCCGGCACCTACACCGTTGAGCTAACCGTGACCGGTCCGGGTGGTTCAGATACCGAAACCAAGACCGACTACATCACGGTCAGCGCTCCACCAACGGCCGAGTTCAATGGTTCGCCAACATCGGGTGATTATCCGTTGCAGGTGGACTTCACTGATCAATCAACCGGTAATCCGACATCTTGGTCCTGGGACTTCGGTGATGGCGGCACGTCCGCGTCACAGAATCCTTCACATACGTACAATGCCGCCGGCACTTACACCGTTGAGTTGACGGTGAGCAATGCGTGTGGCAACGACGCCGAGACCAAAGTCGACTACATCACCGTTACCGAGCCGCCGGTAGCGGCGGTCATTGGTGAGGTCGGCGTGGAGACCCGCAACCAGACCGGCAACGGCGCCGACTGGTATACGGTCAACCTGAACAACAGCTACACCAATCCGGTGGTGGTCATGCGCGGTTTGACCACGAATGGCGGACACAAAACGCATCTGCGTGTGCGCAACGTGTCCGGCACGAGCTTCGAGTGGCAGATGGAGGAGTGGGATTACCACGACGGCAATCACACCACCGAGGACTGCCCGTATTTTGTTCTCGAAGCGGGCACGCATATGCTCGAAGACGGTACATTGATCGAAGCCGGAACTGCATCAATTGGAACGGGCTTCACCACGATCAACTTCAACCAGTCATTCAGTTCGGCACCGACATTGATCACCGGTGTCGCCAGTCAAAACGATGCCGCAGCCGTCATTACGCGCACGCGTAATCTCGGCAGCAGCAGCTTCCAGATTAAGCTGCAAGAGGAAGAAGCCGCCGACGGTGTGCATGCCAATGAAACGGTCGCCTGGGTTGCGATCGGCCAGGGCAGCGGCAGCAATAACGGCGTGTCGTTTGAAGCCGGCCGGACCGGAAACTCGGTCACCCACGAATGGTACAGCATCACCTTTGGCAGCAATGTCGGCAGTAGCCCCGTCTTCCTCTGTCATGATGACACCTACGACGGTGGCAACACGTGCGGCACGCGGTATCGCAATCTGAGCGGGACCTCGGTCGAGGTGTTTATCGAAGAGGAACAGTCCGGCGACAGTGAAGTCAGTCACATCACGGAAGTGGTCTCCTATGTCGTCTGGGGGGCCGCTGGTGACATCAAGGCCGCCAGTGGTACGGCTGTCGCGTCGCTCGACGAGGATGTTCAGTCGCCCAAGCGCCGGACGATGATTGAGCCGGCCGCGGCGGTACCGACCACGTATGCACTCCACCAGAACTTCCCGAACCCATTCAACGCCGGCACGAACATCACCTACGCGCTGGTTGAAGGCGGCCATGTGCGACTGGATGTTTACGACGTGCTCGGGCGCCGTGTTCGGACGCTCGTTGACGGGTACCGTCCGGAGGGCATTCACACCATCCAATTCGACGCGCGCGATCAGAATGGCCGTGAATTGGCCAGCGGTATGTATTTCTATCGCGTCATCTCCGACCGCTTCATCGACGCGAAGAAGATGATGCTCTTAAAGTAGCCCGTCCCCACAGCAGGCTGTCTGCGCCCCCGGTCCTCCCCGTCGGACCGGGGGCGTTTTGTTGTCCTCGGTACAGGCCTTTCGCAGGGATACACGGATGTGTGCCCGCCCCCACCATTTAGAGCGGTTGTCAGAAATGCTGTCCGAATCAAGACACCGTAGCATGGCCGTCCCGCTGCCGTGAGCATGGTCGAACGGGCCATACCGCACGGGCACTTCGGCTTACTCAGTGTAAACGAGGCGCCCGTGCGACATCGCCCGGTCAATCGGAAGACAATTGTGACAATCGCTCTAAACGCATGTTGAAAATCCCATGAGTGCATCGCGTAGGTCCGGCTCTCAGCCGGACCGGTGCGGCTGAGAGTCGCATCTGCGCGAGGCGATGTTCGTATCGCATTTGCAGTGCGCGCGGGCGCACATTCGCTTGCACTGAGCGAAGCCGACGTGTGTGCCCTTGCACGCATCGGAAATATCGCCGTGACTGCTTGTAGTTCGGCGGCCGACAACGTACTATAGGCGACCTTATTGGGAGGAGCATGGCGCAGAACCACATTCGCAACTTTTCGATCATTGCCCACATCGACCACGGCAAGTCGACCCTGGCCGACCGTCTCTTGGAACTGACCAAGACGGTTGAGGAGCGCAAGATGCGCAAGCAGGTGCTCGACAGCATGGATCTCGAGCAGGAACGAGGGATCACCATCAAATCCCACGCAATCCGGATGCTCTATAACTCCAAGGACGGCAACGAATACACGCTCAACCTGATCGACACGCCGGGGCATGTCGACTTCAACTACGAGGTCTCGCGGGCGTTGTCGGCCTGTGAAGGGGCGATTCTTGTCGTGGATGCCGCCCAAGGCATTCAGGCCCAAACAGTTGCCAACGCCTATCTGGCCATCGAGGCCGGCTTGGGTATTATCCCCGTTCTCAACAAGATCGATCTCCCCGCCGCCGACCCCGACTATTACGCCGAGGAGGTCGGTCAACTGCTCTCCTGCGATCCGGAGTCGGTGATCCGCGTGTCGGCTAAAACCGGTTTGAACTGTGAGGCGGTGCTCGAAGAGATCGTCAATCGCGTTCCGTCACCCTCGGGCAATCCCGATGCGCCGCTTCGGGCGTTGGTCTTTGACTCCCAGTACGATTCATATCACGGCGCCATCGCCTACGTCCGAATCGTGGACGGGTCGTTGGACGCGCGCAAGCGGATCAAGTTTTTCGCCCATCCCGGAGACCATGAAACCGACCAGGTCGGCTATCTCCAGTTGACACCGGTCAAAGTCGGCCGGCTGAATACCGGCGAAGTCGGTTTTGTCACCGCACACATCCGCGACATCCACGAAGCGCGGGTCGGCGATACAATGACCACGGTCGACAATCCGGCAAAAGAGCGTCTCCCCGGCTTCCAGGTGATCAAGCCGATGGTGTTCTCGGGAATCTATCCGTCGGATGCCGACAAATTCGGTGATCTGCGTTCGGCGCTCGAGAAGCTCCGATTGAACGATTCATCCTTGTCATTCGAACCGGAGCAGTCCCAGGCATTGGGATTTGGCTTTCGTTGCGGTTTCCTCGGTCTGTTGCACTTGGAAATTGTCAACGAGCGACTCTCGCGTGAGTTTAATCAGGACATCGTCGCCACCGTGCCCAATGTGCGCTACGAACTGAAAATGACCGACGGGACGGTCAAGAGCATCAGCAACCCGTCGGAAGTGCCAACCCGTGGACTGTATGAATCAATCGCTGAACCGTATGTGCGCGCCCACATCGTCGTCCCCAACGAATTCGTCGGATCGGTCATGACACTGACTACGGGCAAACGCGGCGAGTACCTGAACACCGAGTACGTTGCCGGCGAACGCGCGCGGTTGATCTTCGACATTCCGCTCGCCGAGATCGTGTTCGACTACTATGACCGGCTGAAATCGGTTACGCGTGGATACGGTTCGCTCGACTATGACTTCCTCGAATTTCGGACCAGTCCACTGGAGAAACTGGAATTGCGTTTAGCCGGCGATACAGTGGATGCGCTCTCGAGCATTGTTCCCCGTGACAGCGCCTATCGCATCGGCCGAAAAATGTGTGAAACGCTGAAAGAGATGATTCCCCGGCAACAGTTTGAAGTTGTGATTCAAGCCGCCATCGGCGGTGGCAAGCCGATCGCGCGTGAAACGATCAAGCCACTGCGCAAGGATGTCACGGCGAAACTATACGGTGGTGATGTCACGCGTAAGCGCAAGCTTCTGGAGAAACAGAAGGAAGGCAAGCGCCGCATGAAGCGCGTGGGATCTATTGATGTTCCACCGGAGGCGTTTTTGGCGGTGTTGAAGATCGGGGACTAGCGCGAGCCGTTGAGTCACCATTATAGAGCCGGACCGGTGCGGCTAAGTGCCGCACCTACGCGACGACGGAACTGAGTTTATCAACAGGTCCCAGAGTCAGCGGCGCCCACACAACTTTTTTAGCAAGTCAACGCGGCTGGTCCCGAGCGTGGTGTCACCCGCCCTCGGGTGACGCCTTGTCGGCAGGGGAGATAGCCATCACGCGAGAGCGCATGACGGCACGCTGGAATCGGACAGTTCTTCTGACAATTGCTATAATTAGCGGTCCGTGAGCGTCAATCGATGGCCATCTCATCGGGTACCTGGTAATTCAACGCGATGTAATCTTCAACCTTGATACATTCCGTTTCCGGGTTGAGCACCTCGGTGATATGCGGACCGGCAGTTGGGGTGTCGGCCTCTTGGCCGGCGACGCGTGCCATCCGGCGAACCGGCATGCCCTCCGGATCGCGGATAATCAGGACATCGGGTGCATACAGATCGTCGCTATTGCACTGGGTGACAACAGCCACGGAGTCGTCCGACAGCCGCACCAATGTTCCAACCGGAAAAACACCGAGAACGTTGACCAGCGCTTTGACGATAATGGGATCGTACCACTGGCGTCCCTTGTGAATCAGGCGTCGCAATGCTTCGTCCGGCGAGATGTGGCCTTTCTGGTACACGCGTCCCGATGTCATGGCATCGAACGCATCACAGAGGGCGATGATGCGTGAGAAGACGTGCAGCGTGCGCGGTTGGGACAGTTCCGGGTATCCGGTCATGTCCGTCCGGAGGTGATGCTCAAAGGCACCGGCAATTGCCGTGGCGGTGTCGGCATCGATATGCCGTAGATTGCCGAGCGTCAGTGCGCCGAGCGTCGGATGGCGTTTAATCTCGACCCAGTCGTCATCGTTGAACTCGTCGGGTTTGGTAATCAAATCCTTCGGGAGTTTGACTTTGCCGATGTCGTGGAACAACGCCGCCATCCCGAGTTGTGTCAGGCGATGACGGTTGAATCCCAGTCGGATGCCGACGGCAATTGAGTAGATCGCCACACTGACGGAGTGATAGTACGTGTATTCGTCAAAATCGCGCAAAGAGGCAAATTCCATGAGCGCGGGTTCATCATGGGCGATCTGGTCAATCAACAAATGCACGACGCGTTGGGTGGCCGGCGCATCGAACGAATTGCGGTCCCGCACGCGGTCCCACATGTCGTGAACGACGGTTTCGGCCCGTTGTACCAACGCCTGTGCACGGCGACGGCGTCGTGCTTCGCGTTCGGCCTCGCTTTCGGGCGTGTCGTCATTGTCCTCGACTGTATCGCTCATCGGCTCGATATTGATGCCGTCGATCCCGAGCGACGTCCATGTTTCTTGTAACGCTGCAAATGGATCATCCAAGCGTGTATCCGTCTGGGCCAATGCAAACAGGGCTTGATCGAGCATCTCCGGCGAGACGTCGGTGCCGATGCTCAACCCACCAAGGCGCAGTCCTCCGAGCCGGAACGCGAGTGCGCGGCCAAACGAGAAGTCGCGGTCGTAGTTCAGACGTGTTCCGTTGAAAAAAATGTATCCGCCTTGATAGTCGATACGGCAGGTGCCGCCGCTGGGGGCGACGTCGTTCATCGCTTCGCGCAGTTCGCGGCGGCGCGACCGGAACGCGTTGTTGTTCTGGTCGTAGATCGCGGCCGCCTGCCACGCCGACAGCAGCGACTTCAGCAGATGCAGCGTCTTCTCGTCGGCCTCGACATTCGGGCTAGTGAGCTTCGACGGTGTCGCGTCTGGCATCGGACACATCCTCATCAGTGTCGGTTGGTGCGAAGTGTTTGGCGGTTTGACCATGCGACCACCGTTCGACGGCGTCCTGCGCCGCGCGTGCGATTTCGCGTACGCGTGATCCGGTCAGTTCCGCGAGTTGCGCCCGCGCCTCCAATTCCGGCGACTGCGAGAGTGCATAGATCGCGGCCAGCCGAATGGGCAACCAGCGTTTGCGGGCGAAAAATGGCGACTTGCGTGCACGTTCAGTCAGCAGGGTTACGGCCTGCACTCCCCCGGTGCGTGCATAGGCAATATACAGTTCACGCAGCGCCTCCGGGTTCTGGCTCGTCGGTGTGGTGCCGTTGATTCGCCGTTCCAACGCTTCGGCCACGATTTGAGACCGCGTCTCCCCCAGTGCACGAATGGCACGTCGCCGCAACGATTCGTCATTGTCATTCAGGAACTCCAGCATGGTCTTGTGTGACTCCGGAGCATCGATGTTCTGAAGGGACTTGAGCGTTTCAAGGCGCACCCGGCTGTCGGCGTGCCTGGCGGATCGTCTCAAGAACGTCAGCGCGCGGTCGCTGCCGATCTCCCCCAATACCTTGGCTACGTTCCGGACCACGAACCACCGCTTGTCGTAGACAAACCCACCGATCAAGTCGATCGCATCGCCGCCTTGTTCGGATAGGTAATCACAGACCATGAGACGTGCCGACCGATGTTCCAGCACACCCAGCATGGCGGTGGTGTGCGTCAGCGCACTGCTGCCGAAGCCTTGCAAGACGCCGCGCACTTCGCTCAGATCGCACTGAGGGTTGTCATTCAAATACTGTGAGAGTGCATCGAAGTAGCGATTGTCGGCGGAACGCAGTCGGGCCGATTGGATTTGTTTCGAAACGCTCGCTTGTGTTCGGGGCGCGGTCTCGTTCCACTGTTCAAGAATATAGCGAATCATTCCCCAACGGTTGCCTTTCACCGACTCGGCAAACTGCTTTTCGGTGACGGCAATCGTATCTTCCACGATGCGGGGATGATCGGCCATCAGGAGGATTTCGAAGATGATCTCCAGACCCATCAACTCCGCGGCTTCAGGGGGTTCGATCGCGGCCTGTGATTGCACTTCGGCTTGTTCCACCGATGACAGGTGTGAGACGTCGCCGAAGACATCCATCACGTGCTGATACCGCTCGGACTGTACTCCGGCATACGGCTGTCGCGGAGGCTGCTCGTAAGCATGGTCGCCATCCCCGTGCGGGTCCGCCTCACCAACAAATTCGCGATGACGTTCCTGCAGGAGATCGTCGTCGGCCAGTTCGATGTACGAACCTTCGATCACGCGATCGAGCGTGTGATACGTGATGTGCGGGAGTGCTTCCTGCCACAGGCGGTTCACCAAGTCAACCTGGGCATTGGGTGATGAGAAGACATCCGCCAAAGCATTCAGAAATCGGGCCGACTCATCTCTCCCGACTCCTGGTTCGAACGTGAGCCGGTTGATGCCGTCACGAAACATGAGAAACGCGAGATTCTCTTCGGAATCGAGGTGGCCGTACACTTCAGTGCCATCGTAAGTGAGCGACGTGTCAGTGACGCTAAAGCTGATAGATCCCATCTCGTCGAGCATTCGCTCGAGAGCATCGAAGAACTTAGTGCGGAATTCATCGGGGAGCGGATTGGTCGGTGGATAGAGACAGATGGTCTTAACCGCCCGCTCCCAAGTGTGGCAAAACTCGCGCACGCGGGCGATCAGCGGCGACTGTTCAGGTGCCGCTTTCTGCTTCTCATCACTGAAATCTATGAAACGCGTCTTCTCCATGGCACTACTGGAGATATCGGCGGAAACGTGCGGTTTATCAGTGTCTCACCTCAAGCGATGAGGTCAACCGACGGATAGGATTGATGACGCCCTAAGCGGTCCGCCAAATCCTGGAGGCGCTGGTGCAAGGTGGAGAGATCCTTGTGTTCAGAGACAAACTCGACGAAGAGTTCGGTGGGGGTATTCGGCTGATCGTCAGAGCCGGGATTTGTCCCCGCCCCCTCAACGGCATGACGTTCATGGGCTTGGGCATCGTGAACGTCGGCCGCCCCCTGATGGATGGCCGAGATGAGATCATCTTCTTCCGCAGTTCTGGCGTTGAGTATCTGGTTGTAGATGGGAGCCCAACGGCCGGTCACCATGTCCGCCAGTTGCGGGCTCCGGTTCAATGCTTCCTGAATCAGATCCTGCGCTTGGACTAACCCATCCCCATCGCGATCCAATCGCTGGAAGTCTTCGGTGACACCGCCGTATTCACGACGATTCAGGAAGCCGTCACCGTCGCGGTCGCGCCGGCGCACTTCACCGATGAAGTGCTCCCGCAGCAAACCCGCGAGCGTCGGTGGTGGTCTCTCAATGGACAGAGCCCGCTCCGCTGACGATGTTGATCGAGATGGCTTGGAACGGTCTTGATTGTCGTGGGCAGGACGAGATCGCTCTCGCTCGACACGCGCGGACCGGCTGGTCCGCTGGATCTCCGATAACTGGTAAATGGCACTCCCGATGCGCACGGCAATCCGCCCCTTCTCAGGTGGTCTGACCCACAGATGACGAACTGCAAACGGCATTCCCATTTCGGGAGAGTTCTTGAGCCCGGCATGATCGACTAAGACATTGAAGTACAGCTAGATACGGAACTCCGATGAGTTTTCGGCACAGAGATTCGCGAAAGTGGAGACAATAGAATATTGGAGCAATCCGATACATTTGCCCGTCGTCCTCACGATGGTTTGGCATTGACCGGCCGCGCGGGCTCCGCTACTCTCGCCAACATGAACACCGCCCTGAAATTAGTTTGTGCCGTCCTCGTGGCAATACCGGGAATCGCTTTTGCGAGTGGCAGTCCCGCTCAAGACATCTCGGTCGATTCCTGGGTCTACGATGCCGTCTTCGAGCTGTCGTCGCGCGGCCACTTTCCCGACTTGCTCCTGCACACGCGGCCCTACACCCGCGGCGCGGTGGCGGCCTATTTACGGCAAATCGCTGACGATGTCCGGACCTATCCGTTGGGTGACCGCATTCTGGTCGACCGTCTTCGTGATGAATTCCGCGAAGAGTTGCGAATGGAAGGGGATTACAATGGGGACGAATTCGTGCGACTGGGTATTGGTCCGACCGCGCACATCGATCAGATACGTCATGGCGTGTCGCGCAATCGGGCCGGATTCGACGCGGTCGGTACATTCGGCGTCGGACAGTCGTTTGCCGCGCGCACACGATTGCGCGTTGACAGCGACGGACGCCACGATTCGCAATTCCACGGTGAGTATTGGAAGGAACACTTCACTGCTTGGCTGGAGCAAGCTGTGCTCATTGGACATGTTGGACGGTTCACCATAGCATTTGGGCGTGAGTACTGGCGTTGGGGACGCTCCCCCGTCGACGCCATGCTGATCTCCAACCACTCTCCGCCGTTTAACGGATTGCGAGTTCTCTATCGTTCACGAAGCTGGTCGTTTCAACTCGTTGCGACGATGCTCGACTCGATGCTGATCCCCGAGGTGGGCAAAGCGAATCGCTATTTGATCGGCCATCGGTTCAACTGGCGCCCACGGCATAATCTCGAGTTGGCGGTCTCGGAGGTGATTGTATTCGGCGGCGTCGATCGTCCGTGGGCACTCAATTATCTAAACCCCATTGTGCCCTACTATTGGGAACAGCTGAATAACGACACGAACGACAATCCGCTCTGGAATTTCGAGCTGTCGTGGCGCCCGTTGAATCGCCTCGAATTCTACGGCGAATGGATGATCGATGATTTTCAGATCGACTTTCACAGCGAACCGCAACAGATCGGTGTTCTCATCGGCACGGCCTGGACCCCGGACCCGCAACATCGGCTGCTGATCCATGCGGAGTATCAGCGCATTAATACGTTTGTCTACGGACAGGTGCGCCCTTGGAATCGCTACTACCACCACCGTTCGCTCGATGGCCATGTCATCGGGATCGGCTCGAACTTGGGGACTGATGCCGACCGCATGACGCTTCGTCCGACGTGGCACCATTCGCGCCGGCTCGATCTCCGTGGCTTGCTTGAACATGTGCGGCACGGAGAGAATCGGATCGACAGCGAGCAAGCCGGTACGGTTCCGAAGAATGTCCCGTTTCCGTCGGGGATTGTCGAACGGCGGACGACCGTAGCTCTCGGACCGCATATCCAATTGGGCGGATCGTTGATACTCGATCTGCTGGCCGGATACCAACGCATGACCAACGTGAACAATATCGATGGTCACGATCAGGAGGGCGCACTGATTCGTTTGCGCCTATCGGCACTGGTCTGGAAGACGTTTGGAGTGTGATGGTGGCCGATCAGTGCAGAGTTCTATCGCCCGCCAAAGTGAATTTGGGTCTGACGGTCCACTTCCGACGGGACGATGGTTTCCATGAACTGTCCACCGTCATGGTGGCACTTAACCTGTACGATGAGCTGGACTTCGCGGCAGAATCCGACGGCGGCATTCGCCTTCAGGTCGCCTCGATTGACGATCATGAACAGACGCGCTCCGAATTTCCGACAGGCGAACGCAATCTGATTGTCCGGGCGATTCGTGCACTTGAGCGTGAAATTGGTCACGAGCTTCACTTGCATATAACTATTAAGAAAACCATTCCTATTGCCGCCGGTTTGGGCGGAGGGTCCTCGAACGCGGCGGCCGCACTCCGGGCCGCGTCTGTGCTTTTTGATCTTGATATGAACGAGGAACGACTGGCGAAGATTGCCGGGTCGCTCGGTTCTGACGTACCGTTTTTCCTCAACGGCCCCGGTGCGTTGGCAACGGGCCGCGGTGAGATTGTCCAACCGGTGTCCCTCTATTCCGATTGGTGGGCAATCCTCATCATACCCCCACTTCAGTTAAGCACGGCGGCGATATACCGGCAATTGAACTTGACATACCGCGATACCCAAAATAGCTTTAATGTGTGTGGTGATAAGGAAGGCTTCTTTGCCGCCCTCCGGAAGTGCCGCAACGACTTAGAGGTGGTTGCGACCGGCCGGCATCCGCAGTTGTTGGAATACATGCAACAACTGCGGGAGGTGGGTGCCGAGGGTGCGTTTGTAACAGGCAGCGGACCGACGGTTGTCGGCGTGTTTCGGAAATGTCCGGACGGCGACGCCGTCACAACATTGCGGACCCGCAACGAAGGAGTACGGGTGTTGACGGCAAAGCCGATTGATACACCCGAAGCTCTTGTCGTTCAAACGGTCGGCCGTTCGGCATAATGAACACTCTTCGTCCAATGCGCCCGTGACCGGGAGGGAGTAGCTCGTGGAGATCACCGAAGTCCGCATCACACTACGCAATGAGGACAAACTAAAGGCGTTCGCGAATATCACCTTCGACGAACAATTCGTGATTCGCGGACTAAAGATCATTAACGGCAACAATGGATACTTCGTCTCGATGCCGTCACGGAAGCGAGGCGACGGCACTCATCAGGATATCGCCCATCCCATTAATAACCAGATGCGCGAGAAGATTGAAGAGGCGGTACTGGCGGCCTACGAGGACGAACTCAAAAATAGTGTCAGTCGGGTCAGCGCGTCCAGGAATGATGGCACACGGGTTGCAGCCGAGCAATCAGCCGACTCGACTGGACAGTCGTTAGATGGGTCCGGCAATGCGTAAGTAGTTGACTTTACGCGAACGCTCGACAACTCTGGGGTCTGTGTCAGCCATGTCCGCCCTCTGAGGACCCCAGATCACACGGACATGCCAATAATCGGATAGGCAACTCGTATCTTAGCAGGGATTGACCCAACTGGGGCGTCGTCAAGCGGTTAAGACACGGGCCTTTGGAGCCTGCATCCCAGGTTCGAATCCTGGCGCCCCAGCCAGCTTGATCCGGCCGCAAAAATCGCTTTATTAGGGCGCATCATGATGGACACCAAACTCAGAATCATTGCCGGTAACGGTAACCGCCCACTGGCCCAACGTATCGCCGAACATCTTGATCGGCCGCTAACCGCCTGCACGGTCAGCAAGTTTTCCGATGGTGAGGTCTTCGTCAAGATCGATGAGAATATCCGCGGCTCGGATCTGTTCATTGTGCAATCGACGAACTCCCCCGCCGAGAACTTCATCGAATTGCTAATGCTGATCGAGGCGGCACGCCGCGCATCGGCACGGCGGATCACCGCCGTTATCCCCTACTATGGGTATGCCCGTGCCGACCGTAAGGATCAGCCCCGCGTGTCCATCACGGCCCGGCTGTTCGCCAATTTGATCACCGCCGCCGGAGCCGATCGGGTGTTGATGATGGATTTGCACGCCTCGCAGATTCAGGGGTTCTTTGATATCCCATCGGACCACCTCTACTCGGCGATTGTGTTCAACGAGTATTTCCTGAAGCTGAAAATCGAAAATCCCATCGTAGTGTCGCCGGACGTTGGCTCGATCAAAATGGCCCGGGCGTTCGCCAAAACGCTCAACTGCGGACTGGCGATTGTTGACAAACGGCGGCCGCAGCAGAACCGTGCCGAAGTGCTCAACATCATCGGTTCGGTGGAAGACAAGAGCGTTATCCTGAGGGATGATATGATCGACACGGCGGGCACGCTGACCCAGGCCGCCAAGGCCGTCCGTGAGAATGGGGCGAACGAGGTTTATGCCTGCTGCACCCACCCGGTCTTGTCCGGCCCGGCGCTGGAACGTATTGAGCAGTCACCGATTACGCGGTTGGTCGTGGCGGATACCATTGACGTGTCACAACGCGAACTGCCCCGCAGCATTCATGTCGTTTCCACCGCCTCACTCTTCGCTGAAGCGATTGGACGAATCACTCATGAGGAATCGGTCTCGGAGTTGTTCGATGCCCTTCCTGACCTCCCGGAAGACATTCAGGATTACCCCGTTCGCATACTCGACGATCACTAAGCTCAGATAGAGAGAATTCCCCCGCAATCCAGGCATTTTGCACGTATTAGGGGTTCACGAAGGAGTCGCAGGCAATGAAGGCAATACCGTTAACAGTTTCACAGCGTACCGAGACCGGGAAGGGTGTGGCGCGCAAACTGCGTGCGGCCGGCCGTGTCCCCGGTGTCATGTACGGCGAAAGCACCCAGCCACAGGCCCTGGACCTGGTCGAGCGCGAACTGACGGCCATCCTCCGCAAGTCGACCTCCGAGCAGGTTATCGTGGATTTGACAGTGGGCAACGGAGGCAGCGAGCCGCAAATGGCTCTGCTGCGCGATATCCAGCATGACCCCCTGACCGGCGATATACTGCATGTCGATTTCCTGCATATATCCGCGACGAAGCCGATTGTCGTCACCGTGCCGGTCCATATCATCGGCGTGCCGCACGGCGTGAAGGAACGCGGCGGCATCCTTCAGCATGTATTCCGTGAACTCGAAGTCGAGTCTCTGCCGGCTGACATCCCCGATAAGATCGACGTCGATGTCAACCATTTGGACGTTGGCGACGCGATTCACGTCAGTGATCTCGATATGCCGCAAGTGAAATTTGTCACTGCCCCGGAGCGCACGATCGTATCCGTCGTGCCGCCGACCGTGATGCGTGAACCGACCGCTGCGGAAGGTGTTGAGGGCGAGGAAGGCGTTGCCGAAGGCGAAGCGGCTGAAGGCGCTGAGGGTGAAGGAGTTGAAGGCGCCGCCGAAGGCGGAGCGGCTGAAGAGAAAAAGGACGAATAGAGTTTATCACGGGAGGGCAAATCTGCCGGTGATTACATGCGATTCGAAGCGGTCGGATTCACTCCGGCCGCTTTTCTTAGTTGGGGTTCCCCACTCTCAAGGCTGTGCTGAAGAGGTTGTTTCCTGCTTCCAGACCACACGCGGCAACTGAAAGAAGAAATCGTAACCCCGCGTAGATCCGGCTATAGCGGTTGTCAAAGTTCCTGTCCGATTGAAACTGTTGCGGCGGGCGGGCGCACTGCCGTGCGACCTTACGTTTTGCTCCCTCTCCCCGCGCTTTTCAGCGGGGAGAGGGCTGGGGTGAGGGGCAAATTGCACTGGCCAGATCGCGGAATCGGACAGAAATTATGCAAGTCACTTTAAGAGCCGGACCTACGCGACGTATTGATGTGGGCCTTTCAACACGCCCTCACGACCTATCTCCTTCGTCGATAAACCCTTAAGGTGGAAAACCCCCACTTGTCCCACTATACTCCAACAAGGATTAATGTTGTATACATTGATGTCCCCCGGCCACTTGTTTATTCTTGGCCGAGGGACGGCAACCGACGACCTTTGCACAGACATCGGGAGGGAAGTCAGCACATGTATTCATGGAAGAATTGGAGTCGCGGACTACAGTTGCTCGCCGATCCGACGCGGCCGGTTTTGGCCCAGATGGTGGTCACACGGCGCTGCAATCTAAGCTGCGGCTACTGCAACGAGTACGATACCTTTTCGCCCCCTGTCGACACTGACACGCTGAAGCAATACATCGATCATCTCGCCGACATGGGTACGCTGGTAATCACCTTCACCGGCGGCGAGCCGCTATTGCATCCGCAATTGGATGAACTGATCGCGCACGTGGTGTCACGCGGCATGGTCTGTACCTCGATCACCAACGGCTATCTGCTGTCGGATGAGTGGGTGCGTCGCCTCAATGCCTCGGGGCTCGAATTGATGCAGATGTCGATCGACAACATCAACGCCAACGACACGTCGCAGAAGTCCTGGAACCTGCTGAAGAAGAAGCTGGCCCACCTGAAGAACGCGACCTTCAAAGTGAACATCAATGCGGTGCTCGGCTCCTGCCCGATTGAAGAAACGCGTGCGCTGGCGCGTAAAGTGAACGAGATGGGTTTCTATATGACCGTCGGCCTGCTGCACGGTGATGACGGTTCGCTCGATTCGGGTCTCCTCGAACACGATCAACTCGAATCGCTCTACAACGAAATGCAAGGCCACCGGCGACGCACGATCACGCACCGTTTCGGCGAGGGTTGGGAATACGAGATGATCCGCACCGGACGCAGCGACTGGAAATGCCGCGCCGGCGCGCGATACCTGTATGTTGATGAGTTTGGAATCGTCTCGTATTGCAGCCAGCGCCGCAACGACCCCGGCATCCCGCTGCTCGAATACACCAAGGACCACGCCCGCCGCTACTTTTCCACCCGCAAAGGCTGCGAGGAGACGTGCACCGTGGCGTGTGTGCGCCGGGCATCGAGTCTGGACAACTTCCGGGGTCAGGATAAGGAGCCGGTGGAACAAGGTTCTAAGATTCCATTGCCGGTGGTGTCGTCGTAATTCGGTTGCTGTCGGGTGCCCCTGACGCCCTCGTCAGGGTTTACCGAACCAGCGTTTCCATTGGATTCCGATCTAAGATTGTCACCGTACTCACTTCGAATCTGAAGGGGTGTGAGGGGATCCCTGACCCTACTCTGCATAGCTACGCAGCGTAGAGCGAGGGCGTCAGGGGCACCCAGTCGCTTGCCCCGAACAGACAAGGCCAAGATCCGCAGTCCGTTGGTCTCCCCGCAAGCTCCTGTCAAATCCGCCGATATCGATTTGTAGAGGGCCCTTCTGGCGAGAGGGCGTGGGCCGGGTGTGCCGACGTCGGGGCTCTCGGAGGAACCGATGGCGCAAAGCAACCAACCCCGTATCGGCGATCTGCTGATTGCCAGAGGCCTTATTACCACCGACGACTTACGTGCGGCACTCGAGGAACAGCGGGTCACCGGACGCAAGTTGGGCGACATCCTGATAACCGCCGGCAAAATCACCAGCCGTGATTTGGTCGACGTGCTCAGCGAGCGCCTAAGCATTCCCAAAATCAGCGTCCGCGACCTCGTGGCCGATCCTGAGGTGGTGAACATCATCCCGTTGGCGGTGGCGAAAAGACACCGGGTGCTGGCGTTGTTTCGCGTGCGCGACCGTCTGACTGTCGCCATGGCCGACCCGCTCGACATGGTGGCCATCGATGAAATCCGTTACAAAACCAAACTGACGGTCAACCGCGTTATCGCCACACCCGAAGATATCGAAGCCGGGATTGCGCAATTCTACACGGTGTCCGACAGCGTCGAACGGTTTTTCTCCGACTACACGGTCGCCGACGGCGCCGGGGCGGAAGACGCTCCCATTGTCCGTTTGGTCGACGTCTTGCTCGGCGAAGCAATCAAACAGCGTACGTCGGATGTGCACATTGAACCGGGTGATGACGAATTGCGGGTGCGATTCCGTGTGGATGGTGTGCTGCGCGAGGAAGCACATCCGCCCACGCGCCTGCATCCCGCGATTGTGGCACGCATTAAGGTGTTGGCCGGAATGGACGTCTCGGAGAAGCGTCTGCCGCAAGACGGCCGGTTCGACATGAAAGCCGACGATCGTTCCGTCGATCTGCGTGTTTCCACTCTGCCGACCGTGCACGGTGAGAAGGTCGTGATCCGCGTGCTCGATCAAAAGGGCTGGAATGTCACATTGGACAGCATCGGCCTGACAACAGAGCAGGAACACACGCTGCGCAATGAACTGAGTGCAACGGAAGGAATGATCTTAATCACCGGCCCGACCGGCAGCGGCAAAACGTCGACACTGTATGCGTCGTTGCGCGAAATCGTCACTCCGGAAAAGAACGTGGTCACGGTTGAAGATCCGGTCGAGTACGCGCTGCGCATGGTTAATCAGGTGCAGGTGCATGAAAAGGCGGGATTGACATTTCCCTCCTGCCTGCGCGCGTTGATGCGTCAAAACCCCGACGTCATCATGGTCGGCGAGATTCGCGATGCCCCCACTGCCCAGATGGCGGTGCGCGCGGCGATGACCGGGCATTTGGTTCTGTCCACGATCCACACCATCGATGCGGCAGCCGCCGCGCACCGGTTGATCGATATGGGCACCGAACCGTTTCTGGTCGCGACGGCGCTGCGCGCGATCGTGGCGCAACGTCTTGTGCGCCGCCTGTGCACAAATTGCGCCCAGCCGATCGAACCATCGCCGATCGCCATCGAGCAGCTCGGCTTCAGCTCCATCGAAGATGCCGGGAAGTGGCGCAGCACGGTCGGGTGCCGCCATTGTCGCGGCACCGGATACGCCGGACAGATCGGTGTCTTTGAAATGTTCGCGATGACGGATGACCTGCGCACACTGATCACGGAAGCGCACAGCGCGGCCCGACTGCGCGAGTACCTCCGCGAACACAACTACAAAGATCTCATTCATCAGGGACGTGCACTGGTGGCGGCGGGACTGACCACGGCGGAGGAGATTCTGCGTGTTATCCCGAGGCGATCGGAGTTGTGGGAAGCGATTGCCTGACCCGAGCGGCGTGATGTATGCCTGAGTTTCAATACACAGCCTGCGATCAGCGCGGCGCCTCACAACGGGGCGCTATCTCGGCCGACACATTGGAGGCCGCCGGACAGGCGCTTGATCAGCAAGGCCTGATTCCGATTCGCATACAACCGCGGCGGTCCCTGGGTGATGCACTTCGTAAACCGCGTGGTGGTGTGCGTTGGAAGATCGAAGACAAGATCCTCTTCACGCGCAAGTTCGCCTCACTGCTGAAAGCAGGACTGCCGCTGATCCGTGTCTTCGGGCTCGTGTCTGGCCAGATGCGCGATGAGCGTGTGCGGAGCGCATTGCAGCAGATTGCCGATGATGTCTCGAGCGGTTCCACCTTGACTGACGCGATGTCGAACTACCCGCGTCTGTTCGACCAAGTGTATCTCGGCGCGCTGCGCACCGGTGAGGCCACCGGTCAACTCGACATGGTGCTCGATCACCTCGGCGATTTCCTCGAAAAGGAAATGAACACCAAGCGCATGGTGAAGGCAACGGTGCGCTATCCTGTCATGGTCGTCATTGCCCTGATTCTGGCCGGCGGTGTCGTGATGGGTTTTGTCGTGCCGAAGTTCATGTCGTTTTACACGCACTACGGCGGCCAACTGCCACTTCCCACACGCATTCTCATCACTGCGTCAGGACTAACGCGGTCCTATTGGTGGGTACTTCCCTTCCTCGGCGTTGGGACCTGGCTGGCCTGGCGCGAGTGGGTGAAGACCGCCGCCGGACGGCGCACCTGGGACGGGTGGCTGTTGCGTGTCCCGTTGTTTGGACCGCTGTTTCTCAAAGTTGCGGTCAGCCGTTTTGCGCGGTTGTTCGGGATTATGTTTGCCGCCGGTGTCCCGGCCGCGAGCGCGTTGCAAACAGTCGCTCAGGGCATTGGGAATACGGTTGTGGGCGACGAGATCACCGCGATGCGCGAACGCCTGACTGTCGGTGAATCAGTGGCTACCAAGGCTGATGGCACCGTGATGCCCGACCTGGTCTATCAGATGCTGGATATTGGGTTCGAGTCGGGGGACGTCGACCGGATGCTCGGTGAAGTGTCTCGTCACTTCGATCAGGAGGTGGAGTATGACGTTCGGCGCCTTCGTGATAACCTCGAACCGATCATCCTGATCATTCTTGCGGCTGGCGTCTTGACGTTTGCGCTGGCGGTCCTCATGCCGATGTGGAACCTCCTGTCGCTGTTCAAAGGTTGAACAGCGCTCCCGCTCGTTGATTCATCGCTATTCAGTTAATCACATTCAACAGGTGTTCTTCGTCGCTGCCACGACGCAAGGACATGGCGGACTTGCCGATAATGGTTCAATGAGAGACGTCTGACGACAGGCAAGCAGGAGGAGGACAGAACGCATGCAGCACTTTCGTCGTGCAACATCCAATCAGCGCGGTTTCACGCTGATCGAATTGGTGATCATCATCGCCGTGCTGGGGATCATCGCAGCGGTGGCCATCCCGAAGTATGTGGACATGGTGTCTGAAGCCAAAGAATCGGCGTGTAAGGGCGCGCTCGGCGGTTTGCGCTCGGCGATTTCCATCTATTACGCCAAGACGGCCCTGGAAACCGGAACCGCGACATGGCCACCGATGGATTCGCTCACCACTGAAGGCGTGGTCATGGCCCAGACGCTTCCACCGAATCCGTACCAAGATGACGATGCGGCGCCGGACTCGGTCGTCACCGGTGTGACCAAAGGAACGACGGTTGGTACGCGTGGCGGTTGGGCGTACAACGATTCGACCGGACAGATCTGGCCGAACACCAGCGTTAACGACGAGAACAATTGGTAGGATCTGGCCGGTGCATGGTGAGCATCACGATGTCGAGGGTATCGTTACGGACGCGATACGGCTGTCCGACCTTGCCTGAGCGACCCGCACCGCATCCTGACGGTCCGGCCACGCGCATGAGGCACGTGGCCGGTTTCACGCTGGTTGAAATTGTCATCACGATGCTCGTGTTGGGCATCATGGCGGCCGTGGCCATTCCGGTGATCGGTTCGTTCATCGCCTCGTCGCGGGAAACCACCACGCGCGATGAAATGCGGTTGCTCGCGCGGGCGATTGCGGGATCGGACGAGGCGGGCAATCGCGGCTTCGAAGGTGACGTCGGCTTTCCGCCGTCGCAATTGTCCGACTTGGTGACCAAACCGGATTCGATCCCGGAATGGGACCCGTTTTTGGACATGGGATGGAACGGCCCATATGTCGACAGCACGCGCAGCGAGTATCTGACTGATGCGTGGGATTCGGCGTATGCGTACGATCCCGGGGCGCGCACGATTGTGAGCAACGGTTCGGGATCGACTTTAACGGTCACCTTCTGAGGGCGGGAGACAATGGCTCGCATCTGCCTCACATACCGGTGGGCGGCGAACGCGCGCGGCTTCACGTTGATTGAGATTCTGATGGCGGTTGTGGTCATCGGCATTCTCTCCACCGTGGCAATGCGTTCGATTCAAAGCGGAATCGACAGTTCGCGCTTTCGCGAGACGCAAGCCGAGATGAACGCGATTGCATTTGCCATCGCCGGTAACCCGGACTTGTATGCCAATGGACTGCGCTCGGACTTCGGTTACGTCGGCGATATCGGAGCGGTGCCGTCATCGCTCGACGATCTGGTGACCGATCCGGGGCTCGGTACGTGGAATGGCCCCTACCTGATCGGACAATTCAGTGAAGATTCGGATGGCCACAGTACTGATGCCTGGGGGAACTCGTACACGTTCACGAGTGGGATTACAATCTCATCCACGGGCGACGGTTCACAGACGATGACGAAGTCAGTCGCCAACGCCGCATCCGACCTCACAAGCAATACGGTTCAGGGAACGATCACCGACGCGGGCGGGAATCCCCCCGGCGATTCATCAGTGGCCATCACGATAAGCATCACCTATCCCGACGGCGCCGGGAGCACCACAACATCGTCGACCAGTCCGGCATCGGGAGGCGGATTTTCATTCTCCGGAATTCCCATTGGCACCCAATCTGTCGAAGCAGTCTATCGCGCCACGGATGACACGGTCACCGCCTTTGTGAGTGTACTTCCGTCGACCGGTGCAACGGTGACGTTACGACTACCCGGCGATCCGTTTTCATTCGCTGTTGGTGGTGGAGGCGGTGGTTCTATCGAGTATGTCTCCGGTTCGGCCGGAACGTCCGGTGGACCAAACAATAACGTCGATTTTGATATCGAAAACACAGGAACAGCCAATATCAACATTGACTGGCTCACCGCCGATTACGCCACAACGGGATACTATCAAAAAGTGCTATTCGACGGGAGTGAGGTGTTCAATGAATCGAACCCGCGAGCGGGTTCGGGGGATACGGCACCCTTCACATCAACACAAACGATTAGTGCCGGTGAACAACTCACGATAAACTTGCAGAATTTCTCGTCTTGGTCGAATGGAGGGCCACCGGCCAATATGTCGAACACCGACTTCACCATCGAATTCAGCGACGGCTCGGTGATCACATTCAACAGCGGGACGTAACGGACGCAACGGTAACTACTGTGCCTGACAACGACGACATTCATCGCCCCTCGGACAGCTCGGACTTTGCCGACCACGGGCTCGACCGTGCGCTCGCCGCGGCGATCACCCAGACCTCATTCGATTCGGAAGAGACAACCGCCTCTGAGGATCAGTCCGGCTCATCCGGCTCTCGAAAGGTCTTTCGGTGGCGGATGCATGAAGATGGCGAGTGTGGTCATAACACCAGCATCGGCATCGATTTTTCTCAGACACACGTCGTCCTGCTTGAACAAGCCGAGACCAGCGATGGGCGCCAAATCACCGGCATCCTCGTGCACGAAGTCGATGGGTCGCATCATTCATCGTCGTTTGCCGATGTCCTGTGCTCCTATGGGGCTCCGCCCGGTACATGTGTGCACGTATCGATGACATCCCCACGAGCGGTGGTGCGCCGGTTCACTCTTCCCAAGGTCAGCAAAAGACAACGCGAAGCTGCGGCGTGCTGGAAGGCGCGCAAGCTCATCCCGTTTCCGCTCAATGAAAATGACTCGCTCCACGGCTTCCATTTCGAGCCGATTAAGGACACCGGGTGGATGGTCACGCTGGCGGCACTGCCACGCGAGGATGTGGGACACGCACTGGAGTGTGTATCTGCTGCCGGCTGGACACTCGAATCGGTCTCCATCGCGGGTACAAAGAGACGGCAGATCGATACAGCTCCGGACGCTTCCGAGTCGACGGTGGTGGCGACATTGCTGTGGTCACCGCAGCGGTCGAGTTTCGTGATCTTTAAGGGCGGTGAACTGCGTTTCCACTATGACCTCGGCAACGTGCCCGCGCCGGACATCGTTCCGGGGCAACCGTTGCGAACGGAAGACGCATCGCGCTGGCTTGGTACCTTGAGGAAAGCCACCGGCGAAGCCATCGAATTCTATGGGGGATCAAATCCACATGATGCGATCAGTTGCATCGAATTGGTGGGGGTGCCGGAATCGGCCGCGCCGCTCATCACCGACTGGAACGAGCTCTTCGGCGCAACGGTCATCGTCGTTCCAGCAACCGAGACCATTCCCGACGGCGTTCCCGATCATGTGCAACAGTGGTACGCTGAAAGCGGAGACCTGCTGACACCGGCGGCGCTGGCCATTACCGGCGATACCACTATTGACTTAACTCCCACCGGTGTCCGCCAGCATCGTCACTCACACAAACTCGAACGCGTCGGGCGTAGCGTTCTGGTGCTCTCGATTGCGGGGATCATCATGTGGTTGGGGATGTTGTGGATGCAACGCTCGCTGGCCGCACGAACCCATGCTCAATTAGTCGGGCACATCCAGGCACTCGAGACCTCACCCATCAATGATCGAATACAAGCGTGCGGTGCTGGCCTACAACGTGTCTCCTCGATGCGCACCGCACTCGAACAGCCCGGTGTGCAATGGATGCCCGACGCCCGCCGTGTTCTGGCCATGTTGCCCGGAAATGCGCGGCTGCTGTCGTTGTCCATCGTCCCTGATCCAACGGCCACCGCACCCGCACTCATGATGCGAATGGAAGGCGTGCTGCATCCGAACGCTCGGGCCTACTCATTGACCTATGCGGATTGGGTGCGCGCGATCAAAGATCATTTCGGCGAACACGCCGTATCACTCGAGTCCACGCGCGCCATCGAATGGAAGGGCACGGTGAAGTCCGCGTTCGTCATGAGTGTTCATCCGGGCCGAACCGCCACCAGTGGAGGCGGACCATGATGAATCGTCTTCCCCGTTGGTCGATTTGGGCCGGTCTGACGGTCGGCTTTTGGCTTGTGTGGGTGGTCTGGCTGCATGGGAATTTGGCTGGTGGACTGAGTAAACAGCGCAACGAGAGAGACACGGCGCGCCAGAAACTGGAGACATTGCAAGCACGTGTGGACAAGGTCCCCATCCTGGTGGCGCGCTTCGATTCGACCATGGCTCAGTTGCAGGCCGAATTCGATCGATACCACAGGATTGACGAACTCGACGAACTCGTGGACGACGTGAAATCGAGTGCCCGACGGATCGGAGTTCTCAACGCTGAAGTTGCGCCCGATCTCCAAAGCATACTCGAACTCGACTCTTCGTCAAGACCGACAAGCGCAAGCCAGTTCCAAACCGATACACTCTTGATCGAACTCAATGCGACAAACGAGTTCCGTCGCATCGGCCGCTGGCTCGATCGCATCGAAGAGCGGCCCGATTTCCAGCATTGGGTCGAGTGCCGATGGTCACGCGCCGGAGACGACGATGCAGTGCACTTCGAGGGATTGGTGGCGGTCCTGATCACCAACCTGGCAGAGGTCCCTCCGATGAATGCGAGGCTTAAGTATGGCGACGAGTGAAACGAAGCGAAAGCGGATCGTCTACGCAATCTTCATCGTTGCCGTCCTCTGGGGACTCTACAACGAGCCGTGGAAACGTCCGTCACGCGACACCGGCCCCGTGGAATCGACCTCCCCTGCCGAGGCGCAGGCGCAGGTTGCTGCGACAATGGCGCCGGCACCCGTGCAACCGCCGCATACGGAGGCGAACGCCCCCGATTGGACGTCTAACCCCTTTCGACCGATGACTAGTAATGGCGCAGAGGTGGTTGCAAAACCGGACGACGATGATCGAACACCGCCAGTGCTTCAGGGAACGATGACCGTTGGGGCACGGCAATTGTGTGTTTTGGATGGTCGGGTTCACCGCGTCGGGGATCGGGTCGGGACCTGGACCGTGTCCGACATCAAAGCCGGACACGTGACGCTGACCGGCCCGGCTGGGGAATCAGTAACGCTCTCAACGAGCGAGACGGGATCATGATCAGAGGAAAGACATTAATGCCATCCAGACGCGTGTGCAATCGGCTCATCGTAATGGCGGTGATCGTCATTATTTGCTGTTCTGCCATGGTGCACGCGAAGCCAGCCCCACAGCCGGTGAATCTCGAATTTGTCCAGACGGAAATCCAAACCGTCCTCTCGGCCCTGGCGGCAACGGTCGGATTCAATCTGGTTGTAGCGCCCGGAGTAACCGGTCGTGTTGATGTGCACTTGAATCAAGTCGACTGGGAGACAGCACTCAACACGCTCGTGAGCGCTAATGGCTACCGCTATTTTTGGAATGACGATGTGTTGGTCGTACTCGCCGACGATGGCACATCAGTTGAAGGACTGGCGCATCGTGTCGTTCATTTGAAGTATGCCGATCCGGCGATGATTCAGACGGCATTGGCCAGTGTCTTGAGCAGCCGGGGGAAGATCGAGTTGGTGGGGGGAGTGACGCCAGGCGCGTCAACAGAAACAGCCACCGAACCGCATCCGATGATCATACTCACAGAAGCGCCCCACCGAATCGAGACAGTCTCATCATTGATCGCCGAACTGGATGTACCGAGGCCACAATTCGAAATCGGAGTGAAATTCGTCGAAACCGATGCCGAGTCGGATTTGGGCGTTGGTTTCAGTTGGCCGACACGGATCAGCGCAACGGTTTCGAACCGGGATGAAACAAGTTCCGGTTCCGGTAATCAGGAACAGTCCCCGGCCGCGGCGAAATATCCGATTCCCGATGAGAAGATCTGGAATTTCGGAACGCTGAGTATTGGTGAGTTGAACGGTTTTCTGGAATACATGAAACAGACCGGATCGGGGCGATTGCTCTCGGATCCACGAGTGTCGGTGGTTGAGAACCAGCGGGCCACGATGGAAGTAGTCACGACGATTCCCATTGAGACGCTCACCCGCTTTACCGAAGGCGCGGTCGTGCAGGATATTGTCGATTTTCAGGAACTCGATGTTGGCATCACCCTGGCAGTCAAAGCCCGCCTGAATGACAACGGAGAAATCACGCTCGAAGTGGAGCCGGAGGTTGAGGAAATCACCGGATTCACCGGCCCTGTGGACAATCAGCGGCCGATCACCGCCAAGCGTGGGGTAAAAACCACGATCCGGGTTAAAGACGGTGAAACGCTGGTCATCGGCGGTCTTGTTCGTGAGACGGAGTTCAACACAAAGAGCAAGGTGTTCCTACTCGGTGACATCCCCCTGCTCGGGTCCCTGTTTACGCATAACAGCAAACAGACCGAGAAGACCGATTTGATGATATTCATCACCCCCCGCGTCATCCCCCCGGCCGGTTAAGATTGGTCCAGATACCGCTTGCACCGGGATCTGATGCCGGAGATCTTGGCTGGCATGAAGCCACAGGACCCCGGCACGCAGACAGATTCCGCGCTTCTTCACACCCTCAACCTGGTTAAGTCGTATCGGCGGCGGCGGGTGGTGAACGGTGTGTCGGTATCGATCGGGCAGGGCGAGATTGTCGGGCTGTTGGGCCCCAACGGGGCCGGCAAAACCACCACCTTCTACCTCACCATCGGCTTTATCAAGCCGGAGGCCGGCGACGTGTTGTTGGGCGACCGAACGATCACCGATCTACCGATGTTTAAACGAGCCCGGCTGGGGATTGGATATCTGCCTCAGGAGACATCAATCTTCCGCAAAATGACAGTGGCCGACAATATCATGGCCGTTCTCGAAGTGCAACGAATGAGCCGGAAGGAGCGGCGCGAGCGGGTCGACCAGTTGCTGGAGGAACTGCAAGTGGCCCATGTTGCCAAATCGAAGGGGTATCAGCTTTCGGGCGGCGAACGGCGACGGGTTGAGATTGCGCGGGCACTGGCCACGCATCCGCAGTTTATTCTCTTGGATGAGCCGTTTGCCGGCATCGATCCGAAGACGGTTGAGGAGATTCAGGAAATTGTCGCGGCACTCAAAGTCCGGGGGCTGGGAATTCTGATCACCGACCATAATGTCCGCGAGACATTGTCGATCACCGATCGTGCGTACATTATGTGTGACGGTGTCATTTTGAAGGAAGGCACCTCCGAGTTTTTGGCGAATGATCCGGAGGCCCGACGCATTTATCTGGGAGAGAAGTTCCGTCTGAATTAATCGACGGGTTTGTAGATACGGTTTGATATAGACGATGGATGGTCAGTTTCTCATTCGCATGGTGTTCAAGAACCTGGGGTTGAAGATCCTGGGGCTGTTCCTCGCCATGCTGCTATGGTTCCACGTGGCGACGGACAAAGAGTACGAGATCGACATCACGTACTCGTTCGAATACACTGAACCGCCCGAGTCGCTTTTGATCGCAGCCAAACCGCCGGAGGAGGTCCGCGTGCGTGCACAGGCAACGGGCAAATCGCTGATTCGCACCCTCTGGCAGGACCGCATCTGGCGGATCGACCTCGACGGTGCGGAGGTCGGCACGCTCGCCGTGGCACTGACACGCGAAGACCTTCCGACGTATGGAATCGAAGGGTTCGACATCTCGCAAATGAGCCGCGATACCATTCGGGTGGTGATTGATTCCATCGCACAGAAACGGGTGCCCATTGTGTCAGCGACCGTGTGGGAATTGGCGCCGAACTTTGTCCGCACCGGCGAGGAGGCCTGGACGCCCGATTCGGTGCTTCTCACCGGACCGAAACAGAGCTTGCGGCGGATTTCTTCGGTGCGGTCGGAGGCGATCGAAATCCGCAATCAGAGCGAATCGCTCGACCGGGAAGTGGAGTTGATACCGCCCGACGCGTATGCCGTGACGATATCGCCTGTGGTGGCGCGCATGCAGCAACGGATTGAGCGCTTCGCCCAACAGGAGTTCAGCAATCTCGATATTGAGGTGACAACAAAATCACGGCGCGATTCGGTGAGCGTTGACCCGCCAACGATCAGTGTGGAGATTGGGGGACCGCGGTCGGTTCTCCACCGGCTGTCGTTCGACTCGATCACCGTGGCCTGTGTCATCGCGGCACGCGACACGACCGGCCAGAAACGCGCCGTCTATGTTAATGTCCCACCCCCACTCCAGGTCTTGAGTACAGTGCCCGATTCGGTTACCGTTAAACGGCATGACCGCTCCCGGACCGATACTGGGTCTTGAGACCTCCTGCGATGAGACCGCCGCCTCGGTGGTCTCAGCGGATGGGCATATCCTCTCCAACGAAATCTTCTCCCAGAGTATTCACGCCGACTATGGGGGCGTGGTGCCGGAGTTGGCATCGCGCGAGCACGCCGGGAGACTGCCTGGCATTACCGAGCGGGCCCTGAAGACCGCTGGAGTCAACTGGGACAATGTGGCCGGGATTGCGGTGACAGCCGGACCGGGGCTGGTGGGGTGCCTGCTGATTGGAGTGGCGTTCGCCCGGGCCATTGCCCGACTGCGAAAGATCCCACTGATCCCAATCAATCATATTGAAGCGCATGCACACACCCCGGCAATGGCGACGAGTGACATTGAGTATCCCTATTTGGTCCTGATTGCGTCCGGCGGGCATTCCTCACTCGTTCTCGTTGAACAACCCGGGCGCTTCCGCTCGCTCGGTGAAACACGCGATGATGCCGCCGGCGAAGCGTTGGACAAAATCGGGAAACTGCTCGGTCTCTCGTATCCGGCGGGACCGGAAATTGACCGTGCCGGTGAACACGGTAACCCTAACGCCATTGCGTTCCCGCGGGCACGGTTTGATGACCAGGGATATGACTTCTCGTTTTCCGGTGTGAAGACCGCCGCCGCCTTGGACTATCGTGCACGTGATTTCAACGATATCAGCGACATTTCCCGCTCCGACTGGATTGCATCGTTTGAGGCATCGATCGTCGATGCCCTGCAGGACAATTTGACGCGCGCGGCCGAGGAGATGGGCATTCACACCGTAAGTGTGGCCGGCGGTGTGGCGCGTAACCGTCGCTTGCGCCGACAATTGGAACAATGGGCACAGGCAAACAATCGCCAGGCGATTCTGCCGGCGCCGGATTTGTGCACTGATAATGCCGCGATGATCGCTGCCGTCGGTTTGTATCGGTGGACGCCATTCGACGAAGCCAAACTACACATTGACGCTGTTCCAAACTGGAGGCTCGGTACACCGCTACCAATCACATCATGACTGCCAAGCAGAAATCACCATTTGCTCTTCCGCAGCCCGTCTGGAGACGCCAACTGCGCGATTTGGTCGAGCGTGCGCTGCACGAGGACATCGGTCGCGGCGATCTGACTGTCCAGGCGCTGGAATTGGGGAAACAACGTGCACATGCGCACATTGTCGCGAAGTCCAAAGGCATACTCTCCGGCTCAGACGCGGTCGCGGCAACATTCCGTGCGCTCGACTCAAGAGCGAAACTGACGTGGGGTGTGAGCGATGGTAAACGTGTGCGCAAAGGAATGATTGTCGCAGAGATATACGCCACGCCGTCTGCTCTCCTTAGCGGTGAACGCACCGCTCTCAATTTCCTCTCGCGTCTGTCGGGAGTCGCCACCACAACCGGCGAGCTGGTAGACAAACTCAAAGGGACACACACACGTCTGCTGGACACACGCAAGACCACACCCGGCTGGCGGTATCTCGAAAAACAGGCGGCGCTCACCGGCGGCGCCGTATCGCATCGTATGGGATTGCACGATGCGCTGATGATCAAATCGAATCATGTCGTGGCGGTGGGGGATTTCGAGGAGACCGTCCGCCGTGCCGTGCGTAATTCCGGACGACGTACGTTGATTTGCGAGGTGCGATCAATCCGTGAGATTCGCATCGCGCTCGACTATGGTGTTCCGTGGCTGTTGCTCGATCATTTTCGCGGTCAACGGTTGCGCCATGCAATCAGCGTCATTCGAGAACATGACAAATCCCAGCACAAAACAGCAACGCAACGGACGATTGTTGAAGTCTCTGGGAATGTCGACAAGCGGTCCATCAGGGGCATCGCACGGTCCGATCCCGACTTCGTATCGTGCGGTGGGATCACGCATTCCGCACAGGCCATCGATTTCAGTCTCCGCTGGGTCGGGGGACGGTAGCGACGTGAGTGTCATCGATCCGCTCGCCGATGACGTCATTCATCATTTGCGCGCCACCGATCCGCCGCCGACGGAGTCGCAACTGGCCGACACCTTGTCGGTCACGCGGGCTCGTCTTACACGCATCTTCGAAGAACTCACCGAACTCGGATACGGTTTCCAGTCGGACACTCGCGGTGCAGTACGGATTATGAGCACACCCGACCGGATGATCGATATGGAAATCACCAATGGTCTGCGCACTCGCACGTTTGGACGCATGCTGCATTGCTATCGTCAGGTGGGATCGACCAATGTCGCGGCGATCGATCTGGCCGAATCGGGCGCACCGGAGGGAACTGTTGTTGTCGCCGAGGAACAAACCCGTGGACGTGGGCGTCTCGGACGCAACTGGCATTCGGCGCCGGGGCTGGGGATTTGGTCGTCGGTGGTGCTGCGTCCAAACATCGCTCCTGATGCAGTAACCGGGATTTCGATTGTCGCGGCGTTGGCGTTCGCCGAGACGGTCGACAATCAGCTTGGTCTCGATGTGCAACTGAAGTGGCCGAACGATGGATTGATCGACCATCGCAAAGTGTGCGGTATTCTCGTCGAACTCTCGGCTGAAGTCGGGCGAGTGCATTATGCCATCTGTGGAACGGGAATCAATGTGGCACACAAAGAGAGCGATTTTCCTCCGGAGATTCGTCCGCAGGCGAGTTCCTTAACGATCGCCGCAGGTAGGCCGGTCGACCGGCTTGCGTTTTACCGTCAGTTTCTCTTCGATTTCGAGGACTTGTATGCGAGATTCGTGCGCGACGGACTTGCCCCTCTCCTCCCCATCTATCGGGCGCGCTCGATCCTGTTGGGACACACCGTTACGGTTGCACAGGGAGACACTCGAACAACCGGTTTGGCCGAAGAGATCGACGAATCTGGACGTTTGATTCTGACGAGTGAGGGACAGCGTATCGCTCTGAACTCCGGTGAAGCCACCTTGCGAAACGACGGATAGATGGTTGCCGAAGGCATCGATCTCATCATCCTGGTAGCCGGTGCATTTGTCGGATCATTCGTCTCAGCCGTGTGTGGTTTTGGCGGTGGGTTTCTGATTCTGCCATTGATTGTCGCTGTTGTGGGGCCACGGACCGCTGTGCCGTTGATCACACTCGCACTGCTGTTCTCCAACACAACCCGGCTCCTCCTGCTGCGTCAGTTCATTATCTGGCGCATGGTCTGGCCATATGCCGCAGGTGGCGTGATCGGCGCCATCATCGGCGGGATTGTTTTCACTCAATTGTCGACCGGGTTCTTGTTTCGCAGTATCGGCGCATTGCTGATCGTCTCGGTGATTGTGCGTCGTTGGAAGACCGGCGACATCCTGGCCGATCACATTTGGGTGCTCACGCCGGTGGGTCTGTTCATCGGGTTCTTTTCCGCCGTGTGGGGTGCGGTTGGGCCATTCGCCGTACCGTTCTTTCTCGCCACCGGCATTCGCAAGGAACGGTTTGTCGCTACGCTGGCAGTCGGCGCACTCTGCATCCACCTCGCCAAGGCAACGGTCTACGGACAGTACGATCTGCTGCACATAGACCTGGTGAAAACCGGATTGGCGCTCGGGGTGATGATGATTGTCGGCACCTGGGTCGGTAAGCAGGTACTCACGCGCACGACACCGCGGCTGTTTCTGATTCTCGTTGATACGCTACTCGTTGTGATTGGTGTGATCTTTCTAATGCGGTAGGACCAAGGGCCAGATCTTTGATAACAACAGACCTGCAAGATGGAAAAGTCCATCGCCCGGCTTGCCCGCCAGTCCCTATATTCCTCCCATGAGCGACTTAATCCTCACTGTCGACATCGGCAACACGACCACCCACATCGGGGTGTTCGAAGACGAGCGCGAGCGCTTCGCCTTTCGTCTGGCATCAACCCATACGCGCACCGCCGATGAGGCGGCGTTGTTACTCAAACAGATTTTCCGCGAAGGCAACGTCTCACCGCTTGATCTCGACGGGTCAGTGATCGCCTCGGTGGTGCCGATTCTGACACCGATGTTCCAGCAGGTGATCGCGTCGGTCTGCGGTGCCGCACCGGTGACCGTGACGCACAATTCCAAATTCACCATTCGCATCGATTTCGCCCATCCCGAACAGATCGGCGCCGACCGGGTCGCCAATGCCGAAGCGTTCTGGAATGAGCACAAGTGCGCTGGGGTGGTGGTCGATTTCGGGACGGCGACGACGTTCGACGTGATCTCCGCCGACGGTGCTTTCCTCGGCGGCGCCATCGCCCCGGGTCTCGAGACGTCGGCCGACCGTCTGGCTCAAAAGGCCGCCCAGCTCCCCAAGGTTGGGTTCGGGCCACCTCCATCGGCCATCGGCAAGACCACTGAGGAGGCGCTGCTGGCGGGGTTGTTCTATGGGGCGGTGGGATCGGTGGATGAGATTGTCGGACGGATCGCCGCCGAACTCGGGGGATCGCCCAAGGTCATCGCCACGGGTGGGTTGGCCGAGAGCGTAGCTGCCAAGTCAAAATGGATTCAGGCGGTCGATCCGGTGTTGACGCTGAAGGGGTTGCGAAGCTTGTACTTCCTTAACCGTTGAAGCTCTCCAGTAGTCCTCTTTAGCGGACATCTTGTATTCTAACACCCGGCTTCAGCCGGGTGGGGGGGTCGTAACTAACTATATTAAAACCGTTTAAACGGTTTAAGGACTCAGGTATAAGTTACCGCCATCCACCCGGGTGAAACTGGTGTGCCAGCCGAGTGGGGAGAGTGGTACCCATATCCACCTGGCTAAAGCTAAGTGTTAGAAGGCGTTAAGTCCGCTACAGCGGACTCGTTACCATTGCGACGACCGGATAGTTGCCGCTGAAGCGGGACTCGACGGCATCCCCATCGTCCGGACCGCCATCCCCCCTCCTGAAATGACAAAAAAAGTTTGCATCTAACAGGCTTGACTGCGTATAATCACCTTGTTAGCACTCACAAACGATGAGTGCTAACAACAAAGAAGGTGTTGTCATTTAATGAGTTAAGTGAACTCGTAACATAGCCGTCGTCAGCCAAACCAGTTTGAACGACGGAGGAGGAGTAACGATGGGAGTGAAACCATTGGGCGATCGAGTGGTGATTAAGCCTCTCGACGTTGAGACGGAAGTCAAAAAGGGCGGCATCATTATCCCCGACACCGCCAAAGAGAAGCCACAGCAGGGCGAAATCATGGAAGTCGGCGCCGGACGCCGGACCGACAAAGGCGATGTGGTCCCGATGGAAGTCAAGAAGGGCGACCGGGTTCTGTACGGAAAGTACTCGGGGACCGAAGTCACCATTGAAAACGACGACTTTCTGATTATGCGCGAAGGGGACATCCTCGCGGTCGTCAGCTAACACGCGCTGACATCAGGTTGATACAGTAAACCCAAGCGAACGAAAGAGGAGTCATAGCAATGGCCAAGATGTTGGAATTCTCCATGGCCGCCCGCGAAAAGATGAAGCGCGGCGTCGACCAGTTGGCGAGTGCGGTCAAGATCACGCTCGGCCCCAAGGGGCGCAATGTCGTGATCGACAAGAAATTCGGCGCACCGACGATCACCAAAGACGGTGTCACGGTCGCCAAGGAAATCGAACTCGAAGATCATTTCGAAAACATGGGCGCCCAGATGGTGAAGGAAGTGGCGTCGAAGACCTCCGATGTCGCCGGTGACGGTACCACTACGGCGACCGTGCTGGCTCAGGCAATCTACCGCGAAGGTGTCAAGAATGTCACCGCCGGCGCCAACCCGATGGGTCTGCAACGCGGTATTAACCAGGCGGTCAAGGCGGTTGTGGCCGAATTGCAGAAGATGAAATCCGATGTGCCGTCGCCGAAAGAATACGCGCAGGTCGCCACGATTTCGGCGAACAGCGACTCGGCCATCGGTGATCTGATCGCCGAAGCGATGGACAAAGTCGGCAAAGACGGTGTCATCACCGTTGAAGATTCGAAGACCGCCGAAACGACGCTCGACCTGGTCGAAGGTATGCAATTCGACCGCGGTTATATTTCACCGTACTTCGTGACCGATCCCGAGTCGATGGAAGCGGTCCTCGAAGAGCCGGTGATCCTGATTCACGACAAGAAGATCTCGACGATGAAAGACCTGCTGCCGGTGCTCGAAAAGGTCGCGCAGCTCGGCAAACCCTTTCTGATCATCTCCGAAGACATCGAAGGCGAAGCGCTGGCCACGTTGGTGGTCAACAAGCTCCGCGGCACGCTGCGTGTGTGCGCCGTCAAGGCCCCGGGCTTTGGCGACCGTCGCAAAGCGATGCTCGAAGACATCGCCATCCTCACCGGGGGCCAGGTGATCTCCGAAGAACTGGGCTTCAAGCTCGAGAACACCGTGATTTCGCATCTCGGTAAGGCCAAGCGTGTCACTATCGACAAGGACAACACGACGATTGTCGAAGGCGCCGGCGACACCGAGAAGATCAAGGGACGCATCTCGCAGATTCGCAAGCAGATCGACGAGACCTCATCCGACTACGACCGCGAGAAGCTGCAGGAACGTCTGGCGAAACTCGCCGGCGGTGTGGCGGTCATCAATGTTGGTGCGGCCACCGAAGTCGAAATGAAAGAGAAGAAGGCCCGCGTGGAAGACGCGCTCCATGCGACGCGTGCGGCCGCCGAAGAAGGCATCGTCGCCGGTGGCGGTGTGGCATTCATTCGCTGCCTGAAGTCGCTTGAGGGTCTCAACGGCAACGGCGAAGACGAATCGATCGGCATCAACATCGTGCGCAAAGCCCTCGAAGAGCCGTTGCGCATGATTTCGGAAAACGCTGGTGTCGAGGGTTCGATTGTCGTCAACCGTGTCAAGAGCGAGAACGGCAACTTCGGCTACAACGCTGCGACTGATGCCTATGAAGACTTGATGCAGGCCGGTGTGATTGATCCGACCAAGGTTACGCGCATCGCGCTGGAAAACGCGGCCTCGATCGCGTCGCTGCTGCTCACCACCGAAGCGATGATCACCGACAAGCCCGAGAAGAAGGGCGGCGGCGGTGACGACATGGGCGGCATGGGCGGCGGCATGCCCGGCGGCATGGGCGGCATGGGCGGTTTCTAAGACGCCAGTCCCACCCGATTACAACCACCCCCGCTGCAGTAGCAGCGGGGGTTTTCTTTATAGGTAAAATTGCTTGTCGATGCTCGGATGCTCACGACCGCGTTGAACGGCGTTGTCAGTCAAATCCAAGTCCGCTTGTGGTTAGAGCCTGGTGCCTGGTACCCCACAGCTCTGCTGTGGGAACTTCTCGATTCCCAATCAACTACCGTACTTCTGACCACCCCGATTTCACGACTCCAGCTTTCCCACAGTAGAACTGTGGGGCACCCGGCATCGGCGCGCCGTGGTTCTGACCTAGAACTTGTTTCGTTTTCGTGGACCTGACTTATGAAACTGAAGGGGGAGCGAGTGTGGGATGCTCTTTGAGAGGTTCAAACACGATCGGCTTTGGCTCCCCATCCTCGGATTCGTCCACCCGGATGCGATGGACCGGCGACTTTTTGGCACCGGGTGCGTTGCGGAGTCCGCGCCGGTAGGTCCGGTAGAGAGTCCACATGGCCGCCACCATTTTTTCTTTGAAGCGCTGATCGTCACTTTTTTCGTCAGCGCACTCCCAGAACCACGTCTCGATCTCCTTTTTGTGTTCCAGCCAGTCGTCGAGGGCGCGGCGTGCCTCATCGCCGTTGTCCGGAAGCTCATATTCGCCCGGCCCAAAGAACTCAGCCGCTTCCAGGAAGAGCCGGGCTTCGGCTTCTGATGGAAACACAAACTTCTCATCGCCGACAAGAACCGTGTTCTGCTCGATGAGGTCGTGGCGGAAGACGATTTCGCCGTCGGGGATGGTATAGGCCTTAAGCGCCATCGATGGATGATCCCTCCCGCTTGAATTACCAAGGAATAGTCGAGCTTACCCCTACTCAGAGATATCCCTGTGATGCTCTGCCGAATTATCACTCATTGATTCCAAGTGCTTGTAAATCTTCCGTCCGCTGTCCTCATCCAAGCCGAACATTGTGCTCATGAATCTGTAGTTCACACCCGTTAATTGCTTCACTTCAGCTGCGGTCAAAGGCGCATAAACTCGTCGAAAATTCCGCAACTTCATGAAGTACTCCTCATCACAGAACTCTTCTCTTCCATGGTAGAGTGCTTTTCGTAGCTCGCCATCAGCCTTTCCATAGGCGACGATTCCGACACCTGACTGGTAGAGGAAAACAACGTCTCCCTTCACGAGTCTTGCTATCTGCAATTTTGGAGGTTCGAAGTACGCGGCAGCCTTTGCGTTCTCCAACATGTCACGGTGATCCTCCTCACTGTAGCGCGTATTCGTATTAACTATATAATATCCTTCCGCAAGATCTTCGTATGGGTTGTCCTCAACTCGGAAGGCCGAAATCTCTAAAAGCATCTCACCCGGTTTGCCTGAGTATACACGATAGACCCACGGGCGAATGTCGAGCCCCGATCGCCTCCAATACTGTATCGCCTCTCGAGTTCGGTGATCTAACCCATTTGTCATCACTACAAAGACCTGACTTCGATTGTACTGATTTTCTTCTAACCGAGAGTCAAACTTAGAGTTGTGCGCATCTTTGAGCTCGCCTTCACCCTTGTTGCCTTTTTTGTACCATTGGTTTAATTCATCATAGTTCGCAGATCCAAAGATCTGACCATACCTCAGGACCTGAAGGACATTCGATGAATGTGATTCCCACGCTTTGAGCTCGAAAATGAAGAGACTGCCGTTCCTATCCACTGCCATCAAATCGGGCTCTTCCTGCCAGCGTCGGGACTGCATTAGTAGAATCAACTCGTCGTCAGGGAAGATCCTGTCCAAGGTTTTGTAAAGGATATCCTGAAAACCACGTTCGTCGAGTTGGAACTTATTAAGACGTTCGGTTCGCTTACGCTCGGCGTAAGGAGTTTCGAGATTAATCGATAGTAACATCTGTAATAGTCCTTTGATGGTTGGTTCACGTTGCAACTTCAAAGTTGCAATAGAACCGGCGAGAATAGAAGCGAAGTCTGCACACTACTGTAAGTTCGTCGGTGACCTGCACCGCGCATCTGAATGCTCCGAAGTTGGCACCCGCGTCACTGCGCGGGGCGCCTGACGCACCGGCCGACAACTCGACACAAACGGGCCATGTCAGAACCCCGGCGCGCAAACGGGTGTGTACCTTCGAAGCGGCATCGGTGCGCCGTGGTCCTGACCTGCAACTACTTGCCATGGAGAGGATTGCGGAATCGCGAATGCTACCGATACAGAGAATATGGTCTCCCGCTTATGACGAGATAATAACTCGAGGCCGAACGGACAGCACCCATGACCCACGACCCCTTCTATGTCCAGGGCTGCACGCTCATCACCCGCACGGCTAACCTCAAGCCGACAATCAACTTACGCGAACTGCGCGACCGTATCGAAGCGTGCCCCCGGGCCTCCTTATATCACCACTTCTGCGAGACCAAGCTGCGGCCGAGCTTCGACGATCCGGAGTACCCCAACGATTTCGCCGTCTGGGCGGCGCATGCGCTGCGCGATCCGGTGCTGGCCGAGCGTTTGGGAGTGCTCGATCCCTACACCTTCCCCGAGCTGGAAGATCTGCGTGTCGCCACACTCGATATCATCGACGACCGTCTGGCCGAAACCGAGGTCTACCCCACCGCCGACCGTGGCGATCAGTTCCATTTCCTCCAGGCGATGACCGTCGTTTTCGGCACTGGTGTCTATCTGCAGTCGACAGATGATCTGCCCGGCGCCATTGAAGGAATGAATTTGGGATCACTTTACTATCATTTCATCGAGGCGCGTCGCCGCACGCCACTCGGGTTGGACGACTTCACCGCCTGGCTGGCCGGATTCGGCGACGAGACCGATCCGCTGGTGCAAACACTGTCCACTCTGGATTTCTACTTCCTCAGTTTGCGCGAACTGAAAGACACACTTATCGCCACTGTTGGCGACGCTCTTGCGGGGAGGGCCGGATCATGATGTCCCCGATGCTGAACCGTTATGCCGAAGTGGCGGGACCCGAGGCCATTGCGGGATTGTATCAGATGGCGAACCGGTTTGACGGGAAACGCGTCGTGCATGTCAACTCGACTCGCACCGGCGGCGGTGTTGCGGAGATTTTGTTCTGGATGGTGCCGCTGATGCGCGAGCTGGGGCTGGACGTGCAGTGGGAAGTGATTGAGGGCGATGCGCGCTTTTATGAGATGACCAAGACATTGCACAACGGGTTGCAGGGCCACGACATCATGATCCCGCCAAAGTGGGCCGACGCGTACCACGACGCCAACCGTGCGACCGCCGAACGGCTCGGGCCGATGCTCGCCGATGCCGACTTTGTGTTCATCCACGACCCGCAGCCGGCGGAATTGCGGTCGTTGATCACCGATGTGCGCGGGCACTGGGTCTGGCGGTGCCACATCGACGTGTCCCATCCGTCACGGGTCGCGTGGAAATTCCTGCGTCCGTTTGTCGAGTTGTATGAAGCGTCGATCTTCTCCATGCCGCAGTTTTCGCAGGCGATGAGACATTCGCAATTCATCATTGCGCCATCGATCGATCCATTATCCGAGAAGAACATCGAGTTACCGCAAGACGAGATCGACAATGTACGCGCGCAGTTCGAACTCGATCCCCAACGTCCGCTGCTGGTGCAGGTGTCGCGATTTGACCGTTTCAAGGATCCGCTCGGGGTGATTGAGGCATACCGTCTGGTGCGTCGGTACGCACCGGTGCAGTTGGTACTGGCCGGTGGTGGCGCAACGGATGATCCCGAAGGCGCCGAAGTGCTGAAAGCCGTGCAAGAGGAAGCCGCCGACGATCCCGACTTGCATGTGTTGTTTCTCCCGGGCGATGCGCACCGCACGATCAATGCACTGCAACGCGCGGCGGATATCATCATCCAGAAGTCGACACGCGAAGGATTCGGTCTCACGGTCACCGAAGGCATGTGGAAGTCGAAGCCCGTAATCGGCGGCAATACCGGCGGGATCCGCTTGCAGGTCTTCGATTACGGTACCGGTTTCCTCGTGAATTCCCCCGAGGGCGCAGCCCATCGCATCCTGTATTTGCTGCGACGGCCGAACCGCATTCAGAAGATCGGCGAGGCCGCGCGTGAGTTTGTTCGCGAGTATTTCCTCAACACCCGTCACCTGCGCGAATATCTCACCCTGATGCTGGGACTGTCCCACGGCATTACCGACCGCATTTTCGCCAACGGTGAATAGCATTGTTGTTTCAAGATGAGCCTTCAACTCAGTTGACGGTTCTCAGATCGACTTCCATCACAGAATCACGCCAAGTTACGTATCATATAAATGAGTCCGGATGCGCCAGGACCAGCGCAGTGCGCACGCATTTCTACCGGCGCATCGCGGATGACTGATCGCGTCCAGATGCGCACCTAGCGCATCACGTTGCTTTGTGGACAACAACTGTCGGGTAAATCACGATTGCGCCACAGAGGGGTGATTCTACCCGCGGTACACGAACGTATAAATGTGTATCATCTGAGATGGTACTTCGGCATGTTGAGTGAACTGTGTCGAGATAGGCATAAAATGCGTCGTCATGGAGAGACCAATGGGAGACGAAGAGAATAGACGATTTGTCGTCGTGTCGAACCGGTTGCCGATTCGCGTAACGGTCCAGGACGGAGAGTGGCGAATCGAGCCGGGCGCGGGCGGTTTGGTCACTGCGCTGGAACCGGTAATGAAACGTAATCGCGGACTCTGGATTGGCTGGCCGGGTTGTGGTCCGGAAGTCCCGATCAATGACTTGCTGACAACCTTCAGGGAGGAAAACCACTACGAAGTTGTCGCGATCCCATTGACGGTCGAAGAAGAACAGAGATACTACCGGGGTTTTGCAAACGAATCGTTGTGGCCCTTGTTCCATGATCTGCTCGGCCACTGCCACTTTCTGCTGGACAATTATCATACTTACCTGCAAGTGAATCGCCGCTTCGCGGAGATCATTGCGCAGAATGTCTCGGACGACGATTTCATCTGGGTGCACGATTATCAGTTGATCATGGTCGGGCAATTTCTGCGTGAGCAGGGTGTGAACCAGCCGCTCTCGTATTTTCTGCACACACCGTTTCCGTCGCTCGATTTGTTCCGGCGACTGCCCTGGGCGGGCGAGTTGATACGTGGTCTGCTCTCCTACGATCTGCTGGGCTTCCAAACGTTGCGTGATCGGAAGAACTTCGTTCAATGCGCACGCGAAATGGTGTCGGGTATCTCCGTGCACACCGGCCGACGGTACACAACGTTGAAGTTCGACGGACGCGCAGTCAAAGCGGGGCATTTCCCCATCAGCATCGATTTTAATGAGTTCGATCGTGGTGCTCGCAGCGATGAAGTTGAGCAGGCGGCGAATGAATTTCGCGATTACTACAAATCACGACAGTTGATTCTTGGCATTGACCGTCTCGACTACACCAAGGGCATTCCGGAACGGTTCAGTGCCTTCGAGCGGGCTCTGGAAAAATATCCGGAACTGCGCGGAAATGTATCATTGATTCAAGTGGTGATTCCGAGCCGTACGCATGTGCCCGACTACCGCGACCTGAAGTCGGAGATCGACGGGTTAATCGGTAGAATCAACGGCCGGTTTTCCAGTCAGGGCTGGGTGCCGATCTATTACATCTACCGATCACTCGATCGGATTTCACTCTTGGCCCTGTACCGTGCTTGCGAGATCGGGCTGGTCACACCCTTGCGCGACGGCATGAATCTGATTGCTAAGGAGTTTTGCGCGTGTTCGGTCAATGGGCACGATGTCCTGATTCTCAGCGAGTTCGCCGGTGCGGCCGATCAGCTTTGTCCGAATGCCCTGTGCGTCAATCCGTATGACCGCGAAACCACCGCCGATGCCATCCATGCCGCGTATTCGATGGACTTGGGCAGCCGGGTCCGGCGGATGCGTCGGATGCGTCGTGAAATCAAACGCAACGATGTTCATCAATGGCTGCAGTGGGTAATGGGTTTCAGCCAAGGACCGGAATCCGCAGCCAGTGATGTGGACAGCGCCTTGGACACGGTCGAGGAATCGGCGTGGTCGGGTACCTGAGTCGGCGGCCTGTATAGAGATCATAGGCCAATTGTGACAGTGGCCTTCGAACGAAGGCTGACCGAGGCGGGGCATTTCTATGTTATTGTTTGTCAACGAATTATAGAGTCGAGAAAGCCGGCCTGACAAGACCGTTTGAGGCCAAGGGGATGATAATCGGCGAATGTCACCGCAAGATTAAGCCCAGATTAGGCTTGCGCCAGATCGTCGAATCCGTATTATTGATTGGGACACGGTTTGTGCACCCCAAGCACCGCGTGAGACAGATGGGCTCTCACCGCCCATCGTTGCGATAGACGAACGAAAAGGGATCTTATGCGCGACCCGAAGCAAGGGGCAGGGACGCGCCGTCGGTGGTGGTTTACCGCCGCGGGTTGTTTGTTTGCGCTCCTCGCGTCAACTCTGGCGACGTGGGCACAGGACGCCGGTACGCCCGATTGGGGTGTAATCACGCGCACCGAGATGCGTGATTACTTGGCCAACGACCCCACAGCCGGTGCGGTGGTCGTTTTTGACAAGGGCTTCATCACAGTCGGCCCCGGTTTCCAGTTTACGTACGAACGGCATCGCAGGATTCAGGTTTTTGGTCAAGGCGCCTACCATTATGGCAATGTTGAAATTACACTGTACAAATCCGAACATCTCGACAATATCGAAGCCCACACGCTGACGCCGAACGGCGAGCGGATCGAGATCAGCCACCGCGACATTCACGAAACCAAGACCGGCGACATGGAAACGTATGTGTTTGCGTTTCCCGAAGTCTCGCCGGGGGCTGTTCTCGAGTATCGCTATACGATCAATTCGAATAATTTCTACTACTTGCGGCCGTGGGCCTTCCAAAACGAGATCCCGACGGAGTACTCAGAACTCACTGTTCGCCTGCCAGAAGGGTTCGAATACGAAGTCGTTCTCAACAATTCCGAGCTTGTCGAAGGTCCGGACACCGCGCTGGTCGCCACGATCCGTCAGGAAGGCAAGGTCCGTCAGTTCACCTGGCGCAGCCGCAATTTGCCACGGTTGGTGGGTGAGCCTTGCGTGCTATCGTTGCTCGACCACCGTGCCCAGCTTGACTTCCAGATCGTCCGCTACCGTGATGACAACAAAGTGTGGGAGTTTGTTGATAGCTGGGCCGACTTGGCACGCCAAGTCCGAAACCTCTACAAACCATTGCTGAAGATCGACGACGACTGGCCGCGTTTCGAGAAAGCGGCGAATGAGAATCGTGAACACTTGGTCAATCGAGTGTACCGTTTCGTTCGCGATTCGGTGGCTCTGTCGGGCGAAGCACCGGCGATTACCAGTGGTCTATTGTCTGCCGAAGACGTGTTTGAGCAACGGCGCGGCAATAGTGTCGAAAAGAATCTGCTGCTGGTGTCTCTGTTGCGGCACAACGGGTTTCATGCGTATCCAGTCCTGATCTCACGTCGTGATCATCTCCGGTTTGATCGTCGTGACCATCGCTTGTTCCAGTTCAACCACGCGTTGGCGTTGGTCGAAATCGACTCCGACAAGCGTGTCTTCTGCGATGCCAACACGCCGGCGGCTTGGATGGGCTACCTGCCACCGGAGAGCCAGGTCGATGCGGGTGTCGTAATCGGGCATCCCTCGATTGAAGAGGTGGTTATTGACGTCCCGGCGCCGCCTATCGCCAATGATGCACGCGCCGAAGCCGCGGTCACGCTTCGTGAAGATGGGTCCGCTTTCGGACGAATCGAAGGCACCGTCGGCGGCGAGGCGGCGTACGAACTGCTGCGCGCCATCGGCGACCACGACACGGTCGCGTATCTCCAGGAGCACTGGCTGGACGGCGCCATTCCCACCAGTTTTGAGGTGACAGACGGCGACCATGACTACTGGTCCCCGATCACTTTCGTTGCGGAATTCGAGTGGCCCAAGGCGGCGACGGTCGACAACGGTCGGCTGTTTTTGCGCCCCTCGATTCTACGTAAACTGAAATCGAATCCGCTGATGACGAAGTCGCGCCGCTATCCGATTTCGTTTGATACGCCGTGGTCCGAAGATTGCCGCATTCGGTGGACGCTCCCGGATGATTTTGAGTTGACCGATGTCCCGACCAGCCGTGAGGTCATTGGCGACGGGTTCGAGTTCCACTCTTCGGTCGTACGCGACGGCAACCAGGTCATCTCCTCACGCACGTGGAATGTCAACAAACGCGACTTCCCCGTCACCCGCTTCCGTGATCTGCGCGAGTTGTTCAACACCGTTCAATTGTCGGAACAAGGGTTGATGGTGCTTTATCACGATACGCTGTAAGTCCAATCCCCCTGTCTTTCATCTCTTCACTTCCCTTTGTGTAGCCGGCATCAATGATGCCCGCAGGCATCGTGTCACAGACTCGGTGGCGGTTGATGCAGCAAGGTGTTTTTGTTCAGTCTGACGGCTCGATTGCGTATTATGGATGCAGCACGTGATGTCCGTTTCGTGTACACCTCTGTGATGAGCAAACCGACTTCCTCCATTTGGCCGACCCGGCGCAGCGTCTTGGCGCTTGTCCTGTTCAGTGTGCTGGCGCTGCCCAATCTTGTGTTCGCCAACGACATATCGTGGTCATCATACCCGGCATATTACGAGACAGACGAGTGGTCGATCGAGTGGTCGTCGCGCCGAGGACTGAGCGTCGAGGCCCATCGCGTGATTCGAGTCAATCGCACCACGGGTGTCGATGCCGGCCGCATCCGGATTTGGGACACGTTTTTTCAACGGTTACAGAGTTTCGAAGGGACTGTGACAGACACGTTCGGTAACATCCTGTTCGAGTTGACCGAAGAGCAAGTCGGATCGGTCGAGCCGTTTTCCGATTTCCGGCTGTATTCCGGCGATGTGATCCGCTCGGCCGATCTGGTCGCGCCGCGACCACCGTATATCATCGAGGCGCGTTGGCGAGTCGAAATCGAGAATGTGTTTTTTTGGCCCGACTGGGTACTCGGCGACCGCTGGCCCCGGCGCCATGCCTCTTACCAGGTGCACGTTCCGCGTCGCGAGAACATTCACTATCAACAAGTCGCACCGGCGTTGGTCCAGCATCAGGAGAACGATCCTCGTGGTCGGATTTACCGTTGGGAGCTGAACAACTGGATTCCTGAGGACATCGGCTCCGTGGGCGACAAGACGCTCACCCCGCTGCTCCACGTGGCGCCGGAGGAGTTCCGTGTCGGCGGCGAAGAAGGGGCAACAGATTCGTGGCACGCTCTGGGCGAATGGTACTGGGAGCTGACGGAACACAGGTTCGGGCTCGATGATGACCAGAAGCGTTGGGTCGATGCACACGTCCAGGATGTGATCGGTGATCGGGCGCAGGCCTCTGTGTTGAAGGACTGGGTGTCTGATGAATGGCGATATGTTGCGATCGAGATCGGCCTTGGCGGATGGCGCCCCCATGCATCGTCGGAGGTCTTTGATACCAAATACGGCGATTGCAAAGATGTCGTCTTTCTGTGGATCTCGATGTTGCGCTCGCTGGGCATGGAAGCCTATCCGGCGCTCATTCGCTCGCGTAATCCGTTGCCACTGGACCCGACCTTTCCCAAGGATTGGTTTGATCACGTGGTCGCGATGGCGATCATCGATGGAGATACGCTATGGGCGGACCCATCCGATTCGCGTTACCGTCTGGGGAGTCTCCCCCCGAGTTGCGAGGAACGCTGGGCGTTGGTGGTGGGCCCCCACGGCGGACAGTTGGTTCAAACGCCGTGCAAATCCGCCGATGACAACCGGCAGAGTGTTCGGTGCGAGGGCGAGTTGGACGCCGACGGGAATTTAAACTTCCACGCCCGCATCGCATCGAGCGGTCATTTTGCCGCCATGACCCCGGCTAATGGTGGTCACAATGGCAGCGAATTGGCCGCGGCGATATTGGGCGTGATGCCCGCCGCTACGCTGGCGACGATTGATGCCATCGAGGTCATCTCGCCAACCGAGATCGCGACGACAATTAGCGGACGCATTGATGGCTGGGCGATTGGCGGTACTCGGCGGATGGTCGTGCGACCGCGTTTGGGTGGATGGATGGCCAATGACACAATCGGCGGCCGGATCGATCCCGGGACCGTGCGATTCCCGGTCCGCTCATTCGATACGATCATTGTTCATTTTCCCACGGGTTGGCAACCCGAATTGTGGCCGACCGCGGAATATCACTCAACGGCCAACGGTGAGTTTGGCGAAGCACGCAGCTTTGAAAATGGACGGCTGGAAGTCGTGCGCCATCTGCGATGGGAGAAATGTGATCGCTCCCCCTCCAGCCGTCGGGAGAACAAGGTGTTGCGCGACGCTTTCCAGGCCGCGCGCAGCGGTGAGTGGGTGTTCAAACATATTGAGGAATCGAATCGCCAAGATACCTCACATCACTCGGCCGACAGCCTGTCCAAAGCAACACGTACGCTGGACGGAACATCGGAAACATCGCGGCCGGATTGACGTGACCGCACCGGACAATGACCCGCAAACCATCAATCTCGAGTTGCAGCGGACGTATGATACGGTCTTATCGCAAGGCACTGCTGGGTGCGTGGATCGTTCTGACCATGTTCACACTTCTACAGACCGCGTTGGCACTTCCCCCGCAACGGACACGCGCGGATCGGATCGCGCGCAGCCTTCTGTTGGAACCAAACCGATGGCCGTGGACGATGGCTAAGTTGTTTGCGGAGAGCATACCGACACGTATCGCATGGTCGCTCGCCGGTCAAACACCGAAAACCATCGGTTCGTTTGTCGTCAAAAGAGAAACCCCGTACGCAGCTCCGGGCCATGATCAATTGTGGATGTGTGTGGCGTCATGTGGTTCAGGCGGGAGTTATGCGGCCCTGATTGGTGACGAGAATTCACAGTACGAAATTGTGTGGGACACTCTCGCGCCTCCGAGTGTGATCTCTCACACCATTGAGTGGATTGATCTCAACGGGAATTCAACACCGGAAGCCGTTTACCATGGGCAAGTACTAAAGACCGATGCTCGTGAATGGACAATTCTCGAATGGGCCAATGGACACATGCACCTGATGGCGCCGCGACTCGACGTCCCATCACAGCATCTTCGCGACCACCGGCTGATCGGTGACAGTCTGCAGATACTCGATACGCGCGATCACGGTGCGAACCGTTTACGGCTGTGGCGCACGACACCGCGACAGGAGTGGGTCACACTCCAACGAGGCCACCGGGACTTCGTCTTTCATGATTCCATCAATGGATACCTGCCGGCCGACTGACGAATCTGTCAGTCCAATCCGGAGATCGCGATTCCCCGCTTCACCAAGTCCTCGACAAATGCCTCGGCGTCGACGCAGCGCTCCTGCGGAACAACACCACGTGTGCTAATGCGTCCGTCGCATTGCATCTGCGATACAATCGCGGCGGGAAACGCCGTCATCCGCATCATCGATGTCAATTGCTGTTCGGCGTTGTATGTATCGATGATGTCCAGACGATGCACACGGTGCTGCTCACCGTCAGGACTGGCAAATTCGACACGCACGACGGTCATGTCCTCATAACCCTCTGGAACTCGGTCGCGGATGGCCGCTGCGGTCAATTGCCGTGGTACAACGGTGACCGCGCCAATCGTAACCGGTTCCGAACTCAAGAACCCGAGGTGGTACAACCAGTGCATGGCGTGCGCGTGGCCCGGATAGCGCAGTGTTTTGTAATCAAGATTGTTGAGACGATCGCCGAACGACTCCGGCATCGTGGAGACACCGCCGGACGTGTTAAACGCTTCCAACGTGCCAGCCGGTTCGGCGAACGTCAGCGTTTCGAGGTCACCCAGTGGCTCGACCGTGACGATACGTCCGTTCTCCAAACGGATGGGCACTTCGACGTATTCATTGATTAACCCTTCCACCGAAAACAATCGTTCGTAATGAAACGGTGGCTTCGGATGGCGTGGCAAGCCGCCGACGCGAATGCGCACGGTATCGACCCAGCGAAACCGTTCCAGTCCCCACTTCACCAGCACCGCGACCATACCCGGCGCCAAGCCACAATCAGGCGTGATGGTCACGCCCGCCTTCTCGGCGTCATCCGACAAGACCAATTGTGAGGCGACCACATCATTATTGCCACCCAAATCCACCATGTGGGTGCGAGTGGCGATGGCGGCGCGGGTGAAAGCGAGATTGAAGCCGTAGTGAACGGCGCAGAATACACCATCGACGTCGTTCATCAGCTCTTCGACACGACGATCATCCTGCGCACTGAACGTCTCGGTCTGCAAACGGTCGTCAGGGAATCGCCTTCGAATGCGGTCGAGGGCGGTCGATGAATTGTCGGCCACCGTCACTTCTGAAACATCATCATTCTGCAAGTAGTCAAAAACGGCGCCCTGAGCCATGAGGCCCGCACCCAAAACGAGTATCTTCATCGATGTCTCTCCTTCTTCCATCAGTGCTCAAAGTTGTGCATGGTACGTACCCTATGCAACTGAATCCACCGGAGTCGTTTAGGTGCTGTCGAAATCCCCGACGAGTCACATCAAATTCCCGCCGGACGGCCCCAATCTGTTGAAAGACTTCAAGTTCCGACCTTGACAATGGTCCGGTATAGTGTATATTTCAGACGGATAGCTGGTGCGCTCATGACGTATGGCGCTGATTACCGTTGAATAAATTTCCTTCGGTCTGCTGGGTACCTCACCATCCAGGTTTGGCCTTAGACCACAAAGGCAGGTTCTACAAATGAAGAAGTTGGCCGCTTGGACCCTGATCATCGTATGCGTGCTGATCAACGACGTGTCTTGGGCACGGAATCACACCGACCTCGTCGGATCGTATGCTCCCCTGCGTGAGGTCATCAAACCCCAATTGCTTCGGATCAATTCGGATGTCACCTCCGGTCATGTGGTGGTGAAATTCCATCGGAATGTACAAGTGGAACGCCAACAAGCGCGAGTGAGCGGTTTGGATGCCACTCATGTCAATAGAGTGATTACCCGGCACGGTATGGCGCCGCTGGAGCTACTCGTTGCGGGGGATCCCACCGTGATGCGTCAACGGAGGATGGCCGCGGAAGACCGGGCAAAGATGAATTTGCCCGACATGTCACTGTACTTCCGCACACCGATTAGCACGCCGGCGCAGGCACAACTGGCGATCAAGGAATTGAATGCTCTCGACGAAGTGGAAATCGCCTATTACGAACCTCTCCCGGAAGTGGCCTCGTTCTCTGAAGTCACCACGACACCGCACTGGGAAAGTGATGAGAATTACATTGATGTCGCGCCCGGCGGAGTTGATGCCCGTGCTGCGTGGACATTACCCGGCGGCGACGGAACCGGCATCCAGATCATCGATATCGAATTCGGGTGGCAGCTCACCCACGAGGATCTGTCGAAGGGTGCGACGGCAGTAGTGATCGGAACCATCTCCAACGACCGTGATCATGGCACGGCCGTTCTTGGCGAAATGGTTTGCGATCGCAATGACTTTGGGATGACCGGGATCTCGTACAACGCCGACATCGGTGTCTCGTCAGTCGTAACGCAATCTATGGCCGGCGCCATGGATCAGGCCGTGCTCCACTCCGAACCGGGCGACCTGGTGCTCATCGAATTACACACTCCCGGCCCGCGGTTCAATTTCCAGGGCCGCGACGATCAACGAGGCTATGTTCCGATGGAGTACTTCCAGGGGAACTTTGATGCCATCCTGAATGCGTACGCCAACGGAGTGATTGTCTGCGAAGCAGCTGGCAACGGGGCGGAAGATCTGGATGATTCAATCTACACGAGTTTCTTCGATACAACGTTCCGCAACTCACACGCAATCATGTGTGGCGCGGGCAATCCACCGGTCGGTGGCAGCAGCAATGACCGATCCAAACTGGACTTCTCCAACTGGGGCGAACGGGTCAACTTGCAAGGCTATGGCGTCGCCGTGTACACCACGGGATATGGCGGTCTTTACAATGGCGGCAGTGAAGACTCTTGGTACACGGCATCGTTCAGCGGAACGTCGTCCGCATCTCCAATTGTCACCGGTGCGGTCGCATGTCTCTCCGGCATATTCAAGAACATGCTCAGCAGTACACTCGATTCCGACTCAGCCCTGGCCCTGCTAGTTCCCACGGGAAGTCCACAGCAGAATCCCAGCTTGATTCGACACATTGGACCGCGTCCGAATCTGGCGGCCGCGATCGCGCCACTGTTCGATCCGGTGGATTCAATCGGGTATGGGGACATCGAAGTCGAAGCCAGCGCAAAAGCTCCGTTACCCATTACACTGTCGAACTCACATCCGGTGGGTGAGATCTATCTTCCCTTCCGGGCCACGGGTCCAGCGACCATTCTTCTTGACTCCCTGACACGAGGGCCACGGACCGTCGACTTTGAGCAGATCCAACTGGTTTTTGATAACCGGTTCAATGGAGAGGTCGGCTACGTGCTCCGTGCCGATGTCGGTGGCGGCACATCGAACTTCCTTCCCGCCGGAACGGGGGTCGTTGCCAATCTGTGGGTGCGTCCTCATCCGCTGGCGCAAATCGGCCAAGTCGAAGTCGTTGACTCCGCTCAGCTTGGGTCCTCGACCCGGTTGCGGCTGACGTCGGCGTTTAACGATGGGTCACCGGACGCGTTCACACCCGGTTCGATTACCATCGTGGGACCGCCATGCGACTGCCCGAACCAGTCGGACTTCGACGAGAACGCCGCCCTTGACGCCACCGACCTGAATGCTCTGATCAATGTGTTGTTCTTCAATGGCGCCAATCCGCAAGATGCCGACTGCCCGAAGACGCGGGCGGACTTTAACTGCGATGATACTCCCGATGCCACCGATATGTCGACATTCATCGATCATCTGTTCTTCAACGGGCCGGGACCGTGCGATCCGTGCGAGAATTAGACGTGTCCAATTTCACAGACGAGGTCACCATTATGATGAGCAATGGAAGCCGAATTGTACGGGCCATCACACGATTACGCAATGTCCTGGCCATTGTGCCAGTGTCGTTCTTTCTGATCGGAATCACCGATACCAGTGCGGCTGTGAGAGATGATCTTGACCGGTCGCACCTGATCGTGAAGTTGGCCCCGACGTTGGGCGCGCCCCAAACACTGATAGCGGGTGCAACGGGACGCGCGTCATTCGACGCATTTGTGACGGGCGAAGGCATTACCGACCTGCGACAAGCCATCCCCTCGCTTCCGGCAAGTCATCGAAAAGCGACCCTTCCACTGAGACAGCGTCTCTCTGACTATGTTGTGATCGATGTTCCCGCCGGGCGCGATGCTGCGCAGCTGAAAAAGCAGATCGAGCAACTCCCCGACGTGGAATTCGTCGAATACGATGTAGTGGTAACAATCACCGAATCGCAGTTCACGCCGAATGATCCCAACTTTTCATCGCACCAATACCCGCTTCGCAACACCGGCGTTCAGCCGCCCGCCGATCCCGGTACGGCGGATGCTGATCTCAGCATGGAAGCCGCGTGGGATCATACGACCGGGGACAGCAGTATTATTCTGGCCATCATTGATACCGGTATTGATGTCGATCATCCCGATCTGGACGATCGCATTTGGTACAACATCGACGAAAGCACCGATGGAATCGATTTAGACAGCAACGGCTATGTTTCCGACTTCCGTGGCTGGAACTTTTATAACAATAGCAACAACATCGATGATGATCATTCACACGGTTCCCACTGCGCCGGTATCGCCGCCGCCGAATCGGACAATGGCGTCGGGATCGCCGGCATGGATTGGAATTGCCAGATCATGGTGTTGAAAGCACTGGGAGCGTCGGGATCGGGTTCGGCACTCGGGGTGTCGCGCGCGATGACCTACGCCGTTGACAATGGGGCCCATATCATCAGCATGTCGCTCGGGTCCATGTCACCGTCATCCCTCGAACAAGAGGCGGCTGAATACGCTTGGAATAACAACGTGACGATCTTCGCAGCGATGGGAAATGATGACGTCGGCGACCCACACTATCCGGCGGCGTTTCCGGAGATCATCGCCGTCGGCGGCACAGACTCCGACGACAACCGCGCCCATCCGTTCTGCGGATCACCGGGATCGAACTACGGCGACTACATCGACATCTGTGCACCGGGGAACTGGGTCTGGTCAACGGTTCCCAACGGGAGTTACGGCTACAAGTGCGGCACATCAATGGCAACGCCTCATGCCGCAGGCCTTGGCTCTCTGATCAAATCTCTGCGACCCAATTACACCCCCGCCGAGATCCGAGCGCTCATGCGTGCGGCCGCCGATGACCAAGTGGGACGTGTGTCGGAAGATACACCGGGATTCGATATCTACCACGGCTGGGGACGGATCAATGGACGGGCAACGCTGCAAGCGTTGACCACGGACTTTGCGCCGATTCTCACGGTTCCGGGTTCGCAAACGGTGACGGAACTCGAAACGCTGGAGTTCCTCGTCAGCGCCGAAGACTCGAATTTCACTCCGGTCACACTGTCATCAGGAACGATGCCCAACGCCACGTTTGTGGATAGCGGCAATGGATTCGGTGTGTTTAGTGTGACACCGGAGATCACTCAGCAGGGCGTGTACGACGTCCTCTTTGTCGCGTCTGACGGGGTTGACGCGGATAGTGCCACCGTGACCATCACCATATTGGACGGATGCCTCTGTCTACATCAGGCCGATCTTGACCTGAGCGGAGTCCTGGATGCCGTAGACTTAAACGCGCTGATCAATGTCATCTTCTTTAATGAGCCGGACCTCCAAGATGAAGGCTGCCCGATCACGCGGTCCGACCTCAACTGCGACGGGGTCGCCGATGCCGTTGATCTCAACTATGTGATTGAACACATATTCTTCAACGGTCCCTCACCCTGCGATCCATGCGCGCCGTAGCCCCGGGGCCGTAGTTCCGAGTCCTCGCCACTGGGGCCCGATCTGACAGGATTGATACGTGGCTATTTGCCGGTGGGAACTGTGTGTCGATTCCGATGGTTGCGACGGAGAGGGTCGCGATCGGCTCTCCTCTCGTGATAAGCGACGGTTGGCGGTAGGGAAATGTCGATGATCAATCCGCTAAGGCGAATCCTCTTTACGTGCGCGCTGGTTCTCCTGCCTTTGTGCGTGGATGCCCAGACTCCCTTTAGTCAATTCGGTTCAACCTCGCCCGAAGGTGTGATAGTCAAAGTCCTGCCGGGATACCTGGCCTCGGGTCAGCATCGGAAGGCCGCCGCTCAACATCCCGCGGATGTGGTCGCAGAGTGGTCACGCGCTGCAGGCGTGGCCAGAGTGCGTCCGCTTTGGAATCGGACCGCTCCATCCGGGCCATCGCTGTCGGCGGGTGTGTCCGAGCATCCCGGTTCACGCACCTTCATGATGGCAACGGAACCCGGTGAAACGGCCGAAGACGTGGTGGCGCGCCTCGAGCAACTACCATGGGTCGAATACGCCGAAGTGGATCGTCTGCTCGAACTCCACCAATCACCGAACGATCCACTCTACGATCGCCAGTGGCACTTGACAAACACCGGACAATCATACTTTGCCGTCGAACGAATCCCGGGATCGAACAACGACACCTTAGTGGAACGCAACGGCACGCCGGGCGCCGATGTCCGCTTGGAATCGGTGTACAACCATCCCGGACCGAAATCGTCGATCCTCGTTTGCATCATCGATACGGGACTCGATACTGATCACGAAGACATCGTCGACCGGTTGTTCGTGAATGCCGGGGAGATTCCCGACAATGGCGTTGACGATGACCACAATGGGTTCACCGACGACGTGTACGGCTACGACTTCTCCGGAGACGTCCGCATTACGACACCACTGGATGTCGTACCCGACAGCTGCGTCACCGACACCATCGGTCACGGGACCCACGTCGCCGGTACGGTCGCAGCGACGGTTGACAATGGTATTGGCATCGCCGGCGTGTCGGACTCGGCACGTGTTTTTGCCTGTAAGATTTTCCCTTACGCCTATTTTTCCGTCTCGGCCCAAGCGATCTACTACGCCGTCATGCGCGGTGCGCGCGTCATCAACATGAGCTGGGGCGGCCAGTTCCCCTCGAAAACGCTTGAAGATGCGCTTCAATTCGCGCATGAGCGTGGAGTGGTCCTGATCACGTCAATGGGAAACAGCGGCGGCGATCATGTCTTCTATCCGAGTTCGTATCAGATGACAATCGGCGTTGGTGCATCGACGGCGCAGGATCAACTGGCGACGTTTTCGACATTCAACGATCACATCGACGTCGTGGCGCCGGGACAAGCGGTGTTGTCTCTGCGGGCCGACACCACCGACCTCTACGCCATCGGCGGTGAGCCCGATGTCCACGTGATTGACGATTACTACTACATCGCGTCGGGGACATCAATGGCCGCGCCGCACGCGGCAGGTGTGGCTGCCGCCCTCCTGTCGTTGGCTCCGGGATTGTCCAATGATCGGGTGCGTGAGATTCTCACAAGCACCGCTGACGATATCATCGACCCCTATGGAAACGGCGCCAATCTTCCCGGTTTCGACCGTTACACGGGTTGGGGACGAATCAATCTCCAAAACGCAATCGGCGCCCTGCCGGGGGTGTTCGTTACGATCGACGAACCGCAACCGCAGGACTGGCTGAATGGAACGGTTTCGATTCTGGGACATGCACAGGGCACCGGCTTCAGCAGCTATACTGTGAGTGTCGCGGACGGCCATGGTCCCGGCTTTGCCAACTGGCAAACCATTGCGACGAGTAACACCGCGGTTACTGGTGATGTCCTGGCGGTGTGGAACACGGCCGGTCTCAACGGACCGTACACAATCCGGCTGGATGCCGGAGTCGATGCTGTCATTGATCGGCGTGTCAATCTGGCGCAATCGGCGACGGCTGATATCATCGTACCGGCCGATGGCGACACCCTCGATTTGACCGAAGTCGTTCTCGGCTCAGCGGCTGGTCCTGACTTCGAGGCGTATCATCTCGACGCAGTCGGTCCGCTACCGTCGTCGACCGTGTATGACCTCGGACGATTCACCGCTCCGGTTTGGGAGGATACGCTGACGTTGTGGGAACTTGATCAACTTCAGCCGGGACCGTATCGATTGCGTCTGGCCGTTACGGTAGGAGGGTCAACGTTGCGCGACTCGGTTAGGGTAGTCGTTGATGACGCGTTCCATCCCGGCTGGCCGGCCATGCTCCCAGCCAATTCGAGCTTTGCCATGACTGTGGTCGATATCGACGGTGTTGCGGGTGAAGAGATCATCTGCCCGACACAACGCGGAATCTGGGTGTTCGCCGGAGACAGTCTGAACTATCCGACGTGGGATCCCACAACACAGTGGCCCAATTATCCCGGATGGCCACGAGATACGTTGGTGTACTATCGCACACCGCCGGCCTGTGCCGATCTCGATGATGATGGGAAATTCGAGATCGTCATTGCTTCGCCGGATGCGATGCACGTGTATACGTTCATCGGTGAAGAATTTGAGGGTTGGCCACAACCATTTACTAGTTTTGTTAATGGATTCGGCAGTTCGGTGCCGACGGTTGGCAACCTCGATGGCAGCTCCGGGTTGGAGATTGCGGCTATTGATGCGGATGGACAAATACATGTATGGCACGAAAACGGTGAGGTGCTCGTCCCGACGGCGCAGCCCTTCCCTGCGATCGATATCAGCCGCAGTATCGTCAGCGCTCTGCCACAAGTGAAGATCGTTGACTTGAATAACGATAATCGTGCCGAACTGGTTGCGATCGGTGACGAAATCCATGTCTTCGATGGTCGCACCGGGCGCGCATTCGGACCGCCGGGCAGTGTGTCACTGAAAACGTCGCATTATTCGGTCAACGCAGTCGCCTTTGGGGACTTCGATGGTGACCTGGAACGGGAAATCGCCTATGTGGGATCGGACGGTCAGACGGATCCGTTTTTCCTCAACGTCATAGAGCCAACCGGTGAGTCACTGACGGGTTGGCCGCGCGTTCTGGAACCGTTGCAGAACACGTATCTGGTGTACTCGATGACGGCGGGCGACATCGATGATAACGGCATTCCGGAATTGTTTGTTGCGCCCTACTCGATCGGAGGCTCTCTCCTCTACGCCTTCCACGCCGACGGCACTCCGGTCGTGTCGGATTCCTCGGATGGCCTCTTTGCCGAGTTCTCGGGAGCCGTCTCGGTCATTGTGTTGAATGACATCGATCATGACGGTGAGCCGGAATTACTCATGCGTGTCGGCCAGTTGGTCTTTGGGCCGGACGAGATCTATGCACTCGAGACGGATGGAACAATTGTTCCCGGCTATCCCATTTTGTTTGGAGTGGGATCATCGACGACGCTGGCGGCTCCCGTGTTGGGTGACATCAATCGCGATGGGATCGCGGATATGGTCACGCTGCATGCCACCGGCACACGGGTGACTGTATGGGATTTGGACGGGCCGGCGGGACAGACGGGCCGCCCGTGGAAACGCTACCAGGCGGATATCTGGAATTCCGCCGTCGCACAACCACCACCGTATGACATTGTCTACCTGGGACGATTGATTGAACACATGTTCTTCAACGCTCCCGATTTTCCGATCTATGAACACTCCGACTTCGATTGCTCGGGGACATCCGACATGATCGATCTGGCGCTTTTCGTCGACTACCTCTTCAACAACAAATCACTGCCCTGCGTGCCGTAGGTGACACCTACCATGACCTGTCATATAGTGACTTGCACCATTCCATTCCGATGTCACTAATGTAAACAGAACTGTATACCCCTGTGGTGTCCCACAGCTCTGCTGTGGGCCCCTCTCCGCTTTATAGCGATTGACAGAAGAAATTTCCGATTCACGAGGCCGTAGCATGACCGTTCCCGCTTGCCGTGAGCATGGTCGAACGGGCGATCAAGGCAATGGCGGATGCGGCGTTGCGGTCATTGTCGGGAAGGTTTGACCGGATGTACGCGACGGAGGGGCGTCCGTCGATTCCGCCGGAACGGTTGTTGAAGGGTCAGTTGTTGATCGCACTGTACACGATCCGGTCGGAACGGCTCCTGTGTGAGATGCACGATTACAACATTCTGTTTCGGTGGTTTTTGGGGATGAGTCTGGATGAGCGGTCGTTTGATGCGACGACGTTCACGAAGAACCGGGATCGTCTGATGCAACATGATGTGGCGGGACGGTTCTTACAGGCGGTGGTGACACAGGCGCAGGCGGCGGGATTACTATCGGATGAGCACTTCACGGTGGATGGGACGCTGGTCGAGGCGTGGGCGTCGTTGAAGAGTTTTCGCCCGATGGACGATCCGGATCACGGTGTGGATGACAATGATCCGGGGATCGGAAAGGAAGACGTCAACAGAAACACCAAGACCCACCCCGCAGCACAGTCGATCACGCACAACGACCTGAAACATCACCAAGGGAAGGCCGAACGAAAGTGATCACACCTTTTTCAGCAACCTGCCGGGTGCCCCACAGCAGAGCTGTGGGAACGTAGCGCTCAACGCGTCGTGTCATGCAGAAAGCCGGACATCGGCGCGACATCGGCCGTGTTCCGTTCCTGAATGGCACTGGCCCAGCTACAATTGGCACCGAGGTCGGCAAGTTATTCTTTAAACGAGGGACAAGTGTGTGTCTGATTGAATTGTTCGCAAACGAAGGCCATCCCACAGCAGAGCTGTGGGGCACCCGGCCTGTTGAAAGACCCACATCAGTCGTAGCGTAGACGCGGCTAAGAGCCGGACCTACGCGCGGTTGCAAATCTCTCGTTCAGTGACATTGTGACTTTCAGCCCGTAGGTCAGGAGCACGGCGCGTCACAACCGCTGGCAATTGCGAGCCGGATACTGCGCCGGGCTCCTGACATCCCCCACGCGACAAACCAACTTTCCCACCAGGACTGTCAGGAGCCCTGCGCTTCGAAAGGGTCAATTCACTCGTTGCCAGCTCGACGCGCAGTGCTCCTGACCTACAATCTACAAAGTCAATCCTGTAAGACGTCTCTCATCTTCGGACTACACATCAAGTCCCTCAGAGCTTGTCTACGCAAGCCGGAGGTTTGCTCAGCATTCTCGACAGCCCAGTATCCGAACCGCAGAGCCTTCCGCAACATGGATCGCGTAAGCCGCATGACCCGAAATGCCTCGTCGTCTGAGACATTCTGCTCTGTTGATCGGCCATGTACGAATACTGATCGCTTATCATACAGGTTGCCGACCTCTATATCAGTCACATTGAGTTCGTGCAGAAGCTTCGGAATTCGTTGTTTGAGTGCACTCGTCGTATCCTTCCTGCGGCCGACAAGCGCCTCCCATACAAATATGTTCCACAGGAAAGTCTCGAAGCCCTTCCCGGAGTATCCCCTAAGGAAGAAGTCCATTCCTTTGGCGATGAAATCTAAATCAGTTCGGCGGGAGCAATTGATGGCAATCAAACACCTTTCCATTTCCTGTAGCAGCGATCGAAACAGATCGGCTGAGTGGTCGTCCAAGCGCCAATCAAATTGACTATCGGGGTCGGACTCTTCGTCCTGAAAATCCTCAAGTCGTCTACCAATCAGGTGCCTTAGCTGTGGCGGGAACTCATCGACTTTGCTCAGCGAGGTTGAAACATCAAACTCACAGATCGGCCATGGACCGTTCCGTTCGGTGTAATCAGTCCAGTATTGCTCCCAATCGAACAACGCGACAAGTGAGAAGGCATCTCGAAGATTGTCATTGAGAGGAAGGGCAAGGTATGGCAGAGTGTTTGGCCGCCCTCGAACTATCAGTTCGTTCTTGAAGCGTCGTTCATTAATTGGCTGGCTTCGGACGACACGCAGGAATGGTTGATTAGCGATAAGGCGGTAGTCGAATGCAGGCCAACCCATGACGGTTTCGTTTCTACGTGCATTGAGTAGTAAACGAAGTTGCTTCGTGGAATAGGTCTGTATATCGAAGGTTTCACATTTGATGTGGTTATTAGGAATGGAACAAGCTGGTAATAATGCCAGATGCGTCACCGCCTGAGTCGTTGCATCAATCTCTGATGCCAGTTGCTCAAATTGATCTGTCGGATCAACCGTCTTGTTCTCCAGACAGCGCAGATACGCACCTGACTTTCTGAAAAAAGTTGATAGACTCGTTCTAATTCCGTGGAGATTTGATGGTATTCTCTTCGAATTGAGCAAGATTCTGACCTGCTCCTCGACATCCTTGAATTGCTCAGAATTCTCGCAGTCCGTGATGTCTTTGGCAATTTGGAAACTGCTGATCAGGTCTGCGATTTGCTCTAAATACAGTGGATCGGGCAGGTCGGCCGATAGCCTAACCCGAATAAACTCCAAGTATGCACCGAGGCTTTGTCTTAGGGATTCCATTTGTCATCTGCCAGCAAAGTCGCCGGGTGTCCGTGTCTGGGTTCTGAGTGATCCTCCCCAGGTGCCTGTGATTGGCTGGATCTATAAACTGGGCGGACCGGACTTTTGTCCGGGTCTCGAAGAACAGCCTCAAGTAAACAACTGGTCTCCGAGAGAGCGATTTCGCTCATCGCCAAACAGGCACCCGTGTCCAATCCCACAGCAGAGCTGTGGGGCACCAATCCTCAACGAGTTGCCTCACCGATACCGCAACTTCAACACCAGCACCGTCGCCGGTCGAGCGCGTGCGGTAGACTTTCACGACCTGTGGAACAAACGCCACGGTTGTGAGCGCGCCGGCAAGCAGTCCAATCATCGTAGCGTAGTCCATAGGCGCGATAAGATACACCGGGGGAGCAGCATGTTCAAGTGATGGTGGCTATGTCACGGCAACACGGCAAGCGCACTCCGATCACCATCGCAAACCACCGACCTCTGCTTGACGGGATTGTCCTTCATACGGACTTCTTCATCAGGATCACATCATCCCCCACAAACTCCAACTGTAGACGATCCCGTTCGGCCAGATACCGAAAAGTCGCGCGACTGAAGAAACTGACGTGGGTCGGATCGCGGATGTAGTGCCATTGCGCGAAGCTGTCGCGGTCGCGCGCGAGCTTGGTCATGATGCCGAGCCAGCCACCAGGACGCAGCAGTCCGCTCAAGAGCGCCCATTCACGGTGCGGCGTGTGGAAATGCTCAAATGTCTCTGTGCAGGTGATGAAATTGTAGGTCCTCGTCAAGGTCGCCGCATCGGGTGCGAAGAAGGGATCGTAGACGGCCATCCGATGTCCCCGTTCTTGCATCATCAAAGACAGCGTGGGCCCCGGACCACAGCCGAAATCCAGCCCCTCTTGCGGTGGCTGTCCCAGACGTTCGGCCAGCGGCTCCACCAAACGACTCAGGAATTCGCGATAGCGGGGGTCTTGGGGATCGTTCTCGTGCTGCTCATAACGACGGCGCTCCTCGGCCGGCGACAAACGCGAGGACGGGTCGGCAAAGATGAGCCGGCACAGCGGGCAACGGAAATAGGCGCGACTGCGGTCGCGGTGGAACTCCTCGGCCGTTTGGCCGTGGCATAATGGGCAAATCAGCATAATTTCACGAGAATACGACAATCTGTGCCATCATTCACGCGGAATTGGTGTGGCGCAAAAGAGCCGGCGAAGGCGGGCGTTCGACGCCACCACGGACGTCGAAGCTACGATCCATCAATGACTTAATCTCCTGGTCCATTACGCTGTCTTGCGGAATGGACAAATTTTGATAATGTGTTACATTTAAACCGGGGCGGTTTTCGCCTCGTTTGTCGTTTACTCGTCCGATGCTGCAGAGCACTCTCGGCTCCGCGCACGACACCGTCGATACAGAGCAGTGGGAGGCTCTTCATGCACCGCACCGTGGATTTGCGTCTGTCGGCATTGATCCGGCCCGTTCTGGTCACCGCCATTCTGGCAGTAGTCATTGTCTGGCTGTCTCCCCTCGCCACACAGGCTGCCGAGACATCATACCGGCCGGGAGAAATCATGGTCCAGGTTTCTTCCGACGCTGATCTGCAGGAATTCCTCGATGATTTAGGACAGTACAACATGCGCCGGGCGAAGCTGCTGACGCGGCGCATGAACATCTGGCTGCTCGAATACGACACCGGCGGTATGAAAGCGGCGGCGCACTCCGATCTGCTGGAGGTCACGCGCGCCCATCCGCGCATCCTCAATGCGCAGTTTAACCACCCGGTCACGTTGCGCTCGACGTTTCCCAATGACCCCGGATTCAGCAGCCAGTGGGGCCTGCACAACACCGGACAGGCCGGCGGACTTGCAGACGCCGACATCGACGCACCGGACGCGTGGGATTACTCCACCGGCGGGATGACCGTGCTGGGTGATCAAGTCGTGGTCGCGATCATCGACGGCGGTTTCGATCTCAATCATGAAGACGTCGATTACTTCAAAAACACGCTGGACACACCCGGCAACGGCATTGACGATGACGGCAACGGATACGTGGACGATTACGACGGCTGGAATGCGTACGGCAGCAACGGCAACATTCCCAATGATTCCCACGGCATGCACGTCGCCGGCATCGCCGGAGCTATCGGCAACAACGGAACCGGTGTCGCCGGGGTCAATTGGGGCGTAAAGATCATGCCGATTGCGGGAGCCAGCACATCTGAAGCGACGGTGATCGAAGCGTACGGCTACGCGCTTGAAATGCGGGCGCGTTACAACGAAACCGATGGCGCCGAGGGAGCGTTTGTGGTGTCGACGAATGCATCGTTTGGCGTCGACTTCGGCAATCCGGCCAACTATCCGCTCTGGTGCGGCTTCTACGATTCGCTGGGCGCTTACGGCATTCTCAATGCCGGCGCAACGGCCAACCTGGGCATCGATATCGACGTCAACGGCGACGTGCCCACTGCCTGCCCGAGCGATTACATGGTGTCGGTCACCAACACAACACGCACCGACAATCGCAACAGTGGCGCCGCCTACGGACTCACGACCATCGATCTCGGCGCACCGGGAACGTCGATCTATTCGACATTGCCCGGCAACGGGTACGGCAACCTGACCGGTACGTCGATGGCGACACCGCATGTCGCCGGTGCGATCGGTTTGATGTACGCGGCTGCCTGCCCCGGACTGCTCGAAGACTATCGCGACGATCCGGCGAGTGTAGCGCTGCTAATGAAGCAATATCTCCTCGACGGGACCGATCCGATTACGGCGCTCGATGGGAAAACCGTGTCCGGCGGACGATTGAATGTGTTCAACAGCATCGAGCTGTCCCGGCAGACCGGCTGTGGTGTGGTGATTGATCATACGCCACTCGCCAACACCAAAGACAGCATCAACGATTACGAAGTGCTCTGCGACATCGTCGCGGGTGCATCACTCAACCCGAATGTGACCGCCGTGCATTACGACATCAATGCGGTGGTGCAAACAGTGCCTCTGATTGCAACCGGCGGCAGCAATGAATACAACGCGTTCATCCCTGCGCAGTCACCGGGTACAACGATTGATTACTGGATCACCGCCGAGGATATTAACGGCGAAGCTGATACGACCGAGACCTACACATTTCGCGTGATCAACTACGATGCGCTCTTTGCGCCACCGCTCTCCAGCGGTATCGGTGGCGAACTCGATACGGTCTGGCATGCCTTTACGCTGACCAACAACGGTCTGTACACCGATGACTTTGACCTGACCATGTCCGGTTCTGCTTGGCTGTCGGAAATCTTCGATGCCTCCGAAACGTCGGTCATCACATCGACCGGTTCGCTGCTTCCGGACGCAACATTTGATTTCAAAGTACGGGTCATTATCACGGGATCATTCTTCGGCGATGTTGATACGGCCCTGGTGACCGCGACATCCATCGGTGACCCATCGGTCGCTGTCGACGCCACCGCACAAACGACCTCGACCGGCGGACCGCTGTCGATACCGTTTGCCGACAACTTTGTCGAACCGTCAATCGACATTGGCTTGTGGGCCGACTATCCGGGCATCACCATCAGCACCGATGGTCTCAATGAACCGTCAGAGCCGAATGCCGCGAATCTCGACGGCGATCCGAACGGCGCCGACACAATGACGACACACATTATCAACCTCAATGGTCTCAGCGGTTTGGCATTGTCATTCGGTTACCAGCGCACCGGCAGCGCGGACTCACCGGAAACAGGCGACGATCTGTTCGTGGAATACTACAACGATCTCAGCCAGTGGGTACTGCTCAAACAGTATTTCGGTGCCGATCCGGATATGACGACATTCGCGATAGCGAATATCGCACTACCGTCCGACGCGTATCATGGCGACTTTCAGTTGCGGTTCCGCAACACCGCGACCGCAGGCGACAACGATGATTGGTTCGTCGATGATGTTCGTATCGACTACCCGGCGGAAGCATCGGTCTCACCGATTTCGATCAGTGAAGTGCTGGAACGTCCCGAATCAACCACGGTTAACGTGTCGATTCAGAACATCGGACAGGGAACGCTCGAATACGATGTCTTGCTGCGTCCCAAGTTCGCACCGCCGAGCGCACCACTATCGGCCGGATCGGACAGCGACTACCCGGCGTCGTGGTATGACATGCAATTGAACAAGGATGTTGCCGATCCGCGGGCGGGAACTGAACAGTCGCGCAGCACCGGAGGACCCGATGGTTTCGGCTACATCTGGGTCGATTCCGATGAGCCGGGCGGGCCGGCGTTCACATATCAGAACATCGCCGCGACGGGAACTGTGGTGAATGGTCTGGATGATGACAATTCGGTCGGACCGTTCGCACTCGCATTCGACTTCCCGTTTTACGGTACGAATTACACCGAATTCTACATCGGTTCCAATGGACTGATCGGTCTCGATAGCGATGCCGGATTGGGCGATCCCACGAATCAACCGATTCTCAGCGGCGGCGATCCGAATGCGATTCTGGCGTGGATGTGGGATGATCTTGATCCCACCATCACCAGTTTCGCCAACGACGTGTACATCGATTCCGACACCAGCCGTTGCATCATTCAGTTCACCGACTACGCCGAATACGGTGGTGGCGGCAGTGTCACTGCGCAAGTTGTGCTCTTCGCCGACGGTACGATCGAATATCGCTACTACCAGTTCACCGGCAGCATGGTCCTCGATGAAGCCACCGTGGGACTGGAAAATGAGAACGGCGATGAAGGACTGGAGGTGGTCTTCAACGCCAACTACCTCCACGATATTCTGCTGGTGCGCTTCAGCTCACCGACTCAGTGGTTGTCGGTGAGTCCGGCATCCGGCTCTATTCTTGACGGTCAAAGTGAGATGCTGAGTGTGGCGTTAAAGTCGGCCGATCTCGATACCGGTCTGTTCTACTTTGATATCGAGATCTATTCGAATGACCCCAATCCCGAAGACAACCCGTGGATTGTCCCGGTGACACTGATGGTGACCGACTGTAATTGCCCGCATCAGGCCGACTACGAGCCAAACGGCGATCTCGACGCGGTTGATCTAAATGCGGCAATCAACATCATCTTCTTCAGCGGTGCAGATGTACAGGATCCGGGCTGCCCCACCACACGGACCGACTTCAACTACGACGGTGTCCCCGACGCACTCGACTTGAACCTGTTAATCGCTCACCTGTTCTTCACCGCTGAAGGCCCGTGTAACGCGTGCAATCCGGTGCAGGGGACGTGCGCGCAATAGTTGTCAATCTGACAATTGAGTATTCCGAGGGAGCACAGGCCACTGCGCTCCCCTTTTTTCGGTCGGACCGGGGCGTCAGGGCACCCTACAGTTCTACTACGGGAAACACCTGATAGGAGTCCAGGCCTGTCCCCGTCAACCAATCCGTACGATCCCCCGCAACAAGCGTCCCAAAATGTCGGCGCCGGTGATGACGCGTTTGTCTTTGGTCCAAATGAGAATGATGTCTTTGTCGACGACGTCGTCTTCGGGTGTTTCGGGTTGAACGCTTAGCCGATTGAGCACATCACCCAAAGCGACGGTGTCTTCGTGCACTATAATCGGGCGATGGCAGAACGACAACGGCGACACATGGCCTGATTCGAAGAGTGTGGAACGCAAGAAACCATCGGCATCCAGAACCAGTTGCGGCCGACTGTCCTGATCGGTTATCACAACCCACTTGCGTTCCGATTTGTGCACTTCCTTCAGAAAGGGATCGTTCACATCGCGCTGACGTGCGGGGAACACCGGTCGGCCTGATTCGAATGGCAGTGTGATAATGCTGTCAGGATCGAGCGGCTGGCCCTCGAACGAGACCGGCAAATCATCGATCGCCAGAAAATTCAGTGCACCAACACCTTCCAGATAATCGACGTCGGCTTCATCGGCTTCAATGTGGCGTTTAATGATTTCACGTATTTGATGTTCGCGGAAGTACTGAACGCCCTCTTGCCCCAACCAATGATCGAGCAGCAATGCGGTCGGTCTGGCGACGGGGTAGAAGATGACCTGGTAGAAGCGGAGAACCGGCGCCAGCAGTGATGCCATTCGCAATGCATTGCGTGAGAAATACGCCTGCGGTGCAATCTCACCCGCGAACGTGATGATGACCGTTGAGAAGAGAAACGCGTGCACCCCGGCGAGCACCGAGTTCGAGAGAATGGCGAGCGCGGTATTGAACGCCGCGTTGCCCCACAGGATCGTCGCCAACAGAAAGTGCGAGTCGTGACGCAAATGGAGGACACGCTCGGCCATACGATTGCCCGATGCTACCTCAACTTCGAGTCGCAAGCGCGTGACGCCGAACAGTGCCAAGTTGAGACCGGAGAAGATACCGGAATGGATCACACACACGGCAACACCACCCCATACGAACAACTCCATCACATATCCTTCCGTTGACAGATATCCCAATCACACTGGGCTAGATTAAATGCCCCTGGAAGAGAACGGCAAATCCGAGAAAGGCAAGGAAACCCACCACATCGGTGACGGTGGTGAGGATAATGCTCGAGGATTGGGCAGGATCGATACCGACAGCTTTCATCAACAGGGGGATGCCCGCTCCCGCGAGACCGGCGGCGATGAGATTGACGATCATCGCCAGTGCCACGACCAGGCCAAACATCGGATTGTCATTCCAGACCCAAGCAACCAAACCGGTGACAACGCCGATAATCAGCCCGTTCAATGAACCGATGACGCCCTCCTTAATCAGCAACCGTCGCATGGCTCCCGGACGAATCTCGCGCAACACCAATCCGCGCATCACGACCGCCAGCGACTGCGCGCCCGCGTTCCCCCCCTGTCCGGCAATGACCGGCAAGAAGACCGCGAGGATGGTAATGCGCGCGATCACGTCCTCAAAGATCGCCACCACCGCCGCTGCGAGAAACGCGGTGAGCAGATTGACGTGCAGCCACGGCAGACGACGCATCATCGAAAACCGAATCGGCGAGAAGGCGCGCTCCGTCCGGCCGACACCGAACATGGTCTGCAAATCCTCGGTGACACTAACGCTGATCTGTTTGACCACCTGCTCCGTCTTGATAACGCCCAGCAACCGTCCATCAGAATCAATCACCGGAGCCGCGAAGTACTTGCGCTGTGCGAGGACTTCCGCAATCTGTTCGCGGTCCATGAAGGCATCGATGGCCAGCACATTCATGTGCATCACATTGGCAATCAAATCGTCGGGTGCGGCGATGATCAGGCTCCGCATGTTCACCACGCCGACCAGACGGTCGTTTGGATCGACGACGTACACGTAGGAGGCCGCACCGCGCGTGTGCGCGGCGGCGCGGATTTTGGTTACCGCATCGCCGACCGTAATGTCTGACCGGAGCGACAGGAAGTCGGTGCTCATTATCCGGCCCGCGCTGCCCTCCGGGTAGACCAGCAACTCCTGAATGCGCGCCTTCGATTTGGGATCCAACGCGTTGATCAACGCGGTCTGCTCCGACGGTTGCAGTTGCAGCAGAATCGACGTCGCCAGTTGTGGTTCGAGTTCCGCCAGAATGTGTGCCGCGCTGTCGCCGGGGAGTCCCTTCAACGCGTGCGCGGCGAATCCGGCGGTGAGGTAAGGACACACGCGTGCAATCGCCGACGGCGGCAGCTCGACAAGAACTGCCTGCGCTTCATTTTCGGTCATCGATTCGAGACTGTGCGCTGCCTGCTCGGCGTTTTGATGCACCAGCTTTGCGGTCAACGTCAGCAGTGGTGTCTGGTCGGTCACCGTTTCTTCCCCGTTGTCGGAGTGGTATGTTGTATCTGTTCAAGCCGGATGCGCACTTCATCGGGATCAATGCTTCGCAACGACAGTCCGCTGGGAAGTGAGATATCGCGTGGTGAAACCGATTTGCTTGTCCAGCCGACGGATGCGTTGAACGCCGGGACCGACAAATGAATCTGATCTTCGCGGAAAAAATAATACGCGCGTCGTGCGCCGCCCAGCGTGATCTCCACCGATAGGGGATCGACTCGTACAAGCTCCATCCCCGTTGGGATGTGTGCAATCTCCACGGGCACCGTGTACGTGCGATACTCGGTCCGTGCCTGGTGAACGAACAAGATCCACAGGCCGACGCTGAATCCGATCGCGATCAGTTTCTCGCGCGAGTTGTGGCGAACCAGCTCTCTGAGCGTCCGTTGCTCCGCTGTGGGGCCGAATTCCGCATAGTAGTCATCAAGGATGCGCGATAGATCGTTGCGCTGAAGATTGCGGTGGAGTTCACCGAAGCGGGCGGCGGAGATAGTGCCGCGTTCTTCTGAGACGACGAGGCACAGCGCATCGGTCGCCTCGGCGAGGCCCAGGGCGGCGGCGTGCCGTGTCCCGTGACCATGCAGCTTGCCGTGTTCCCTGGAGAGGGGAAGGTGGCAGCCGATGTGTTCGATCCGACCGTCACGGATGATGACGGCGCCGTCATGTCCCGCCGAATGCGGATCGAAGATGCTGTGCAACAGCGGTTCACTGACAAGCCCATCGACCCTGGTCCCTCCGTCCAGAACACCCTCCAGCGACATCTTTCCCGGCAACACAATCAACGCACCGGTGCGATGCGCTGCAAATTGGGACAGGGTGTCCACGATAATGCTGGTGGCTGTGTGCTCGCCTCGGCCGGTTTTCACACGGGTCAGCACGCCGTGGTAACCGCGACTGGCGACACGCTCGAAGACCTGGCGGATTTCATGGCGAAAGATGACGATGATCAACACCAGCACAGCGGCGAAGAAGCCCTGCAGCATCGTCGTCGTCAGCAGCAAGTTGAACATCTGCGCTATGAGATAGAGCAAGCCGACCATGACCATGCCCAGCAACGCAAAGGCCGAGCGTGTCTGTTTGAACCACACGAGCAGCACGTAAATGAGCAGTGCCGCAATGGCCATATCGATCACGTCGGTGATTCGGATTTCATTGATGATCGTCATACTCAACTCTTCGCGTTTCGCTTTTACTTTCGCAACGCGGATCGTGTGACCTTTTTCGGGTCGCCTCCGAGCAGGCGAACGAGACGGTTGGTGAGTGTCGTCTCCAGACGTCGCCAGCGCGGGCCCGTGCTGCGCCCATTGAGCGGCACTGCGCCTCCCGCGATGCGGCCATGACCTCCCGCACTGTTCGGATTGTCCACGACATCTCGCAGGAGTTTCGCGGCCGATCGGAAGCGCGTTGCCAGCCGAAGCGACAAGTGGAGTCGCTTCTTATAACGGCCGGTAGAGAACGCGACGCGCGTGCCTTCACACGACAGCAGCAGGTCCGCGACCTGTGCGATCAGATCGGGATTCTCGACCGCTCCGAGATGCGATACAATCGTTTTGTCGAAAATGCTGGCGTTGTGGATGCCTCGTCCCAATGTCGCCAGTGTCTCCCGTGTCCGGCGCGGATGTTGAATTCGAGCGAGTGCACGGACATCGGCGTGGGGCAGAAGCGCGAGGTATGTGTCGACGTCTGAGTGCCGGCCGGCGCGCGACAGATTTAGTGTGTCGGATAGAATCCCGTACACGAGCGCCGTCGCGAGTCTGGACGGAATGGGCGTTTCCATCGAAAGAATCGCCTGCGCCAGGAGCACGCTGGTTGCTCCCGCCATGCTGTCGATCTGAACGAAATCAGCGTCATGCGATGCCAGTGCTTCGTGCTGGTCGATGATGATGGATGGCGTATGATGCAGTGGAAACGAATTGTTGCCGAAGCCCGGTTGTGTGTCGACGAGAGCGACACTCGCGAAGCGTTTGAAATGGCCGGGGGTCAGGGTTTGCATACGGATCCGTAAGGCATCAACCATCGCGCGATTCTCGGACCGTCCCACCACTCCGCCGTGGGCAATCGTCGCTTTGATTCCGAAGACCTTCGATGCCAGATAACGCAAAGCAAACGCGCTCGCAATCGCATCCGGATCAGGGTAGTCGTGCGGAAGGATCAGGAGCGGTGACAACGTCTCCCGGTTTCGGGACAGATAGGTAATGATGCGTGATCGTTTGCTCATACCTTGACTTCTCGAGTGTCAAGATAGGCCGGCGCGGACGTGATGACAATCGGCGAATCCTAAATTCGGGGTGTTTTTTTCAGCGGTCGGCACCGGGTGTCCGCGATCGCCTTGTTCATATTCACGCGTACGGACGGACGGGTGGCCCTGACGCTCTCGTCAGGGCTTGTCGAACACAACAGTGAGTCTTATAAACCCCACGAGGGCATCAGGACCACCCGCCATTCGGCTCCGCCGAATGTGCAGACAGGTATGTCTGCACTAATTGGGAGTCTTCTTAAAATTCGTACAGCAGAGTGAACCGGTGTGTATCACCGATGTCGTGGATGTAGTAGGCGTAATCCATTGTCACGTCCTGCCAGCCGATCGACGCACCGGTGCCGAGGTCTTCACCGAGAAGTCCGCCGCGTAATGAGAGATTGGACAGCGGTGTGTACTCGCCGCCGATATTCAACAGGAGGTCATCGGAATCGGGAATGTTGATATCGCTGCTGAGACGCAGGCGATTGGGCACCACGTCATACGCGGCGCCGATTTTGAAATTGGCGGGAATGCGATCGAAGTGGCTGGTCTCATTGGCCCAGTTCATGCGTGGACGATTGATGTTCTGCGCGTTCATACCGAGGGTGAGGCGGTCGAACGGATGCAGTAACACGCCGAAATCGAATCCAACGCCCTCGGCTGTCTTGCCGGCGAGTTCGTGCGTCAAGTACTTCGCTGTAACGCCCAGTGAGAGCAGATCGCTCAAGCGAAACGCGCCCGATGCCATCAGGGCGACTTCGGCATCTTTGAACGTGCCATTCACCGTTGGACGTTCACCGGTCGTCCGGCGGTCGGGACTGTACTTGATGTCGTCGATACTGTTTCGCACAACGCCAAAACCCAGGTAGAATTCCTCACGCCAGTGAAATGCAATGCCCGCATTTTGATTCTGAACGTCGGCGCCGAACCGGTTAGCGTACGAGACAAACAGGCGCGTCTTGTTACTGAGCGTCATCGCGGCGGGATTCCAATAGACGGCGGTCGCATCGTCGACGACGGCAACAAAAGCATTGCCCATGCCCAGCGCCCGTGCGCCCACACCCAGCTTCAGGTAATTGCCCGCATTCCACGATGCCTGCGCCATCGACGCCGACACCACCGTGATCGTCACGACGAGTAATGCCAACCGCCCTATGGTGTGAATGCGCCGCATGATCGTTATCGGAGAATCGCCAGTTTATCGAGGTGTTTGGCCGTGCCGCCCGGACCGGTGGCTCTGATCTCATAGAGGTACGCACCGTTGGCCAGCGTCAATCCATTGTCGGAGTGCCCATCCCAATACACTTCGTTGTAGCCGGCGCGCGCATCCCTCCTGACCAGTTCCCGCATGAGCGTACCGCTCAAGTCGAAGATGCAAATGCGCACTTCGGTCGGCTCCTCGGTCAATGTGAAGGTAAAATACGTTTCCTGCTGAAACGGGTTTGGTGAATTGACAACGTCACGAATGGCCATGCCGGTTTCGATCACGAACTCGGTTGAGGCGCTGCCTTCGTTGCCCAGGATGTCGGAGACGGTGAGTGTCACCCGTTGCGCCCCCGGCACAAGCTCCTGGTCCGTCACCACTGTGACTCTGCGCGTGGCGGCGTTGTAGCTCACGTTGTCGTTGTCGATCGTGTATCGCAGCGGTCCTCCCGCCGTTCCGGGCGTGAATTCGACGACAATCGTGCTGGGCTTCACACCGACGCCTTCATCACCGAGAACAATCGTGAATTCCGGCTTATTGACTGTGTTGTCGCCGCTGCGGAACAATGCATTGCCGGAACTGAACTGCTGAATGTACGGTGCCAGGCGGTCGATCTGCACGGGAATCGAAGTGGTGCGTGGTTGCTCAACGTTTCCGGCGCTGTCCACCGCAAAGAACTCGACCAGTGTTTCACCCACGCGGGTAATGTCCAGCGGTTTCGTGTACTGCTGCCACGGTCCCCGATTGATGCTGTAGAACTGTCCTTGGACGCCCGTCAACGTGTCTGTGGTGTTTAAGGCCACTTCGATATCGCCGTGGCACCACTCATCTTCATAAACGCCGAGACATGTAACGGTTGCGGTTGTCGTCGGCGGAGTGAGGTCGAGCAGAATGGTGCCGGGGGAACATGCTTCCGACTGTGTGTAAGGATCAGTGATCACGGCGCGCAGGCGGTAGTAGCCGTCGGGCAGGCCATACACCGGCCAGATAAACGATCCGCCACCCTTATCGCTGTCCTCTAGAATCGGTTCCGAGTTGATCCTGGTGCCGCCGGTACAATCGGTGGCATCAGTGAAATACACATCGATGACAGCGTTGTTGTTCCCGTCGGAATCCCGCCAACGGAATTGATACGGTCGATTGATCACGTGAATGCCGGGTGGTGGATCGAGCAGCGTGATCTCCGGCGGATCGTTGACCACCACGCGGATCGGTGTTTCACAGCGGCAGTTGTCCGGTGTGATGGCCTGCACGACGAAGTCGGTTGTGCCAAACCATCCCGATCTCGGAAAGATATTGACGTAGCGGTTGCGGGCAATTCCGACCCCCGCGCCGTCAGCGGGATCACCGGCGATGACATAGCGAATGCTTGACGGGTCATCCTCTCCCGCTGCGCCGCATGGCCAGAGATCGATCGCTTCCTGCATGATCACATTTTTAGGCACAATGAACGTTGAAGACGTGCAACACAGGTCCGGTTCGGTCACCCGGATCCGTGTCACCCGATCGGCTGTATGCACACCACAGTCGTTTGCGGTGGTGAGCGTGACGGTGAAAGTGCCGGGCCGCGTGTACGTATGCACCGGACTCGCCGCCGAACTGGTATCGCCGTCGCCAAACACCCATTGCCAATCCGTGGCACCGTTGCTGGACAGATCCTGAAACTCAACCGTCAGCGGCCAGCAGCCAACGGTGTTCACGGCCGTGTAATCACTGAAGGGACGTCTCCGGACCACCGTTACATCTACCACAAGAGGCGATGCGAGCACATCGTTGGCGGCATACACCAGCAATTGGGCTGATAACGATGGGACTCGAACCTGACTCCAGTCGACGATCGCGTACACGGCGGTCGTATCGCCGGCGGAAATCAGAAATCCGTCACGTGACGCCTGCAGCCAGCGGGCGGTCGACACCACGCTGTCGACATACAAAGTCTGGCGGCCGGTGTTGGCGGTGTAGAATCCCGGTGCTGTGGTCTTCAGACAACTTCGCGCCAGGCGCGACTTCACGATGTTTATGATGTGCGGATGAAACCGAAGGTCGATGTTGCCAAACCCGCCGCATCGAAAGCAGTAGCTCATCAACGTGCCGCGTGTGCAAACGACTTCTCCATCGTAACAACTCGCTTCATCGTTCCGGCAACTGTCGAGCGGCGGATCGTAACAGTGCGTGTGGCCGATGCTGAAGTTGTGTGTAATCTCATGAGGAACGAGATAGAGGTCGGAGTTGTCGGTATTGGGGCCAACGGGGGTCGGGAAGGCCCCGCGCAGAGTTGATGTTGCATACGGATTGTTCCCGCGCATCGGCTGTTCGAGACAGATGCCGTCGGCAAACGCCCGTCCGCCGCCACCGCATCCCGACACTTTGTATGCCAAATTCCAGTCACGATCCAGAAGATGCTTGTTGCCGTAATCCCGGAATTCCGTCAGGCCGTTGATGCCACATTTGGTAAAGGGATCTTGCGACGTCGTCCACACCTCAATGAATCGCAGCGACAAGGTAATCCCGAAATCGTGTTCGAAGATGACACTGCTGGCGCCAAAGACCTGGCCAATATAGGTGGTAACCGCGCTGACGTCTTTGCCCATTCGCTCGTAGAAATCGTAATCGCAGACGACGGCCATGTCGCACACACGTAACGCGGGCGCCGGATCGGCCTCGCCCGCGCCGGTGGTGAGTCCGGCAATGTCGATCTTGTCGATCCAATCGGTACCGCACATCATGGCGTCATCGGTGATCGATTCTCCGGCGCTGAGTCCGCTGACCGAACACTGAATCGATGAGGTGCGGTGCGTCTCGTTTGGAAAACCGGATGTGATCGAATAGCTTTTGCCTGCGAAGGACACGAACCCATTGATGATTCCGCTGCCCACACCGAGAAAGACCCGCGACTCCGAATCGCCGCGCACGTGGCCTTGGAAGAGAGCAACATCGGTTGCCACTGTCGTAATAGGCTCCCGGCCGTCCTGAATGATGATGTCCGAACGGTGGTCGAATACCGAAAAGCGCTGCAATTGCAAATCCACCGTGTGATGGGCATCGAGCGGAAGACTTTCGATGCGGATCGCAGCGAGTCTTGTTAACCGATCCTGGATGTCGGCGGAGAATTCAAGCGTTGATGTCTGGTCACTGATGACACTGGCGCGCAAATCGGTTGAGGCATCAAAAGATACAACGTCGCGTGGTGGATGCGCGGCGGCCGAAAGAAGGGCGCGCGCCGGAAGAGATGCGCCCGGGTCACATCCTTCGTCGATGATCAGCTGCTGGGGAAAGACCTTGAGATCCCCGTCTGCTGCACTCACCGTGGACTGACCGATGAATGACGGCGACCGGCCTTGGACCAGGAGTGCGATCAGCAGGACCAACATGAATCCGACAGAGCCGGCGGTTGGCAACAGGCGGCCTCGTTGAGGGGTGTCGCTGGGGTGCCGTGTATTCTGCATCGCTCTACGACTTGCTTTAACGGGGCGGGGACTCCCATGTTCCCTTACCGCTATCCCGGACGGTTATTCCTCGGACAATAGCATCTCGCCAATGCAAATTCATGAATTCCTTGGAATTGAGCGGCTTGACGATTAGATTCGGGACGATTTTTGCGCGGCCGCAATCTGGCCCTGCTCTGAACACCCACTTTAGATACCGTTGGAATGAACGAATCCGCGCCCCTCATAACCGATTGGCCAACACTGTTGGTGATCTACACCTTCATTGTAGGTGGGATCTATTTCGTGAAGGCGAAGACCCCGCTGGGGCGGATGTTCAATTACATCCCGCCGATCATCTGGGTCTATTTTCTGCCGATGCTGGGAACCTCCATCGGCCTCTTTCCACAGACATCACCTCTGTACGATTGGGTAAAGCGCTTACTGCTGCCCTCGTCACTGGTGCTGCTGCTGCTGTCAGTTGATCTCAAATCACTGGTGCGCTTAGGTCCTAAGGCGCTGGGGACCATGCTGTTCGGTACGCTGGGCGTGGTCGTCGGGGCGCCGATCGCCTTGCTGATCTTCAAGACGTGGCTGCCCCCGGACACTTGGATGGGAATGGGTGCGCTTGCCGGATCGTGGATTGGCGGATCATCGAACATGGTGGCGATCAAGGAGTCGATTGGCACTCCTGAGGGAATCTTTGGAGTCATGATCGTGGTCGATACCGTGGTCGGCTACGGTTGGATGGGGATTGTGATGTCGCTGGCGGTGTTTCAGGATCGTCTTGACCGCCACTATGGGGTGGATCGACGCATCATCGATGACCTCAATCGTCGCATGGAAGACTTCCATCTGAAGAGCAAGCGGCCGACCGAGTTTGTTGATCTGGCGGTGATTTTCGCGGTCGGTCTGGCTGGCGGTTTGATTTCGCTGCGCGTGGGCGACTGGCTGCCGCCAGTGGGGGAGATTATTTCTTCCTTCGGATGGGCAATTATTCTATCCACCTTCGTCGGAATTGGTCTGTCCTTTACGCGCATCTCCCGGCTGGAGGCGGCGGGGGCATCGCATGTCGGCAATCTGTTTCTGTATCTGCTGCTGACCACCATCGGCGCACAGGCCGACTTACGTGCGGTATTGGATGCTCCACTCTTTTTGCTGGTCGGGGCTGTCTGGCTCTTCATCCACGGCGCTTTTCTATTCCTCGGTGGACGTCTGCTGAAAGCGCCGATGTTTTTGATCGCGACCGGTTCGCAAGCGAACATCGGTGGCGTCGTGTCCGCACCGATTGTTGCATCGGTCTATCAACCATCATTGGCACCGGTCGGATTGTTGATGGGTGTCGCCGGTAACATCATCGGCCTCTACGCCGGTCTCCTTTGCGCGACGCTGCTCAGTTGGGTGGCGTAGTCCTCTGCTACATGGATACCTTATAGAACACTCGCAGATTTCGTCCGCCCTCGGGGATGATGTCTTTCACTCGCGACAAGTGATTTCGGTACTCTGTGTCGAGTACATTGTCGATCGAAAGTACGACTTGATGGAGCGACCGGCCAACAATGAAGTCGCGTTGGATTGAGAGGTCGAACACCGCGTATCCCGCGGTTGTTTGCTCAAATCTGCCTGTTCGATTTTGACGAGTTGCATAGCGCGTGGAAGTTGAAAATGTCCAATTAAGTCCAGTGTACGTGGCCGCGATCCGGCCGGTGACGGGCGGAATGAACGGGAGTGGAGTTGGCACTGTCGGGAGAGTCCCGCGCACATAGCTCACAGCCGTCGACAGCTCGATTGCACTCGTTACAGCGACAGATCCTGACAGCTCACCACCGACATGGCGCGCATCCATCCCGGCAAACGCGAACACTTCAAGTCTCCGGTCCGGACCGATGCCATAGATAGTATCGCCCGTGAAGGTCGCGAACATGTAGTCATTGGACTCGTAAACGAACGCATCCAACCGAAACCCCCACTGCGGTTGTTCAACGAGTACTCCAATCTCAAATCCCGTTGAGCGCTCCGCGTTCAGGTCTGCGTTTCCCACTTCGTAGGTGAATGACGCAAGGTGGGGACCATCAGAGAACAGTTCTTCGACACTTGGTGGATTGAATGAGTGAATTGTCGACAACGCGAGTGACCAGGCTGGCGAAAACTTATAACGAGATGTCAGCGCTGCCGAGACACCCAGGTACTCCCGTTTCCGGACCGTACCGGAGCGGTTTGTCTCGGTCCGCGAGGGGGATACATCTCGGAAATCTACGCGGAGTGCGCTCTCGAATGTCCAATTGCTCCAATGACGTTCGTCGTAGAGGAACCCAGCCAATGAACGCTCCAGCACAGGAGGAACGAATGTCAGACACCCTTGCGCATAGTCCCGATACTCCGCCCACCACCCGACAATCGGGTGAGAGAATGGGGTCGAACCAATGTGCGCACGCATGTGCATGTCGTATGTCAGCACACCGAAGGAGACTCCACAAGCTCCGCCCGGTTCGAGCTCACGGTGATAATAGCGGTTGAACGTTGTTCCCAGTTCGAGTTTGCCAATCGCGCTGCTGACATTTGTGACTTCTGCAAGTGCATCGAAGCGGCTTCGTTCAAGCTCAATCGTGACACCCTGAGCATGCCCGCCGACAAATCCCCCAGGCACGCCGTAGTCCGACTCATAGTGGGCCACCGAAGCGCCGACAAGTCCCCAATCCGGACGCCACGAGCCACCACCGGAACCGTTGATGGTGTGAATATGGGAATTTTCCAGTTCTCCGATTGGCGTATTGACATCACCCGCGGTGCGTGCACTCACAGTCAGTTGCCCGGTGAGCTCACCATAGGGTACCGAAACGTGGGTGCCGGCTGTCGCACCGGAATTCACCGATTCGACTTGAGTGGTGACGCTGGCTTGAACACGCGGAGTAATTTTGCGGGGGACGGATTCTCTGTGAACATTGATGACACCGCCGAGAACATTCGATCCATAAATGAGTGCCGCGGCGCCGCGAATGACGTCGATCTGCGATGTGTTGATCGGATCGATCGGGACCGCATGATCCACTGATGTGGCGGACAAGTCACCGACGCGCTGACCGTCTTCAATCATAAGCAAACGATTTCCGCCAAGTCCGCGCATCACGGGACGTGCCGGTGCCGGGCCGAGTGTGCGCTGAGCCATTCCCGGCTCATTCGCCAACGTTGCCGAAATTGTCGCGCTAAGATTCTCGTTAAGCAGCCGTCCGGATATCTCAATGGGCGTCTGCGCGTCAAACTCGAGATCGCGTGGCTTCGCAGCTTCGACAAAAACCGAGTCCATCCGTATCGGCGCGCGCGTAAGCGTAACAATGACGGTATCCCCGGTCAGTGCCAGGGAGTCCGCACTGATCTGCGCCGACTCATAGCCGATCAATGTCACATGGATGGACGATATTGAGACATCACCAGGATCGAACCGGAACATTCCTTCATCATCGCTGATTTGATGCACGCCTTGTTCTACCAGTGATACAGTCGCTTCACTCAGCGGCTCGCGTGATTGCGCGTCGATGACTCGCCCGATTAATAGGCGTGGGGTAGTCTTAGCCTCACTCGCGCCGGCAACAGCATGCCATAGGGGGCACGGGACAATCACGAGAACGGTCGCCAGAAGAATCCACGGCGCCCTGCTGGACAGACCCCCACACTTCATAACGTTATGTCGACCGGGATCGGCGGTGATGACCATTCGACCACGTGATCGACTCGCACAAGATGAATGCGCATCGTCGTCGAACCTTCCCCTAATCCAAGAATGTGAAATACGAAGTGCTCACCGTCGTGGATGGGATGATTGAGGACACGCGCGATGCCGCCGGACTCAAAGTAGAACGCGAGACGATACAGGTTCAAACTCGGCACCTCCGATTTACATTCGTCATCGAGTAGTCGCAACGAGTACAACGCCGTCAATGTCCCGACGCTTGCCTCAAGCGTGGCCGGAACGCTGCGGTTGCAAACTGAGTCGAATGTGACAAGCTGCCCGTCTCGAACAATAATGCGCCAGCCATTGAGCAGCACCCGAAAGCTGGGACGATCCTGCTCAGAGGCGCGTGCCGGCCGTACGATGATCGGGATAGGCCCTGATTCAAGTTCCACTGTCTGATTGTACATCAGCCGAAACGTCACCCGGGTGTTTCCCGGCGAGTGTCCGAGCACGCGCACATTCCAGCGCTCACCAGGAACTGATTCGATATTGGCAGTTGCACCATCCAAGATCGACCATTCCAAGTGATACGCATCGTCTGTCGGGATCACCCGGCGGCGCATTCCATGTTCGATCAGGACTGTGTCGAGGAAGTGTATGACCACATCGGTCAGCGTGTCGCCCTCCGCTACGATGATGGCGCCCTCGACATCGCCGGGGCCGTTGGTGAGATCGTAGTTCCAGTACGCGACGTCGCTGGAGTGATGCGTGACCGACATCGCGTCAACACCGAGCGGGACAAACGACGTCGCACTCGTCACCGTGATCGGAACAGGATCCGAGTCGTAGTCGGAATGGCTGCCCGCATGCCAGACCTGGAACTGGAATGTCGACGCCCCAGGACTGAGTCCTTCAATGACGACCTGCTGCAGTTCGTTGCTGACCGGGGCGAACGCGGCGATATCGTCATCGATAAACCATCGAAGCTCGTGATCGCACTCTTCCTCGATCCGTATCTCCAAGCTGTCCTCGTCAAGCATCAGCAACGATAGCGGTCCGATCTCGTCACTGTCAGTCAGCGTGATTCCTCCACCTGTACTGCCCTCCCATTGCCATGCGACAACGGAATCTCCATCAAGCAAATACCACCCGGAAGGTCGCAGATGATCGCACTGCGGGTCGGATTCCGTGGGATTGTCGCCGCATCCGTGCAATGTTGCGACAATCAGCAGCAATCGCAGTGCTGTGCGCCTGATACTGTACATCGTGCCTCCATTCGATCTCCTGCAACGGCGGATTCCCACAGACAGACGATCCGCACGCGGCGGATTTATGGGCGCTGGCATCACGTCTGCCCGTGGGGCCGCAGATGGCAACTTCATTCATGCCACGCTCCGCAATTGGCGCGTGGCGTGCTTACGATTCCCAATCAACGCACAATGGCGCACGGATCAATCGGCTCCGGGCCATTGAAGAACAGCAAACTGATGAGCAAGTTCAAGTCGATGGCATCTTCAACTACGTCGAAGTTGAGATCCGCCCGATGCGACGGACACGAGGGGTCCTGAGGATTGGGTCCGTTGAAGAATATCGTGTTAATAAGCAAGTTTAAGTCAACTGCGTCCCAGACATTGTCGGCATTTATGTCTGCTTGGTATGGGCAGTCACACAAAGAGACAATGACCGGGATGTCAGGCGATGTCCAATCCGGATGATCAATATGATAGATCTCGGCCACAAGATGTGTCGTGCCAGAACTGACACCCTCAATAGAAAATGTCCACTGTCCGGTGGAATCGTACAACGCCACTCCCGGATCAGCGGGAGTGCCGACTAGCCAGAAATCCGACTCCTCTTCCTGAAACACGAGACTGTCTGCATCCAGGAAGAATGCTTCGAGTTCCGGTGTTTGATGTCCAGCTATCACATCGAGCTGTCCCAGCACCGTCGATTCCCAAACCTCTACAAGTGGTGTTCCGCTCGCGTCGTTTCTTGCTCCAAGAGATGGTCCTTCACCTTTACGGAACACGAGCATGCCATTGGCTTCCGCATGTTCCTCCTCCACATGGACTTCAATGGCGGGGGACAGATAATCGTCGTGTCCGTCATGAAAGATGGCCAGGAACAGGTCGGTCATTCCCTCTTCCACGCCGCTGATTGTGAACGTCCAATCGCCAACGGTATTAAAGGCGGCGATCGTCGTATCGGCAATCGAGTCGCGTAGCGTGAAGTCCGGAGGTTCGGGCTGGAACAACAAGCTGTCAACGTCGAGGAAAAACACCTCCAACGTGTCGGTCTCTTCAAGGTGAGCAACCTCGATCTCGCCTATCACGTTTGTTTCCCAGACTTGGACAATGGGGATACCCTGTTCGAAAATTATCAGGCCATTGGCTTCCTCATGTTCCTCCTCCACATGGACTTCAATGGCAGGGGACAGATAATCGTCGTGTCCGTCATGAAAGATGGCCAGGAACAGGTCGGTCATTCCCTCTTCCACGCCGCTGATTGTGAACGTCCAATCGCCAACGGTATTAAAGGCGGCGATCGTCGTATCGGCAATCGAGTCGCGTAGCGTGAAGTCCGGAGGTTCGGGCTGGAACAACAAGCTGTCAACGTCGAGGAAAAACACCTCCAACGTGTCGGTCTCTTCAAGGTGAGCAACCTCGATCTCGCCTATCACGTTTGTTTCCCAGACTTGGACAATGGGGATACCCTGTTCGAAAATTATCAGGCCATTGGCTTCCTCATGTTCCTCCTCCACATGGACTTCAATGGCAGGGGACAGATAATCGTCGTGTCCGTCATGAAAGATGGCCAGGAACAGGTCGGTCATTCCCTCTTCCACGCCGCTGATTGTGAACGTCCAATCGCCAACGGTATTAAAGGCGGCGATCGTCGTATCGGCAATCGAGTCGCGTAGCGTGAAGTCCGGAGGTTCGGGCTGGAACAACAAGCTGTCAACGTCGAGGAAAAACACCTCCAACGTGTCGGTCTCTTCAAGGTGAGCAACCTCGATCTCGCCTATCACGTTTGTTTCCCAGACTTGGACAATGGGGATACCCTGTTCGAAAATTATCAGGCCATTGGCTTCCTCATGTTCCTCCTCGATGTGCAGTTCAATCGGTTCCGACGTGTACTCCAATGTGTTTCCGGAATACTGGCGGAAAGTAAGTTGCGTCATTCCGACTGCACCGATGCTTTCCAAGGTGAATGTCCATTGGCCAGTTTGTGTCGCCGTTGCAAGTCCGCCGTCGGCAATCGCGATACTCAGCGAATCATCCGGGCCGGATGGCTGGACCTCGAGGCTATCCTGATCGAGCCAAAACACTTCAAACTCCGGCGACGTCTCTTCGTGAATCAGTTCAATCTCGCCGTCAACATTAGTCTGCCACACAGTTATAATTGGAATGCCGGCTTCCTTAATGACCATACCTTCGGTCACCGCTAATGCCCCCGTGGCCGATGTCAGAACGGTCAGGGCACACACCAGCGCAGCGAGCGCAGAGCATACACGCATAGACTACTCTCCCGTTTTCAGTGCGCCGCGGCAACGGTCGCAGCAGCGCACGATTTGATGTCGTTTCAGATTAGGTACTTTTAAACAGGCCCGTCGCATCGGGCGGACGAGTCTGCTACGGAAGATCAGAGAATTGGTGGAGCGCGTAGGCCACACGGAGGGGTCAGTGCCGAGCGATATATCAGTGATGACTGAGTAAGCGCACGAACGATTGTTCGTCGTAAGACGATGACGAATGCCGGTCCGGCAGACGCCGCCAGCACTGTGATGCCGAATACGCAGACCACACATACGCTGCCGTCGTCGTGATCAACGTGCGTGTGATTCGTGAAGTGGGCAATAGCAAGGCAGACAGCCACGGCCGCCAGAAGAGCAATCGCTCTCCGTATGCGAACGGTCCAGACAGTCGCCTTTGAATGGCAGTGTGGCATAATCATTGCAATCACTCAAACCAACGCGCCAACGCGCTACTGTCATTAAAGTCGTCGCGGAGGTAGTTGTCAACACATACAGTCGCAAATCTGTCCCAATTGGGCACAAAGCGACTGCACCTGCAATCAGTTGAGCAATTGATCAATTGAAACTTCGATAGCCGGCGCTACCGCGGCAACTGCCACGTCCGATGCTTGTGCGAGCGGAGTCGCGACGACATCGGGCTTTCGAGAGATGAGATGATATGGTAAATGCTGGGGCGGCGGTATTCGAAAGTCATTTCCTGCTCACGCCATCGTCGCACGACATCCATGTCGATCGTCTTGGCCCGGACCTCCGTATATTTCCTTAACTCCATCACAATGTCGCCATGGGGATCGACAATAGCACTCCGCCCGGAGAATTTGCGTCCCGGCAGACAACAGTGGACCAGAAAGACCTGATTGCTGTAGGCGATCGAACGCGCGCGCAAGGTGGCAAAGCGGCTGGGGAATTCAATCGGAATGGCGGAGATGATCACGATCAAGTCCGCTCCCATCAGTGTCAGGACACGTGACGTTTCCTGGAACGCCGCATCGTAACACATCAACATCCCAATTTTGCACTTTTTGGTCTTAATGACTTTGAACTCGTGTCCTGGGATATGGGTCTCGGTCCAATGGACGTGAGTCTTCTGGTATCGCTCAACCAGCCGCCCGGAAATGTAGTAGGCGTAATCGTACAGCCACCGTTTGTCTTTGTGGATGATCCCGATGATGATCGCGGTGTCGTACTTTTGCGCCCACGACTTGAGCGTTCGCACGACCGACAGATCGGTGACGTAGAGCGTTCCCTCCGGAAATACAATAACGTCGGACCCGCGTCGCGCACGCATGATACGCTCGATCTCCGCCAGATGAGGCTGCTCGGGGATTTGTGCGACGACCACGCGGACTTTGGTGGACGTGTTCTGGTTGCGAGTGCTGGCGACGCCCATATTGGGTTGTTCGGCAGCCTACCGTGTTGACATCAGCAGGCCGGACATTCCTCCACCACATGCGCCTCGGCGTCCTCGTTGATCAGGCGGTCATGAATGCGTGACCAGTGGTCATACGCATTGGGCGACAGCCGTCCCAACTTCGAGGCTTGGGCATCAAGATAGAACTGCACGTGCGGCGCCGCACGCCACATATTTTCTTGTCCGTACTGATGGCCATAACGGCAGCAACTGCCGAGCTGCTCTTCGACCGTCGTATCAGGATCGTACTCGAGCTCATTCAGCCGCTTAGCGGTGATCCCCGACTTCAACGCCAGCTCCTCGATGGCATCGTGGATATTGGCACCGTGCTGGGCCGCTTCCTTGATGCGGTAGGCGATGTTGTGCGGAATGCCGATTGACAGGCAGTAGTCGCGATGGACGCGCTTGCCCATGACATCGCCGCCCTGATTGATCTTCAGTTTCGGATCGATGTCGTAGGCCACCTGGATGACATTGGGATCCAGAAACGGCACGCGCAACTCGACACTGTGCGCCATCGAGATCTTATCTTCACGTTCGAGACATTCACGATACAACAGAACGGTGTCCTCCCACGCGCGCGCGAGGAATGAGTCGTATCCTTCCTGCTCGACAATCGTCGAATACCAGGAGTACCCGCCGAACAACTCATCGGCGCCCTGTCCGGTGAGAATCACACGCTCACCGTTACGGCTGGCGTTGCGCACTGCGGCGTAAATCGGAATGGCCACTTCGACCTGAATCAGACTGTGGTCTTCGATAACCTGCATGACCTCGGGGACTAACTCCTCAACGTCTTCGGTCGTCAGATCGGCAGTTTTGATATTCCAGCCGAACTTTTTGCACAGCTCAAGCGACCATTGAATGTCGGTTGAACCGGTGCGTCCCGCCGCATAGCAGGTAAAGGGCACACCAGCGCGTTCGATCAAGTAGGCAACAAGGAAACTGTCGATACCGCCGGAGAAGATGACGCCGACGTGATCGTGGCCCTGCACACGCTTGCGGACCGCCTCCTCCATTGCTTGGCCGTATTTGCCGATCGCTTCGGTCATCTCGGAGATCGACTGCTTGGTCGGCTTCAACGACTCCGGTGTCCAGAACGGACGAATCTCATGCGACCCGTCTTTGGCAATCAGCATGTGCGCCGGTGCGAGACGCTGTGTCTCCGACGCATCCAGGCCGGTCGTGGTTAACGGGCGACGCTCCGAAGCGAATGACACGGTGTCACCGTCAATGGTGTAATACAGCGGACGGACGCCGATCTTGTCGCGCGCGACGATGGTGGTCTCACGATCACTGATGACCATGGCATAGACACCGTCGAGACGCGGCAGCACCGCTTCCACGGCGCTCACCAGGTCGCCATTATATTCTTCTTCGATCAGACGCAGCACGACTTCGCTGTCGCTGTCAGTTTTCAGTTTCGTGCGCCGCTCGAGCTCATCGCCGAGTTCTTCGTAGTTGTAGATTTCGCCGTTATGCAACAGACTGATGCGACCATCGGCCGATTGAAACGGCTGCACGCCCGTGTGCCCGCCGGTGATTTGCAGACGGACGTGACCCAAGGCCACGTTGGTCTTCTGCTTATTGAATTCAAGCGCATCAAGTGTTTTGCCGCGCTCACACACGTCGCCGATCACGTACCCGGCGCCGTCGGGGCCGCGGTGCTCGATGGTTTCCAGCATGTTGCGCAACGGTTGCGCGAGTTCACGATTGTTGGCAGTAACGATTCCTGCTATGCCACACATGTTCGATCTCCCTCCATTTAGGAGTTCGGGGGGGCATGAGCTCCCCGTTTGGGATTTCCCTGCCTGGTATGACTTAGATCTTAAGCCGTCCCCATTGTCGGTTCTTGAAGTCGATCACCGGATCCGCCGTTCAGTGTCGATGGCGGCCCTGTGTTCGCAGAACCATTTCGGGATTTCGGTTCGTCTTTTGTGTCCGCCGTGGAGTTGTCGATCTCCTCAGCGAATGGTGTTGCTTCCATCAACTCCACCACACGTTCGAGCGACAGTGCAATGGTCGCCTGTTCGAGTTCGGGCAGACGGGCCAGTGCATTGGCGATACCATCCTGCAACGGTGACGGTGCTTGCCTCACGAGTTTTAAACCCGCAGTTGTTGCACCAACGCGTACCTGACGCCGGTCGACCGAATCCCGCTGACGGGTGATCAGGCCGCGCTCCTCCAAACGATCAATGATCCCGACCACGGTGCTGGCACTGAGGAAGACCCGGCGGGCCACCTCGGAGATTTTCAGCGGCCCGGCTTCGGTGATTTCCAGAAGGCAGACCAACTGCGGCACAGTGGTCTGATACTGCGTCTTGAGCTTGCGCGAGTAAACGTCGTTAGCGTGGACAATCCGCCTGAGGGCCGATACAATCTTCAGATCGTATCGCTCCGGCGGCGGGACCACGCCACTTGGTGCGGGATCCTCTGCCGCACCCGTAGATGACTGATCATCTCGTGGCTGTTCGGCATCCATGGTAAATCAGTAACTCTTGAATCGCTCGTCCGTGACTAATTCCAACTCATTGATTCCTAACACATTGCAAAAACCCTTCCAATGGAAGGGCTCATATCCTCTTGTATCGACTCCGGAATTACTTCGTCCAGAATCATTACAACACGAATGATACGGATGGCAGCATGATGTGTTGTGACTAAGTCAAAAAGACTCCTGATAGAACACTAATCTGTTGAAAATGAATGCCTTAAAGTAATTTTCAATTTGTCACATATCGAATCGAGAGCGTCACACCGCGTCCGGGAGAATAGACCCCGGAGCCGTGTTCTTTGTAATCTTCATCGGTTAGATTCTCGAGGCCAATACGGACGATCAGGGGAGCGAGGCCAAGCTGCATACGGATGTTGTAGGTGATCCATCCGGGGGTACCACTGGGATCGATCCGGGAATCATCGATATCTCGTTGGGAGAGATGACGTTGTGCGGCCGCCCAACGGGTGAGAAACTCGACATTCCAGCGCTCCGACGGTTCCAGGCTGATCCCGGTCAAGCCCATGAACGGCGGGATGCGGCTCATGTAATCATCGGTGGTGATTTCCTCACCGCGTGTCCAGAAAGCCTGAAGTCGCGATGTCAGGTGATGGGTCAGCTCAGCCTGGCCGCTGAATTCAAACCCGTAGATACGCGCCTTGCCGATGTTGTCACGCTGAAAGATGTCAAACTCCCCGGGGTCTTTGACACCGTTGCCATTCTCATCAAAGAACGACTTACCGTCGTAGGCCCCCGGCACGCGGTCGATCAGGTCTTCGAGCCGGTTGTAGAATCCGAACAGTTGTCCCGAGGCACTCGCCGTTTGCCATTTGATGCCCAGTTCGAAATTATTGCTGCCTTCAGCGCCGAGATTCGGGCTGGGTGCATCGACTCCGCTGCTGGAGAATCCGAGCACCGCAACATCATTCAAATTCGGTGCACGAAAGCCGCGCGACCAGCTTCCGATCAGATTCAACTTTGGAATCGGATGGTAGCTCAGAAAGAGCGCGCTGGTGAGATCATCGTACGTATCGTCGAGAGCGCCGAACGGTTCACCGAGCGGAGACTGCAGGCGATATTGGCTGTAACGCAGACCGGCCGTGACCATCAACTGCTCGGTCACGGAAATCCGGTCTTCCAGGAACACACCGAATTGCGAGTACTTCGAATCATCGGGATAAGTCGGCCGTTCGCTGACAATCGTGTCGCCTTTATCAACCGTCTGCCGGCTGTCGATGTGATCGTGGTACGCTTCGGCGCCAAATGACAGCAGATGATTACCAGCCGTGGGGCGCGACGCGGAGATCTTGCTGCCCCACGTTGTAATCTCATCGCGCGAGAAAGAGATTTCAGATGATCCAGCGCGTTGCTCGGTGCGTCCCTCGAGTTCGCGCTGAAAAGAGACATTGGCTTTGACTGAAGATAACCCCCATTGGGGAATCTCAGATTCAAACCGTAGTGCGGCCAAATCGCGATCCTGCGGATTGTAAATCCACTGGTCGAATCGTCCCGATACATACCGGTCGTAACGGGGCACGTCGGTTTGACGCACAAAGTGCAGATCAAGCCAGAGGCGGCTGAGGGGGGAAAAACGGAATCCCGCACGTCCGGCAACGCTCCATTCCTCCCAGCCGGTTGGCGACTGTTCACCGATCGGTTCACCCGCTTCCAGATCGCCGACGGATTTCACCGACACGTTTGCTTTCGCGGCGAGCCGCGCGACACCGCCTTCGGCCGATACGCTGAGACTGCGCGCATCGTCGGCACTGGCGTAACGTGCGGTCGCATCGACACTCGCCGGTGTCCGCTGTTCACCGAGCGGGGGTGAGGCCGGGATCATATTGACCACACCGCCGATGGCGTCGCTGCCGTAGTGCACTGACGTTGGTCCGCGCACGACCTCAATGCGTTCGAGCGATTCACGATCAACCGTATTTAGATACTGGTTCCCGCCGAAGCGAAAGTTGGGCTTGTTTAAACGCACACCGTCGTAGAGCAACAGCACATACCGTCCGATCAAACCGCGAATGATCGGCGCGCCGTGGCCGTGGGTTGTTTTCTGCACCAGGATGCCCGGCTCCTCGCGCAGGACCTCGGCGGTCGTGCTGGCCGGACGCTTGTCGATGTCCTCTTCAGGCGTCACCGAGACATTCTGCGGCAAGTCGAACGAGCGCTCTTCGACCGGTGTGGCGGTCACGACAACGTCGCCCCGTTGAATCGAACGGGGGACGAGGCGGACCGTGACCTCGGTGACCGAGTCGGTCAGTGTCACGCGATCGGTCAGCGAATCATACCCGACATGCGTCACCACAATCGTGTAGCGCCCGGGCGCCAGATGGTCAAACGTGAAGTCTCCCTCATCATTGCTGCGTCCGACATGCGGGACATCGGGCAGACGGACAGTGGCATTGGGGACCGCACGCTGCGTAATCGAATTGACAACGTGGCCGTTCAATGCTACAGAGGAGTCTGCCTGGGCCCGTTGGAACACTATTAACAGGATGCATTCTACGGCAATTACCAGTGCGATCAGTTGCAATGGACGGTGGAGGATCATCGGTCGCGGTGTGGTGGCAAATGTGGCATCTCCAATCGGTGCGACAATACATGGGTGTACGAATCAAATCAAGTCAGTGTGCAAGAAATCGTGGGAAGTCACTGAAAGGAGGATAACGCTCTGGTATGGATGTGACTTGTGCTCTATTCGCCGATGCCACGAATGGTCGGATGCCCTAGCTCGGATATTTCACGAAAAAGAGTAGCGAAGCCCTTCAACCCTCTGTCATTGAGTTGCGTGGACAACACAGCAGAGGACGCTCCGCCGTGACAGTATGTAACCCTCGAGTGTATCGCTATCCAAGGTGTAAACGCCGGCTGGTGGAGGCCCATTTTGGTGGCGCGGACGTCGCCAGCGATGGGGGTGTGTTGCTGTTGCGTCAGGCGGACCGGCGGTTGGGGTTGACAGCACAGGTGGCGTCGGTGCTCGGCGACGAACGGCGGCGGGCCAAGCGTGCCACTGTACCTTGGGGCCTGTTGAAAAACCCATACGTGCATCGCGGAGGTGCGGCTCTTAGAGCGATTGTCAGAATTGTCTTCCGATTGACTGGACGATGTAGCACGGGCGCCTCGCCCGTACGGCATGGCGCGTTCGACCATGCTCACGGCAAGCGGGACGGCCATGCTACGGTCTCGTGAATCGGACAGCTCTTCTGACAATCGCTGTAGCCGGACCGGTGCGGCTAAGAGCCTCACCTACACGAGGTTATGATTTCCTCATTCGCTTACATCATCTGGTCCGGAGTTAACACACGACTTTTCCAACAGGCCACTTGGTCAGTGGGACCCATATCGTCCATCCGCGAAGTCCGAAAAGAGTTCGCTCCGGGTATGTGGGCCCCTCAATCCGAATCCACCCTGAAATGACCAGAATGTTGTTACCTAATCGTCATCGCCTTCAGGAAACCACCAAGATCTTTCGCTTTGTCGATGTTGTTGACCGCTTCCATCACGCGATCCTGCTGCGATGAATTCATCACGTCGTCGGTAAGCGCGCGGAACTTCTCTTCCAGATCGGCGTCGCTCATCGGGTTGTTCGGGTTGCCGCGCGGGTAGTCGACCTGGTTTTCGACGGTCCTTCCATCATTGGTTGTGATGGCCACTGCCGAACACTTCTTCGCCGGGAAATTGCGTTCGAACTCATCGTCGGCAACAACTTCAATTTTGGGGAACAGCGCGCGCAGTTTCGGATCGGCGATCCGTTCCGGTGTGAACTGCTGCGGGGTGATCATGCGATCCGCAATGGCGGCGGAGACGACATACGGCAACGAGTGGTCGGCCGTTTCTTTGGACTCGGGTTCGTACTTGGTCGGATCGGCGAGGATGTCTTTGGCACGCGCGATGGTGCGCACCACCACGTGTTTGACATCATCGGCTTTGATGTCGTGCTCTTTGACCAATTGCAGCGCGGCCGAAATCGGTGAATGCGAGAGCGCTTCGGTCGGGAACGCCTTGAACGCACAATTGACAATGCGCCAGGATTTGCCCAACCCGTCGGTGAGACGTCCCATATCCCACTCCGGGCCGAGCAACTCACAAAAACCCTCTTTGCCTTCCAAGATCAATTCGGTGCCGATGTAACCGTATTGCGCTAAGCGCGCCGCCATGACGCCCGATGCGGTCGCCATCGGATCGACGGTGTTCTTCATCATCGTCAGTTTTCCTGCGGCCACCGCACCCATTGTCATGTTGTGGCAGGTCGATACGCCCATCGCATTCACAATTTGATCAACATTCAGGCCGAGCGCGTACCCAGCGGCGACGGGCGAGGCGATCTGCGTCAACGAGGCATGATGCCAGCCGCGTTCACGGATGCCGGGAACGGCGAATTCGCACAACCGCATTTCCAACTCGTAAGCCAACACGATGCCGGCAATCACATCGGCGCCGGAGCGGCCGGTGATCTCCGCGCACGACGTGACCGCCGGAATGAGATCCGACGGATGCGACGGATCGGCCTCCCAGTAGATGTCGTTGTAATCCATCACGCGAATGGCAAGCGAGTTCATCAATGTCGCCGAATAGGCGTTGGTGCGTTCACCCGACGACCAGACCGTCGCCTGGGCATTGCCACCGAACTCGCTGAGGGTTTTGTTCATGATCTGACAGTCTTCGTGATGAAAACCGCCCAGTGCACAACCGCATGAATCCAACAAAAACCGCTTGGCCGCCTTGACCGCATCATCGCTGATGTCACCGAACTTCAAATTGGTTGCAAACTCCGCCCAAAGCCGTGATACGCTCTTATCTGTCACCGGTCACTCCTGCGTCATAAGGTGGTTGGTTCTTCTCATGAGACACGAGTATGCGATGCGATTGCCGGGATTTCAAGAGGAGTCAGTGGACCAAGAGAGACTGTGTCACGTTTGCGAGGATCCAGAGCGATTGTCACAAATCTTCTCCGTTTGCATCGTGGTGCCACCGGCCTTCAGGCCCGTGCTTCCGCGTCTGCACAATCCCCGGTCCACGGACCGCCGAGCAGGGACTCGGCGGTCCCGGTCATCAAATCTCGGCAACAAATTGAATCGCGTAGATCTCCTCGTTGAGCGACGCGGGAGCGTTATCGAAACGGACAAACTGGGTGACTGCTTTGATCATCGTCTTGTGGGTCATGTTGTGACCGACGCCGATTTCCAGACGGCCCAGGGGGAAATCCCAACGTGACATTTGGGGATCGATGGACTGGTCCAACTGTGAGAAGCTCATTCCCTCGATCCGCGCGGCGCCAAACCACTTGGGAGCAAAACCATAGCGCACGTCCACATAGCCACCGGTGGCATCGAGATTGCCAAGGAACGGATGCTGGAATCGGTTGACCAGCCCTTCGGCATAGACTTCCCAGTGGCCAAGAGCGAAGCGAGCCAGGCCGCCGACTGTTTGCTGATGGTAGTCCTCCAGCGCGTTAGAACCGGGGAGGGTGGCTTCCGATCCGGGCGGAAGGTAGGAACCCATTGCTCCCCAGCCGCCAACAGTCAACCAGGGACCGGGAACCCAACTGATGTGCGCGAGAACATTGGGATAGTTGTACTGCGTATTACGCGATGGGCTCCCCAACGAGCCGGTCTGCAAGGCTATTCCGACATCGAAACGGCCAACGCTACCATACCCATGGATACCGGTATTCCAGCAGAAATCGTACATAACGGGAACGGCACTCGACGTACCTCGCTGGGCGAGGATATCCTCAGCCGACTGTTGCAGTTCTCCGCGCACGGACAGCCCCGTCTTGTACTGGTACATCAGCGGCACGCCAACCAACGGGTTTTTGTCTGCATAGGTCCGAGGACCCCACAACCCTACGGGCAGTGGGATCAGACCGGCTTCGAGATGCCATTGCGGAGAGTGGTCATACCGTAGATACGCTCCGTACAACGAGACATCGTAACGTGTACTCAGGTAGAATTGCACGAACCCCGCCAAGCGATCCGTAACGCGTCCGTCGAAGAACAAACGGCCATACGTGGCATCGAATGTGGAGAGTCCGACATTGGTCTGATTGTGTTGATTGGCCACATCGGCGTTGCGTGCGACCATCGCCAACAATCCCGACACGTAGAACTGTGCCGAAGCGGATTCGATCGCGCTGACGGCGATGACAACGGCGAGAATGTACTTAAGCCACCGGCATGTCATGCGAGACCTCCGGTGATGGCGTTGTGGCGATTTGCGGAGCATCACGTAACAGACGCGGCAAGCGAATGGTAAATTGTGTCCCCTGTCCCGGGCCTGATGCTACGGTGATCGTTCCCTGGTGATCGTCAACGGTCTTCTTGGCCATAGCCAATCCAAGGCCCGTTCCCTGCACTTTGCCAAATGTGGCAAAGGGTTCAAAAATCGTATCGCGAATTTCGTCGGGGATACCCGGGCCCGTGTCCGTAATGGTGAATTCGACACAGTCACCGCGGGCGACGCTTTCGATAATGATACGACCATCGGAACTCAATACTTCGAGCGCATTGGTTACGATATTGTTGAGCGCTCGTTGAATCTTGTCACGGTCAATCGAAACCGACAGATCTCCCGCACCGGCAATGTGTTCAATCGTCACGCCCTGACGGTCGGCGATTTGCCGCCAGCTGGCGGTCGCTTCGGCAAGGAAATCATCGACGACCACCGTGGTGCGCGCCATGCGACGGTCGCCGCGTGCGTACGCGAGCAGTTCCTGCGCCATGTCGACCATCCGATCCAGTTCACGCGTAACCATTTGACCATACTCGGCGCGTTTGGGTGCCGGTAAACCGTCGACCGACGTCATCTCCACCGCCGAACGGATCACCTGCATCGGTGTTTTGAAATCATGGATGATGGTCGAGGCCATTTTACCGATGATCGCCAACCGTTCAGCGGCAATCCTCTCCGCGTTGGCCTGTCGAATTGCTTCCATTTGCGCGGCGAGTGCGTTGCGCATGCGATCGACGGCTTGTGCCAGGGTGTTGAACTCATCGTGTCCGCGATGGACCACCGAACGTGAGTAATCGCCGCGTGCCACCGCCTCGACACTGCGTACCAAAATGGGAACACGCGCGGTGATTTTGCGCGCGACGATCCAGGAGATGACAAACGCCAGCACGAGGGCGACAGCGCCGACAATCGTTAGTGTTTCCCGCATATCGGCAATCAAGGGATTGAGACGTTCATCAAGCGACATCACAACGGCGTAGGATCCATCTCCTCCGCCAATCATCGGACCGATGCGAAACAGATATCGTTCGCCGTCGACCGTCAGCGGTATCGGACGCAGGCGATCGTCCGAGTCCATTTCTGACTGGTTGAGTCGCTGAACGAATTGCTGTGCGGCATCGGATGGTATTGAGGAGCCAAAGACGGTACTGTTGTCAAAGAAGAGAATATCGACACCGGCGATCTGGCCCACCGTTGTCGCCAGTCCGGCGTCAACACGGTCGCCCAGGGCCACATAGCCGACCGTATCCAATCCGACTGTGACAGCCCGCGTTTGCAGCAGGTGCAACTCGTTTTCAAAACGGAATTGCTTCGCTTGCGGCGGAACCGTTTCCGGCCAGCAGAAACCACGTGATTCACCACGCTGGTCGAGTATCGCCAGAGTCTTGCCGGCGTCATCACACACAAGGAACAACGAACTGCCGACGATGTCCTGAAACTGACGCGCCGCCGGAAGAGCGGTCGCTGGATCACCTTCGGCGACGGCCGCGAAGAAACGCGGGTCCCGTGCGATGATCCGTGCCTGGACACGCAGGTTGTTCTGTCGCTCGTGCTCCCAACGCGTGAAGGTATTTTCCGCGCCGATCAGCAAGTCGCCGATGCGTCCCGCCATTTGGCGTTCGAGCCGATAGCTCAATGCCCACAACGTCGACCCCAGTGCGATGATTGCCACACTGCCGGCCACGATGGCGAACTTGGCGCGTAACGGAAGGTGCACAGACTATCGCTCCAATGCGAGCGTCACTGATCTGGTGTCGCTCGACTCTAATGTGATGTCCGTCGTTGTGTACCGCCCCATCGCATCAGCCGCGAGAAGACGATATCGCCCTGCAGGCAGATCAGTGAATTCGAATTCACTTCCCGACGGAATCAGTTGATGCCAAGGTGACTCGGTGATCACAATCGCGGCGTACATCGACGCGTGAATCTCACAAAAGACACGCACGATTCCCGGCTCCGTGAATGTCACCGTGCGCGTTTCACCCTTGGGATATCGTCCGAGATCGAACGTCTTGACTGATGAATAGGAAAACACGTTGTGAAAGATCGGGTCGTGATTCGGAAACGACACAACGCCTCCGACCGGAACGATCAGGAGATTGGGCACGAAGCGTGTGCCTTTCTGCGCCATGACCCGGGGGGTGTCGGCCACCGGCGCCGTGTGGACAGCCTCGTCCACCTCCACCGGTTCCACGATGACCGCAGCCAACGATGCACTCGCAACGCGGTCGCCCTGATGCTCTGCGGGCGAGGTCGGGCGCTCGATATACCGTGGCGGCGCGGCCGGACGTGCGGTCGGGGTCGTCACCGTTCCACGAATCGTGCCCGCTTCGACCGTTGTCGAAAACAGCAACAAAAGCACGACAATTCGGGTTGTCATTTTAGCCCTGCCATACCTATCCCCACCCTATCACCTGTATCGGCGCTCTGGACAATCTCTTGCGTGAGTAAATTCCGGCGGATGAATGGAATCGGAGGATGGCGACGACCGACCCTGGGGCATCTGGAAACTCACTTTCGGCTTCACCGAAATGTAAGACAGGAAGCGGCTATCTCATGAATTTCTATTCGTGATGCGATTCGACCACGTGTGGGGCAGACACACAGGTCTGTCACTACAAACCGTAGGGGCCAACCCATGTGTGCGCCTTCACGCGCCACTTGTGAGACAGCCTCTACCAGCCCGCACATACGACGTAAGCGAACGGGTTCTTCAACACGCCCCAAGGTACAGGGGCCCCACTGCGTCTCGGAAGGTGCAGACCCGCCCCGCCCTGGTGCGGCTGAGAGCGGGAACGACGCGGGATTACAATACCTCCGCTCGCGCAAATCCAAGCCACTGCAAACTCTGAAAAAAGTTGCACTCCCCCTATTGACAGAGACCAAAGCGCCGTGTATACTGCGAGCACTCTGGAGCGATAACCGCTCGTCAAGGAGCCCTACGCTAGACCACTTTGTGACCGCTTTATTCGCGCCTGACCATAGTTGAGATGTAACAGGCGCACCTATCTAAACAATTTGAGATCTTACGCGAACGCTTAGTTGTGTCTTCGCGTGTGTATGCGAAGACCGTCTGTCGGACAGCCAGACACCAAATCAACCGGATCTTGCTGGGTGAACAGGCCCATCGAGACCCGCACATGGACGAGTCTGCTCACGATGACACAAAGCGTAGCCACTGCCACAACAGTCATTCTGTTTCCGAACCTGCCAAATCCGTTCACCTATGAGACGGTTTTGGCCTTCCGGGTCGTCGGGGTGGATGCGTGGCAGTTGCGTATTGTCGACCGTCTAGGCCGTGCGGTGCGCGTGTTCAGAGGACGTTGCAGTGGAGTGGTCACCCTGGTGTGGCGTGGAGACGACTTGGCGGGGAGTCTCGTGCCCGATGGGGTCTACTACGCTGAGCTGGACGCGGGTGTGGGGACCGTGCGGCGGCGGTTGATTCTGATGCGGCAGTAGGGCGCCGGCGTCCGTCTGCTGCCCGGCGACGGCGCCTGAGACCGCATCTCTTGATCGGACGCTCAACCATCTGGTGGAGCGTCCGATTTATATATACGAGACAGATAGTTGATACAGGCAGTCTATCATGGCTGCGGGACGGACCAAACGCCATGCACATCATCAACACCAAAGCAATTGTGATCCGCATTCTGATCCTGGCGATCCTCTTCGCCTTCGTCTATCCCTTTCTCCCGGACAAGCAGAAATGGCAGATTCAGGCGTCAGTCGGGGTGCCGAGTGCCGATTCGCTCCTCTCGGAGTACTATGATCCGCCGCCCGCCAACGATGCGATGCAGTTCAGCCTGGAGACGTTCTTCTCGATCATCTCCAATAATCGCAACGTCATCGATGCCAACGATGTCCGGTATGTCCGTGTGGTCGACAAGATCTGGGGCAACGGCCGCCTCTGGGAAATTCATTTACGTCGCGGCGCCATCGAGCATCTGGAAGAACACTTGCGGGCAAATCCCGGTAGCACCCTGCTGGTCTCACTCGGTGACGATTGGCACGCCCCCTACGATATCAGCCTGCAGGATATCCGGTCGCCGATCTATGTCGATCCGGAGCTCTGGAGCACTGAGCCCTACTTCGTGACGTCGGTCCTTGAGGGATGGTACGAGCGGCCATACATGGGCGGCCCCGGTATGACCATCCCGATTCCCGGCATGATGTAGTCCATACCCCGACTTGACTCAGCAGGTCGATCCAAAGCATGTTCCCTGTTTAGCGAGACCGTCGGCGCTGCCGCGTCGAAGGATCGATCGTATCCAGACGAGGACAACCGATGAAACCGATTATCTCCGTCGCACTTCTGTGCCTGATCATGTCCACGAGCCTGCCATCATCAGCGCAGGACAATGCCGCAGAGGCACTTCCGCCATTGCACACTATCTGGGACTATGACGACCCCGCCGGCACGCGTGAGCGATTTGACGCGATCTGTCCAGAAGCTGAAGCCAGCGGCAATAAGGAGTATTACCTCAGCCTCCTGACTCAGATTGCGCGAACGCACGGACTCGAGGGCCAATTCGATACGGCCCATGCACTGCTCGATTCGGTCGAGACACAATTATCGGACAACCTGCCGGTCGCAACGGTCAACTACCTTTTAGAGCGGGGACGAACCTTCCGCTCGGGTGGCGAGGTGGACAAATCAGTTTCCCTGTTCGAGCGGGCCTATGCACTAGCCGACTCGACCGGACAGGACTATCTCGCCGTCGATGCCGCCCACATGGCCGCTCTGGCGGTCGACAATCCTGACGAGAGGATGCGGTGGAATCAACGGGGTATCAAGCTGGCTCAGAGATCCGACGATCCGCGTACAGTCAACTGGCTTGGGTCGATCAACAACAATATCGGCTGGGATTATCACGATCGCGGCGAGTATGACTCCGCCCTGGCGGCATTTGAAAGAGCCTTGGAGGCACACCAGAAACAGGGTGATCTGCAACGGTTGCAGGTTGCACGCTGGTGCGTCGCCCGATGCCTGCGATCACTGGATCGCGTCAACGAAGCATTGACCATTCAGATGGCGCTATTGAAGGAACACCAGCAGCAGGGGACGAGCGATGGATACGTGTTTGAGGAACTTGGTGAACTGCATTTGATGAAGAACGACTCGACAATGGCAGCAGGTTTTTTCAAAGAAGCATATTCACAATTGTCGCAGGTTCGCTGGATGATGGAGAACGAATCCAAGCGCTTGGCCCGCATCAAGCGACAGGCGGGTCTCGAATAGGAACGAGGCGTGAACATGAATCCCGACATGCTGGAGTACTACTCGCGGCGCACACCGGAGTACGAAGCAATTTACCAGGTCCCGGAACGCCAGCCGGATCTCAACGATCTGCGCCAGCGGCTGAGCACGCACTTCGCTGGCCGGCGCGTGCTCGATATCGCCTGTGGTACCGGTTACTGGACGCACTTCATCGCCCAGTCGGCGAAGGCGATCACCGCCACCGATGCCGGCAGCAAGGTGATGGAAGCAGCCTACATGAAAGACTATGGCGCTTGCCGGATGGACTTTGTCCGCGCCGATGCATACAGCCTTGCCGAGATCGCCAGCGGACATGATGCCGGCTTCATCGGGTTCTTTTGGTCGCACGTTCTCAAAGAGCGGCGGGCCGAGTTCCTCAGCACGCTTTGCAATAAGCTCGTTCCGGCATCGACGGTGGTCATGATCGACAACATGTTCGTCGAAGGCGAGATGACCCCTCTCCACCGCACCGATGAACGGGGCAACACGTATCGGAAACGCATCCTCAACGATGGCACACCCTACGAGATCGTCAAGAACTACCCCACCGAGGATGAAATGCGACGGGAACTGGAACCGTTCGGCGAGGTTGTCGATTGGCGGGAATACAAGTATTATTGGTGGGTGGAGTGGTGGACGAAGGCGTAAAGACGTGCTCAGCACGCCCCTACAATTTATTGCGATTTGCTTTCCCCGCTCGGTAACTGACTCTATGTTACAGCAGCACGATGCGAAAGTGGCGGAATTGGCAGACGCGCTGGACTTAGGATCCAGTGGGGAAACCCGTGGGGGTTCAAATCCCCCCTTTCGCATTTCAATTCAGGTGACGCGATGACAGACCAAGCCAAGTACCAAATCCAGACCGACACACAGTTTGAACCGCTCGAACTGGTCGACATTCACGACCTGGTGCGCCAGGTCGATCATCCCTGGTTTAACCAGACCCTCTGTGGGGTGAATGATTGTGTCGTGCGACTCGGCATCTTCTCCGGTGGCCGCGAGTTCCACTGGCACAAGCACGACAACGAAGACGAGTTCTTCTTCGTGCTTGAGGGCACCTTCGAGATCGATCTCGAAGGTCAGACAGTCAAGCTCGGGCCGCACCAGGGATTCACGGTCCCGCGCGGGGTCATGCACATGACCCGGTCCCCCGAGCGGGCGGTGGTGCTGATGGTCGAGGGCGCGACCGTGCAGCCGACCGGGGACTTGTAGGCTCAACTGGCCATCACTCATGTCCCTGATGGCGGCTTTTTGCCATCAGGGACATGCGTAACTCACCTTAGGATCACTCTGTAATGTAGGCGGGTGTCCCCCTCAATCAGACCCCACCCAATCACTCCGAAAACCTCTGGGATTCGGAATGGCTGTCGCCTATCTTGGGCCATTCTGAGGGATTGGCATACACACAAGTGGGAGCGTTATGGACGTTCAAGCAAAAGTTACGAATGAAGACGGTTGGAAACGGACGTTGGAGGTTACAGCCCCGGCGAGCGAGGTCGATAAGGCCCTCGCCAGTGCCACCAATAAGTATAAGGGGCAGGTAGAGATACCGGGATTCCGCAAGGGCAAGGCCCCCGATTCGGTGATCCGGGAACGGTTCCGGACCGAAATCCATCAGGATGCGATGGAGTACCTTCTCCCCCGCGTGTACGACGCCGCCCTTAAGCAACTCGACATTATCCCGGTCAGCCAGCCGCAGCTCTCGAAAGTGAAATTCGAGCCGGGCGTCGACATGGAGTTTGAACTCGAGATCGAAATTCGTCCCCAGATCGAAATCACCGGGTACAAAGGGTTGAAGCTGGAAAAACGGGTCTATGAAATCACCGACAAAGACGTCGAGATGGCCCTCGACGAACTCCGCGAGCAGGGGGCCACGTTGACTCCGGTCGAGCGGCCGGCGTTGATCAACGACGTCGTGACCTGTAACCTGCAAAAGACCTATGACAGCAAACAGCCTAACGCCGACGACCAGTACGATGATGTAAAATTCGAACTCAAAGAAGGCAAGACCCGTCCGGAATTCCTCGCCGCTTTGCCGGGAATGACGATCGGCGAGGGCAAAGAGGTTGAAATCAACTATCCCGCCACTGAACCCGATCCGGATCTGGCCGGCAAAACGGTGCGTTTCCGCGTGTGGCTTAAGCAAGTCGCGCAGAAGGACTTGCCGGAGGCCAATGACGAGTTCGCCAAGTCGCTCGGCAACTTCGATTCGATCGACAAGGTGCGCGAGGCGGTGCGCGCAAACCTCGAACGCCGCGCCGACCAGTCATCGAACAAGCACGTCGCCGAGCAGATCCGCAAGCAGGTGGTCGAGGCGAACCAGTTTGAGGTACCGCAGGGGCTGCTGGACGATTACATCGACAGCGTGCACCAGAAGATCAAAGAGGCTAACCCTGATCTGGACCGGGACGCGGTGCGCCAACAGTTCGAACCGTCGGCGATCGAGCAATTCCGCTGGGACTTTGCGCTATTTGAAATCGCCAAGCAGGAAGACCTCAAGGTGACCGATGAGGAGGTCAAGGAGATACTGAAAACCTGGCCGGAGGATGCCGAGGACCGGCCCTCCGAACAGAAGATCCATGAATCACTACTGGAAAACCGTGTGTATGAATACATTGTCTCGCAGGCAGATGTCACCAATGTCCCGCGGGTGCTCAATCCGCAGATTGTGACACCGTCGGGCGAAAAAGCCTCCTGAGACCGCAACGGTGCCCCCCATCATTCCCGTAAACACCCGATGGAGTGAATGCCACGGCCACCAAGCCGATGAATGGACAGTAGGAATGAGGCATCACAGGGCCCCCGGTGAACGACTCGCCGGGCCAACAAGGAGACCGAACCCAATGACATTAATCCCGATGGTCGTCGAGCAAACCGGTCGCGGCGAACGCGCCTATGATATTTACTCGCGCCTGCTGAAAGACCGGATCGTGTTTATCGGTACACCGATCGACGACAACATCGCCAACCTCGTGGTGGCGCAATTGCTCTTCCTCGAAGCGGAAGACCCCGAGAAAGACATCTTCATGTACATCAACTCGCCGGGCGGCGTGGTGTCGGCCGGGCTGGCGATCTACGATACGATGCAATTTGTAAAGCCCGATGTCGCCACGACTTGTGTCGGTATGGCCGCGTCGATGGGCGCCTTGCTATTGACCGCCGGCGAGAAGGGCAAGCGCGCGGCGCTCTCCAATGCGCGTGTGATGGTCCACCAGCCCTGGGGCGGTGTGCAGGGACAGGTTTCGGACATCGAAATCCACGCCAGAGAGCTGCTGAAGATGAAAAAGCAGCTCACTGAGATCCTGGTGAAGCACACCGGACAGTCCTACGAGCAGGTTGATAAGGACACCGACCGCAACTACTTCATGTCGGCTTCGGAAGCCAAGGACTATGGGCTGATTGACACTGTCTACGAAAAGAAGGTGACTGACAAGACCAAGTCTTAGTATACTTTGATCTGCATCAGAGAGAGGCCGACGCGGGGTTGCCCGCGCGGCCTTTCGTTTGGCCGGATGCAAACCATTACGGCCGCATAGGGATAGACCGCTATGACCACTCAACCACCAGGCCCGCCCCAAGGGCCGAATGACCGTCCGCCCGAGGGCAAAGAATCGTTCTGGAAGGGTCGTTGCTCATTCTGTGGGAAAGACCCAACCCGGGTCCGCAAGATTTTCTCCGGCTTCCATGCGCTCATCTGTGACGAGTGTGTGAGAACGTGCTATGGCCTCTTGACTGAGAGCGAGACGGCTGACGTCCCCGACGAGGAACCGGATCGTGACTCGCTGCCGAATCCGGAAGAAGTTAAAAGCTACCTCGATACCTACATCATTGGGCAGGATCAAGCCAAGCGCATTGTCTCGGTAGCTGTGTACAATCACTACAAGCGTGTCTTCTACCCCGAGTGGCAGAAGCAGGTTGATCTGGAAAAATCCAACATCCTCCTCATCGGCCCGACCGGTACCGGTAAGACGCTACTGGCTCGCACGCTGGCGCACAAGTTGGCAGTGCCCTTCTGTATCGCTGATGCCACCGTGCTCACTGAAGCGGGATATGTCGGCGAGGACGTTGAGAACATTCTGGTTCGTCTCCTGCAGGCTGCCGATTTCAATCCGAGGCGTGCCGAGCGCGGCATTGTTTACATTGATGAAATCGACAAGATTGCGCGCAAAGAAGCGAATCCATCGATTACGCGCGACGTCTCCGGCGAAGGTGTGCAACAGGGACTGCTGAAGATTCTCGAAGGAACCGTTGCCAATGTGCCGCCGAAGGGCGGACGCAAGCATCCGGAACAGGCGTTCGTCAAGATCGACACATCAAACATCCTGTTCATTTGCGGGGGCGCCTTCCACGGGCTCGAGCAGATCATCAATCGGCGCATCGGGAAACGCAACATGGGATTTCACAGCAATCCGGTTGATCTCGGTAAGATGTCGACGGCCGATGTGATTTCACATGTCGAACCGGAGGATTTGCTCAACTACGGATTGATACCGGAATTGATCGGACGTCTCCCGGTTGCGGCCGCACTCGATGAACTGAATGAACCGGCACTGCTGCGCATATTAACCGAACCACGCAACGCATTGGTATCGCAGTACAAGACTCTGTTCGAGATGGAAGGTGTCGAATTGGACATCCGCCACGATGCGCTGGAGGAAGTTGTCGCACGCACGGTCGCGCGCAAGACCGGTGCACGGGGATTGCGTTCGATTATGGAGCGGGCCTTGCTCGACGTGATGTTCGAGATTCCGTCGCTTGAGAATCTCAAGAAGGTTACCATCACAGGTGATGTCGTTCGCCAAACAGCCAAACCGCAGTTGAAATTTGCTGAACCGAAAAAGAAGAGCGCATGATGCATGAGCGAGGCGCCAGAGTTGTTTTTACTCAGGCACCCGTACATCCACTCACGCGCAAATGACGGATTGTGTCTGTCATGGAGGCGAGATACGTCAAGAGTGTTTACAAGATCAGCGATCTGCCCAAAGATCGGCTGCTTGAAATCGCGGTTGCCGGGAAATCGAATGTGGGCAAATCGTCGCTGCTGAACAATCTGACCAGCCAGAAGAAACTGGCCAAAACGTCGCGCACACCGGGCAAGACGCGTTGCTTAAACTACTTTGAGATCCACATGGGAAGCGGCAAGCCATTTTACTTCGTTGATCTCCCCGGGTACGGCTACGCGCAGGTATCCAAATCGATGCGCAAGGACTGGGCGGCGTTGATGGATGACTACCTGGTGCTCAAGGATCGCCCATCGGCGATGATTTCATTGTTCGACATTCGCCGTGAACCGACAGAGATCGAAGCGGAATGGGTTGACTGGCTTGACCGATGGGGCCGTCCGTGGCTGTTGGTGCTGACGAAGGTGGATAAGTTATCCGGAAATGAGCGTGCTCGTGCATTGAGCAAGTGGACAACACTGATTGGTGCAGACGGACCCAAGCCAACACCGTTTTCTGCTGTCACCGGTGTTGGCCGTGATGAACTGTGGCGCTGGGTCAACACTGTACGACAAGAACAGGCCGCTCGGACAGGGAGATCATAACGATGGCCAATCGACTGGTTGTGGGAACGCAGTGGGGCGATGAGGGAAAGGGCAAAATTGTCGACATCCTGAGACGCGATGCCGATTGGGTGGTGCGCTATTCGGGCGGGGCGAACGCTGGTCACACGGTCAAAGTCGACGGACAGGTGTTTGCCATGCACCTGGTGCCGACTGGTATCCTTGGCGCCAATACCCAATGCTTGCTCGGTAATGGTGTTGTGGTCGATTTGCCGCGACTCTTCGATGAAATCGCCCAGATCGAATCGGGCGGTATCGATACGTCGGGACGTCTCCACATCGCCGCGGCGGCGCATCTCGTCCTGCCACATCACAAACTGCTGGAAGCACACAGCGAGAATCTCCAGAACGGTGAGAAGATCGGCACCACCATGCGCGGGATCGGACCGGCGTACGCGGACAAAACGGCGCGACGTGGTGTGCGGGCGGCTGACTTGCTCGATCCGGACCGGTTGCGCCATCGCTTGGAGTATGTAATCGGTTACTGGGATAATATCAGCCACGGACAACTTTCGACACTGGGATGCACGGTTGATTCGACCTTCGATCAGTTAATGCAGTTCCGCGATCGCGTTATTCCGATGCTCGTCGATGCGTCGCTCATCATGCGGGACGCAATGCACACCAACAAACGGATTCTGTTTGAGGGTGCGCAGGGAATGCTGCTCGATATCGATTTCGGGACGTACCCGTTTGTCACGTCGTCCAATACAACGGCGGGTGGTGTCTTTACCGGACTTGGTGTGCCACCGCATTCGATTGATGAAGTGGTCGGTGTGGTAAAGGCGTATACGACGCGTGTCGGCAACGGTCCGTTTCCGACGGAAGATACCGATACGTTTGGCGATCACCTGCGCAAGCACGGCAACGAATTTGGCACCACGACCGGGCGACCGCGTCGCTGCGGCTGGCTCGATCTGGTCGCGCTCAACTATGCCGTTCGCGTGAACGGCATCACACACATTGCGGTGACCAAACTCGATGTGCTCGATAAACTCGAAGAGATTCCGGTCTGTGTCGGGTACCGCCTTGATGGCCAAGACATAGACAATCCGCCAATGGACCTGGCACGACTCGACGACGTCGAACCGATTTACCGCACACTCCCCGGCTGGAAATCATCGACCGTCGGGATCACAGAATATGACGATCTCCCCAAACACGCACGTTCGTACCTTACCTTTATGAGCGACACCCTGGGTGTGAAACTTCTCATCGTGTCCACCGGCCCCGGCCGTGAGGAAACAATTATGGTGGGGCAGCGTGCAGGGGTTGTGGGGGTGTGAGGAATAAGTAGGTGCGTGTAACCCCACCCCAATCGGGTCCCAAAAGCCGGACCCGATTGGGGTGGGGCACACGGCTCTTATAGCGACTGGCAGAATTCCTGTCCGATAGCCCGAGCACCACCAGTGCATCACCTGTCCCGTCACACGCGACCGCGAGTGGCATGCCCGGTAATCGGATACGTCATCGGGAAAGCATCGAACTCGTTGTCATTCCCGTCCGCTGGGACTCGGCGCTCCGTCTTTTTCATTTCTGCCACAACAACCGCAGACTGTTCAATACCACCAACAACGTCGATCCTTCATGACCCACTACGCCTACCGGTAGTCGGATTTTGCCGAGGAATGTTCCAATCAATAGCAGAGCGATGACAGTGAGTGCGAATGTCAGGTTCTGTTTGATGATCCGGTTGGTGCGTTTCGCCAACTGAAGGGCGAACGGTAAGCGCGATAAATCATCGGACATTAGCACGACATCGGCCGTTTCTAAAACGACATCAGTCCCAGCACCGCCCATCGCAATTCCGACAGTGGACGACGCCAAGGCGGGTGCATCATTGATGCCATCACCCACCGTAGCGACCGATTTGTGTGTGCGCATGAGATCATCGACTGCATCGGCCTTCTGATCCGGCAGTAACTCGGCTTTGACCGTATCGATGCCCAACTGTTCGGCCATCGCGTGCGCTACCCGCTCGTGATCACCGGTCAGCATCGACACTGATTTGACACCGTGTCGATGAATGGCGGCAACCGCATCAGCCGCGGCGGCGCGCGGTGGATCGGTGATCGCCAGCACGCCAAGCACACGATCAACACCCACCAACACCGCCGTCTTGCCCTCGGCTTCAAACGATGCCATGGTCTCTTCCGCCAGCGCGTCGACGGTGACATTCTCTCGCTTAAATAGGCTCCGATTACCCACAACGACGCGGCGTTTGTCGGCCAAGACACCGGCGGCGCCGCGTCCCGCATGAGTGACCGCGTCGACGGCGGGCTCGTAGTCGATTGAACGCTCGCGTGCGGCATTGATGATCGCTTCGGCAAACGGGTGCGTGGATCCGGTTTCCACTGCGGCCGCCATCGCGAGGAGATCGTGTTCGCCGGCGCCGTCTAATGGAACGACATCGGTCAACTGCGCCCGACCTTGGGTGAGCGTACCGGTCTTGTCGAATGCCATGGCGCGGGTATTGCCAAGGTCGATCAACGATGCACCACTCTTAAACAGTACACCACGACGCGCCGCCCGTCCGATGGCGGACAACACCGCAGCGGGTGTGGAGATGATCAAGGCGCACGGGGAGGCGACCACAAGCAGTGTCAGCGCCTTGTAAAACATCGCCGACCAATCGAAACCGAATGCCAGCGGCGGAATGATGGCAACCAGAGAGGCGCCGACCAGAATACCAATCGTGTAACGCTGACCGAACCAGCGCACAAAACTGTGTGTCGGTGTGCGACCCGATTGCGCCTGCTCGACACGGTGTATCACGGCCGCCAGTGCGGTATCGGCCGCGCGCTTGGTGACGCGCACGGTAATCTGCCCGGATTGATTGATTGTCCCGGTGAGCACCTCATCCGACGGCCCGCGTTCGACCGGTAATGACTCACCGGTGAATGTTGACGTGTCAACTGTCGCGCGTCCGTCGGTGATGATTCCATCGGCCGGGATCTTCTCACTCGGTTTGACGATGACCACATCACCGACCTGCAGATCGTCGACTGCGACTTTGATCTGCGCGCCGTCGCGTTGAACCCGTGCCTCTGATGGGCGCACATTCATCAATGCGCGGACCGCGTTCTTAGTGCGCTCGAGGGCATAGTGTTCGAGCGTATTCGAGAGCGAAAACAGGAAGATGAGGGTGGCGCCCTCAACCCATCGGCCCAGAATCGCAGCGCCGATCGCCGCCAGAGTCATCAACAGGTTGACGTCGAAGCGATACTCACGGAGACCGTCGAAACTCTCTTTCGCTGCCAGCCAGCCACCGGACAAGTAACCCAACAAGTAGAGAATATGACCCGTCAGTTCATGTCCCGATGACTCCGTGATCCAGCCGGAGAGAATTAATATGCCGGCGAGCGTCGTCCAAATGATCAGATGGTGCTGTTTCAGCCACGATTTCCAGTGTGCTGTTGGGGGTGGGGGCGGTTTGGCTTCAATCTCCTGTTTGTAGGCCTTGACCAATGTCGGCGCGTTGGGTGATTCGACAACAATATGGTTGTTGTCGAAGTCGACGGAAAATTGGCTCTCCGGTGCAGCACCCATGGCGGCACGTGAACACCCCTCACAGGTGCCGCGCTCGGGATCGAACTGGCAGGCCCGGTACCGCCGCGAGAAACGACGGTTGAGTTCTTCGCTGATTCGTCGCACGGCTTTATCGGAAATCTGATCGGCCGAATACGACAGTTGAATCTGGTTCTTCTGACGGTTCCATGACGCGCCCGCCAGGCCACGGTGTTCGTCTAATGCTTCACGCAGCAGATCGACACACTTGGGGTCGGTGCTCTTCGGCGTGGTATTGGTGACAGGCGGGGACTTTTGCACGCTCATGACTTGTCATTCCTCGATGCAGGAGTGGGTGTATCGGACGTCACCGGTATGACAAAGATGCGCCGCGCCAGTTGCCGTCCGAGCACATGGCGCTGTCCGTTGGCGGAAACAATAATCGGCCCATCGAACGGATGAATTTCCACCACCTCAAGTTCGGTACCCAAGGTCAGCTTTAGATCTTCCAGGTACCGCAGGAGCTTCGGATCACGATCCGACACACGCTGGAGAATGAACTGTTGACCCACCTCCGCGACCTCCAGCAACGGCTGGTAGCTGACCGGCTCCATCTCCCCGTCCGGGCCGGGAATCGGCGTCCCATGCGGATCGAAACGTGGATGCCCCAGCAACGCATCGATGCGGCGCTCGAATTCGGGAGAAATGTACGCCTGCAGCTTTTCGGCCTCATCGTGGATCATGTCCCAGGGCATCTTGAGAATTTCGTAGAGGAACGTCTCGAGCAGCCGGTGGTGACGGATCATCTCGATCGCGATTCGGCGGCCCTTGGGGGCCAGTTGGACACCTTTGTATTTGCGATGACGGACATACTGCATCTCGGCGAGCCGTCCAATTGCCTGAGTCACGGCGGCGTCAGTGACACCCAGCCGCTCGGCAATTTGACGCGTCTGCGCCCAGTCGGTGCGACGCTCAAGCTTGTGGATGGCCGTCACATAGTCGCGGAGCGTATCGGTAAGTTTTATCTCCACTTAACCTCTCTTTTATGCGCCTAAATCTTTCAATCAGTTTACGACACATTGAAAAGAATTGTAGTCATGTTTCTCCCTTATGATTGCAAAAACCGAAGTTATGAGACTCATTTCTCAGTGCTCCAGAGACTTAGCCTGTGTAATTTTAATAGAGCTAAATCCCCACTGGGTGCGAGCGGCCCGGCCTACGCGGTCTGGTGACAGACTTCCCGCTGCATGTCAGAAGGGCAGTTCATTGATTAATTGAGCAACGTTGAAGACTATAGCCCGATCGGGGCGATCACACACAAGCAAAGACCGTCACAGGAGGACGCTGATGAGAACAATCGGATTGGCGGTGCTGGCCATCGCGATCGTGGGTGCCGTGGCCATAGCCGGCAACATGACTCCCGAGCAGGCGATGGAGAAGATGATGAATTGCGAAGCCTGCAAACCGATGAACGAGTACCCGCAACCGGGACCGAACATCCGCTTTGACATGATTGAGACCGATAACGGGTTCATTTCCACTTTCATGATGGCCGATGAGTCGGTCGTGCCGGCGTACCGTGAGTGCGAGAAGAAGTGTGAAGCGACCCGCGGAGCCGCGATGAAGATGAGCGATGAGGAAGCCAAAGAGAAACTCTGCCCATTCTGCATCGGCATGCGCACGGTGACGGCACGCGAGGATGTGACGGTAAAGACCTACCCGACATCGATGGGAAGCGTAACGGTCGCTGAAGCCACCTCCGAAGAGGGCACCAAAGCACTGCATGCGTATGCCGCCATGGCCAAGGAGACCAACGCCCTATTGACCGAAGCAGCGATGAAGATGATGCAGCAAGGCCACGAGGGCCACGACCACTAGTCGATGACGCTCGTTCGCAGGAAACACAGGCCCTGTGTGTGTGCGCAGGGCCGGTATTCGTATATATAGGGGAAGTTTGATTAATCGATCGATGACCAATAGAACCAATATATAAGGACCTCGAAGTGACCACGAACAGCCGAAGGACTAAACTAGCTAACATTTTCGATCTTCACCAGAAACTCGATGAGGATCTGACGGAATGGTGTAAGAATGCAGTTTCAGCGATAAAGGCTGAAGACGGCTCAACTGAGCACAGAGAAGCACTAATGAAACTCTGTGCAATTGGCCAGCGAGCCTATCGAGCGATTGGAGTCCTATGTGAACGTGGCTATGGATCAGAAGCGGTTCCGCTTGTTCGAAAGATATTGGAAGGTTACTTCCTTGCAAAGTGGATAAGGTTGAAGCCACAACTGCGTGCGCCCCTGTTTAACGCTCTTCCCGCCATCTCATCAGTAGTTCAAGATCAGAGAGTATGGAAGTACTGTGGTGAGAACCCCAATTCTTTACACTTTGATCCCAACTCGGATGACACTTATTCGAAGATGGTCAACGAGTTAATTGATAATGTAAGCACTTGGTCGGAGAGTAGAAACAATGGTTTTAAGACATTAGAGACAATATCCAATAGATTGGTGTCATATTGGGACGTAATCCAAGAAGTCGAAAAGAATCGAAGTACTGCGGGAGTCCAAGAAGACCTAAAACGAGTATACAATGCTGAGTATCGACCACTCTGCGAATTCTCGCACGGGACAGGCTCAAACATCGGGGCAATAACAGTCGAAACAAAATCAGCAACTGTCTTTACGCTCGGGCCTTCCGACAGTTACATTCCACAGGCTGTCACCATGGGTACAAAGTACTTGTGTTGGCTTCTTTGGGACATAGCACATGTCTTTGGAAATCCTCACGGTGTAAGGCTCTATACTGAAATTGTCCAACCCATACTTTCTAAGAAGCACTCCTTGTCACAAGAGTACGGGTTATCCAAAGAAGTCTCTAATGCCCCAGAACCTGATCCTGAAGATGGATGAATGCAGCTGTCTTCACTTGATCCGCGCCACCATCTCCCCGATCAGCTTCGACAGCACCGGCTCCGCCCCACCAGCAATCCTGATGATCTCTTCGATATTGGCCGGTTCGAGCGCATCGGGCAATCCCATGTCGGTGACAATCGAGAAGCCGGCCACACGGGTGCCCTGATGGCGTGCGACAATCACCTCCGGTACGGTCGACATGCCGACGACATCGGCACCGATGATGCGCAGATAGCGATACTCGGCCGCGGTCTCCAGATTGGGACCGGGAACAGCGGCATAGACACCCTTCTGCAATGGGACTTTGAGATCGAGTGCACATTGTTCGGCGAGACCGATCAAGTCGCGATCATAGACATTGCACATATCGGGGAAGCGCGGGCCGAACTCGTCGAGGTTGCGACCAACCAGAGGATTCGTGCCGAGCAGATTGATGTGATCGGTGATCGCCATGATATCGCCGGCGACAAACTGCGGGTTCATCCCCCCGCAGGCGTTGGAGACAATCAGCGTCTTGATCCCCAGGTTGTGCATCACACGCACCGGTAGCGTGATCTGATGCATCGTATACCCTTCGTAAAAATGGAACCGTCCCTGCATCGCCACGACAGACTTGCCTTCCAGCTCACCAAAGAGGAACCGTCCCGCATGTGTCTCGACCGTCGACTGCGGGAAATGCTGGATGGTCTCGTAGCTGATGGTCTGCTTGACGTCGATCCCGTCGCCGAGTTTCCCCAGCCCGGTCCCGAGAATGATCCCGATGGTCGGTTCGGCGTCGGTTTGCGCGCGTACGGCGGCGGTGGCTTCGGAAATCTCTCTTGAACGGTCGGACATGTCAGTCTCCGGTTATGAAGGTGCACCGATACTTCATCCCATAGCGCCGGCATCTGCCGGATTCTGCGAATATGGACACTTGGGGGCAAAATTCAAGACAGGTCTTGCTTCGATGATCACACGGGGGGCGTGGTATCGTCGAGATTGGCCAGTGTCGGCGGCGCCTCGGGAGCGTTCTGATCGTCGCTATCCTGCTGGCTTTGGCGCAGGTGATCCAAATGTTCCAACTGCGAATGGAGCAGGGTCTGGATCTGGGAGATGATCCGCTCACGCATCGCATTGAGATCGGCCACTTCCTTGCGGAGTTCGTCGACCTCGGCCTGGGCCTCTGCAACAAGCGAATCCGCCTCCTTCTGTGCCTTGGCCAGCACATCCTCCGCACCAGCCCTGGCCGCCTGATGGTACTCCTCGCTCACTTGCTGCGTTGGGATCGATACATTTGTCGTTTCACCACCCGAGGATGATTCCAACTGCTGCTGCGCATCACTGAGCCGGTTGCGGAGATCCCGCATCTGAACATGCATATGCTGAACCTGGTCGGCGAGTTCCTCGAGGTACGAGCGCACCTGGGCGGGATCGTAGCCACGCATGCGGGTACGGAATTCCTGCGCACGGATATCATCGGGACGAATCGTATAGGCACGGCTCATGGACGGCTCCTTGGCGCCAGATGGACGGTCAGTCGGCTACGGATATTATACGGGCGTTTCGGCGAAAGTTGCCGAGGACCAACTCAAGTGCGTTCGCCAAACAGGGCGCGGCCGATGCGCAGCATGGTCGCCCCCTCGGCCAGTGCGATCCGCCAATCGTCGGTCATCCCCATCGAACAATGCCGCATCACGCCGGTGCCCAGGTCCCGATCGGCCAGCCGCTCGAAGTGCCCCCGCAGAAGCTGAAATGCACCGGCGATTGGCTTGGGATCGTCGACAAACGGACCGATCGTCATCAGGCCCTGCAAACGCAGATGGGGCAATCGGGTTACGGAATCGACAAGGTCGTCCAAAGCGTCCGGATGGCATCCCGACTTCTGTGCTTCGGCGGTCGTGTTGACCTGAATCAGAATGTCCTGACTCTTGCTGTCCAACTCGGCGCGATGGTTTAACGCGTCGGCCGCGTCGGGACGATCCACTGAGTGAATCAGATCGAACAACGCCACCGCATCTTTGGCTTTGTTCGTCTGGAAGTGGCCGATCAGATGCCACGAAATCAGTGACGATGCTTGTACTTGTCCGATCTTGGCCTTGGTCTCCTGCACACGGTTTTCTCCGAAGATCGTCAGCCCCGCTTCTGCAGCGGCGCTTACCACTTCGGCTGGAAAAGTCTTCGTCACCGCGACAATGGTAATGTCGTCAGGCGGCCGATTCAGCCGGGCGCACTCCGTGTGCAACTCGTCGGTGAATCGAGCGACGTTCGCGCGGATATCATCGGGGGTTGGGGGCATGACTAATCACCCGCTGTCATTCCCGCAAGAGCGGGAATCCATTTTGGGAAATCGCCAGAATGGGAAAATGGATCCCCTCTTTCACGGGGATGACAACTGCGAACAACTCGCGCTTCAGGCATCGGTCCTTTGACGACACTCCTCCGTCAATCACTCCTCACACCGCCCACCCAGATGCCGCGCCAAAAATCGTTCCGCGCGGGCATAGAAGTCCAAACGGTTTTCGGGACGGCATAAACCGTGTCCTTCGTCTTCGTACAAGGCGTATTCGACTTCGTGACCCTTCGATTTCAATGCGGCCACGATCTGTTCCGATTCCTCCTGGCGCACACGCGGATCGTTGGCACCCTGGCCGATCAACATGGGGATCCGAATCTTGTCGACCGAAAACAACGGGGACCGCTCTTTGAGCATCTCTTCTTCGGTGTCCGGATTGCCGACGCGTGTGTGGAACAGCTTAATCAATGGTTTCCAATACGGTGGAATGGATGCCATCCACGTCAAGATGCTTGATGGACCGACCATGGCCACCGCGCACCGGTACAAGTCGGGCGTAAACACCGCTCCAGACAACGCAGCGTAGCCACCGTACGAGCCGCCGAAGATCGCGATCCGTTCGGGATCGGCAATGCTCTGGTCAATGGCCCATTTCACACTGTCAGTGAGATCGTGCTGCATCTTCCGGCCCCACTCTTTATCGCCGGCATGCAGAAACGACTTCCCGAATCCGGTCGAGCCGCGGAAGTTCACCTGCAACACGGCGTACCCGCGGTTGGCCAGCCACTGCACTTCGCTGTGAAAGGTCCAGGTGTCGCGATGCCAGGGACCACCATGCACGTTCAGCACCAACGGCACATTCGTTCCGGCCGACTCTGGTGGAATGGTCAGATACGATGGCAATGTCAGTCCATCTCGTGCGGTGATCTCCACAAACGCCATTGGCGCCATCGTGTACTTCTGCAATTCCGGTTTGGTCGAGAAAAGGAGTGCTGTCTCGGTGCCGCGCTGGTAGTGGTAATACGAAACCGGCTCACGATCTCGCACACAGGCAATCAGCCAATTCCGATCATCGAGATCACGGCTGACAATGTCGATGTCACCGTCAACCGTTTCCGCCAAACGCGTCAGGTCATCGCGCACACCGTCGTCGATTGGCTGCCACTGTTTTCGATCGTAATGAAACGCGACCGCTTCAACATTGTGCTTCGACGGATGAATCAACACGTCATCGATATCGGTGTTCTGATTCTCGGCAATCAGGTGCTCATCGGCCGATGGGATGTCGATCACTTTCAAACGAATCGTTTCGGCATTACGCGAATCACCGACGTAGATGCCACTACCGTCCGGCGTAAAACCGTAGGGGTGCCCATCATCCTCCGGTCCCCAATGCATCAGCGTAGAAAACTCATCCTCTTCCTTCCCACGCGCCAGCAGATCAAAGCCACCGTCGGGGTTGGCCGCATACGCCGCACGCAGCCGGAACTCGTGATCGGGAATCCAACCAACAATGCCCCCCGGATTCTCAGCCACCAGCGTCATCTCACCGGTCACCAGTGACACGCGATAGACATCCATCAGTTGTGGATCACGGTTGTTCAACTGGACGAGGATCTTATCGGGAAACGTGGGATCGAGACTGAGAATGGCCGCTTGGATATTCTCGATCGGCGTCAGATCTCGTACCGCACCGCTATCCAACCGACATGCGAAGACATGCCAGTTCTCGTCGCCGTTGCGATCCTGCCGGTACAAAATGTGTTGATTGTCGTACGCCCAATGATGCAGATGAATGCCGCGCTCCCGGTCAGCGGTCAGCGGCCGGGCATCGTTGCCGTCGAGGCTCTGAATCCACACATTGAGCACGCCATGGTGTGGGGCCAGAAAGGACAACCGTTTCCCATCAGGTGATAACCTTCCCTGCACCCGCTCGGGATTTCCGAAAAACAATTCGCGAGGGACGAGTGGTACTGTTGCCTGTTGTGTTGCAACATTGCGTTCCATGCAGACTCCTACAAATGTAACCGGCCGACTCTGATTGAGCCGGCCGGCTGAACGTACAGAAATCGCGGTGCAGAATCTACTCTTCCACGCGTCCGTCGAGGTAGCGGGCGAGGAAATTCTCCGTCTTACCGTAGAAATCGAGGCGGTTTTCCGGACGGGCAAAGCCGTGGCCTTCATCCGGATAGACGACATACTCGACATAGGCTTCGTTCGCTTTTAGTGCGGCAACGATTTGCTCTGACTCGGCCTGCTTGACGCGCGGGTCGTTGGCGCCCTGCCCGATCAACATCGGGATTTCGATCTTGTCGGCCGAGAACAACGGCGACCGCTGTTTAAGCATTTCCTCCTCGGTGTTGGGATCACCAACACGATTGTAGAACAGCTTCATCATCGGTTCCCAGTACGGCGGGATCGACTCGATCAGCGTGATGATGTTGGACGGACCGACGATATCGACCGCACAGGTGTACAGATCAGGCGTAAACGCTGCGCCAGCGAGGGCCGCGTAACCACCATACGATCCGCCGTAAATCGCAACCTTTTCGGGATCGGCATAACCCTGGTCAACCGCCCAGCGCACTGCGTCGGTGAGGTCATTTTGCATCTTCCGACCCCACTCTTTATCGCCGGCGTGGAGAAACTCTTTGCCGAATCCGGTCGAGCCGCGGAAGTTCACCTGCAACACCGCATAGCCGCGATTGGCCATCCATTGCACTTCGGGATGGTAACCCCAGTAGTCGCGTGCCCACGGGCCGCCGTGGACATTCAACACCAGCGGCAGGTTGGTCGGTTCGACGCCGACCGGCAGAGTCAGATACGACGGCAAAGTCAACCCATCGCGCGACTCGATTTCCACAAACGTCATCGGCGCGAGGGTGTATTCTTCCAATTCGGGTCGGGTGGTGAAGAGATAGGTGCCGTTTTTTGTGTTCCGATCAAAGCTGTAGTAACGAGTTGGTTCGACGTCGGACGAAAACGCAATCAACCACGTGTCATCGTCCAGGTCGCGACTGACGATGGAAAATTCCCCTGGCGACATATCACGTATTGCTTCGAACTCATCCACCAACGTCGAATCAACAATTTGCCAACGGTCCTGATCGTAATTGAATGCAACCGCTTCAACATGATACTCAGTCGGATGAATCATGACACCACCGACATCGACGCGGGGATCCGATGCGATAATCGTCTCCTCACCGGTCGTCGTGTTGATGCGTTTGAGCACAGAGACGTTGGATTCGAGCGGATCGGCGACATAGAGACCTTCGCCGTCGGGTGTGAAGCCGTACGGTGACCCGTCGCCATCCTGCGGTCCCCAGTGAAGGAGTGTCCGGAACTCGGCATCCTCCGAATCACGGACCAACACATTAAAGCCACCATCCGGCGTGGTTTCCATCGCCCCACGGACCTTGAAATCGTTGTCGGGGATCCACCCAACGATGTTGCCCGGGTTCTCGCCGACGAGAGTGGCTTCGCCGGTGTTGATGTTGATATTGAAGATGTCGAAGACGGTGGGATCGCGCTTGTTCATTGTGACCAGTAGCTGATCGGGATAATTGGGATCGATGGCGGCCAGATCGGCGCGGACACCCTCGAACGGAGTCAGATCCGTTGTCGTCTTGGTCGCGATGTCGACCGAGTAGACGTGCCAGTTTTCATTACCGCCCACGTCTTGTGGATAAATGATGTGCTTGTTGTCCTGCGCCCAGTAATGCGCACGAATACCGCGCAGCGTGTCGTTTGTGACGACACGGTCATCCTCTTCGCCGATGGTCCGTACCCAAATGTTGAGAACGTTGTCGACCGGCGCCAGATACGACATCATCGTCCCGTCCGGTGAAATGCGGGCCTGCGCCCGTTCCGGATTCCCAAATATTACTTCTTTAGGAATGAGTGGTGGAAGAGCCGCCAACGCCGTGCTGGCAAACGCCAGAATCACCAAGACGCTGATCAGCCCCAGACACAACCGGGTCGCTTGCGTGTGTTGCTTCGTCACTTGAACCTCCTTGGATCGAAGACATGTCATTGTCATTCGAACATTACACGGGAATTTAATCACGAAGTTTCATCAACAACAAGAGCCCGCCGTAAAGCGGGCTCTTTCGATCAATCAAGCTATGGAAGTAAAAATGTGCGCGGCGCACAAAAAACGGATTTTTCTACTTCTTCAGCACAATGGTGTAGGTTTTGTCAATGGCGGGTCCGCCGCCGACTACGACTTTAATGTGACCAAAATAGACGCCATTCGCGACGACTTTGTCGTCGTTGCGGCCATCCCACAAAACCTCGACCATGCCCATGCTCAACGAGACTTCGTTGGGGTAGATATCACGCACTTTAAATCCGGCGATATCGTAGATTGTCGCCGTCGCGCGTTCCGGCGTTCCGGAATTGACCGCCAGCCGCAGGGTGACCGGGCCATCCGCGGGATTAAATGGGTTGGGATCGACTGCGGCGGACTGCTGGGCTTCGATGGTCAGAGTGACTGGTATTACAGCCTTGCTGAGGGATTCATCATCCGTGACCACGACGACCGAATCCTCATACGTGCCGAGCCCCAGTGTATCCGTATCCGGAGCAATCGTAATCTCAGTGCTCGTTCCATTGAGGATCGATCCCGTAATGGGTGACACGAACGCCCAATCGGGCGCATGCGTAACATCAAACGTCACCTGCGTCGCGGTCAGGTTGGTAATGGTTAACGTTCTCGGATCCGGGTCGTTTCCGTTGACAAGAGCGGTGAAATTCATCGAGCCGGGTGTCACCGAGACCGTACCGGTTGCGTACTGCAATCGCGCCCGCCCGGCGAATGTCAGCAAGTCCTCTTCGGAGTTCGCCCCGATGATGGCAAACGCAACCTGAACTGAATCATCGACAGCAATATCAAACGGTCCAGTTGCAATCAGATGCGAACCGTCTTGCGGTGATGGCGGTTCGGTTTGTGTAAAGCCGCCGGTCATTGCGTTCCATTTCTCTTCATTGGTGAAGCCATTCCAACTCGACGTATCGCCAACCAACTGGCTATAGATCTCCGGATCGTTCAGGAAGTGCCGGTACGACGTCGCTCCGGGAGGCGTGAGCACGGCGATGCCGCGATACCGAGACCCGCCGCTGCCAACCATCCACCCGACACCATTAGACAGATCGTAGCCACCCTCATCATTCTGACCGGACAACCATGGGAAATCCCAATCGAAGTACAGTCCCGCATGCAGATCGTCGACCGGGGCGCCCGACCGGTTATAAATGGTATACTCAACTGTCAGGTAATCGTCGTTGTCGGGATCATTGTCGACGAAGGTACGCTGAACAATGAACAGGCCGATCGGATTCTCGGCGGTGGCATCAGAAAACGCAGAGCGTGTTTCTTCGACGTACTGGGAACCAGCTGTTTGAATCTGCAACTGGCCGCCCGGATCGACTTGAAAATCAAAGTCGGGGAATGAGGCGCCGTCACGCGCGTTGTCCGACACCTGGTCCGGTCCGATTCCAACAAGAAATGCGCCTTCGAACATGCTCTGCTCAGTATCACCGCGATACGAATACCCGAGCCCTCCAGCTCGCGGGGCAATACTCTGCGGATGCATGCCGAACATTCCCATCGAGGCAATGCTCAGGACAAAGTTGCCACCGACGTGAGTATAGACATCATCGGTCCGCGTCGGACCAACCTGAATGGCACCTCGTTTCGTCCGCGTGTAGCCACCCGATCCGGTAATCTCAAAGCGCAGATTCAATCGCTCGCCCTCGAGCGCTGTCTCACTCACTTCGAATTCAAACGGCGATGCGGCGTTGCTGGCGGTATCACCAAATGACACAAAGTCACCGAATGGTGCAATGCCATTGACGACAAGCAAGCGGGGATCTTCGGAGACGACAGTGACCATGACATCGTTCACCTCTGTCCCGGCCGACCGCAGCGTGATGACCATCTCAGTCGATTCTCCAGGACCCGGACGCAGGTACTGATCCCGTTTGATGTACAGTGCGGGCTGCTCATTGGGCGGTAGCAGTTCGATGGACCGCTTCAGGTTGACCAGTCCATGACCATAGAGATTGTCGGGGCCGGGTTCACCGAGGTCGGTCGCGCCGTCAATCAACGCCTGTTTAATTTGATCCACCGTGGCATTGGGATTGTATTCACGCATCAGCGCAACACCACCGGAAACGTACGGGACGGCGAACGAGGTTCCCAGCACGTCTTGTCTCATAATCCCGTTGGGCCGTGTGGTCTGGATCCTCACACCGGGTGCCACGACCTCCGGTTTAATCGACACGCCGTCACATTCCGATGGACCCTGGGATGACAGCACATGAGCGGGATACTCGGCGATATGCGGGTCAATCATGCCAATGGCAAAGGCGTTTAAGTCGGTCGTGGCCCGATTGCCGGGATCGCGCGTTGTCCGTTCACCGAAGTTCCCCTCATTCCCCGCGGCGAAGAGCATCACCGCGCCGGCGGCCTCGACGTTGTCGATCCCATTCCAGAACACATCGGTGCACGGTTGTGGTGCGCGCACACCGTTGAAGAAACTCACAACCGGTGATCCCCATGAATTGTTGACCACGTCGGGCACATCCAACTCGGTGTTGGGATCGCCATCGGGATCGGCACACCACTGCATCGCCTCCAAGATATTGACGCCGGTCACATCGATTGCAGCAGCGGTGATCCACTGGGCTTCAATGGCTACGCCAACGGTGTCCAGATCGGGATCATTGCGCACTGTCGAATCCTGAATCGCCACCATGATCCCCATAACGAAGGTGCCATGTTCGTCGCTATCGCCCGGAAAGGTCCGCGGCACGGTGGAATTGTCGAGCGGATAGAACCAGCTTTCTTGCGGCGAATACCCGTTGTTACCGCGCCACTTGTCCTTGAGAAAGTTGTGCAAACCATCCACGCCCGTATCGATACTGGCGACGAGGCGTCCCTTGCCGGTATAGCCCATTGCCCACACCGAGTCCGCTCGAATGGCGCGGATGCCCGGAACGGCATCAAAGACCTCGGTGCCCGCGGGGGCTGGCGACCCGTCGCTGTACTCGTCCATCGAGCGATAGAATTCGACCTCGGGCATCATGAGCACTTCATCGACGTCGGCCCGGCTGGCGATTTCGGCAATCGCCGACGGCGTCATCTCTGCGGTGATGACATTGTCGATCCAAAAACTGCGGACGTCATGTACGCGACCGTCAAATTGTTTCGATGCAAGGGCGCGCCGAATCGCCGGCTGGGTGGCGTCAGCGGTGGATTTCAATGTGGTGATCGCCGCCCGGTGACGTTCTCCGCGAGTTTTGTACGCCGTTGCCAGTTGCTTCTTCAGTGACTGGCCGGTCACCGTTCCGACCGGACGAATCATCACCGGGATCATCTCATCCGGACCGGCGGTCTGCAAATACGTCTCGAAGTTGGGCTCGATGCGTCCGGCGTGCGCATAGTCTGTTACCGACATGACCATGCCAAATACCATGAGAACGACCGCGGACAGCGTGATGCTAAATCTCTGCATGAGTCATTTACCCCGCTGGCAGTACAGCACAACCGACGGATGCCGGCGGCTGCCATGCACTCGTTGCTTCTTCAATTGACGTTTCGGCGTGTGGACGGGTCGGGATGATGCTGGAACGCGGCCACGCGCCCTACCGTTCTCATATCGTCATATTGGATTCGATGCGGCACTCGGTGGGAGTGATTCGTGTGGGTGCCTGTCTGCCCCGCCTGTTGTCCTTGTCGATCAGATTCTCCTGTGTCGCCCCTCCGTGGGGGGTAACCTGCCAATATACACAACCCTCTTACCTTTCCCAAGGGTTCCCTGCCCTGATTTGCCTGGGGCCGGGTCACCAGACACCCCTTGTGCTAATAACAATTTCCGCCACAAGGAGTTATCGAAACCGCCACGATGATCTTCACATCCTCTTACAGTGGCTTAGACCTGTTTTTTCACTTCTGTGTGAACGGGATGGTCCTTATGTTCAGCGGCTGAGTTGGGGGTGAACGCCCACTTGAAGTTTCAAGTTGCCAGTGATTTCGATTCTCACAGGAGGAATACGTGCCACCCAAACGAACCACGAAGAAGCGGCCCATCAGTTTTGATGATATTGCCCGGATCAAATTCGTCCGCTCCCCTGTACTCTCCCCCGATGAAGAGACGATTTGCTTCGTGGTCGAAACCGCCGCCGAGGATAAGAAAAAGTACCACTCCCATCTGTGGCGATGTCGTGCCGACGGGAGCGATGTACGCCAATTAACCTTCGGGGATCGCGGCGATGCGAGTCCGGTCTTCTCGCCGGATGGCCATTACATCGCGTTTGTTTCCAAGCGTGGCGACCATCCCGGCATCCACCTGCTGCCCACCGACGGCGGCGAGGCAAAGCCACTGGTCGAGAAGGACGGCGTGTTTTCGGATCTGGTCTTCACACCCGATTCGAAAACCGTCGTCTGCATGTACCGGGAAAATGACCCACCGGGGATGACTGAGAGGGGCTACGAGGAAAAGAAGCAGTCGGACGATGGCAAGACACCGAAACGGGAGACTCCGGTGTATCGGCACATCACCCGTTTATTCTACCGTCTTGATGGCGCGGGCTTTCTGCCCAAAGACGAGTTTCACATTTGGGCATTTGATGTGGAAACGGGTGAGGGGACACAGCTCACCACAGGGCGTTTCGAAGAAATGTCACCGGCGGTATCACCCGATGGGAAGACCGTTGCCTATGTCACCAATCGCCGTCCCGATCCAGACCGCGACCCGAATCGGATGGAATTGTATACGGTGCCAATCCGTGGCGGAACACCGCGTCGAATCCCCACACCCGAAGGGCCAGTCGAACACCCGTCGTTTTCGCCCGACGGCAAACTGATTGCCTACCTCGGGCACACCCAGCCCGACTCGCCATTTGGTGTGGTCCCGATGCACACCTGGATTGTCGGAGCGAAAGGGCGCCCCGCCGCGAAGAATCTCACGCCCAAGTTCGACCGTCAGCCCGAAGACGATACGATTTCCGATACCGGCGAAGGGTTTGGCATGATCGCTCCCCAATGGTCGCGCAATGGCCGGACGTTGACCATTCTCTGTTCGGATACCGGTGCAACCTTGCCCTTCACCATGCCTCGTCGCGGCGGAATCCCGGAACCGTTGTTCGGCGGCAAGTATCATGTCCAGGGAATCAGTTTCGGCTGGCGTGGCAAACGGGCGGCGCTGCTGATCGGCGACGAAACGGCACCGGCTGAGATTGGCATTGTTGAGCTGGACAAGAAGACGCCGCGCCCACGTATTCTGACCAAGATCAATGGTGATTGGCTGAAAGGGGTGCAGATTCCCAAGCCACAGGAAGTCTGGTTCCGGTCGACGAACAATACCAAAATCCAGGGCTGGGTGCTCAAGCCACCGAACTTCAAGCGCGGCCGCAAGTATCCGTCGATTATTGAAGTGCACGGCGGACCCCGTACTCAGTACGGCTACTCCTTCTTCCACGAAATGCAGGCTTTGGCCGCAAAAGGATACGTGGTGATGTACACCAATCCGCGCGGATCGCAGGGACGTGGTCGCGCGTTCACCGAAGCAATCGTGAACGGGTGGGGAACAGTCGATTACGAAGATGTGATGGCCGCCGCCGACTGGCTGGAAAGCCAACCGTACATTAATAAGAACAAGATGGGGATTACAGGCGGATCGTACGGCGGATACATGACCAACTGGGTTGTTGGCCACACGCATCGATTCAAAGCGGCCGTGACACAACGCTCGGTTGTCGACTTGAGAACATTCTTTGGATCATCCGATCTCGGCTGGCTGTGGCGCCACGAGTTTGGTGGCCAGTATTGGGAGAATCCCGAAGGCTACGAACGGATGTCACCATTGACCTACGCCGGCAACATTCGGACACCGCTTCTCATCATTCACAGCGAAAACGATCTGCGCTGCGCCATTGAACAAGGTGAACAATTGTACACGCGTTTGAAGTATCTGCGCCGCACCACCGAGCTGGTACGATTCCCCGAGGAACCGCACGGCTTGTCGCGCCATGGCCGCCCCGACCGGCGCATTGCCCGATTGGAGTTCATCGTCGACTGGTTCGACAAATACATGAAGAGGTAGCGCCACTGTGTGTGTCGAGACAGGTCGGCAATCCAGGGATAGCGCGGATGGGGCCCATCCGATGCGTCCCATCCTCATCTACTAGGGGCTGAAGCGTCGGGTTAAGGCCGAGTTATTTCCCACACATTGTCGGTCTGATTTTCATTCGATCTCTATTCTTCCGCAACAAGAATACGTCCGAATCCGTAAAGTGCGAACTGGGAGTGCTACCCCACTTCCCGAGTAATGGAATGTTCACCCCGTGCGTCGCAGCACACATCTCGGAGGAGGGTCCGAATGCATCTTATGCGACGAATCACCGCCAGTTTGTCTTTTGTTACCGCCATCGCAATTTTCACCTCGTGTTCCCCTGATGGTTCCGGGACAATCAACGGACCAGCGGACAATCTCAATCGCGAGCCGGTGATCATCAAGTCACCAGAAGTGATCTCACAGTGTAAAGTCGTTCCGAATAACATCTTCATGGACGACATTGAACTTCCGTTCATTGTCGACTGTGAGGATATGAACGAGGCCATCCACACGGTATTCTATGAAACCCGGAATGGAAACGGATGTGTCATGGAGACACGTGGGCAACTCGCTTTTCCATCAACCGGGAATGCCTACGTCTACACGGCAATTCGCGACCGCTGCACGCTGGCCAGTGCCAGCATGACGGTCTGCGGTCCGACTCTCGGACAGTGCGTCACCCTGGCGTTGCCCGTTCCGACGCATTTTAATGTGAACCACATTCCCGGTGGCTCAAAGTAGTCACTGACAACTCCTATCGTAACATCATGTACCCGATTTCGACCCCGATCGATAGCGGCCTATTGCGCGGCCGGTATTGATCGGGGATCAATGATTTTGTAGCACCTCTCGATCGCGTCGCGCCGATCTGAAGCGTCCAAAAACCCGTTGTATTTTCTCCCCTTCCGGGGTAGACTGGGCGCCGTGAATGCGATGTTCCAGCGGAGTCTTGGCCGTACAGCGGTTGAGCAACTCCATACGCGACAACAAACGACCACCCGGCGGATGACGGCATCCTCAACGCCGTTGTGTGCATGATCCTCCATGTCAGTGGCTGAAATCCTGAGTGCAGCAGCGGGTTACGCGTGGGGATTGCCCCTCGTGATCCTGCTGGTCGGTGCGGGCATTTTCTTTACGCTCCGCATGTATGGCGTGCAGTTGCGCACCTTCATTCATGCCATCAAAGTCGTTGCCGGGAAATTTGATGATCCCAAACACAAGGGCCAGATTTCCCATCTCCAGGCATTAAGCGCCGCGTTGTCGGCCACGGTCGGGCTGGGCAACATCGCCGGTGTCGCCGTGGCGGTCACCATGGGCGGTCCGGGAGCGGTGTTCTGGATGTGGGTCGCCGGGTTCTTCGGCATGGCCACCAAGTTCACGACCTGCACCCTGGCGGTGATGTACCGCAAAGTCGACGAGCGTGGCGTCACCTCGGGCGGGCCAATGTATTACATCCGTCTGGGATTGGGTGATAAATGGAAATACGTCGCCGGAGCGTTTGCCCTGCTCGGAGCCATTGCGTCGTTCGGCGGCGGCAACATGTTCCAGTCGAATCAAACCGCGGCGATCCTGTTTGAGGAATACAGCGTTCCGGTCTGGCTCACGGGTATCGTCTTCGCTGTCGGCGTGGCCGCGGTGATCATCGGCGGAATCCGCCGCATCGGTGCGGTGGCCAGCAAGATTGTGCCGTTTATGGCAATCGTCTATGTGATCGGCGCGATGGTGATCATCTTCATGAATCTCAGCGAAGTTCCAGACATGCTCTGGCGAATTGTCCACGATGCCTTCAGCGGCACCGCCGCGGTCGGCGGGTTTGCCGGTGTGGCATTCCGTGAGGTCCTCGTGGGTGGCGTGCGCCGTGCCGTGTTCTCGAACGAAGCCGGCCTTGGCTCGGCGCCGATCGCGCACTCGGCCGCCAAGACCGATGAACCCATCCGTGAGGGTGTGGTGGCAATGCTCGGACCGTTCATTGACACGATCGTGATCTGTACGATGACCGCAGTCGTGATTCTCCTGTCCGGACTCTGGAAAGATCCCGCGGTCACCGGTGGCGAGGTGACCGGCATCCGGCTGACCGTTGCCGCATTCGACTCGGGTATGAAGGGATTTGGACGGCTGTTTGTGGCCACGTCGGTGTTCCTATTCGCATTTTCGACGGCGATCAGTTGGAGCTACTACGGTGAGAAGTGCACCGAATATCTGTTCGGCGAAAAGGCAGTCCTTCCCTACAAAGCGATCTTCGTGATTTGTGTCTTCATGGGCGCCATCTGGAGTTTGGGCCCGGTGATCGATTTCTCCGACACCATGCTGGCCCTGATGGCTGTCCCCAATCTGCTTGGGACATTAGCGTTGTCACCGCGCGTTGCACGTGCAACGAAAGAGTACATCACACGTCTCAGCAAGGGCGAGTTCTACGTGAAGAAAGAAGGCGGCTGGAGAAGTACGAAAGTCGACACCAGCGACCAGGATATTTAGAGCGATTGTCAGAATAATTTTCCGATTAAATTGAGAAGTGTTGTCATTCCCGCGAAAGCGGGAATCCACTTTCCGCGCGTGGCTGGGCTCAAAATGGCTCCCCGCTTTCGCGGGGATGACAGCGAGGGTTCGTGACGGCCCAATGGATCGCCGTCGCAATCGGAGAATACTTATGACAATCGCTCTATCGAGCAGAAAACAGGGGCGCATTGAATACGCCCCTGCCAGTAACACTCTTACACGTACCGAGCACCTGTTTCTTGCACACCGTGATTCTTCTACCCCCCCGCACTCGGATCGACAATCGCACCCATGAATAGCACAATGCCGGTTTGATTGTCGCGAATGGCGAACAGGAACGGCCGGTCCACGATCATGCTGAACCGTTGCGGAGCATTGGGATTAAACTCTGTGATCGCGACCTCAACCGATGTCACCGCCGCCGCTTCCGTGCCCTGCTCATTGACTTCAACGAATGTCTTATGCTTGACCGCACTGATGTAAACGTTCTGTGCGGAGGTAATTGGGAACATCCTCCCGAAGTTGGCCCGATCTGGGCTGAATGCGACCTCCATACCCAGGGCACTCAACGCGTCATTGAGATTGACATCATATTCCACGCGAAGCTTCGGCAGCGCCAAATCCCCCTCCATCTTATTGTAACTCTCCATCCACCGATCCCAATTCTCCGTGTTGAGTTGCGCAAGCAGAGCCGGTAAGTCCGAATCGCGACTGGGAAGAAACACGTACATGCTTATCCGTCCCGACCCGTACGGCACACTCACCGACTGGAACGTCTCGCCAGCGAAGTATGGGAGTGTATCGGTGGTTGACATCAGCGGATGTTGAATGCGAGAACCGTCAGCGAGAGTAAATGTCCGCTCGTCGGTCAGCGAGTCCGCGAACTCGGTGGTCCATGTACCCTTGAAATAAATCGCATTGATCAGGAACATAATCAACTCAGGATCGATTGGATCGTCGACGATCTTGCTGATTGTTCCGCGCGTCTTGTCATTCACCCAGTCATTGATCGTCCGTGCCGCATCGGATGATGCGAAATCCAGTTCCTCGATCCGTGCCGCATACGATTCCCGGTTGCGTTCGAGGAAATCGTCGCGGAACGGCAATCCCTTGCGCGCCCAGAGCGAATTGGCAATCGACAATTCAATGCTGGAGTCGGGATTCTGCAACAGTGCCAACAGGTCGGCGTACGACGAATTCAGTTTGGCGAGTTCGAATCCCTCGATATTGAGGGCACGCGCCATCGCCTGTTGCGTTTCGCCGTCGGCCCCGTTGTAGGTCATCGCCAACGCCACCGCCACGCTCGGCGGTGAAATGAAAACGTTCTCAACGGGATTCGGTGTCGCCACCTCATTGAACAGGCGCATGGCGAACTGCGTGTTGGACGATACCAGGTCGCTGTCGAGTGAGTCGACAGGCGCTCCCTTTTGACGCTCCGATGCATCACCGGTCACGCTCGCCCCTCCCTGGCATGACGCCAGCGCCATAATCGTCATCAGAAACAGGACTCGTGTCCACATAACTCCCCCTTGCATCATTCGCTGAATGCCGGCATACGCTCAACCGACCTGTGCATGTATACCGATGTTCCTCCCTGCGGGGAAGAACATTTCGCTAAGACCGAGCCGGTGAGAACCGTCGAGATGCCGATCATTGGCTTGCAAGTATCATACACATAGGCGGCCAGTCTATTTCCGACCTTTGGAGGCGAAGAGGTGCTCCGTACTGGAACACCTCTTCGCTGATATCCGATGCCGTGAAGTTGTGTGGGTCAGTTGTGGCCCGCCGGCTGGGCCGCTTGGGCCGATCTATCGTGTTTGCGGGCAAAGAGTTCCCGCTGCATCTTGCCTTGCGCTTCAACCACGGTGAAGGCGGCGAGATTGACGATATCGCGCACGGTGTAGGACCCCACTTGGAGCAATTGAATCGGCCGTTCCAAACCGACCATCAGCGGCCCGACGATCTCGGCCGTACTGAGTCGTTGGATCAGTTTGTAGGCAATATTGCCGGACTGCAAGTCGGGGAAAATCAACAGGTTGGCGCGCTCTTTCAGGTGTGAGAAGGGATAGGTTTCGTGCAGGATGTCCGGACAGACGGCGGTATCGGCCTGCATCTCCCCGTCGACGACCAGATCCGGCTCGCGCTCGCGGATCAGTTCAACAGCCTGTCGGACCTTCCGGGCGTTCGGATGGTCCACAGACCCGAAGTTTGAAAACGACAACAACGCGACTCGCGGGGTGATATCGAGCGATCGGATTTCCCGTGCACAACTGCAAGCGATATCGGCCAGTTCCTCGGCGGTCGGATCGATGTTGACCGTGGTATCGGCGAAGAACATGATATCGTCTTTCAGTATGACCATGGTCATGCCGGCGACATGCCGCGTTCCGGATGGCGTGGGAAACACCTCGAATGTCGGTCTTAGCAATTCGGGCACGTGCATGCTCGCCCCGGCGACCAGCCCGTCGGCCTTCCCCAAGCGAACCATCATGAGTCCGAAGTAATGGCGTGTCTGCATGAGGCGGCGGGCGTCGCGAAGAGTAACACCCTTGCGCTGGCGCAATTGATAGAACTCCTGCGCAAACTCTTCGGCCCATTCCGAGGTGCGTGGATTGATGATCTCCACATCGTTGATGTCGATGTTGTGTTCCTGTGCGTGGGCTTTGATCACGTCAACTTCGCCCAGCAAGATTGGTGTGCCGATGCGTTCGTTGCGGATGGCCCGCTGGGCGTAGAGAATGCGTGGAGCGCGGCCCTCGGGAAACACGATGCGTTTGGGGCGTTCGCTGGCGCGGCTAATGACGTGACGCATGATGGCGCGCGACCGGCTCAGGCTCGCTTCGAGACGCTTACCGTACTCATCAAGATCAAGTTGTATGCGTGCGACTCCCGTTTCCATTGCCGCTTTAGCCACCGCGCGGGCCTCCCAAAGCAACACGCGATAGTCGAACGGCTTGGGGATGATGTACTCCCGTCCGAAACTCACCTCTTCTCCGCCGTACGCTTGGGCCACCGATTCGGGCACCGGTTCCTTCGCCAGGTCCGCAAGCGCGCGCGTGGCAGCCACCTTCATCTCTTCGTTAATGGCGCGCGCGCGCACGTCGAGTGCACCGCGGAAGATGAACGGGAAACCGAGGACGTTGTTCACCTGGTTCGGGTAGTCTGATCGTCCCGTCGCCATAATCAGGTCATCGCGTGCGGCCACTGCATCGGGGTAGGTGATTTCCGGATCGGGATTAGCCATCGCGAAAATGATCGGGTTGGCGGCCATCGAGCGGACCATGTCCTGCGTGACGGTATTGGCCACCGAACAGCCGCAGAAGACATCGGCGTCGACCAACGCCTCTTCCAACGTTCGCCGCGATGTCTCACTGGCGAATCGTTCTTTGTATTTGTTCATACCCTTCTCACGGCCCTTGTAGACGACGCCGCGAGAATCGCAGAGGATGATGTTCTCCAATTGGACGCCCAGCGACACATAGTGATTCGCGCAGGCGATGCCCGATGCACCCGCGCCGTTGAACACCACGCGGACTTTGTCGAGATCCTTCCCCGCGAGTTCACAGGCGTTCAGCAGCGCCGCGCCGGAGATGATGGCTGTCCCATGTTGATCGTCGTGAAACACCGGAATGTCCATCTCGGCCCTCAACCGCTCCTCGATGTGAAAGCACTCGGGCGCCTTAATGTCCTCGAGATTGATGCCACCGAATGTCGGTTCGAGCGATTTGACAATATCGGCTAACCGGTCGGGATCTTTCTCGTCGATTTCAATATCGAAGACGTCGATGTCGGCAAAGCGCTTGAAGAGGACACCCTTTCCTTCCATGACCGGCTTGCCGGCCAGCGGACCAATATCGCCAAGGCCGAGTACGGCGGTACCATTGCTGATCACCGCAACCAGGTTGGCACGAGCCGTATAGAGCGACGCGGCGAGTGGGTCCTTCTCAATTTCGCGGCAGGGGTCCGCCACCCCGGGTGTGTATGCCAGTGACAAGTCGCGCTGGGTGTAGCACGGCTTGGTCGCCACCACTTCGATTTTCCCGTGTCGCCCCCGACTGTGATACTCAAGGGCGTCTTCTTTGCGAATCATCTCAACCTCTCTTTGTCCGCCGGGTGTGCGCTGTGCGCCTGCGCAACGTCGAGCCCGGACTCCAACACCCTGCGCGTGGCTGGGTGTCGCCGCAACAATACGCCTCGCTTGCGGCTCTCACACGTGTGGCAAATCAGATTTTGTCAGGAGTAAGCACGTTTCGTCACAAAGCGCTTGATCCAATTCTGGCAAGGTGTTAGCAAACACCAGTCGGACTCCGATAGGTGCAATAGGTGGGGACCTATCGGTAATTCGTCGGTAGATCCGTAACGGGCACGCTCGGAAGCGATTTGCCCGAGGTGCCACTGAATACAAACGATACGATTCATTCCGTCCATGACCGGGAAGCCAAGGAGTAGAACGATGTCAGCACTACGCGACACACTGATGGAACTCATTCCCAAGTGGCGTGACGACATGAAAGCGTTCGCCAAGGAATACGGCGACACGGAAGTGACCAAAGTCACGCTCAAGCAGGTCCTTGGAGGTGCGCGTGGAATCCGTGCCCTCATCTGCGACACATCATCGGTCGAGCCCGAACGGGGCTTGGTCATTCGCGGGACGCATGTCAGTGAGTTGACTGACCGCATCCCCGAGGAAATCCTCTGGCTGCTACTGACCGGTACGCTGCCGACGGAGAGCCAACTGCACGATCTGCAGCAAGACCTGAAGAAGCGGGCCGAGGTGCCGAGCTACGTGTGGGATGTGCTGCAAGCCATGCCCAAAGACTCGCATCCGATGTGCATGTTCAACACGGCGATTCTGTGCATGGAAAAGGAAGCCGAATTCCGCCGCCGTTACGACCAAGGGCTCAGCAAGGCTGAGTACTGGGACGCTACATTGGACGACGCGTTGAACATCCTCGCGAAACTCCCGGCTATTGCCGCGTATGTCTACCGTCTCCGCTTCAGCAAGGGGGATCGGATTCCGAGCGATCCGAGCCTTGATTGGTCGGGCGACTACGTGCACATGCTGGGCATCCCTGATCCGACCGGTGATTTTGCTCGTCTCATGCGGCTCTATCTGGTGCTCCATTCCGACCATGAATCCGGCAACGTTTCGGCGAACGCTGCGGCGACGGTGAATTCGGCCCTCTCCGATTTGTACTATGCGTTGTCCGCCGGCCTCAACGGGTTGGCTGGACCACTCCACGGATTGGCGAATCAGCAGTGCCTCGGCTGGGTATTGGAGACGATGAAGAAGTTTGACGGTGTCCCGTCCAATGAACAGCTCGAAAAGTACGCGTGGGAAACACTCGAGTCCGGCCAAGTGATTCCGGGCTATGGTCACGCCGTGCTGCGTGTGACCGATCCGCGTTTTGACGCCTTCCTCGCCTTTGGAAAGCAGTACTGTGCCGACGATCCGGTCTTCCAGACCGTGGCCAAGGTGTTCGAGGTTGTGCCGGGAGTGCTGAAACAGGTGAAGAAGATCAGCGATCCGTGGCCGAACGTTGATGCCGGCTCGGGAGCGCTGCTGTGGAAGTACGGGCTCCAGGAATTCCCGTATTACACGGTTCTCTTCTCCGTCTCACGTTCGCTGGGTATCTGTTCGCAGGCGGTGGTCGCACGGGCCATGGGCCAGCCGATTATCCGTCCGAAGTCATCGACGACCGACTGGCTGAAGAAGCAGGTGAAAGCCAGCGCCGTTCCGGCGTAAGTCACGAAATACCATTGAATCGAAACCGCTGGCCGCCCTGTGTCACTCGACACGGGGCGGTCTTTTTTCGCGTCGCTGGCTGTTGTGCCCGACACTCCGCGCGGGAACAGGGTTCTGTTATCTCCGTAATGCGCCGGTATTGACTTCGGCCCGCGCCGAAACATACCCTGTGAGCCGATCTCTCCCGACGAATGCGGTCGGATTGGGTTTAAATATAGCACTCGGAGATGACCATGGCAGAGAATCACTTCAAAGTTGTAATCATAGGCACCGGCCCGGCGGGATTGACCGCGGGTATCTATGCGGCACGGGCGGATTTGAGACCGCTCATTTTGGAGGGTGACCAACCGGGCGGTCAGTTGACCATCACCACCGGCGTTGAAAACTATCCCGGCTTTTCCAAGGGAATCATGGGACCTGAGTTGATGCACGAGTTTCGCGAGCAGGCCAAAAGGTTCGGCGCTGACTGTCGGACCATCACCGCCACTGACGTCGATTTCTCCGGTCCACCGCATACGGTTCACACTACGAAGGGAGACTTTACCGCCGATGCAGTCATTATCGCCTCCGGTGCCCGCGCCCTGTTGCTGGGACTGGAATCGGAAGCCCGTCTGATGGGGCACGGAGTCTCCGCGTGCGCAACCTGCGATGGCTTCTTCTTCCGTGGCAAAAAGATTGCCGTAGTCGGCGGCGGGGACTCGGCTGTCGAAGAAGCGACTTTCCTGACCAAATTCGCTGAAAAGGTGACGATCATCCATCGGCGCGATGAAATGCGGGCCTCGAAGATCATGCAGAAACGCGCCTTCGATAATCCGAAGATCGACTTCATGTGGAATACGGTGGTCACCGAAGCGATCGGTGAACCCGAAACCGGCCTGAGAGCGTTGCGGGTCAAAGACACACAGAATGGCGATGAGCGCGAAGAGCCATTCGAAGGGCTCTTTCTGGCGATCGGGCATCGTCCGAATACCGAATTCCTCAAAGGCAAAATCGACATGGATGATAACGGCTATCTGATCACACAACCCGATTGCACCAGGACCAATGTTGAGGGTGTGTTTGCCTGCGGCGATGTGCAGGATCATGTGTACCGCCAGGCGGTGACCGCTGCCGGCAGCGGATGCATGGCCGCTATCGACGCCGAGCGGTATCTCGAATCCAAACACGGATAACTCCCCATCAGAACGGGACGATGAATGGCTGACGATTTCAAGATCACCAATCCGGCTGTGCACGCCTACCTCGAACGCGTGCGTCCCGAGCCCGACCCGGTGTTGACAGAAATGGGTCAACTCGCCGAGTCGCGAAACTTCCCGTACCTCGGCATTCAATGCAGTCGCATTTTACATGTTCTGGTACAAACCTCGAGCGCCAAGCGCATCTTTGAGCTGGGATCCGGTTTCGGATATACCATGTATTGGATGGCCAAAGCAATGACCGACGGCGGCGTGGTGATCGGCACCGAGAACAGCAAATCGAACGTCAATGAGGCAAACGAGTTCTTCAAACGCGGCGGCATCGAGGATCGCACCGACATGCGTTTTGGCGACGCTTTGACCATCCTCGAAGAAGAGTCCGGTCCATTCGATTTAATGTTTTGTGACATCGAAAAAGATGAATATGTTCGCGCATTAGAGCTGGCCAAGCCGCGGCTGCGCGAGGGCGGCTTGTTTGTTGCCGACAATCTGCTGCGCGGCGGTAAGGTTGTCGATCCGCAAATCAACGATCAAGCGACGGAATGCATTCGCGCGTTTACTCAGTTGATCTATCACGATCCGGACTGGTTCAGTATCATCATACCAATGCGCGATGGTTTGTCAGTATCCGTCAGAATGCCGTCGCGCACGTGAACTCAATGACCACAACCTATCCCAGCCCGGAGCTGCTGTATCGCGCGCTCGGTGCAACACTGGCGGTGGCGGAGGCCTTCCCGTCATCGGCGCTCGAGAGTCGTCCCGCACCCGGCATGATGACCGTCGCCGAGATCATCGATCATCTTGCGTTCAATCTCGAGTATGTCATCGAACCGATTGCGGCGTGGTTGTCCCTCCCGAAAGCATCGACATCGGCCACGGCCCCGATTAACCGGTTGCAGAGGGCGAACACCCGTGTCCGTGACGTGCTTGACAAAGTTCCGCACGAGGACTGGCTAACCGATATCGCCTATCCGGATAACCACACGATGAGCGTTGTGCGGGCCGCCTTGGTCATGCTGGAACATGATGCGCATCACCGTGGGCAGTTGGTGGTCGTATTGCGGGCACTCGGTATCGAGCCGCCGAAACGCTGGACGAACGCGTAGGCCGCACATCTCCTTCGAGCAACAGTATAAGCGGTGATCGGATGGCCGCGATCTGTGGGGTTTGTTGAAAAACCAATAGGTATATCGCGTAGGTCCGGCTCTTAGAGCGGTTGTCAGAATAACTGTCCGATTCCAGAGTGCCGTCACGCGCCGTCGCGTGACGGCTATCTCCACTACCGACAAGGCGTCACCCGAGGGCGGGTGACGCCACACATGACCACCGTGTTGGCTTCAAACGGACAATACTTCTGACAATCGCTCTAACACACGACTTTTTCAACGGGCTCCTGTGATCGCGGCTCCGGGAAGCGGAACACACGCTGACCCGATATCCACGAACGGGCTTGTCTGACGGTTGGATCATGTGTGTATTTCGCCTTTGGCGAATCGCGATCGGAGATCGCGACCACCCACATTCGGTACCCAACAGAATCCAATGACGTCATCCCACTCCCGATATTCCGTCCTGCTTCTGGTGGTCGCTATCTTGGCGGTGGGCCCGGCCGCGGTGTTGATCCGTCTGGCCGATGCGCCGCCAATCTCGGTGGCATTCTATCGCTTGGTGACAGCGTCGATCACCATCGGTGGCATTGTCGTCGCACGCGGTGGACGTGACTTGCTCGGATTGGACCGACGTTCGCTAAGGCTGTCAATCGGTTCGGGTGTGCTGCTCGCGTTGCACTTCGGCAGTTGGATTTCCTCGCTCGATCACACATCCGTGGCCAACTCGGTGTTGATCGTTACCACGCAACCGGTGTTTGCCGCCCTGCTCGGTGTTTGGTTTCTCAAGGAGCGTGTGAGTGCTGCGGTCTTTGGTGCCATTGGACTGGCCCTGACCGGAGCGGTCATCATTTCGGGCGGCAATCCGCAGATTGGCGGCTGGTACGGTGACCTGCTGGCTTTGATCGGGGCCGTTATGGCGGCAGCGTATCTGATTGTTGGCCGCAAGGTGCGGCGAACGGTCACGACGTTTGGTTATGTCCTGATCGCGTACACCACTGCTGCCGTCGTCCTCGGCATTTGGGCCGTGGCGATTGATTCGCCACTCACCGGCTTCCCCGCCGACAGTTGGCTGTGGATGATCCTCGCCGGTCTGGGACCATCGGTGATCGGCCACACCCTGTACAATCGCGCGCTGAAGGAGTTCTCCGCGCACACCGTATCGACCACGATCCTCGGCGAACCGGTCGTCGCGACTGCCCTGGCTGCAGTGGTCCTTGCCGAGTACCCAAGCCCGTGGGCCTTGATCGGCGCGATTCCGATTCTGATCGGCGTGATCTGGGCGATTCGGCTGGAACGCAGTGAACGGATCGGCATCGATCAGGCGATTTAGTGCAAATAAATCGCGATTGTCAGATTTCGGCTCGGATTGAGAATGAGTGAGATCTTGTTTAATTGGTACTCACGTTCGGGTGCCACGGGCCTGAAGGGGTGTGTTGCAAAACCCCCGAGAATCAGAGCCTTCGGGAGGGCGGTCCGCCGCGGCGGATCGGCGAGCCGCAACGGCATGTTCCACACGGCGGCTCGGCGGGAGCCTCGCCCTTGTCTGAGGTGATGATAGACAGCGGGTTTTTCAACACGCCCCTGAAGGCCCGTGGCACCCCAATGGAGATGGTTCACGGACGATTCAACTGACCCTTACCGTCGTGCGCGTCACAGACAGATCACACGCGGACAGGTTACTGACTCCTGATCACAGAATCACATCATTCAGGCGTTTGCGCCGCGACTTCTCGCCCGCTCGATACTTTGCAGGGCCAGGTAATCCTTGCCGAAACGTGATAAGTTTTCGAGTTCGGTGTCATACTGGTCGAAATGCCGTTCCTCATCGGCCACGAGTTCCTCAAAGAGCTGCTTGCTTTGGCTATCTGCGTTTTGAGCACATTCGACGGCCCAGCGGTTGTAGTCCTGTGCGCTCGTCTGCTCCATCTCGGCCGCGATCTTGAGCATCTTTTCGATGTCTTGCTCTTGCTTGATCGGATCATTGAGCGTCATATCTACGTCACCTTTGAGAAACAAGATGCGCTCAGCCAGTTTCTCGACATGCACCATTTCTTCGATCGCGGTGCGCTTAAACAGATCTGCCAGCAGGTCGAACCCCTGGTCATCGCAGTGAAAGTGCCAATACATGTACTGGTGGACCGCCGTCAACTCATCCCCGACGGCCTTGTTCAGTAATTCAATGCTCTTCTCGTGCATGGTCACTCCTTATATCAAGACGGTTTATCGCAACGCTCACATTCGGGCGCCTGGAACGCAACTCCCATCGGCGTCCAAGACGTCTGCTAAGCCTGATTGAGCTGGCTCCCGCGTTTATGAAACACTCATGGCATTGCTCCCACAACCAACTCGGCGTACATCTTGACAATATTCCCCCAGTTGTGACAGGGACCGCAGTGGAAGGAGCCGACGGCTGAAGTTCTGATGGGAGGGTCTTTGTCAGGGGCCCATGGTAGCGGTGCAGGGACTCGAACCCCGGACACGCGGATTATGATTCCGCTGCTCTAACCAGCTGAGCTACACCGCCCCTGGTCGATCCACATTAGCGCTTCACGCACAATCAGTCAAGCGGATCGGCGTAAACCCTTACGCGGCAATCAAGACCCCGTTGGTAACGGAATCGGGTAGACCGTAGCCGAAGGGGCCAAACGTGACGCGCTCCACCTTTAATTGGGTTGACATCTTGAGGGTGGGTGATATATTGACCGTCTGTTTTCTGCGGCCCGTCCGGCGTGACGCTGGCGGGCCGATCTAATCGCAAGGGGTGTAACGCGATGGCTCGTGGCCAAGGCTGGAAAATCGGCCTCATTGTTCTGCTCGTAATCGGATCGATTTATGTTCTCTGGCCCACCTACCGGCTGTGGTCGATGAGCGAGGCAGAACAAGCCGAATTTGCCCAGCGTAATCCGACGGAGTTCATGGAACTCCAGAAATCCGCAATCAAACTGGGACTCGACCTCCGCGGTGGCATGCACGTCGTGCTCGAGGTGGACAAATCGAATCTCAACCCTGATGAGGCACGCGATGCGGTCGATCGCGCGCAGGAAATTCTGCGCAATCGTGTCGACGCGTTCGGTGTGACTGAACCGCTGATCCAGAAGCAGGGAAACGACCGGATCATCGTGGAATTGCCGGGCGTGACCGACGTGGAACGCGCCCAGGATCTGATCGGCCGGACCGCGCAGTTGGAATTCCGGCTGATGGAGTCGCCCCAGCAGACCCAGGAATTGATCGACCAGATCGACCGAATGCTGGAGTCGATTGTGGGTGTCGATACAGCGGCCGCTCCCGGTGACACCGCGGGGGCGACACCCGACGATCTGTTTGAAGACCTCTTCGGGGATACGGCCGAAGTGGCGGAAGAAGATACCGCCGCTGCGGAAACGCTGGCGACGGAGGAACCGGAGCTCGACACGTCCGAATCGATTGCAGTCGAGGATACGGCCGGAATCGTGTTGCCGGAAGAGTTGCGTATGGAACGCCCCTTCTCGTCGCTCCTGCAACCGGTCAGTGGATCCCGGTTCTCGGTGATTGCCGATGAAGTCCCGCTGGTGAAGCAGATACTCAACCACCCGGCGATTCAAAAGATCATCCCCAATGATGTCACATTCGCGTGGGGCACTCGGTCGCGTTTTGACGGCAGTCTGGAAGTCGAAGACATCTACCTGGTCAAGAAGCAGACCGAACTGTCGGGTAGGTATTTGACCGATGCGCATCCATCATTCGACCAATTCCGTAAACCGATTGTGAACTTCGAATTGACCCGTGAAGGCGGCCGCCGTTTTGCCCGCCTGACCGGCGCCAACATCAACAAGCCATTGGCCATTGTGCTCGACGGGCGTGTGGAGTCGGCCCCGGAAATCCAGTCGCGCATTCAGGATCGCGGCCAGATCACGATGGGCACCGGGAGCACGTATGAAGAAGCTGTCGACTTATCGATCGTGTTGCGTGCCGGTGCGCTGCCAGCGCCGGTGAACATTATCGAGAACAACGTGATCGGACCGTCGTTGGGACAGGATTCCATCGAAAAGGGATTCACCGCCAGTCTCATCGGCGCCGCCTTGGTGTTCCTGTTGATTGCCATCTACTATCAACTCTCGGGCATCATCGCCGACATTGCGCTGATCCTGAATGTGTTCTTCCTGATGGCGGTGATGGGCGTGCTTCATGCGACGCTGACGATGCCCGGCATTGCCGGAATCATTCTCACGATCGGCATTTCCATCGACTCGAATATTCTCATTTTTGAACGCATACGTGAGGAGTTACGTGCGGGGAAAACCGTACGGCACGCCATCGACGCCGGCTATTCCCGGGCCCTGGTGGCCATTGTCGACTCGCACGTGACGACATTGATCACAGCTCTGGCGCTGTTCATGTTCGGCACCGGACCGATTAAGGGTTTTGCGGTCACCCTCTTCTGGGGCGTGGCGATCAGTCTGTTCACCGCCTTTGTGGTGACCAAAGTGGTCTTTGACATTCGCAAGGCATACCGCACACTGTCGATATAAGACAGTTCCGCGGAATTGAGGAGACGGGCGATGCCCATACGAATTATCGGCGACACCAACATTGATTTTCTTGGGAAGCGTAAAGCCAGCTTCGTCCTGTCGGCGATCTTGCTCATTATTGGCATCGTGGCCGCGGTGATGGTTTCGACCGGGAGTGCCAACCTCGGTATCGAGTTCATCGGCGGCACCATGGTTGAGGGTTACTTTGAAACCCCGGTGGAAACCGGCGATCTCCGTGCGGCCCTGAGCCAGGGCGGGTTCGGCGAGGCCGAGATTCAACGGCTCGAGGGACGTGATGAGGCGAATACTTTCCTGATTCGCATCAAAGCCGAGGAGGGCGGCGGTGCACGGAAGGCCCAGGACATTCTCGCTGTATTGGAAGAGAACTTCCCGAACAACGCGTTCCATATGGACTCGGTGCACGAAGTAGGCCCGGCGGTTGGCGAAACACTGCAATCGCAGGCGCGCTGGGCGGTCATTGTCTCACTACTGGGTATTCTCGTTTATATCACCCTGCGTTTCGACTTTCGCTTCGGTGTGGCCGCGACCATTGCCACGTTCCATGATGTACTCGTGGTTCTCGGTATTTTCTTTTTGCTGAATAAAGAGATCACGCTGCTGGTTGTCAGCGCACTGCTGACATTAGCGGGGTACTCTCTAACCGACACGGTCGTGGTGTATGATCGAATCCGCGAGAATTTGAAGAAATTCCACAAGAAGGCCGATTTCATTCCAGCCGTGAACCGTTCGATCAATGACGTGCTGTCGCGTACGATCATGACGTCGCTGACAGTTCTCATTGTCATCTGTGTGATCTATATCGCCGGTGGCCCGGTGCTGCGGGATTTCGCTCTGGCGCTCATCTTCGGCGTATTGGTCGGTACCTATTCATCGGTGTTTGTGGCCTCACCGGTGTACGTGGAATGGGAAGCCCGCAAGCCGCGTCGATTCAAGGCTTGATTGCAGCCTCCCGACAATAGAGAATTGGAATGGCGTTCTGATGGTCAGGACGCCATCGCCATATTCAGACAAAGTCACTGGGGGCTTTTATGATGAAACGTAGCCTGATACTCGCGGCACTGATGATGACCGGCGTAATCGGCTTGACCGCCGATGCCGACGCTATCGTCCTGAAGGGGGCCGGCAATTTGAACATCGATTCGATGCTGACCGCCGATCCATTGCTCGAGGACCAGGATTATCGGCGTGAGGTCGTCATTCATGATTCGCTCTCAACTGTCGAAGTGGTTCAATTGCGACAGGGGCTGGAAACCGTCAGCCACAAGCATCACCATCTTACGGTGTGGGTGGTCCGAGGGGCGGCCAGAATCACCCTGGGATATGACAAGAGCAAGGTCCCCGCGGGGACACTGGTCAATATCCCCCCCGGCACGTCGTACGCCTTTCACAACATGGGTAACACGCCGGTCGTACTGGTCTGCGTCTACACGCCCAAATTCAGCGGGAAAGACCGTCATTTTGAGAACTGATCGGGCGGGCAGGTGTTAGAAGAGGAGATGACTTCGTTGACTCGAACAATGGCACGAATGCTCGTGTGTATCCTCTTGGCCCTGAGTCTCATGTGGGTCACAGAAGCTTCGTCAGCCTACGCCCAGGCCCGGGTCGCGGAGCCCGGGAGTGATTTGGAGAAATCATCAGCCGATCCATCGACCTTTACGGTGGCGCGTCTGCATTATCCGGGTGGCGGCGACTGGTATTGGGGATCGTCGGCGCTTCCCAATTTGCTCGAATTCATCGCCCAGGAGACGGGCATCCCGGTCAACAACGAGGAAATACGGGTGCGCCCCAGCGAAGATCGGCTGTTTGAGTACCCGTTCATCTTCGCCACCGGCCACGGGACGATGCGCTTTTCGGAGGAAGACCTGATTCGGATGCGTCGCTATCTGACCGGCGGCGGTTTCTGGTTGATCAATGATTCGTACGGGATGGAAGAGTCGGTGCGCCGTGAATTGAAGCGCATCTTCCCCGATCGCGAATTGGTTGAACTCCCATTCTCTCACCCGATCTACCACACCCCGTTTGAATTCCCCGACGGACCGCCCAAGATTCACGAGCACGATGACAAACCGTCGCGCGGCTACGCCATCTTAGATGGGGACCGGGTCGTCGTCTACTTCGTCGTCGAGTCCGACATCGGTGACGGCTGGGAAGATCCTCAGGTCCACAAAGACCCACCCTCCAAACGCGAAGCGGCCCTGCGCATGGGCGCCAATGTCGCGGTGTATGCGTTGACGCATTAGAGAGTGCCTGAATAACTCCTGATTACCCTCGGTGGGTTAGCAAGCGGAAAGGTGTGCGAGGTGCCCCACCGCTTGCGGTGGGATGAGATGGTAACGTACACTACTTTGTCTTGATTCTCACAGCTTGATGGTGATGTGATGGCTTGTCTCCGGAGAATCTAAACCCACCGCAAGCGGTGGGGCACCCGGCCTCCGACAGTCTTCATCGCCGATTCAATCAACGGAACGGCTTGTCTGCGAACACCTGACCGATCCTATCACTCCGAAATCCGGGCATCCCCGTCGCTCTACAGGTGGGTGCACTGTTATGGTGAATTATCAACGAATTTACAGCCCAATAACATATGTCTTCCGCGATTGTCAAGTCGTCACAATGGTGTTAGAGCGGTTGTCAGAATAGATTTCCGATTGAGGGGAAGCGAGGCACCGTG
>CAYTTY010000002.1:0-199011 GCA_964440935.1 uncultured Ignavibacteria bacterium | reverse complement strand
GCAATATCAACCACACGCCGATTACCGGCAAATTAAAGTTGCACGGGCACTAGCACTGTCGACAATCGCGTACTCGAGATACACAAACATGGCACCAATCACCACAAAGACCACGAGGATGAACTGACGATTGAGGATGTGGACGGGTATCTGGTACTTCTCGGGCAGCTTGTTGACTTCGCCTTTCCGTGGATAATTGAAGGCACGGCGGTAGCGCAGAAGGACAAAGATAAGTGCGCCAAGTACAGTCCAAATGGCAGGTAGCATGAACAGCGACCAGCCCGACTTTTCGGCCCAGCGGTCGGGTTCGCCGTTGATATTGAAATGGACGGGGATGCGGTCCGGCAGTGATGCGTATGCGAAGGCGGGGATCACCCAGAGTGCGATGATCAATCCGATATGGATGATGGCCAACACGCGTGTTGTTGGATCACGCGGAAACAGCACTCACCTCACGATGGCAAATGGAAGTCCCCATGCTTCTTAAGATGCGGAATCAGCCCGCCGTCGGCAAGAATCTCGGTCATAATCGGCGGCAGCGGTTCGAAGGTGCGCTCGATGCCCTTGGTGTGATCGACCAGTTTGCCCTGCTCAAAATCAATCGACAACTCATCGCCTTCCTCAATATCGGTTGTATCGACTTCAATTGCCGGAAGACCGACATTAATGGCGTTACGGAAAAAGATCCGCGCAAACGACTTTGCCAATACCGCTTTGGCGCCGGAGAGCTTGATGATCACCGGGGCCTGCTCGCGCGATGATCCCATGCCAAAGTTGTCGCCGGCCACGACGAAATCGCCTTCTTGCACATTACCGGCGTAATCCTCACGGGCGTCTTCGAGTGTGTGCTTCACCAATTCGGGCATATTGGTCAGGAGATGGGTGTACCGTCCGGGGAAGATCAGGTCGGTCGAAATGTTATCGCCGAACAGCCAGGCGCGTCCTTTACTCATGCGGGAACTCCTACTTCACGGGGATCGGTGATGACGCCAGTGAGTGCCGATGCGGCACACGTGGCGGGTGAGGCCAGATAGATAAACGCTTCCGGATTGCCCATGCGTCCTTTGAAATTGCGGTTCATGGTTGACAGGCAATTTTCGCCGTTGCCCAGGATGCCGGTCTGCACGCCGGGGCAGGCGCCGCAGCCGGGCGAATTAACCAGGCCGCCGGCCTCGACGATCGTCGTCCAGATGTCTTCTTTCATGCCCCGCAAATAAACTTGACGTGACGCAGGTGTCACTACCAGCCGTGTCCCTTTTGCGACTTTGCTACCCTTCAGTATCTCCGCGGCAACACGGAAGTCTTCGATGCGTCCATTGGTGCAGGTGCCCATGTAGATTTGATGGATCTTGGTGTCTTTGACTTGCTTGTCGTTCACGCCGACCACGCGGTCGACGTTATGCGGCATCGCAATTTGCGGTTCAAGGGCTGACGCATCGACCGTCATCTCGAAGCTGCACTCGGCGTCAAGATCGCCGGCGAGCGGTTTGTAACCGTCGGCTCTCCCCTGCTGTTCCATGTACCTTCTGGTCATTTCATCGGAGGGACACAGCCCGCACTTGGCGCCGGCTTCGACCGCCATATTGGGCAACACTGCACGGTCGGGAATTTCCCAATTGTCGATTGCATCACCGACGAATTCCATTGAACGATACGTTGCACCGCCCGAGCCGATCTGTCCAATGATGTGCAGCATCACGTCCTTGGAGTACACACCGTCCGAGAGTTGGCCATTGATGACAAACCGCATCGTTTCGGGAACACGCAGCCAGGTGCGCATGAGATACATTGCGACGGCGACGTCGGTCGATCCCATGCCGGTGGCGAGCGCCGCCATGACACCGCCCATGCAGGTGTGCGAGTCACCACCGATGATGATCTCACCGGGATTGGCGTACTTCTCAACCATCACCTGATGGCTGATCCCCTCACCGACGTCGACCAACTCGACGCCCCACTCGTCGGCAAACTCACGGATTGTCTTCTGTTCATTGGCCGAGTTGAAGGTCGAACTGGGGGAGGCGTGATCCAGAAAGAAGCGGACCTTGCCCGGTTCCTTGAAGCCCGTAAACCCAAGATTCTGCAATTGTGAAATCGCCAGCGGTCCGGAGAGATCGTGGGCAAAGACTTGGTCGACCGGCGCCATGATCAACTGCCCCGGACGGACCTGTTCGCCAACTTTCTCGGACAGAAGGCGTTCGACAAGTGTCATAGGCATAGAACTGAACTCCTTGTTCATAATCGATGCCCCCGCCGGAGCACGAATTCACCGAGTATACGGGACCGGCGGCGGAAATTCAAAGGATAACGAAATTAGTCTTCGATCGCCCGATAGGTCGCGTTGAGGAGTTCAACAGCGGGGAAGGATCCCACTTTCCGGGCGACTCCGGCTTCGAACGCGCTGTCACCGACATTGCGGATGTTGATGAACCACTGTCTCCAGCGACCATCGAAATTGACCCGCCACTGCGAATATTCGGGATCCCAGAACATCCGTCCCTCGGCTTCGGGATAGTTCTTCTCGGTCCACCGCACCGAATGCAGGCTGTCGCTTTGGCCGATGGAAATCAGACCGATTCCGAAAGAGACGACCTTCTCCTCATCGTCATCGACAAGCGTCCGGCGAACAAAAAGTGCATTCTCCACAGCATCGTAACGCACATGAACCGTGTCGGTGTAATGCGATTTGAACATCGTCGCTTCGCCGACCCATGTTCTCCCATCCGGGCCGGCGAAGAATGTTGTCAGATCATGGCGAAAGGGGTCGGGCAGCAACTGGGCGTTTGCGGATGCGCCTACGAACAGTAGAACAAATGCTGCGATTACAAATGAGATGCGTTTCACCGGCATAATCCCCCATTCGGGTGTGTAAACATTTCATTATACAATTGAGAGTTCCGGGAGTGAAGGGGGAAATGGCAGCGAATTTCGGCGCGGGGCACCTGACATCCCGCGCAATACAAATGCCTGTCTCAGGAGCCCGGCGCACAACCGGTCCGGAATATCGTCACGGTTATAGACGCGCCGTGCTCCTGAGCTACAAGGATTGACTCTTGCGTGCGAGGAAAAGCGAATCTCTTCCGCCTTAGGTAAACTCGGAATGACAAAAGGCTGCATGGCGGGTGGTTTTCGTTGGGACTCGGAACGGGCCGCAACCGGCGTCACCCACCATTCACAGCATTCATTCCCCGATGACCTGCACAAACACGCGTCGCTGCCGAGAGCGATTATCAAAATCCAAAAAGACGATCTGCTGCCAGGTGCCGAGGACCGGGGCTTTCGATTCCACAGCAGTGGTGAAGGTCGTGCCGACGAGCGCCGAACGCAGATGCGCGTATCCGTTGCCATCGCCCCATGTTGAATCGTGTTCGTAGGTCACATTCGACGGGATCAACTTCTCCATGAGTGCAGGCACATCCTTCTGCAGGCCCGGCTCGTATTCGATTGTCGTCACTGCGACCGTCGAGCCGATCCCGCACACGCTCACGATGCCGCTGCTGATGCCTGATTTCTCGACGGCGGAGCGAATCTTATCGGTCAAGTCGACAATCTCACCGTCGCCTTTGGTTTTGAACTCGATCATATCGGAATGCGTCATAACACCTCTCAGTTGTTATCCCGTGGCCAGAGCGTGGCTGCGGAACCGTACTGTTCGCTCTTACCTTTGGTTACGAGATGCCGTTTGATCTTGCGCGTAGAAGTCTTCTCGAATGGATCGCGCTGAAGCTCGAAGGTGGCGATGCGTTTGAATGGTGCGAGCTTTTCACATTCGACACGCACAATAGCCTCAACCGCCTTCCGCAAGGCATCGTCATCCTTCCATGTCGCTGAATCATTTTCGCGGTACCAATCGGCATCAGGGACAATCACCGCGGCGACCGTCTCCCCGATCTTGCCCGGACGCGATTGCCCGTAGACAACCAGTTCGAGAATCTCAGCGCGGGCAACAAGGAGCGCTTCGATCTCCTCGGGATAGACGTTCTTCCCGGCACCGGTGACGATGATATTTTTTGAGCGTCCGGAAATCTTGAGGTGCCCGTCGGGTTCGATTGAGCCCAAGTCACCGGTCAGCAGCCAGCCGTCGCGGAACACCTTGGCGGTTTCTTCCGGCATTTTCCAGTACCCCTTCATGATCATCGGACCCCGGGCGGCGATTTCGCCAATCCCGTCGGGACGGGGGTCGATGATGGTCACCTCGGCGCCGGGTAGGGGCGGCCCGACGGTGTCGTAGCGATACTTGCCGGGACGGTTCACCGTCAAAACCGGCGAGGTTTCGGTGAGCCCGTATCCTTGGAGCAGGGGTAAACCGATCGTGTCGAGATACTCGGCGACATAGGCCGGCAACGCGGCTCCCCCGGAGACCATCAGGCGAATATTATCGAGCCCGGCCTTGGCGCGCATGCTGCGCAGAAGGCTGCGTCCGGACGATGACCAGCCGGTCTTCCGTCCGGCACGTGACATACCCATCAGGGATGCTACGGCGCGCCGCTTGAGTGGCGGCGCCTGGCTCAGCTTGCGCTTAATCGAGTTCACGATATTCTCGAACAGCAGGGGCACTCCGAGCAGGATCGTAGCCTTCGTGGTGCGCAGATCGGCGATGATCTCGTTCGACTTCAGGCTGCGTGCGTAGGCCACCTGGGCCCCGATGGACAACGGGTAGAGAAAGCCGGCGGTGCTTTCAAACGAATGGTGGATGGGCAAGATGGACAGCAACGTATCCTTATCGCTCAGTAATCCCATCCGATCGATCGCCCGAATATCACCGACGAGATTACCGTGAGTCAGCATCACGCCCTTCATTTTCCCTGTCGTGCCCGACGTAAAAATGATCTCGGCAAGGTCATCGGCACCGACCTCTGGCAGTTTGATACCATCGAGCGGGACAGTGCCACCGAACCCGGGCCAGATCGCATCGACAGTAATAACTTTACACCTCCGTCCAGCGTCACCAATGTCAATGCGTCCGTCATGGATGAGTAGCGATGCCTCCGCCGACTCGACCACCGAGGCAATCTCTCCCGGCCGCAGGAGCGGATCGAGCGGCACGGCGGTGGCCCCGCTGAACTGGATACCGAGAAAGATGACGGCCCAGGTGAAACGGTCGGTAATGGCAATCCCTACTTGATGGTTTGGTCCTACGTTGTGATCGCACAGTTGCCGGGCGATGGCGTCAGCGGCATGCATCAACGCCCCATAACTGACCGGCTCAAAGCGCACGTCGACATAACGCCAGAGCGCCGGACGCTCGGGGGCGAGCATCGCTGTCGCCACCAGCAGGGATGGAACAGTTTCACCCGTTTTCGGTACTAGTCGCGTCGGGGCCATGGGAATGAGTATACCGTGAGGGATGATTAGGGTCAATGAGTGGGACGGGACACCGTCATCAAACCGGCGTTGGGGGATGTGGCAGTCGTATTGCCGTGGCACTACCGACAAGTGGCACGTGAAGTCTGAGTCAATTTCTGACGAAACTACTGAGGGCATGAATATTTCACTTGCGAATGACAACGACGCGGTGCTCATTCCGCCGGTTTTGGGCGCGCATTTGCATAAATGCGGCTTTTCACATTGGGCGGAGTGTTCCTAAGGGTCTGAACACCTGAAGTAGTTGGAGTCGATCATGGGCGATTTGGCCTTTCTGCCGGTCAGTCAAATGCAGCCGGTGCTGGTCACCGTGCTGATCTTTTGCGCCCGCATTGCGGACGTGTCGATCGGTACGATGCGCATCATCGTGGTTGGACGTGGGATGCGCTGGACGGCATCGCTGCTGGGCTTTGTCGAGGTGTTGATCTGGCTGATCGCCATCGGTATGGTCGTCCAGAACCTCCACGGATGGATCAATGTGCTGATGTACTGCGCCGGCTTCGCCACCGGGACGTTCGTGGGGATGACGATCGAGCGCCGCTTCGAGATGGGACAGGTGATGGTCCGGATCGTTGTGCCGCATTTGGGCGAAGAACTGGTCGATCGCATATCCGAACTGGGCTTGACGCCCACTCACGTTGATGCCAAGTCACCGGATGGTCCGCTCAGACTCGTGTATGTGGTGGTCAAGCGCAAGAAGCTGCGCAAAGTCGTGCATGCAATCCACGATCAGGAGCCGGGGGCGTACTACACGGTTGAGGATGTACGAGATGCCGGCGACGAGCCGGTACCGATTCGGGTCCTACTGCGGTCACCAATGATGCTCCAGCCGTTCTATTGGTTCCGCAAAGGAAAGTGAGCAGAGCGATTGTCAGACGTATTGTCCGTTTGAAGCCAACACGGTGGTCATATGTGACATCACCCGCCCTCGAGTGACGCCTTGTCGGTACGGGAGATAGCCGTCACGCGAGGGCGCATGACGGCACCCTGGAATCGGACAGTTCTTCTGACAATTGCTATAGAGTCTGGGGGGCATCAGCGTTACCGACCCCTCGACACAGTCGATGGACCGTGAGGGTGGATTCATCCTGTACGGTAGAGTTACAGTTTACAACCGCTGATGGGTGAGCCGTTCTTTGAGACGCTCATCGATATTGAGGATCTTGGCGCGGTCGTGGTAAGGCACGACATCGAAGTAGGCCAGGCTCTTCAATTCGGCCAATACCGCTGAGATCACGGCTACCGCATCCTGAATACTCTTCATCGAGTTGGCCAGGGTCCCCTCCGGATCGGGGAACTTGCCGCGGGTGACACCGAGTTCGACGAGTTCGGAGTGGCCCATAATTGTTGTCGAGGCGTTGTTGATGTGGTGTGAGAAGGTCGCGCAGATGGCGTCGAGGATTTCGCGTGCGATCTCTTCCTTCTGATCCTTCGTCGCACTGATGACGAGCGCTTCCATCTCAAGATAGAGTTCGTAGAGACGTTTGTTGGCGCGGGCGATGATTTCGGACGAGGGACCGATCTCGATATCGAGATGGGCCGCCACTGATGCCAGATTTCCCGAAACCCACGCGTCGACACTGGCCAGATCGACCGAGTTCAGGCCGAGTTCCTTCATGGCTCGGCGCTTCTCGGCAATCTGGTTAGTGGTAATCGTGCCGTGGGGCTCGATGGCATGGTGGGCGATGCGGTCCGCCAGTGAGACAATCTGTGTGAGGGTACCGGTCTGGTTGGCCACCTCCGGGTGGAATGCTATATGGTGCTTCTCGACCACCTCGACCAACATCTCGGGAAACGACCAATGCCGAAGGAGAATGCCGCCGGCCGTCGCATGATCGACGCCGAACCGCTCAATTTCGGCGTCCATCCACTCGTTTGATTGACCCTGCACATCGATGAATTTCCCGTAGTCCTCTCCGAACACACGGGCCATTACGAGCATGCCGATGTCGTGGATCAGACCGGCGACAAAAGCCTCTTCCTGAGGCTGATGGGAAACTTTGGCAGCGAACAGTTGCGACGTCGTGGCGCATTCCAGCGAGTGCAACCAGAACTGCCCAAGATCAAATCCAAGGCTTCTGTCATCCTTGCCGAAAACGTCGTACACAGCGGTCGAGAGGATCACCGACTTGACGGAGCGGAAGCCGAGAAGGACGACCGCCTGATGGACGGTATTGATCTTGCCGGACCGTCCGTACATCGCCGAGTTGGCCATTTTAAGCAGACGAGCTGTCACGGGGGCGTCGCGAAGGATGATGCGGCTTAGGTCATAGGCCGAGGTTTCAGGAGCATCAGCGACGCGCAGGACCTCAACCAACGTTTGAGGCAACGTATACAAATCACTGACTGACAGTATCTTATTGCGGATATCGTCGCTCGTCATGAATACATCCCATCACCGGCGCGTCTGGTGCGTGGCCAAGAGTCAATCTCACTGCGGCCGATTTGCGGCTACCCGCTGGGCCCCTTGTCTTTGTATCGGCGTCGATGGGGGAATCTGTACTGAGGTAAGACAGAGCTTGCCAAGCTCAGGTACGGCCAAAATTTGGGGTGCCCCACCCTAAGGCTGAGCCCGAAGGGCGAAGATGGCGCTCCAGGCGTTCAATCATCGCTTGATGGGAGAACACTTCCACGGCGCGCGATCGCCCGGCCTGGCCCATCGCCTCCGCACCCTCGCGGTCATTGCACATTCTGACAATGGCTTCGCGCAGACCGTTCACTCGATCTCTTTGCGGGTCGACGAGGATACCAGTCTCGCCATCGACGACGATCTCACCTGTCCCGGCAATGTCGAACCCGATCACGGAACGACCGGTCAGCATCGCCTCAACTGTGGTGAGACCGAACGATTCTTCGCAGGAGGGGGTGACGAAAATATCGAGCGCGCTCATGTATTCGTGAACCACGTCCTGATAACCGGTGAAGGTCACGCGGTCGCCGCATTTGTGTGCGGCGACTGTTCGCCTCATGTTTTCTTCATATTGATGCTCATTGGCGGATGATCCGCCGACGATCCAGAGCCGAGCGTTTTTAATATCGGCGGTCAGTCCCAAAAACGCATCCAGGAGCCATTCGAGGCCTTTGTTGGGAGTAACCCGTCCGACATAACCGAAGATGACCTGATCATCGGTGGCCGCGTGGTGTTCACGGATACCCCGACGGGCCGTTTCGCTGAAAGCGAAACGATTCGGATCGACGCCGGGATGCCAGACATCGATTCGTTCATTGGGGATTGGGTAGGCTGATCGGCATTTTTCGGCAACGAACTCCGACACTCCCAAGAGAAGATCGACACGCTTGTAGATCCAGCGATGTAACGGATCGGATTTCGGTGGCCCCGGACTGACGTGCTTGATCACAACCAATCGGATGTCCGGCCTTCCGCGGAGTGCCCAGCGGAGTGATCCCAGATCGTGGGTGAAATGGGACACCAAGAGGGGCGCTTGTTTCGAAGCCTGGCCATGCGATTGGATAACACGACGAACGGCTTTCGCTAATCCCAGCCGGCCACGCGGAACAACATCGACCTGATCTTCCCCCCTGCGCGAAAGTGGCGTACCTTCGCCTGCCAACAGAACTGACGGAATACCCGCTGTCCGCCAGAATCGGTGAATGGCCAGCGGCAACGATTCGCGTCCGCCCCATCCTGTTGATGTTGTGACTTGAACGTGCAATGGTTGTTCGGGAACGGTCACGGTGTGGGCGGACCTTGCTTGTCCTGCAGGCGCTTCAGTTTGCGTTGCAGCCGGGCGCGCCGGTGCAGGAGACGTTCGCGAACTTCTTCATCCACATGATCCGCAAGCGTCTCAGCAACACTTAGCCGTTCAAGCGCGCGATTGACGATGGTGAGCGCTGCGACGAAATCAAGTTTGCGGTGTTCGAGATGCTTAGCCAACTCTTCCGCCGCTTCGATGCGGGTCGGCTCACCGTTGGCCACCTGTTCCCACTGTTCATGCGCATCGTCGTACAAACGTTCACGTTTGAGAATCCGTCCACGCAACTCGTGCACCTGCATCATCTGATCGCGACTCAGTACACGTTCCTCGGCCGCACTGAGCGCCGCCAGAGCTGCCTCGGGGTTGCGCTTGCGAAACCAGAAGCGGGCCAGCGCGATCAGATCGTCGGGATCAGCGAATGTCGGCGGGAGGGCATGTGCGTGAGTCGACAACCAAAGCGCATACACAAACAACGAGACGACATCGAGACGGTTGTGCTCGAAGACCGCATGCAGCTTGGGACTGAATCCCTCCCGCAGATACTGAAAGTATACTTCAGGCACTTCCGCTCCCGGGAGATCTTCAATGCGGGCGAAACGCAGCAGCCGCTCCTCGACATTGCCGAGATTGCATTCAATGATGCGTCCCTTGAACAGGGCACGGGTTGGATGCAACAGATCAAGATGGGGCGATTCACGAAAGTCGGAATCGATGCGCCAGAAATTGAAACGGCTTTCGATCAGCGGCAAATCGAAGGCGGCACCATTGTATGTGATCAGTGCACCTGCATCGGCAAAACGTGTCGCCAGCGCATCGAGCTTGCCCGCTTCTTCGGCAAGATCAGGGAGAAAGTACTGATCGACCGTAAAACCATCGGCGGTCAGTCGGCCAACAGCGGTCAGGAACGACACGGTCCCGACACCGCCGGACAGCCCAGTCGTTTCACAGTCGACAAACAGGCAGTCACGCAACGGAATGCGTGCACCCGAGCCATCAAAGGGAATCGGAAGATCGGCGTTGTGGGGATCATCGCTGATCAAATGCACCAGCGTCTCGCCCCACGGGTCAGCAGGATTGTAGTTGGTGGACCGTCGCCAGTATTCGCCACGCCGTCCCTTCTCACGCACCGCTCCAACGGTCTCGGGACCACCGACGTCGTGCGGGCGCTTGGTCGAGCGTTCGGATTGGCGGTCCAGACCGAGCGCTTCGGGAGTCAGATTCCCTGTAATACGCGCCAAGCGTTTGGCCATCGAGTTGGGGTCGCGGTCAGGCATGTTCTAAATGTGTGATGATTATCGGGAGGTGCAAATCATTAATTGTGGGATATTCAAATCACCACCAACGGGAAATGTGGCCCTGATGGCGGCAGTATGCCATCAGGGCTCGCATAATTCACATTCCCGTTTAGTCAGACACTTCGGAACCAGTCAAAAACCGTGGAAACGGTTTTCGTGTGGTCTGGGCAACTCTGGCACCTGGCTGAAGGGCCCGTTGACAAAGGCATGCCATTCCAGATGCCGTTTCTTCGTAGGGGCGTATCGCATACGCCCTCGGCACGTAACCGCTACGAGGGCAGGGCGTATGCAATACGCCCTTACGGATAATCGTTTTCTCGATGCGTGATGTGATCAGTTCTTGGACTTTCTCAACACACCCCGAAGCCAGATGCTACAAGACATGAACTCCGCCTGCGGCGGACTTGTTGCTTTCCAGCACCCGGGTTTAGAGCAATTGTCAGAATTCCGTTCCGATTGAGAAGAGGCGAGACCCCGCTTAATTGACACTCACTTTCGGGTGCCACGGGCCTTTAGGCCCGTGAACTGGGATCGTCCGAATGTGGAACCACGGGCCTTTAGGGGCGTGTTGAAAAACCCCCGAGAATCAGAGCCTTCGGGAGGGCGATCCGCCGCGGCGGACCGGCGAGCCGCAACGGCATGTTCCACACGGCGGCTCGGCGGGAGCCTCGCCCTCCCCAGTCTGAGGTGATGATAGTCAGCAGGTTTTTCAACACACCCCTGAAGGCCCGTGGCACCCCAATGGAAACGGAAAATACTTCTGACAATTGCTATAGCCGGGTGGTACGGAACGTTTACTCAGCTCATCGAACCGCTTTAACGGTTTTTTGTACTTTCGGTATGTTTCAGGGGGGGGTGTCAGGTGCCCCGCGCAATCATGCGCCAGTGGATATACGATGCCTGCAACGAGCGGTGCATCTGACCGACACTTAATGGACATCAGTGTCACAGAACTTCACTTGTCTGATTCACTGCTTGCTCGTAGTCGCGCAAGCTGGGCGAGGACGAACGAATCGGATTCGCCAGCAAGACGATCGGTGAGCAACTCGAGATCTTCTTCTGCGGAATCTATCGACAACCCCTCGAGTGCAAAGCCGCGGATCATTGGGTCGGGACTGTTGAGCATATCGAGGAGAATGCCGTGGGCGAGTTCGGTATCGCAATGGCCGAGCGCGACAATGGCCGCGTGACGGGCGATGCCCTTGTTCATGTGCACAGCATCAGCCACTTGTGCAGTCGGCGGTTCGCTTAAGTTGCCAATGGCTACGATGGCGGTCTGACGCACACCGAAGAAGGGATCATCGAAGGCATCGATCAACGCGTCGGCTGCCATCGGATGGCCAATTCTGCCCAATGCGACCACAACGCTCTTGCGAACTTCCGGGTCCGGTTCATTCGGCAGCTGATCGAGCAACGGTTGGTTGGCGCGTTCATCGGCGATCATGCCCAAGGCTGTGGCAACTTCGGAACGAACTGAATACTCCGCATGATCGAGTTGTTTGATCAGAGCGGCAGTCGCCGATGAATCACCGATTCGTCCGAGGCAACGCGCGGCGTTCTTCGGCATGTACTCACCGGCCGAGTCGAGGTATGGTGTCACATGCGGCACCGCTACCGCACCGATATCCTCGAAGATCTGCGCGAGTGTGAGGCGTTCACGGGCATCGGTAGCGTCGAGCTTACGCGCCAACCATGGCGCCGCCTTCTCCCCCATCGCGGTTAGTGACTCTTTGGCGGGTTGCACCATGTCGTGGTGGCGGACGCTCCCCGATGATGCATAGATAAACAGGCTGTCGACACGGGCGGAATCCGATGGTATCGCTTGTACAGCCTCCGCAATCGTGATGAGGACAACCGGCAGGAGAAGCAGTAATCGAAGCCGAATCACATCACTCCTCCCCCGTCGTCGGCATGGGGTCAGGTACAAGCCAGAGCGAATCAGCGTCGACACCGACACCCCAACGTGAATCGCCAATCCATACCTTGCCCTCACCACCCGGACCGGAGTAGCGGTCAAAGCCGCCCAGATCGAGAAACAAGCCGATGGAACCGTACTCACGTCGCGGGTTGCCGTAACCATGGGTATTCTGGTCGGAGGTGACCTGGTAGCCGTCATCACCGGCCAAATCGATCAGGACACCGATACCATTGGCCGATCCGGCGGCCTGCGACAGATCGGTGGCGCTATACCGATCGTTACCGCTCAGATCAATCAGAAAACCGGGCGCCCAATCGTGGCCGCATCCCTGGGAGACGCCCTTCGACTCGTAACGGTCATCACCACCGGCATCAAGCAGACAACCCGCCGTCAGATGAGTGGCCGAACCTTGTGCGTATTGGAACGCGACGTATTGATCATTCCCGCCGCCGTCGTACAGCCCGCCAAACGCCCACCAATACGAACACCCCTGCCCGAAAATGTCGGCGCTGTAAAGATCGTTGCCGTTGTTGTCAAGTAAGAGTCCGACGCCTCCGGAGAAGTGCGGACGGATGCCGTAAGCAAAGCCCTGACCCAGCGACAGGTAGTGGTCACGATAGCGGAGGATGTCTTCGTATTTGCCGCCGCAATAATAGAGATCATTGCCGCCTTCATCGGCCAATACCCCAACGCCGGCGGCGAATCCGAATCCCTGCGAAAAGAGACGGCTGGTGTATTGGTCGGTGCCTCCTCCGCGGTCCATGCACACCCCCAAACCGAATCCCCCGGCGCCTTGCGTACAAATATCTCCGAGATAGATATCGCGTCCATCGAGATCGAGCAACACTCCCACACCGAACCAGCCGCAGCCGAGTGAGAAGTTGCCGGTGCGGTAGAGATCGTCACCGGCAAAATCAATCAGCATACCCCAGCCAAACTGCGCGGCGCCATAAACAAAGTGGCTGTCGGCGGCGTACTCGTCGTTGCCGCCGTAGTCAAGAATCAACCGGTTCTGCCCCGCTTCGAGCGGTGTGAGTTCATAACGGTCATTGCCACCGGGATCGATGATGAGAGCGGCGTTTCCGGTGAACAGATCGTCGCCATCGGAACCGAACACCACCATTCCAGCATCAGTCTCGATGCTGCGCATCGCAGCCAGTGGCGGCGGTGCGGCAGGGAGCCATTCGATCAACTTGTCTACCGCCGGAACACCGTCTGTAAAAACCCACTTCCAGTCAATGTCTCCGGCTAGTCTTGCGAAGCGCACAGCGTAGCTATCTTCCAATTGTTGCAGCGAGTCGAGCGCCTCGGCGGACTTGTTCTTGTCTTCTTCATTCTCGAGTACGAATTCGGGCGTTCGCTCGATGACAAAGGTGCGATCATCCGACTCGAGACCATACAAAATCGTGTCGCCCCAGGTTCGATTGGACAGAGCCGACAGCGCAACTCGAAGGTAGTTCGACCAGCCCTCCGGCCAATCCGTCAGTTCGCGCTGCAATGTCTCCGGTAAACGCGATGCCATTGGTCTCGGTCGGGATGCTTGGTCAATTTCACCAATGGCAAGTTGAGCTAATGGGATGAGCTCCGGGCGTGTGTTTGACTGTGCAGCAGATGCACCAAACAAGTCGTTCGCGGTGCCTTCTAAAAACACCGGCATTTGATCCGGACGGCGCATCATCGAATCGACCACTGTGAGGCGACAGGAGTCGCGCTTATTGTAATCGTCGCGGAGCGCGAGATCATCGGGAGTGAGACGAATGTACGAGAGTGCCTTGGCGATGGCTTCTGTCGGCCACCAATGAGTCGTGTCCGCGACGGCTGTGCTATCTCGATCAGGACTCTGGGCAAAAACAGAACTCGTGATGACCAGTGTGAGTACGATCGAGAGCACTGCTGTCGGTCTGCGCGTCATGACAGACTGAATAGAGACCGATGGGGCTGCGGTCAATTGTTTTTCGGAGATAATGATCCTACGAACCTGCGGTACACCGTACACCGAGCTGGCGCTCGGCGCTCCCTTTAGGTGCGGACGGCGGGGCCGTTCGCCGGTTCACCCTTGGCCAGACGTTCGATGGTTTCGCGGAGAAGTTGGAGATGGAATGGCTTGGCGAGCATGGCATCGACGCCACTATCGCCCAATTGATCGTCGTTGAACTGCGCGCCCCACCCGGAGATGACCACGACGGGGATTTGTGGCTGATGCATCTTCGCTGAGCGGGCGACCTCCCAACCGGTCACATCGGGCATACCCAAGTCGGTGACGACCACGTGGTACTCGTTCGTCTCAATGGCATGGATCGCATCGGAACCGTGGCTGAAGCTGTCGACTCGGTGGCCGGCGTCTTCGAGCGCCTCGGTGACAACGTCGAGGATGATATGGTCATCATCAACGACCAAAAGATTTAGAGTATCGACTTTTTGATGATCACCGGAATCTCGGGACGACTTGGCGCCTTCCTTGAAGACCGGCAGTTCGATGCGGAAAGTTGTTCCCACTCCGGGGGTCGACTCGATGGTAATTGTCCCTTGGTGGCTCTTGATGATGTCTTGGACCACGGTCATGCCGAGTCCGGTTCCTTCACTGCCCTTGGTCGTAAAAAACGGCGCAAAAACCTGCTCCACCTCATCGTGTGTCATGCCACGGCCTTCATCGCGGACCGCCAGGCGGCAGACACCACCGGATCGACCGGTTTCAAATGACAGCCGGCCGCCCTGGTCCATGGCATCGAGGGCATTGCGGATCAGATTCGCGATCGCGTCGACAAGCTGTGAATGCATGCCTTTGACGACAACGTCCTGTCCGAGCCGCTTGTCAACCTGGTAGGAGATGCCGCGTTTTTGTGCTTGGGATTCCCAGCGGTGCCGAGTCACATCAAGAGCATCATCGATGATGCGATTGAGATCGCACGGGCCGGCTTGCTGCTGCTGGTGGAGTCGTGAGAATTCCTGGAGCCGCTTGACCGTTTCGGCGCCCTGCAAGGCGATGCGCTCGATTTGAGAAAGCGAGCGCTTTAAGCTCTCGTCTTCGACTTTGTAATGAACCAACTGGACACGTCCAACAACGGCGCCCAGGATATTGTTGAAGTCGTGGAAAACGCCACTGGCCATCTCGCCCATGGTGCGCATTTTTTCGGCGCGCATGAACTGGTCGCGTAGGCTCTCCTGTGTTTGATCGAGAACTCGTTGAAGCCGTGTTTGCTGCAAGCAGCACCCCAGTTGTCCGGCCAGCAAGGCAACGTAGGACCGATCATCCTCATGCAGGACATCGGCCGTAGCTGAACTGACTACGAGGAGGCCGATCAATTCGCCGTTGTGAACCATTGGTGCGATAAATTGACGTTTGGGTACTGGTAGATCGTCACCAAGGCACAGACATTCACCGGTGGGCATTCCCTCTCCGACCAACTGAGGAACACCGGCGGCAAACGTGGTTGCCACCAGCGGTTGCTCGTTCGAGATACTGGCTACGGAGGCCAACGCTTGCGGATCCTGGTCGCTGGTCAAAACCGGTGTGAAGAGGCCATCCGCTTGTTTCTCAAGGATCACGGCATGTGATGCCCCCAAGGCCCTCGCCGTGACCTGCAAGACGTGTCCGAGCGCACAGGAATCGGCCATGCCATTTCCGACACACTGGACGATCTGGCTGACGACCGCGAGTCGCTCCGTATCCGTTTGTACCGGACGGGTACGCGCATGGTCGTGTGACGACGAGATCGTCGCTGTTACGTGGGTTTCAGACGGTGCCATAGTATTCGCCTGATCGCTCGGATGCCCAAAGTGGTCTGCCATACCCTGCCCTATCGCTCGGGCACCTCCGTCACATCAGCAGGTTCTATTCGTGAATATCGGCTCAACAGGCGATCTTGTGAAGGGAGCGACAAGGCCCCAAACAGCCGCTGCGACACGGCCTGCGTGGCCTGATCCGGTGCCGATTGTGCTGATCGACTGCGTGTCGACTCCACCGTTGCGGCAATGGATTCATGAATTCGGGCCGCGGAATTCTCGATCATGTTGAGGTACTTAATGGTTTCATTGGAGAGCGACGGCTGCTTCTGTCGGATCAACTCCACACAGCCGATGATCCCGGTGATGGGATTCACCACCGTCCCGCTCAAAGCGGAGATCCGCTCCTGCAAATTCTGGGAAGCACCCGTCGGTGTCGATGACACGGTGCCCGTGATCCAACGCTGCGCGTAGACTCTAGCTCCGGCTTCCAGTACAAGGCGCTCGGGATCACGGACCGCTCGCCGGTCCGGGTCACGCGCCTCCATGACATCCAGGAATCCGAGAATCTTGGTGTCGCTTTGGATGGGGACAATCCATCCGGTCTTCATCCGGTCGATCATCGTCATGGCGGCTTCGGAATGATCCATCAACCGCTCGGGATCGCTTTGATCGATTCGGTGCGCGCTGCGTTCCTGCATGGCCCACCGATGCCATGGCGTCTCTGACAGGGGAATTTGCTCGGCGGCATCGGACGAAACGTGAAATCGTCCGGCACTGGCCACCGACACCATCGACTGGCCGATGTCATCGACACGATAAAGCCGTAAACCGGTCGCATCGACACCTCGGAGAATCGTTTCCAGCAACGCGCTGTCGTCCGCTGCATCTGCTGCGATCGTCGTAATCCGAGTGGCAACCTCGGTGGCCGTACGATACTCCTCTGCCGCGTTAGCATACTCAAGCTGCTTCAGCCACAGCGCGATGACGGGGGTGAACAGTGCCAACCGGCGGGTTTCATCAACTCCATATCGATTCACCTCTTGGTGGGCCAAAGTCAGCGATCCCGTAATCCGATCACCGTCTCGAATCGGCACTACCATTCGGGACCGCATTCCTAACTGCTTTTCGTACTGTTGAGTAACCGGTGCCTCTTCAGGAAGTACATGAAGATCTGACGTGATCAGCGGACGTCCGAGTTGTAGCACGATTGTGGTTGTGCTTTCCCAAATCGGCCAACGTCGACGTTGGTCGATGATCGAGGCGTCCTCGATCATGGTGCTCACGCGATCTTCGTGGAATCGGGCACGGTCGAGCCATGCCAACGACAAGTAATCGACGGGAACGATACCCTTCAGGCCCTCTGCGATGAAACCGAGTCCCTGACCAAAGTCACGCGTACTCGCGAGTGATTGCTGCAACCGTGACAGCCGCTGAATCAGATCACTTTGTACTGAAGCGCGCGACGCCGCAATCCATGACGCGACATGATGTCCCAGAAGGCGACTCACCGTCGTCATTGTCTGCGCATTGTTGTCGGAGGTGATATTCATGGCCGGATTCGCGAGAAGGACAGTTGCGTACGTGCGCTGTTCAGTCCGGATCGGGATCACGGCCCAGCGTGGATTGCCCGTGAGTCCTCGTCCGCTTGACTTCCGATACTCAGCCAATCGATGGTCGCTCATACCGCGACGGGACAGCCGTGCGAGATCATCCTGGTCGAGCGGCGTCTCGGTCGCTTTGGTATCGGGCGCCGCCGCTCCGACCAGACGAACGTCGCCGGACTCTTCCAGCGTCTTGTAGACGACGGCTATGCGTGACCGAGTCGCACGCCGGAGCACGGATGCCGCCGCTAAGAGCAGTGCATCCAGCGTGGTGGCATCGTTAATCGCGCGAATCACCGAACGCCACAAGCGATCCTCATCGGTGTGGTGCGGCGAGAGCTTCCAGGAAATGCGACCGGAACGCATATCGACGATCAGGATCGATGCCACGCTGAACGCGAGGGTCACCAGTACCAAGGGGATGAGTGGCGCCACGTTCGACGGCACATACGCTCCGGCAAAGGCGAATATTCCAATGGCAATAGATGCGGTGATGAACGTGACGCGTCGAACATTGACCAGCCAATGCTGATCACGGGTGATGAGTGCGGTCACGGTTGCAAGACCGCCGACTAAGAGCGCCCACCAGGCGAAGATACTCACCCACATCGCGCCGCCTCCCCCCGACACGAGTCCGAGGACGGACTCTTGCGTACCACTGTTTTCCAATGAGATTAACGATGACCCTGGGACGCCAAATAACGCGGCGCATCGGGTGAGATAGCTGGTCACCCCTGCGGGTTCTGAATGGCCTGGTCCATGGCACATATCACACCTCGGTGAGGGGCATGGGAGGATTCCCATACCTCACTATATGTCATCGGACGATTTTGAGGTTTATCCAGTGTCCGAGAGGCTTAGAGATGTGTCGGGACCGGCTGGCGGATGCCCTCTTCGGTCACCAACCGATGGGCGGGATTCCAGGGAACTCGCTCGAAATCCCTGGGGACGACCGTCGGGTTGGCACGCGGCCCGATCGCGGTAGTGCGCGCCTTACCGGTGCGGCTGGCCAGACGGTGGCTGTCGGCTAGGATATAGACCGGCTTTAAATGCAATCGGGCCAAGTCGGACACGACGCAGGACCCGGTCTTGTTGATAAAACCGTCATCGTCAACCCAATCCGCGCCCAGGAGCACGGCATCGACACGTTCAATCACGCTACCGACCGCCGCGTCGATGATCGGCTCGGCATCGATCCCCTTCTTCTGAAGTTGACGGGCCAGCGAGGCTCCCTCACGATTGGGACGGGACTCACAGACGATGACGAGCGGTGAGGTGAGTTCGGACAGTGCCAGAATCGCCTCTCGGACAGCCGAGGACGAACTCAACGTCAGGATGGTCTTGGCCTCGATTAGTTCGTCGGCCAGATGTTGAGCGGTCTCCTGACGGTACGATTTAACACGCGACTCAAACTCCGATAGCGATTTGGCCATACCTTGAGGGCTGCTCGTATCTTTCCGTCGGAGAGCCGCTTGCACGTGTCGCTTAAAGTTGACGAAGATGGCCATTTCGGGGAATATATCGGAAGCGTCTTGGATCAGCCGTGGCAAGTGATCGGGTTGGATGTGCGCGTCTTTCTTCTTCAACTCGGCTCTCAGAAGCCGGCAGAGACGCAATGCCAGGGTGGCGCTACCGGAGCGACGATCAGCCAGGATCTTCTTAAACTTCCCGTGAAACTCCGACATGGTTTGTCCTCTAACTTGTTACGAGCAGGCGCTGCGATTTCTGGGTGTTCCTGAAGTGGCATTTGGCCACCGTCAAGAGTAATTCCATTCCACCGCGACGAAGAATCTGTGCGCCAGCGGTGTCCACCGGCGGTCCGGCTCCTTTGGGTAGGGTCACTCCAATTTGGGATCCGAGCAGTGACAGTCGGCGCAGAAATTCGGCCCGGGCCAGAATCGATGCCGCCGCCACGACTGATTCGCTTTCCCCACGGTGCATCTGGTGCAGTTCGATGTCCTTGCCATGCTTCATCAGCGCATTCTTGATCAATGACTCATCACCAAATTGATCGGCAATCGCCAGCGGCGCCTGTCTCATTTCGAGAATATTCTCGATTGCCCGGGCGTGCCCCCAGGCCAGCAACCGGTTCAGATTGCGCATCTTGGTGTGGAGTTCGTTGTACTTCGCCGGGCCTATCACAACCAGCGTTGTTGGGATCTTGGAATCGACGATCTGGCGGGCCAGCGTCTTGGCGCGGTTATCGGTGAGTTTCTTCGAATCGGTGACGCCGATCTTTTGGAAGAGCGACTCGGCCGTGGCATCGGCCCAGACAGCAGCCACCACAAGAGGTCCAAAGAAGTCCCCCTTCCCTGCTTCGTCGGTCCCAATCCGTGCGGTGATGGTCAAGCGTCCCCCAACCTGATCTGAAGCAATCAATGCCATGCGCCAACTCGATTAACAGCCATCACAGCCGAACCGTCAAGGCAAACCCTTGCGATCCGATATACTGATATGGAGAAGCCGCCCACGGCACTGGCGCCGTGTTTGCATCGGATGGCGGGCCGACATTCGACAGGAGTCAGAGGATGACCAAGAGAATCATGATCGCGACCCTCGTTTGTGTGATGGCCGCACCCGTCGTGCTCCATGCCCAAGTGGCATCGGAAATCGTACCACGTCGTATCACCCTCCCCAACGAACATCTGGCCAAGGAAGCGTATCTGACCGTTCCCAAAGGGAAGTGGGTGGCGGCGCTGTCGTATGAGTATGAATTCCTGAACCATGCCTTTGAGGGTGAAAATGAAGGCGTCAACTCCGAGCGCACCGTCACGCTCAACAACACGTTGGCCTTCGATGTCTCCTACGGTGTTTCGGAGAACATCACCTTGAATGCGATTGTCCCGTACAAGTATGTCTACAACACGCGCGAGATCGATTCGGCACTCGTTGCCGGTACGCCCGGGATCATCTTCAGCGACCGTCGCGGGTCACAGGGCTTGGGCGACGTCATCCTGATGTCGTACCTGCGCATCAAGTTCGGCGAGTTGATTCGTTTCGGTGACGAGTATTACCCCACCGGTGACGACGGATACGACGAGTACATCAGTCGCGGACCAAACACATACGCCGGACGTCGTCAGGGAGCCAGCTTTGCCCTGGCGTTGGGACTAAGGCTACCAACCGGATCAACCACGCAGCTGAACGAAAACGGGACCCGTTTGCCCAACGAGTTGCAACTGGGCACCGGGACACTCGACCCGATTTTCGGCCTTCTGTATCATCAGCGGCATTTCCGCTTGGGATGGGGCATCAGTGGACTATACCGCTTCTCTCCATCGGAGAATATCCACCACTGGGCGCCGGGCGAGGAAATCATCGCGTCGGCGTACCTCAGTTATCGACTGAGTCGCAATCTGGAATGGGTGAATCAGTTGAACGGTGACTATTTGGGCGAAAGCCAATCGAAGGGCCAGAAGATTGAAGACAGCGGTGGCTCGATTCTCTTCTACACCCCCTCACTGGTCTATGTGGGTGCCAAGAACTTCACGCTTCAAGTGTCCGGGGAGGTCCCGGTCTATCGCAACTTCAACGCGGTTCAGTTGTCATCGAACTACGTGATCAATCTGCGGACGGCGTTTGTCTTTGATTGAGGATCTACTCATGATCAACGTTTTGGAGGGCGGCCGGACTGGCCGCCCTTTTTGCACTCGGGAGCGTTCGCTCTTGCGTACGGGGCGGCGCGATGTTTCTTCTCCGTAAGGCACAACTGTCCGGGGGGAATATGTCTGACAGTACCGACGACCGAATGCGGCGGATTGAAGAACGCCTCGATGCTATTGAGAGACGTCTGGGCGCTCCCGAGAAGACACAACCGACACCTCTTCCGGGAGGACAGGTTCCGGATGAGCGGAGGCCCGATGTACACACCCCACCGAGTGGCAAGTATCCGGCCCCCTCTGCACCGTCGTTCGACCTGCCGGTTACGGCTATCCTCGGTTGGGGTGGTGTTGCCGCACTGGTCCTGGCCGCCATCTATCTCGTCCAACTCGCGATCGATTCGGGTTTCCTGACCCCGGTACGCCAGGTGGGACTGGCCACTCTTCTTGGCGTCGGGATGATCTCGCTCGGGTTCATTCTCCGTGAGGAATACCGGCGGATCAGCGCGCTCCTGCCCGCCGGTGGTATTGCGGTGTTGTTTGTTACCGTGTACGGCGCACATCTGTATCACGGTCTCATCGGGGCGACGTCAGCGGTGGCAGGGGTGATTGTGATCTGTCTGGTGTCACTCGCGTTGCGGGAAGCGTTTGAAAAGGACTATTACACGTTTTTTGCGGTGATCGGCGCGTACAGCGGACCGTACTTTCTTCACATTTTGGCGGCGCGGCCACTGGATCTGATCATCTATTTTGGTGCGTGGGATTTCTTGTTTTGCATCTACGCCCTGCGGGCGCGACGGCGCTCGGTGTATGTGCTGGCGGGGTATCTCGCCTTTGTCGTCTTTGACGCGTCGTGGCGTCAGGCCGAGTACTCCGACTGGATGTGGGCCGCGACATTTCAGGCCGTCCAGTTCCTGATCTTTCTGGGCGCCACGGTTTTCTTCACGATTCGTCACCGCCGTCCCCTCAGCCATGCGGCAGCATTTGCCCATCTCCCGGCGATTGTGTTCTTCTACACGACAACCTACGTGCTCGTTAATCAGCATGCCTCAGCCATTGCACCATGGTTGGCGTTCGCGAGTGTGATTCCCATGATCGTGGGATATGTCATCGCCCGTACGCGCCTGCCCGGTGAGGCACTGGCCGGTGAACTGATAGTGACGACGTACGCTGCGATGGTGCTGTTTCATGCCGGGTACATCGAACTCGTCAACACCGGATGGCGCGAATTGACAAGCCTGATTGGGTTGGTGGCGATGGGTGGATTGGCGCTGTCACACCGGCCGCTCTTGCGCCGATTCTGGCCGCTCACGTTGGCCGTGGCCATGGCCGGATTCATCGGGTATTCCCGTCTCGCAGTTGGTATTGAATTGGACGAGATTGTCGCGTGGCGATTTCTCATACCGTTGTATGTCGCGCTGGGATACGTGATTTATTGGTTCATGCAACGAGCGTCGGCGACGGGTCTGTACTGCGCCGCGGTACTCTACGGGACTCACCTGCTCGTGATGGCGGGAATCGTTCACCTGAGTGACAGCCGTTTCGTCGTGTCGGTCGTGTGGGGGCTGTTGGCGGTGCTGGCGCTGGTGCTATCGATCGTCGGCTCCGACCGTCCGTTGGGACGCTCGTCATTGATTGTGTTCACGGCTTTTGCTGCGAAGGTTTTGTTGTTCGATTTGTCGGGCGCGTCGCCACTGGTGCGCATTGGGTGTCTGTTGGTCCTCGGCGTGACGATGTATCTCGGCGGGATGTTGTATCAAAATATCGACCCGGATGAAAAGCCCGAGTCGATCCCGGAGGCACCATGATGACGACCTACACATGCGCCTATTGCGGCGAGATCAATGATCTCTTTATCGATCCCTCCGGCGGTGATCATCAAGAATTCATTGAAGACTGCCAGGTCTGCTGCCGTCCGAATCTCCTCAAAATGACCGGCAACGCCGAGGCGGACGTATTTACGGTGACGGCGGAAGTGGAAGGGTGAGAGAACAGCACGTAGGTCAGGTGCACCGCGCGTCGCAGGCATACAGTGTTCACCAGCACACAACCGCGCGGGGCACCTGACAATCCCATATCCCTATTATGAGCGACTGTGGCCCAGATGGCGGCTTTTGACCATCAGGGCCTGCATAACTCACGTTCCCATGCAGCGAGACATTCCGAACGAACATGACACCGTGAGACGGTTTCGTACGCTGTTGTCAGGAGCCCCGCGCTGAAATGCATGGGTAAACCGAGGTGGTTGTCACGCGCAGTGCTCCTGACCTACAATGTCCGTGCAATATCGCAATTACGATTTTACCAGCGCCACAAACTCATCCACATCACTCAAGCACGCCTTGACCGCTGTCTCCCAGAAGTCGGGTTTCGTCAAGTCAACGCCGAGATGTCGTTGCGCAACTTCCTCGGTGGTCATTTTGCCGGTGTCGGCGAGGAGATTGCGGTAGTTGGTTGCAAATGAAGGCCCCTCTTCCATCGCACGGGCGTACACACCCTTGGCGAAGAGATACCCAAACGTGTATGGGTAGTTGTAAAACGGCACTTCGGTGATAAAGAAATGCAGTTTGCTCGCCCAGAACAGCGGATGTAGACCTTCGTCATCGTTGAGCATGCCGAAGAACGCCTGCTGCTGCGCTTGCTTCATCAGTTCGGACAATTGGGTGCGCTCAATGTTGCCCTTTTTGCGTTCGGCATAGAAACTACTGTCGAAGAGGAAGCGTGCGCGGATATTACAGAAGAAGGTCAAGGTCGCCTGCAGTTTCAGATCGAGGAGGGCGAGTTTCTCCTCCCCTTCGGCAGCGCGCAGCGCGGCATCATTGACGCGCATTTCGTTGAAGATCGACGCCGTCTCCGCCAGTGTCATCGGGTAGGCGCTGTTGAAGGCCGGCTCGTCCTTCAGAACGAATCCGTGGTATGCATGGCCAAGTTCGTGTGCGAGCGTGCTGAGCGCATCGTAGGTATTGGAGTAGGTCATGAAGATGCGGGCCTGCTTGCGAATTGGGACCCAGGAACACCAGCCACCGGCGCGTTTGCCGGGACGGTCTTCGGCTTCGATCCAATTCCCCTGGATCGCCGTGCGCGTGAATTCGCCCATTTCCTTGGAGAAACTTCCGAGATGCTCAGCGATGAAATCTCCGGCTTCTTCGAAGGTGTATTTGCGTTCGGTGACACCGATCGGCGCTTCCTGATCATACCAACAGAATTTGTCGATACCCAACCGATCGCATTTGGCCCGCACATACCGCTTCAACTCGGGACCGGATTTCGAGATTGCATTCCACATAGCATCGAGCGTGGCCGGTGTCATTCGTGAACGCATTAGTGGTTCCTGCAACGGCGAGTCCCAGGTGCGGTTTTTATAAAGTGACAGACGAAATCCGCCCTGAGAATTCAACGTCATAGCTGCGAGATCGGCAACCGTCTCCCAGGCTCCCTCCATTTTCTCGAAGGCATCGCGACGAACATCGCGATTGGAGTTCGACAGACGAGCCGAATTCTGGCCCAGCGAAATCTCTTTGGTTTCCCCGCCTTCTTCAACCGACACACGCAGATCTCCGGCGATCTTCTCGTAGAGCATATGCCAGGCATGGTATCCGTTGACCGACAGCTCTAACGCAAGCTTTTCGCGGGGCTCGTCCATCTTGAGCCGGGCATTCTTGCGCAGTTCGTCGAGGTAAAAACGAATGTCATGGATACCATCGATCGCCATGAGCGTTTCCCATGCCTCATCGGATTGGCGCATGGCGAACGATTCGAGCGATGATTCCAGGGCTTTGTATCGTGAGTGGATTTCGCTGGCCCGCTGAGTATGCGAGGTGGCCTTGACATCGGCGACATCCTGGCTGATCAGACAGAGCGCATACAAATACGCCAGATCCAAACGCTCGGCCGCATCCTGGACACTGAGAATCCACTGCGCCCACTCATCGGCGTTGTCAGTAGTCAGTTCCTGAGGTAGTGTCTTGGACCATTGGTCAGCGGCCTCGATATCGGCAACCAGTTGATCCACAAACTGGGCATAATCATTGCTAGTGGAACCGCCGGGAAAGAGAGAATCGATCTCCCATCGGGGCGCAGTATCGGTGGTCATCATTGTCGTCATCTATTTCCGCCTCCAGTATTTGCGAACGCAACAATATGAAAACTGACCATTTTCCATTCATCGCTGAGCATTAATAGTGAACATTTCCGGAGCGAGAAAAAAGCGGGAAATCGCCGTATCCCCCGGAAATGTCACAGCGACGTCATTGACAGATTCGGATATTGGCCCATCTTATAGGTCAGACGCGTGGGGGTCTGGGACCGGCACCTGCGGGCAGCGAGGTGATCGACATGAGCGATTCACACGGACCCAACTCCGGGCGCCGGGAGATAGACGAACAGTCACAATCTTATCTGGAAGAGCTTGCGGAGGCCCGGACGGAAGCCGAGACCGCTCGCCGGGCATTACGCAATGCCGAAGCCCATCGGCAACTTATGGTCGACCTGGCCGGTGACCTCTATTTGATGTGTGATCTCACCGGGGAGATTCTGGAAGTCAACGATCTCACGTGCCAGGCTCTTGGCTACACGCGCGAGGAATTGCAGACGCTCCGCACGACCGATCTTGACCCGCGCTGGAACAAAGAGTTTTTCGACAGTATGCAATCGATGCGTCAATCCGGTCTGCCGCTGGTGCGTTACGCCAACCCGCGACGCAAGAACGGTACGACGTTCCCTGTCGAGGTGCGGATCGGGTTTGTGCAGATCGATGGCCAACGATGTGTACTGACCTTCGCTCGTGACATCAGCCACCAAACAGCGGCCGAGGCCGCTATCCGCGAACGCGATGAGCGACTCCGTCAACTGGCCGACAACGTGGATATCGTTTTCTGGGTCATCGACTGGATTGAACAACGTGTCGTGTATGCCAGTCCTGCTTATGAGCGCATCTTTGGACGGCCAATCTCCGGGCTCTACGAATATCCACTCGATTGGCTTGAAGCAGTACATCCGAAAGATCGAGAGGAAACGGAAGACGCTTATTATCCCGCAGCGGTCTCGGGATACGATAAGACGTTTCGCGCGGTCCATCCGGGAGGATCGATTCGCTGGTTGCACGTACGCGGAGTCCCCATTCGTGACGAAAACGGGCGGGTGTATCGCATGGCCGGAATTACAGAGGATGTCACGGATCAGATGAAGGCGGAACAAGCGTTGCGTGACAGCGAGCGCCGCTTCCGGACGCTCGCCAGCCTCGCGCCGGTCGGCATCTTTGAGCTGGATCCGGAGGGATCGTGTCTATACGTCAATGAACGCTGGTGTCAGATGACCGGTCTTAAGGCTGACGAGGCTCGTGGCAGCGACTTGTCGGCGGTCATTCATCCCGAAGATCAGGAACGGGTCACCGCCGAGTGGCGCCATGCGCTGGACACCGCTGGCGAGTACTCCGGCGAATTCCGATTTAAGACACCGACGGGACAAGTAACCTGGATGTTCGCGGTGTCGCTGGCGCTCAAAGGAGACGATGGACAAATCTCTGGCTATTTGGGCACGATTACCGACATCACCAAGGTCAAGGAAGCCGAGGCCGCATCGCGTGCCAGTGAACTGCGATATCGCATCCTGTACCATTACAGTCCGGCCATGTATTTCACCATTGACGTAGACGGTACGGTATTATCGGTCAATCAGGTTGGAGCACAACAACTCGGCTACACGGTCGAAGAGTTGCTCGGGCAACCGGTGCTGAGTGTCTTCCATGAAGATGATCGTGATGAGGTGCAGCGGCAAATATCGCAGTGCGCCTCACGGCCAGATAAGATGTTTCGCTGGGAATTCCGTAAGCGGAAGAAAGACGGCACAATTATCTGGGTCGAAGAAGCGGCGCGCGCCGTTGACAATCCCGACGGGACGCGGGTGATATTGGTGTTGTGTGAGGATGTCACCGCGCGGAAGGGACTGTGATTCGGGTCAATTGCAATTGTCAGAAGACCTGTCCGATTCCAGCATGCCGTCATACGCCCTCGCGTGACGGCTATCTCCCCTACCGACAAGGCGTCACCCGAGGGCGGGTGACACCACATCGGACCACCGTGTTGGCTTCAAACGGACAATACTCCTGACAATCGCTCTAATCACTCAGAAGAGCTCCGTATGAGGGGCACAATGTACTTTAGAGCGATTGTCAGAATTGTCTTCCGATTGACCGGTCGATGGAGCACGGGCGCGTAGCCCGTGCGGCATGGCCCGTTCGACCATGCTCACGGCAAGCGGGACGACCATGCTACGGTCTCGTGAATCGGACAGTTCTTCTGACAATCGCTATAGTCTATTGCAACGCGTGTTGTCAGGAACCTGGCGTACAAATGCATGTGGGAAGACGGTACAGGTTGGTTGCGCTTTGTTCCTGACCACAATCTGGCAACACCTTCTGAGGCCATTCATCCCCACGTCACCCGTTGAATTCCGCCACCATTCCGACCATGCAGGGGCTGACACGTCCGGGGAAGGCCGACCACAACATGGCGGCGCCGGCGAGTCCCGTGCAGTGGGCAGGGTAGATGTGAGCGATCTCCATCTTGCGGAGATCGGCGATGGTTTGAGTCATGCGCTCATGGCTGGCGCGAGCGATATGCATCCCCCCCATCACCGCGAGGATCGGTTTGCCGTTGGTGAGTTGCTGAATGTATTGCAGCGTGTTGACCACACCGGCGTGCGCACAGCCAAGCAACACCACACTGCCCTGGGGTGTGTCGATATAGAGAGCTTGATCATCGGCAAGCGGATCGATGTGATTGCACTCGCGATCCAAAAAGAAGTGGCCGCCGGTGTCTTCATAAGGGGTCTTGCGCGGGATTTCGCCGGTCACGAAGATCCCCTCGGCGATCTCCGTCGGTTCTTCAGTGTAGATCAGTTGACTGACCTTTTGCCGGATCGCGTCTTCGTTGAAATAGAGAATACCAACTTCGCGTCCGGTGCCATCGTAGCGAGTGGCAAACTTGGGCTTGAAGGCCATGGGGTGGGCAGCAAGTTGAGGACGTCCTGCCGCCCGAATGGCTGTCACCAACCCGCCGGTGTGATCGTAGTGACCATGACTGAGAACAATGCAGTCGGTGTCTTCCAAGTGGATATGCAGTTTGTGGGCATTGCCCGAGAGGACTGCCCCCTGGCCGGTGTCGAACAAGATCCGATGTCCATTGGCCTCCACCCACAGGGCCAACCCGTTTTCTCCCAGCAGCATTCGACCTTGGGTGGTGTTGTCGACCACCGTCGTAATGCGGACCGAGGCATGTCCCGACCGGGTCATAGGCCTACCCCTTCTTGTGTGCCGCCGTGTCCTCCATGAACTTGCCAGTTCCCACGACCTTGCGTCGTCCCTGTTGCACCAATTCCGATTCCAAGACGGTCAATTGCCGTCCGTTTTGTCTGATCCAGGCGCGGACGTGTGCGGGACAATCGGTCTGCACCGGTTCTTTGAAGCGAATGTTGAGTTCGGCCGTCAGCGCTTCCCGGCCGTGCGCAAACAGGCAATGGACCATGGCGCTGTCCAGCAAGGTGGCAATGACGCCTCCGTGAAGTACGTTCTCGTACCCTTGATACGTACGGGAACAATGAAATTCAGTCTCAACCGACCCATCGTCGGTAATCTGGAACTGAATGTTGTAGCCGTGGCTGCTATCGGGACTGCACACCACGCAGTGGCAGTGTGCCCGCGATCGGGTGGCTTCCATCAGGTCAGACGACGTGGTGTCGACCGGCATCGATTCCCTCCTTGCCATACAGTCATGCGCTATCGCCGAAATCCATTCTCTCGGGCGACCGGCAGAGACTCTTGATCAACAATCACCACAGACGTGGAGATCGGTGTTCAATGTGCGGGTTGTCATGGGCCCTGACGTACAGGTCCCTATTAGTATTGAACCAGCGTATGGCCGGTGTCAAGACCAATCCCCGCTCCGAACAGCCGGTACTGGACTTGGCCGGTTCCCAGATGTATATTTTGAAATTGTACCATTAACCGTTGCTTGGGGCGAGGTTGCGATTTTGACTCACGGGGGTGCGAAATCTACGTAAGACGAGGATTGTGCCGCTGACAGAAGTGTCATAGAGAGGAGAACCTGAATGGCTGAAGACAAAAAGAAGAAGATCGCCAAGGAACTGGCTGTCTCCTACTGGATGGAAATCGAAACGGTGATGAACTACATCGCCAATTCGGTCAACCTGGACGGAGTGCGTGCGGAAGAGATCAAAAAATCACTGGCGGCCGACGTCACCGAGGAGCTGGGACATGCGCAAACCCTGGCCAAGCGCATCCGCGAATTGGAAGGTGTCGTTCCGGGCAGCATGGAATTCAAGGCCTCGCAGAAGATGATGCAACCGCCGACCGACTCAACCGATGTGACGTCGGTGATCAAGGGCGTCATCAAGGCGGAAGAAGGCGCGATTGAACAGTACAAGAAGATCATCGCGCTGTGCGAGGGTGTCGACTACGTGACGCAGGACCTGGTCATCACCGCCCTGGCCGATGAGGAATCGCACCGGCGGGAGTTCATTGGGTATTTGACCGAGTATGAGAAGAAGAAGCAGTAGTAACTGCTCCGTCCAGCATTGAGTTTATCAGGGGCGCATGATGGTGCGTCCCTGTCTTTCTGTGTTCGCGCTCACGGAGTTTGCACACCGGTTTCGGGCCAGAACCCCACCCAGGAAAACCAGAACGCATTGTAGGATTTCGTTGGGATCAGGCGTTCTCCCACCAACGCTCCCTCGACCGCTTCACCGAGGACGGTCCATTTTGACTCCGTTTCCCGATCGAGCAGCAGCGGCGGAAATGACCCGTCGCTGTCGGTGTCGACATCGAATGTCAACGTCTGATTCCCAACGCGACGGTAGAATGAGTGCATCATGTCCACTTCCGGGTCAGTGGGATCCAAGTCCCCGCGAATGACAACGATCGGTTCACCCCGAACGCCGCTGTTGGTGACATCGACGCCCACGCGATCAAGGCCATTCATCGGAATGGCGACGGCCCGACCGTCGCGGACAATCCCGTGAACGCGTTGCTTGGCGGCGAATCGATTATCGTGGTAGTGCGGCGGGACCGGCTCGTTGCCCGAAAATGGCTGGGGAATGAAGAACAGATCGTTGGTCCAGTAGTCCAGATACGGATAGAACGCGTATGTTGACGGATTGCCGTGCGCGCGGGTCAGGACTTTGCTGTCTCCCACCACCTTTTCCCATGCGCGGAACGTCATCTCAAAGGTGGGGATCAGCGGCAGTTCACGTCCGGCCAATGGGCCTTGCACACTGGCCATGGCCATCTGAGACCACAGTCCGGAATTGGCGCGATCATACATGATGAGGTTGGACCGCCACAATAATCCCGACACGCCAAAGGTCGGCGCACCAGCGACGACGCTGCGGTCGAATGCCACCGAAGATGATGTCAGGGGACAATACGACAGAGTGAATTTCGTCCCCACCGGCGTTTCCTGATTGACCACTTCATGCCAGTTGAGGATGTCGTACGGATAGGCATACGCCTGGCCGTCGACAAATACCCCGACAACCAAATCGGATTCTTCGATCCAGTCGGTTCCTTCGGCCTCGAAGTTCGGATTCTGAATAGAGGGTATGCAGTCTGCTCCCGCGCACCCCTGAAGCAGATCCTGTGCATCAAGGGTGATGCCGTCGGTGCTGATTTGTGCATTGGATGAACGGGTCGGTTCATCGCTGCACGACAGTAATACTCCACTGAACACAATGCCGACAATGAGAATCGCTGTTGTGGTTATTCCATTGGTCATATCAAAACCCTGCCAGTGTGACGTCGGAGCCAATGCGCCATCCGCGCGTTAATCCCTGTTGGATCCCGTTGACATCTTCCCGAATGGGAATCAAGAACGCCGCGTGAATTGTGGTTTGCCGTCCGAGCGGTTGCCATGCGAGAGTTGGACCTACATGCACTCGGTGCCCGCCCGTGTTGATGACGTTGAGGCCATTGCGCGTCAGCGCTGGAGCCCATCGTCCATTCACGTGCACGCCCAACTCAAAATTGTGAAGGACCGGGCGCGTGAGTGTTCCGTTGTACTGCACCGAATTGCCGAAATCGTATCCATCATCACTTGCTCCGGATAGGGTCCACATGACGTCCGCTGCGATGTCGGCAAAGGTGAGTTGTCGGAAGACACGACCCCATACGAGCAGATCGGTCGAACCGGAACCGGGTTGTACATCGACCGGAAGCATCACGCCGCGGCGCTCGATGCTATCATCGCCCAGAGGAATCTTCACCCCTGCACCCAATGCCAATTCGTGGGGACGTGCGGGTTGATAGGGTAGAACCGCATATTTGGCAAACAACGTTAAGTCACCGATCCCCTCAGCACTCACGCCACCACCACCTCCGCCAAGACCGGGAAGCGCGAAGTCGCGGCCGCGCGAATAGTAACTGACAATGGCACTGGTGGTGAGTTGCGACGACCATCCATAAGCAATGGACAAGTTCAACGTCGTTGAATGAGCCTCTTCCTCACCATCGACCAGTACCGGAAGACCGTCGGAGTTAATGAGATCATTGAGATCGAATCGCTCAAAAAAGAGGCCAACGTTTAATTGTCGAGCCCCGATGACACCTTGCGATGTCACACCGGTCACTGAACCCGCACCGGATGCGGAACAACAACCCTGGGCATGAGCGACTTGGGCAGTCAGCACAATTATTGACGTGTACGTTAGCGCAGAAAGAATATGAGCTCGAGCCCGCATGATTTAGTCTCCCCTGTTGGCCAAAACAGGACATTTTGAGCCAATGTTCCAACCAAAGGCTCTGGCGGGCTGTTCAGTAACAAAACGGGCTGGATTTGAGGCAGCGTCAATAAAGAGGGAGGCCGGCGATGATTATCGGGAACGGCTACGCTCGGGAGGGTCAGAAACGAGCGCAGGTCATCAAGCCGGCCTCATATTTAATACGTAGGAATCTGTTTTGTCGTTTTTCAAGTCACACTAAAGATGATTCCTCCATTTCTAATACGCACAGGCGTTTGCACGATCCGGACGTTAGCTCGACACGATCGCCTTAACCCCGGTCTTACACCGAGGATATTGGCGTAGCCAAGCCCGCGCTACTTACACTTATGCAACCGCTATACCGGAAAATGGGTTCCGCATGGAATGCAGCGCCGACTGGATAAGTCTCACAGAATCAACACATTAGACACCATTCCCTACTCCGGCGATTTAAGGTCGATGGAACCGAACATGCATTCGTGTGCGTGATTTTGAATGGTTTGAAGCACAACCTATGCGTGGGGGACCCCAGTTGGGCGTTTTTACGGTTCAGATTTATCGGAGGCCCACTCGCGACCGAGTGACGGGCCGATGCCCCAGTGGAGCTTTTCGCGCAGGATGCGGAAAAAGGAGCGGTCCCTAAAGGCGAGGAGACGCGCAGGATGTTTGGCGCGGCGAACATGGATTGTGGCACCCTCTTCGAGGTAACGCGCCAATTGCCCATCGGCAGTTACCATGGCTTCGCCCACGAGCGATTCCAATGTAATCTCGAGGGTGGTCTCCGGATCGAAAACCATCGGACGTTGCGCAAGCGTATGCGGCGAGACCGGTGTCAGAAGGAACCCCTGCATCGTAGGGATCACAATAGGACCACCACCGGACAGCGAGTAGGCGGTGGAGCCAGTGGGGGTCGCGACAATAACGCCGTCACCGGCCATTGTCGTGAGATACTCGCCGTTGCAGGAGATGGTCACCGACGCCATGCGCGCCATGCCGGCTTTCATCAGGACGACGTCGTTGAGCGCTGTCCATCGTTCTTCCCCGCTGCCGGGCTCGGTCACTTCGAGCATGAGCCGTTCTTCGATTTCGTAATCGCCCCGGGCCACGCGGTCGAGAGATTCGAGGCACTTGTTGAGCGGGACGACAGTGAGAAATCCGAGCGAGCCGAGGTTGACACCCAGGACCGGTATTCCCAGACTGGCGACCGCACGCACACTGGTGAGCATGGTTCCGTCGCCACCCAAAGCGAGCAGCAGATCGATGTCCTCAGCAATCGTGCCTTTGGGGAAGCCTGCAAAGTCGGGTTCTTTCGTCATGTCGATCTTATAGCAGTCAACGACCGTCCACTTGTGCTTTTTGGCCCACTGCTCGATCGAGGAGACCAGTGGCTCGGCCTCGGGCCGAAGGACATTGACGACAATTCCCAGTCGTTTAGGTTGGGAGTCGAGGTTATTCATTACGACAGATTAGGAACGGTCGCGACCGAAGGCAATGTCTCAATGATCACGACTGACAACGAATCGCGCAATCGCTTCGAGCATCGTGGTGTCCGATTCGGGGGGCATGGTTCGGAGGGCATCAATGGCTTCGGCCGCCAGCTCGTTGGCCCTCTCGCTGGCACGATCAATTCCGACCGCCCCGGGATAGGTCACTTTGGCATGCTTCTCGTCGGACTTGTTCGATTTTCCAAGAAGCTCGGGGTTGCCGGTCACTTCGAGGAGATCATCGACGATTTGAAATGCCAGGCCGAGCGGAGTGGCGTAGCGACGGACCGTCTCGACCACACTGTCGGGCACATCGGCCAGACGGGCGCCGGCCAATGCGCTGGCGATCAGTAGCGCACCGGTCTTACGTCGGTGGATGCCGACGACGACCTCTTCGGTCGCTTGAGTCCCCTCCGCTTGCAAGTCGGCCATTTGGCCGCCGAGCATGCCGGTGGTGCCGATGGCGTGAACGATGTCATGGAAGATCGGTAGCGGGGCGTGTTTGGCCAGAATCTCAAATGTCAGGGCATGCAGTGCATCGCCGGCCAAAACGGCCGTCGCCTCGTCGAAGGCAACATGCACGGTCGGCTTGCCGCGACGCTGATCGTCATCGTCCATGCACGGCAAGTCATCGTGGATCAGCGAGTAGGTGTGGAGCATTTCGATGGCCGCACCGATGGTGTAGACACGCGGATCATTGCCACCGACCGCTTCGTGGACGGCAATGTTCAGAATCGGCCGCAGGCGCTTCCCCCCGGCCAGGACCGCGTGGCGCATCGCCGAGTGGAGACGGGCGGGATCGGCATCGGCAGGCGGCAACAAGCGTTCGATTTCGGCTTCGACACGTGCCAGGCGGTCGCCCCAGAATTCATGGAGCGCGGTCGAGGCGCCGGCCGAGAGACTGTCGACAGAGGTGGCCACGCGTCTTCTACTCCTCATCCTCGTCGACGTCTTCATTGATGTCTTCTTCGAATTCGGGCTCGACCGGAACCTGGAGCTTCTCGCTGAGTTTCTGAATCTTCTTTTCCGCTTCGCCCAGCTTCTCGCCGCAGAACTGCGCCAGCTTCATCCCCTCGGCATACAACTCCAGCGACTCCTCAAGACCCGCCTCGGCACTCTCCAACTGCTCAACGATCTCTGAGAGCCGCTCGAAGGCGTCTTCGAATTTCTTGGGTTCGGGTGTGTTCTTCGTCGGTGTCATGGTGAGGGGAATATGGGGGATTTATCTAATCAGTGTAAATGCATTTTGACGGCTCCGGTTGTCAGGTGGCGGGATACTGGGGTGCCCCACCGCTTGCGGTGGGTTTAAATTCTAGCGCCTCTCGCAACAAAATGATACATCCTCACACGACCTATAGACAGATTCCCTTTAAAACGGAAGGAAATGAACATGCCCAGCCTCCGTCACTACGACAATCTCGGCATGGCCCGATTCATAACCTTCTCTTGCTATCATCGATTCAGACTCTTACGACATCCCAGAGTGATCCGGATATTCCTGTCCGAATTGGAACGCCTGCGACGTAACGGAATCGTCATCCTGGGCTATGTGATCATGCCTGAACACGTGCATCTCGTATTACTACCTCCGGACGGTATACGACTTGGAGTCGAGGTCGGGCGACTCAAGTCAAGATCCGCGCGCGAGATGCTACCGGCGCTCGATGACATCTATGGTCAGCGAACAGAAAAGCTGCGTGCGAAACGCGACGGTGCGGAACGTCGTGTGTTCTGGCAAAGACGCTGTTACGACCACAATTGCCGGACCCCGGAGACGGCGAAGGAGAAGATTGAGTATTGCCATAAAAATCCGGTTACACGTGGACTGGTCTCCTGCCCTGCCGATTATCCGTGGTCGAGCTTTCGTTGGTACCACGATCTGCCGGGTGTTGAAATTGAAATTGATGGGATCGAAATGTGATCGTTGTCTTCGGATAATCTGATCCCACCGCAAGCGGTGGGGCACCCCAGGGAAATTCGAAATCGATGGGATCGAAATGTGATCGTTGTCTTCGAATAATCTGATCCCACCGCAAGCGGTGGGGCACCCCTGCCCCTTACTGTTTACCGTGATTCTGAATCTGTTTTCGTTATCTTGGATTCGATACTTCCATTGCTCAACGTCGTCTCAATTTCCTGGCCCGGTTTCAGACCCTTGGTGCTGCGCAGAGCATCACGTTCGCCGGGTGCCCCACAGCTCTGCTGTGGGATCGTCACCGTTCACGCGCAATTCAAGCGAACTCATCGTCGGCGACCCATTAAGGGAACACCCCGTCAACCTCGATACAGCTGAATGTCACGAGGCGGGCCGAGTCCGTGTAATCCCAGTGTCGGAGTTTTGTCATGGTAGATATCTTCGAACCCGACCAATCCCACAGCAGAGCTGTGGGGCACCGTTAATTTGTGTTCGTTATCTCGGATTCGATACTTCCATTGCTCAACGTCGTCTCAATTTCCTGGCCCGGTTTCAGACCCTTGGTGCTGCGCAGAGCATCACGTTCGCCGGCGAGGCGCGTGATTGAGTAGCCGCGATTGAGCACGGCCTTGGGGCTGAGGGCTTCGAGTTTGCCGATGGTCGCGGCGAGGGCGACTTGACGGTCGGTGGTGAGCTGTTTGGTGGAGCGCAGCAGGCGCGCCGTGGTCTCGTCGAGACGTTGGCTCCAGGTGTGATACAGGTCGGCGGGTTTGCGCAGGGCGTGGGAACGGTACAAACGCTCCCAGCGTTCGCGGTAGTAGTCGATCAGGCCGTAAGCACCGCGGGTCAGACGATTGACCAATGGCGCGAATTCGTGACGCGCCTGGACCCAATTGTCGGTGATGCGTTCGGCGGCGGCTGTGGGTGTCGGAGCGCGATAGTCAGCCACCATGTCGGCGATAGTGAAATCGACTTCATGTCCGACCGCTGCCACCACCGGGATGCGCGACTTGAAGATTGCACGCGCGACGATCTCTTCATTGAATGCCCACAGATCTTCGAGCGAGCCTCCTCCACGTCCGACAATGAGCACGTCGATGTCAGGGCGCCGGTTAAATGCTTCGATGGCGGCGGCGATTTCTTCTCTCGCTCCCTCACCCTGTACACGAACAGGTGCCAGGATCATCTGCATCCCGGGGAACCGTGCGACGATGGTGCTGGAGATATCGCGGATGGCCGCGCCGGTTGATGACGTTACGATGCCAACCGTTGCGGGATACCCGGGAATCGGACGTTTGCGTTCGGTGTCAAACAGACCCTCGCGCATCAGCTTCTCTTTGATCTTTTGAAACGCGATCTCCAACGGGCCGATGCCGGCGTCGATGATCTGTCGGCAGACCAACTGATATTCCCCACGCGGCGGATAGACCGACAGCGATCCAAACGCGCGCACCCGTTTGCCGCTCTCCAGTTCAAACTGCAGACGGCTCGCAGTGGTGCGCCACATCACCGCGCGCAGTGTCGCCTGATCGTCCTTGAGCGAAAAGTATCGGTGTCCCGATGACGCACGTGTGTAGTTGGAGATCTCGCCTTCCACCCAGATATCGACGAAGCTGTCTTCCAGCGTCGATTTCACGAGCTGGGTCAGCTCGCTGATGGAGAAGATCTTCTCGGCGTCGAGGAGGGGGCGCATCAGCACTTCCCTTCTTCCTCGCCCTGTTCACGCAATGCCCCATCGTTGTCATTCCCGCGAAAGCGGGAATCCATTTTTGCCTCGTGCCAATCTGCAGACAGGTCTACCCATTCCGGATTGGTCTTTTCAATTAGTTCGATCTTCCAGAGACGTCGCCACTTCTTTAGTTGCTTCTCGCGCTGGATCGCGGCGGAGACATCGTTGGTTTCGTCGAACCAGACGAGGCGGTTTACGTTGTGCTTTGATGTGAATCCGGGCCGGCGACCCTCTTTGTGCTGCCAGACGCGGGCGACCAAGTCGTTGGTCACTCCAATATAGTGTGAGGCGCGCGGTTTGTTCGCTAAAATGTAGATGTAGTACGATTTGTCCATCGTACCGGGAAGAAAATGGATTCCCGCTTTCGCGGGAATGACAAAGTGGCCAGGGGTATCACTTTATTCGGGTATATGGCAAAAGTGGATTCCTCCGCCGCGGCGGACGGCAATGACAGCATGGACAAAGCGAATAATGGAATCGGTGGCGACAACGGCCGCCAGGGAACTGCATTCTACTTGTTTGAATGCGCCCGCTCGGCTGCGGTCACCGTGTTCGCCATCAGCATGGCGACCGTCATGGGGCCGACACCGCCGGGGACGGGGGTGATGGCGCCGGCGACTTGGGCGACACTGTCGAAATGCGCGTCGCCGACCAAGCGATAGCCCTTTTCGGTGGAGGGATCGTCGATGCGGTTGACGCCGACGTCGATGACGGTTGCGCCCGGCTTGACCATGTCGCCGGTGATCATTTCGGGACGGCCCATGGCGAGAATCAAAATGTCGGCGCGTTTGCAGTGGGTTTCCAAATTGCGCGTACGGCTGTGGCAGACGGTGACTGTACCATCGGCGTGTTTGCCCTTCGACGACAGCAGAATCGAAATCGGCCGACCGACGATGTTGCCGCGTCCGAGCACGACAATCTCGGCGCCACTGGTTTCGACATTCGAGCGCACGAGCAGTTCGACGATGCCCGCCGGTGTGCATGGCTGCATGCGCGGATAACCGAGTGTGAGTGCGCCCATATTCACCGGATGGAATCCATCGATGTCTTTCGCCGGGTCGATCAGTTCGACCATGGCGGCTTCGTCGAGACCTTCGGGCAGAGGCGACTGGATGATGTACCCATGCAGGTCGCTGCGGGCATTGAGTTCGGCGATGAGCGCACGCAGCTCGGCATCGGTGGTTGTCGCCGGACGGCGGATAACTTCGGATTCGATGCCCATTCTCTTCGCGGTGCGTTCCTTGGTGCCAACGTAAACTTGCGAGGCGGGATCATCGCCCACGAGCACGGCGGCGAGACGCGGGGTGATGCCACTCGTGCGCAGCGTGTCGACACGCGCCTTGAGATCGTCGCGCACCTGCTTGGCGATGGCTTTGCCGTCGATGATGGATGCGGTCATTGTGGTCATCTGACTCTCGGAATGGAATTAATCTGAAGGGTGCCACGGGCCTTTGGGGGCGTGTGGCAAAACCTGCAGTTGCAGATCGCCCTCCCGAAGGCTCTGATTCTCAGGACTTTTTTCAACACGGCCCTGAAGGGGCCTGTTGAAAAAGTGCTCGAAGCCCTCCTAATCATTATCGACAAAATGATCATTCGTAGGGGCGTACTGAGTACGCCCTATCCCCGTAACGGTTATGTGCAGTGGGCGCATTCAATGCGCCCCTACGAAAATACGCAAAGGGTATCGACACACCGTTTTCAACACGGCCCTGAAGGGCCGTGGCACCCATAAGCTCCTGATTCACACAGAAGATCAGACTTCATCGCGCTGGACTTGCCTCGGTTCGTCTTCATTGACTTCGCGTGGCGGTAGGCCAAAGTAGTCGCGCACCGAGACGGAACCGTCGTAGCTGAGTTTGTATCGCTCGATGTGGGTCGCCTTACCGGTGGAATCGTCGATGTCGACAACGACCCCTGACATCTTCACATCGCCCTCGGCCATCTGGAAACGATGCGGCAGGCCGGTCAGGAAGCGCCGCAACGCATCCTGCGGACGAACCCATAACACCGAGTCATGCGGTCCGGTCATGCCGGCATCGGTGAGATAGGCGAGCCCTTTCGGGAAAATACGTTCATCGGCGGTCTGTACATGCGTGTGGGTGCCGATCAGGGCGCTGGCGCGACCATCGAGATAATATCCCATCGCCTGCTTTTCGGATGTCGCCTCGGCGTGAAAATCGACGAAGATGATCGCCGCCTCCTGGCGGAGGCGTCCGATTTCGCGCTCAGCCACACGAAAAGGGCAGTCTATCTCTTTCATGTAGACGCGCCCCTGAATATTCAGTACGCCGACTGGGATGCCCTTCTCGCTCTTGCGAATGACCGAGCCCCGTCCCGGGACTCCCGGCGGGTAGTTTGCCGGACGTAGGAGATACTCTTCACTGTCGAGGAGATCGTGGGATTCCTTGCGGTCCCAGATGTGATTGCCCGAGGTCTGGACGTCGACACCGTAGGTGAACAGCTTTTGGCTGATCTCCTTGGTCACGCCGTAACCGCCGGCAGCGTTCTCGACATTGGCAATCACGAAATCGATTTCGTGTTTGCGCTTGAAGCCCCAGAGGAGCTGCGAGACAATCCAACGGCCGGGACGGCCGGTGATGTCGGCGATAAACATGATTCTCAACCGACACCTCCATGCCGTTGATTCTCAATAAAATAGGATATGCCGCTAAACGGCTGCTTGAATATTCGATTGAACATCACTTGGCGTACTCGATGGCCCGGGTCTCACGAATGACCGTGACCTTGATCTGTCCCGGATACTCAAGATCCGCCTGAATCTTGTTGGCGATATCATTGGCCAGCAGGGTCGCTCCGGCATCATCGACACTCTCGTTCTCGACAATCACCCGAATCTCGCGACCAGCCTGAATGGCGTACGCTTTCGCCACACCGGCGAATCCATCGGCGATTTCTTCCAGTTTCTCAAGACGTTTGACATACCCTTCGAGTGGCTCACGCCGTGCGCCCGGGCGCGCGCCAGAGACAGCATCGGCCGCCATTACCAGAATCGGATATGGCGATTCCGGTGGCACATCCCCGTGGTGCGCCTCAACGGCATTGAGAACAATCGCGTTCTCATTGTACTTCTTCAGGAAGTTGACGCCGATTTCGATGTGTGTCCCCTCGGTGTCGCGGTCGATCGCCTTGCCGATATCATGGAGCAAGCCACTGCGTTTGGCGAGTGCGGTATCAAGCCCCAGTTCCGACGCCATAATGCCGCAGAGTTGCGCCACCTCGACGATATGGGCGAGTACATTTTGCCCGTACGACGTCCGGAAGTGCAGCTTACCAAGCAGCCAGACAATATCACGATGCAGGTTGTGAATGCCGACATCGAAGCAGGCTTGTTCTCCGGCATCCCGGAGAATGATCTCCATCTCCTTTTCCGCTTTGGCGACGACTTCTTCGATGCGGGCCGGATGAATGCGCCCGTCGGCAACAAGTTTCTCGAGCGCCATGCGGGCAATCTCACGACGCACCGGATCGAACGCGGACAGGATTACCGCTTCGGGCGTGTCATCGACGACAACATCGACACCGGTGGCGGTTTCGAATGAGCGGATGTTTCGTCCTTCCCGCCCGATGATGCGGCCTTTCATATCATCCGACGGAAGGCTGACCACCGCAACAGTGGTCTCGACCGTGTGCTCTGCCGCGACACGGTGGACGGCGCGGGTGATAATCTCACGCGCCTCCTTCTCGGCATTCCGCTCGGCATCATCGAGTATCTCTTTGGCACGGGTCGCCGCCTCTTTGCGCACCTGGGCTTCCAGGTTGTCCATCAGTTGGCGCTTGGCTTCCTCGGTGCTCATTCCGGCGATACGTTCGAGCTGGCGGTTCTGATCGGAGATCAGGCGGTCCAATTCGCCTTCACGTCCGCGCAGGGCACGCTCCTTGACCGTGAGCGCCTTCTCGCGGTTTTGAACTTCCTTTTCCTTGGTTTGGACCATATCGACGCGGCGATTCAGTTCATCATCGCGTTCGGAGATGGACTTTTCTTCTTTCTGGAGTTCGGACCGTTTGACCTGGAGTTCGCGTTCGAAGTTGACTTTTTGCTTGTACCACTCGTCTTTCGCCTCGAGCAAGGCTTCTTTCTTTTTGATCTCCGCTTCCTTTTCGGCCTCGCGGATAATCTGGGTTGCAGTTTCATCGGCGCGCGAAATTTTATCGCGCCCGATCTTGCGCGCCAGCAACCAGCCGGCCAACGCAAAGATCGCTGCAACGATGACGAAGGAGGCAATCAGCAACCATGTCGGCAGTTCAGCCATGTGATTCTCCATGGGGTGAGTAATCGGTCACGCCACGGCGTAGCCGCCTCACCAAGCATTTTTCGTTGCGCGGTGACGAAAACGAGGGTGTGTGCTATGTGTCCGAGGATGGGTCGAGCGTGAGACGCTGCTCCAGCCATTCCAAAATGCCGTGCGCCTTGCTCTCCACTTCCGATAATTTACGCTCCGAGTCACGCCGGTGCGCGAACAGCTCGTCGGTGATATTTAGTGCTGCCAGGATGGCAATCTTGGTCGTTGACAAATTGGGCGATCGGTCGGCGATTTTCCGCATCGACCGGTCGACATAATCGGCCACCTTGTACATATACTCCGAGTCGGTGCCTTCTCCGCCCCGCAGTGGGTACTCTTCACCGAAGATGCTGACACGCAAAGACTTTTCCTGCGTTTCCACGAATCTTATCTCAACCAATCCTCGTTATGGGCAACAGTGCCATTTTCGTACCGCAATCTATATAAAAATACAACACCCTGGCAGAAGAATCCTCTCACCTGAGGCGATTGTCAAGGACGAATTGCGGCTTAATCGATCTTGGTCGATGGTGTATCTCACGGAGCCTGAGATAGACAGACGAAAACAATCACCCTGAACATCAAGGTAAGCGTGTGAAGAGATGAATGAACTAAGACTTAGATGAGATCTTCGATCTCTTTGAGGCGCCTGGCCACGGCTACCAGTCGGGCCTTGGCTTCCTGTAATTGGTCGGTAGACGCAGCCTGCTGCTGGGTCAGATTAGCGATGCGGTTGGTTTCCTGGGCCTGTTGTTCGAGGCGATTTTTGAGTTCCTGCGTCTCGTGGCGGAGTCGGTTGCGCTCCTCCTCGGCTTGGTTAAGCCGCTCCACGAGCTTCTCTAGGGAACTGCCTAATCGATCAAGTCCGGACGATTCCATCTTCGAATCTGAACCTACAGCGGGTTGAGGTTCAACGGCGAGTCAGGCCGCAGTGTGAGGCTCTGTATAGGCAGATTTAATGTTCTGCTTTAACTCAGTCAAGTGGATTTAGAGCATTTGAGCGGTAGATCAGTGGAGCGGTCGAGATTTTGAAGGTTGGGTTGTTCTCGCCGTGGCTCGGGACGATCCACGGCAAGGTTCACCCAAATGTCTATAGCGATTGTCAGAAAAACTTTTCGATTCACGAGACCGTAGCATGGCCGTCCCGTTTGCCGTGAGCATGGTCGACCGGGCCAGGCCGCACGGGCACTTCGGCTTACTCAGTGTAAACGAGGCACCCGTGCCACATCGCCCGGTCAATCGGAAAACAATTCGGACAATCGCTCTAATACAAAGGTCGGGGCGGAGTGCCCGCCCTACATTATTACTTTCTTAGCTCCGCTCCGTGCTTTCTGGCCAGCGCATCCACAATATTGCGATGCGCCGTCTCGACTTCATCGTCGCGCAGCGTGCGGTCAGGGACGCGGTAGCTGATCGAAAACGCCAAGCTGATCTTACCTTGGGCGATTGACTTGCCAGTATACCGGTCGAACAGGCGGACGGCTTCGACCACGTCTCCCCCGGCGTCACGGATGGTGCGCTCCAAGTCACCGGCACGCGATTCGGGATCGACGACCACAGCCACATCGCGGAACGCCGCCGGGAATCGTGGCGCCGGTGTGTAGCGCTTGACCGGACGGTCCTGTCTGACCAGCGCATCGAAGTTGATCACCGCCGCCCAGACCGGATCCTTGACATCGAATTGCAGCGCGTGGCCGGAGTCGATCAGACCGAGATATCCGTAACCGCAGCCGTTGGACACGATGCGGAAACTCTGGCCCTTCGCGAATGGTGCTTCATCCGACGGTTCAAGGTCATTCGACGGCAGCCAGTGACGGAGGAACTCCTCTACCCTTCCCTTGAGATCGAAATAGTCATACGTCCGCGCCGGTTCACCCCAGCCCGGTGTGGGTGCATTTCCGCACAAGCCAATGAGCAGCTCAGCATGCTCGGAGAATCCAGTTTGACCATCGTTGGACAAGCCGAACACACGTCCGATTTCATACACCGGAATGGTCTCAACCTGACGGTTCCGATTGCGCGCCACTGTACCGAGCAAACCACCGACCAGATCGGGGCGCATGATCGACAATTCGGCTGAGAGTGGGTTACGCATTGTCACGTGCTGATTCTTCGGAACGAATGTCGACTTTGGATCGGTCAGTGAATTGTTGACCATCTCGTACAGACCCATTCCTTCGAGTTGGTCACGCGCGCGCTGCATCGCCGTGGTGAACTCGTCGCGATGAGTTGGCAACGCGCCGCCGCCACGGCGGTCGATCGGGATGCGCTCGTAGCCGTAAATGCGTGCCACTTCTTCGATCAAATCGATCTCGCGCTCGATATCGGGACGAAACGTTGGAACCGTAATCGCCGGTGGTTTGCCGGTCACGACACCGAATTCGAGATTGGACAGGATGTTGATCATCGTTGGTGTCGACATGTTGGTCCCCAACACGCGATTCGCTCGTTCCGGGTCCAACTCGAGTTTGCGCGGTTCGACGGGTGACGGGTAGGCATCGACCGGATCGGCGAGTACCTCGCCGCCGGTCAACTGCGCATACAACTCCGCCGCGCGATCGAGCGCCTGAATGACACCATTCGGATCGACCCCCTTTTCAAACCGCAACGCTGCATCGGTGGCCAATCCAAGACGGGTGCGCGTGCGACGAATATGTGTCGGATTGAAATGCGCACTTTCGAGCAGGAAATCGGTCGTCTCGGGTTTGACTTCCGAGTCGACACCACCCATAACACCGCCGATGGCCACGGCTTCGTGGCCGTTGGTGATCATGACCGAATTCGTTGGCAGCGTGCGTTCGATGTCATCGAGCGTGGTGAACATCTCCCCTGCGGCCGATGCACGCACGAGGACTCGTCCATCGGGGAACCTGGACCAGTCGAATGCATGCAGCGGCTGGCCGGTCTCCAGCATCACGAAGTTGGTGATATCGACCGCGTTGTTAATCGGTCGAATGCCCGCTGACCGCAGGCAACGTTTCAGCCAGAATGGTGATGGACGTACCGTCCCGCCGCGCACCAATCGTCCCGCATAACGCGGACAACCTTCGGGGAAATCGATATCGATACGCACCAGGTCGGCGTTCGCAATCCGAACTTCCTCGAGTTTCACCTCCGGGCGACGAACTCGTCCATCGGCCAGGGCCGCGATCTCACGTGCAATGCCAATGACCGAAAGGCAGTCGCTGCGATTCGGCGTCAGTTCGAACGACAGCGACACCTCATCGAGTTCGTACGCCTTCCAGAGATCGCTGCCGACGTTGTAGATTTCCGGATCGATTTCCATCAACACAGTCCCATCATCCGAAAGCCCCAGCTCTTTTTCCGAACAGAGCATTCCTTCGGATGTGACACCATCGATCTCGCGTTCCCGCATGCCGTCACTAACACCGGGAAGCTTCGCACCCGGCAGGGCCGCAGCCACGAGCATGCCGACGCGGCAATTCGGCGCACCGCTGACCATGGTCACACCGCGTCCCTTCAGATCGACGTGGCAAACGTTCAAATCGGGACGCTGCGGATGCGACTCGACTTTGTCGATCCGCCCGATAATTACATTACTGAAGCGATCGAAGACCGGCTCGATGCCGTCGACCGCAGTGCCGATGGCCGTGAGGCGATCGGCGAGTTCGGTGGGCGTCCATTCGAACGCAATGTAGTCTTTCAGCCAATTGTATCCGACTCTCATGCCGCCCGTCCGCGTTTGGTTCCAAACCCCATGATTGATCTCCTTTCCTGCGACGTGCTGAGCAAACCCAAAAAGCAGATTCCTCGCTTCACTCGGAATGACAAATAGGCATTCCCCTCGCCGGCAACAGCGCTCATCTCTAAAACTGCTGCAGGAAGCGGAGATCGTTATCGTAAAAGACCCGGATGTCGTCGATGCCGTGCTTCAGCATCGCGATGCGTTCGATGCCCATTCCGAAGGCGTAACCGGTGAACACATCGGGATCGTAATCGACCGCCTTAAACACATTCGGATCGATCATCCCCGCACCAAGGATTTCCAACCAGCCTTCGTATTTGCACAACGCGCATCCCTTCCCGCCGCAGAGCAAGCAGTTGACGTCGACTTCAGTCGACGGTTCCGTGAATGGGAAGAAACTCGGACGGAACCGCAGTTGCGCCTGCGAACCGAAGTATTCCTGTGCAAAGGCCGACAGCACGCCTTTTAAGTCCGCAAAGGTGACGTCGACGTCGACGAAAAACCCCTCGACCTGATGAAACACGCAATAGGCGCGCGAACTGATCGCCTCGTTGCGATAGGTCCGTCCCGGCGCCAGAATGCGCACCGGCGGACGGCGCTGCTCGAAGACACGCACCTGCACGGGTGAGGTGTGGGTACGTAGTAGGTACTCGTCGTTCAGGAAGAACGTATCCTGCATGTCGCGCGCCGGATGATCGGGCGGAAAATTGAGCGCGCTGAAATTGTAATAGTCCGATTCGATTTCAGGACCATCGGCGACTTCAAAGCCCATCCCGTAGAAGATTTGCACGACATCATCCATCGTCTGGGTGAGGATGTGCCGGTGGCCACGTCTCTGGACGCGTCCGGGAAGCGTGTGATCGTACTGGATTTTGTGATACGATGGAACCTTGTCGAGGACGAAGTAGTCGTTCAAGGTGTTTTGCAGTTGGTTGGCCTTTTGGCCCACCGCTTTGCGGTCCTCCGGGCTCAGGTCCTTCAGTGTACTCAGGATTGATTTGATCTTGCTGTTCTTGCCCAGATAGCGGGACTTGATCGTCGGGCGATCCTTGGGATCGGCCTGATCCCATTCCCGTTTGGCTTCGGTTTCTATTTCATCGAGCTGGCCGATGATTGATGTCGGGTCTGCTGGCATATCGTCTCACCCTGCGAATGAGGTGATAAACAAAAACCCGGCGGGGCCGGGTTTGGTAGCATTTTCTCTGTATAGAACGGATCGTGTTTGGTTTCGCTCGCGCTTATCCGGCGTCCGCAGCGGAGCGGGCGACCGCGGCAAAACCATCGGGATCCGTGGCGGCGAGATGCGCCAGCATCTTGCGGTCCAACTGGATCCCGGTCTTCTCCAGATTGTTCATCAGTGCGCTGTAACTCATACCCAATTCACGTGCGGCCGCGTTGATGCGGATAATCCACAGGCGACGCATCGTACGCTTTTTGGCGCGACGGTCGCGATAGGCATAACGCCATCCCTTTTCCACGGTCTCGCGCGCGGTGCGATAGAGACGGCGACGGGCGCCATAGTTGCCCTTGGCCGCTTTCAAATATTTTTTGTGACGGCGATGTGCGTGTGGATTGTTCTTGGCACGTGACACTGTATCAACCTCTCAACTGAAATCAACTGTACGGTAGCAAACGCGAGATGCGGTTTTCGTCAACATGGGCAACATACCCGCCCTGGCGTAGACGGCGTTTGCGCTTCGTTGTTTTGCTGGTGAAGATGTGGCTGGAGTACGCCTTACCCCGTTTGAAGCGGCCACTCTTGGTGCGTTTGAACCGCTTGGCAGCGGCGCGATTGGTTTTCATCTTCGGCATATTGTCACAGCCTCATCGTTACAGTCGTATACGTCCGGAAATTCCGGAAGCGTGGAGTATACGTAATTCCTCCCTGCTGTCAACCCCTAAAAGTATCGGACGGATGGGTTTGGGGCTGATCAGCAGGTGTGTAACGTTCCGCTGTGAGCCTATGTGAGCCGGACCCACCCACCGGCCCTGCACCACGGTAACACATGTTCAGCCAATGGCTTAGCGGAAGCGAAAGTGCACGTTTGTCCACTCGCTGCAAATCAATTGCTATGACATCCGCAATCCAGTATAGGTCCCAATAGACAGCAAGGAGGCGACGATGGACAAACGCAATCTGGGTCACCTGGGATATTTGGGGCTTTTGGGTATTCTGGGAGTACTCGGGCCGGTCACCGGAAACGACCACCTCTACGGGCCTTTCGGGTTGTTTGGCCTGTTCGGGTTCTTTGCGTACTTCCGGCGGGGCAATTAGGGGTCGACGCGCAAGGGCAGAATCTTGTATATCCCTCCCCCCGCCTCGCGGGTCCGCAGAGTCAACTGTCCTCACGCATGACAACATGCGGCAAGGAGTCGAGCGTAATGCTTTCCATTGACGACATCATCAAGACGCTCAACTTGGAAACCCATCCCGAAGGCGGCTATTTCCGTGAGACGTTTCGGTCGGCGATGCCTGTAACCGAACAGACAGGCAATCGGGCGCGCGCCGCATCGACGGCAATCTACTTCCTCCTGACCGCCGGATCGTTTTCGGCATTCCATAAGGTCAAGGGACTCGATGAGGTGTGGCACCTCTATTGTGGGGATCCGGTCGAAGTCCATTTGTTATCGCCGGAGCTTGGATACCAGAAGCACATTTTAGGCACCGACTTTTCGCAAGGACAACGTCCGCAACTGGTCATTCCGGCGGGGACTTATCAGGCCGCGGCGACAATCGGCAATGGCTATTCCCTTTGTGGTTGTACCGTGGCTCCGGGTTTCGAATTCGACGATCTCGAGATCGCCGAGCGGGATTATCTGATTGACAGCTTCCCTGATTCCCGCGATGTGATCGAACGATTTACACGGATGTAACATAACACGTCTCGGAGAAGTCGTGTTCGCCGGTTCTTGCGTTATGCCACCGCGAGTATTTATAGCGAATGTCAAAATTCCTGTCCGATTGAAATTGTCACGTCGGGCAGGCCCACTGCGGCTTGCACTGAGCGGAGCCGAAGTGTGTACCCCTACTTTTTGCTCCCTCTCCCCTTCGGCATAGCTCAGGGCAAGCCCGCGCCTTTCAGCGGCCTGTCCTGAGAGGAGCCGAAGGAGGAGAGGGCTGGGGTGAGGGGAAACCGTTCTGTTCGCATCCGCGAATCGGACAGGAATTGTGCAAATCACTCTATTAACCGGTAACACGCAACTGAAGGGAGAATCCGATGGCGGAACAGGATCCGATTCAGCCGGCGCCAATCTGGATCCTGGCGCCGACCATTGCGGCCTACCAAGGCATTCGTGTCGACCGTACTGAATTGAAAAAGGTGGATGGATTCAAGGATCACCGGAACCGTTTGCACTGCAAGCCGTGGTACTCTGAGGACGATGCGCACATCGCGGCGGATGCGCAGAAGCCGATTGACGAGACTATCGTGTAGGTTTTAGTTGGTGTGCTCTCTTCGAATTTGATCTTGGAACTGTTGACGACGAGGTGTTCAATGGCCGTACTGGATAACGGAAATCAGTTGATGCGGAGTCATTCGACAGAGTGGACGTCACTCAACGAGCCGGGTGTGACGGGGATCGACCTCAAAGTCCTGCGCTATGATGCAACTCAACGGCGAGCGCCGACGATGTTGCTGCGCTTTGCACCGGGCGCGAGTTATCCGGCACATGATCACCCCGGCGGCGAAGAGGTGTTTGTACTGGAGGGAGACATTCAGATTGGCGACATCGATTTGAATGCGGGCGACTATCTGTACACGGCGCCGGGCAACAGTCATCCGGTGCGCTCCGACGGTGGATGTGTCATCCTCGTGACTATTCCGGAGGAAGTCCGGAAGTTGGATGAGTAGGAGGGGTGCCCCGTCGCAACAGCGTGTTGAACAAGTTTACGCAGGGGGCGTATGCAACACGCCCCTACAACAGCACGTCATCTGCAACGCCTCACGTTTTACAACACGCCGTAACCGTTTTCGTCGTGATGATTATGGGCGTCTTGTGTTCATCAAGGTTTACATGACTCAGGTTTCGTTGTCTCCGTAAAGTACAGTGTCGTGCCCTGGAAATAGGTTAATAAAATCGATCACCCGCCGCGTTTCGTCAGGCGCCCTTGCTTGTCGGCCAACTGCTTCGCGGACAAAGCGTCACCCGCGGGCGGGTGACACCACAGAACAAGCGGTGGGACACCTCAGCTCGCTATTGTTGGTCCTTGGCGCGATGCGCAGGGCTTGTGGCTGACGGAGGCTGCGTCACAAATCGATGCCACACAGCCCTGCCGCACCGCTTACCGCGCCGGGCGAAGCGCGATCGCTGGATCGATGGCCGAATCCATTCCCAGTTCCTCCAGTGTCGCCCCTCCCTCGTGTGTCGAGCCACTGGGTTGGATTAACTGCCGGACGCTAAAATCGTCGGCCTTGCATTTGCGACTGAGAAATCCGGTGAAGATCCGTGCCAGGTCTTCGGCAATCGGTAACAGGCCCTCCACGAAACACAGCCGCTCGCTGGTGTTCACATGGACCTGGCTGTCTGATCGCACCTTTGTCCGACCGTGGAGTGACTCCGCGGCGGTCACGGCCAATACCAGGGTTTCCAGGATGACCGGAATCGGAGCATTCTGTCCGAAGCGGTACTCGTAGGAAATGGTGTCGTGTCCCTGTGTCAATATTACCCCCGTATTCTCCCAGACCTATGCGATTGTGAACGTATGGTACCCGCGTTGTTGCGAAGATCGTATTGCCGTGATCCTTTGTCTGTAAGGGATTATCCGCTTGCGTGTCAGGCATTTTCCGGGAGTGGTGAGGGGAGTTGTTTTGGCTGGTGACGACCGGAATGGTGTCCCGCCGCTTGGGGCGTGTGGAAGAACGTGCGTCATTGCAGGTGGCGTACTGTCTTTAGTAGGGGCGTATTGAATACGCCCTTGTAGGTGGTAGTTATAGCAATTATCAGAAGGGCTTATTGATTCACAAGACCGTAGCATGACCGTCCCGCTTGCCGTGAGCATGGTCGACCGGGCCATGCCGCACGGGCGAGGCGCCCGTGCTACATCGCCCGGTCAATTGGAAGACAATTCTGACAATCGCTCTATGTGGCGTCACCCGTCCTCGGGTGACCCCTTGTCCGGGACAGAGGTTGGCGTCAGGCGGGGGCGCGTGACCGCACTGTGGATGTCAACGATGTCGGGAACCTACTTCCGTGACACGACACCAGCGTGTCAGGCCGGGTGCCGGGTGCCACTGACCAAGGTACAGTGGCACACTGAGTCGCTGCTACGCGGCTTTAACTACTCACGCCGAGCTGGGGTTCGGCAAGCTCACCCTGAAGAGCTCGGCGCTTTCAGGAGTGGTTGAGACAACACGCTTCAGCTTGTCTCACCGGGTGATGAACCCCATACCTCACACCTCCGCACCCATACTGGGTAATGTCACGCTCAATACTACACCAATACTATCCCATTAGTCATTTACGACGCCCCCACACCCTGTCAGGCAAAACCCGTTTCCGCTAGGATCATGACGTCTTTTGTGGATATGCGAGATCAAAAACGCTGGCTTCGCTGGTGGTGTAGCGCGATCTTCACGTCCAAAGGAGTCGCAGGGCCTTCTACGCCGTACAACGTCATAGATTCCTGTGGCAACTCCGGTGAAAGAGCAGACAGAGCGTGAGGATCAGCAGCATCTCTCACAGGGTTGTCGTGTGTCTGGTATGGCACACACTCAACGCACCGAACTGCCGGGGAGAATATCGTCGAATGGATCACACCTCACCAACACCATCGGATACGTCCGGGTCGCAATCACCGGTGTCGGATCGCGCGTCGACCGGAATCGAGGGACTCGATACTATACTGGGCGGTGGATTGCCACGCCATTACACGTACCTCTTGCAGGGCGAACCGGGAACGGGCAAAACGACCATGGGATTACAGTTCGCCATGGCCGGCGCTGCCAACAACGAACGGGTGCTCTATATCACGACGATTGAGAGCAAAGAGGAAATCCATCTGGTCGCGCAGTCGCACGGGTGGTCCCTCGATGGCATCACTGTTTATCATCAAGATTCAGATACGGCCGTCACACGCGATGTCGAGCAGTCGGTTTTTCATCCGGCCGAAGTGGAGCTGCCCCGGGCAATTGCGAATTTGCTGGAGGCTATCGACCAGGTAAACCCGCAACGCCTCGTGATTGACTCACTGTCTGAAATCCGGCTACTGGATGTGAACCGTATTTGGTTTCGGCGACAAGTTATCGGTCTCCAGTCGATGCTCAAGGATCGCGCGTGTACCACATTGCTGTGCGACGACCGACTGACGGACAAGCAGCCGGTGGAAAGCAGTGTGCGCGGCGTGATCAACCTGGAGCAGCTACCGCCTGACTACGGTCCTGACCGGCGTCGGCTGCGTGTGGCCAAGCTGCGCGGCTGTGAGTTTGCAATGGGGTACCACGATTATCGCATTCGCACCGGTCGCATGGAGGTGTACCCCCGCCTCGTCGCCGCCGCGCATCGGCACTTGTTGACGGAAACGAGTCTGCCGACCGGTCTGCCCGAACTGGATTCGCTTTTGGGGGGACACGGAGTGGATCGCGGATCTTCGATGCTGATTCTGGGGCCGGCGGGCGCCGGAAAATCGCTTGTGGCCAGCCAGATTGTGGCGGAAACCGCCGCTCGTGGTGAACCATGTGCTATGTACATTTTCGATGAACGCGTGCAAACCCTGTTGAGGCGTGCCCGTGGTCTTGGGTTGGATCTGGAGGGACACGTCAACGCCGGCACGATAACCACTCGACAGGTTGATCCCGCCGAGTTGACACCGGGTGAGTTCAGCCACATGGTCTCTGACGACGTGACCAAACGCAGCGTGGGCCTGGTCGTGATTGACAGTCTTACCGGTTACATCCATGCCATGCCGAACGAGAGCCTGTTGACGCTCCATATTCACGAACTCATCAGCTATCTCTGTCAGCAGGGCGTGACCGTGATGGTCATGATGGCGATGCACGGATTGCCCGGAGCGCCAAAGACGATACCCTTCGATTTAAGCTATATCTCTGATTCAGTCCTGCTGCTCCATCATTTTGAGTTCCAGGGCCAGATTCGCAAAGCGATTTCCGTGTACAAACGACGCGGTGGTGATCATGAACGAAGCATACGCGAACTCCAATTTACATCGCACGGAATCCGCATCGGTGAACCACTCGAGCAATTCCGCGGCATTTTCACCGGCATCCCGGATTTTACGGGCAAGACCCTTCCCCACGTCGAAGGTGACGCCTAGCGTGATTGGCATACCGGCAAGCAATACGAGCCACGATCTCCCGTGGCGGGTATTGATTCTGACACCGTTTGGGGATGATGCAAAACACATTGAACAGGTGTTGGAAGAAGCGGGCATCCATAGCGACCGTTGCACCAGTCACATGGAGCTGTGCAGGGAGATCGACCGCGGCGCCGCTGCCGTCGTGATCACACAGGAGGCGTTGACTCCGGAAACCCGTCACGCGATCTCGTTGACATTGGCTCAGCAGCCATCGTGGTCGGAATTCCCTCTGATCATCCTCGGCACGCGTGGCAGCACACAAAGTGCCGCATGGCATGCGCTGGACGATCTACGGGGAACGTCGCATTTGACCCTGATTCAGCGTCCAATCACGGTCACTACTCTGGTTACCGTGGTTCGCTCGGCCTTGAATGCGCGTGATAAGCAGTATCAACTCCGCGATGAGATTGCTGCACGCGAGTTGGTCGAGCGGGCATTGCGTGAGAGTGAAGCCAAATACCGGTCAATCTTCGAGAATATGGACGAAGGGTTTAATCTCCTCGAACTCGTCAAGGATGACAGTGGGAATGTCATCGACGGAGTTTTCCTCGAAGCGAATCCGGCATATGAACATCACACCGGTTTTGACGCTGATGCGATCATCAGACGACGATTGAGTGAGTTTTACCCCAAGCTGGAGGGAATCTGGTGGGATGCGATCAAGTCGGTCGTGGAGACTGGTGATCCGATCCGGCTGGAGCATTACAATCACGACACGCATCGCTTTTTTGAAGTCAGTCTCTTCGCCTTGGCACCAGACCGCGTGTGTGGACTGCTACGCGACATCACCAGACGCAAGCAATCTGAACAGGCGTTGCGAGACATCAACAAGACACTCGAAGAGAAGGTGGCCGAGCGCACGGAGATCGCCGAGCGTCGCGCCGCCGATTTGAGCCGCATGGCCGCCGAACTCAGCATGGCCGAGCAGACCGAGCGCAAGCGTCTCGCCAAGATTCTGCACGATGATCTCCAACAGATTCTGCTGGCCAGCATCTGGCGTCTTCACGCGCTGGAGTGTATGAATCCGGCGCAAGAAGAAGGCAAGCATGAACTCGAAACCCTCCTAAGCGACTGTCTACAATCATCGCGCAGCCTGTCTCACGAATTGAGTCCGCCGGTACTCGAGCTGGGGACATTGGATGAAATCTTCCGATGGGTGGGCGACTGGGCGCATGACAGGTATGGGCTTACTGTGACGGTTGACTGCTGTGACGATCCCGAGGATGCGCCGCAGCACCTCCGCACGTTTCTCTATGAAGCGGTGCGGGAGTTGCTCGTCAATACCGTCAAGCACAGCGGGCAATTTCGTGCACGCGTGACGGTGCGCCGCACCGACAGCCAGTTGCATGTCATCGTCGAAGACTACGGAAGAGGGTTTGATCCCAGGCAGGTCGAACGACATCTGGACAATCCGCAAACATTTGGCTTGTACCGCACCCGCGACCGGCTGATGGCCATGCAGGGCCGTTTCGATGTTGGGAAGAACTCATCGGGCGGAGCGCAGATTCGGTTGGTGGTTCCGCTTGTCACCGCAGACGCCGATGAGCATGGCGCCGACGCGCCCCGGATTGAACTGTCGGAGGAAACCCCTGATCGCGATGACCAAACGCGTGATCGGATACGGGTTTTGGTGGCGGATGACCATACGGTCGTACGTCAGGGATTAGTGCAGTTGCTGCAAAAGGACAGCCACTTCGTTGTTGTGGGTGAAGCCGCCGATGGTGAGGAAGCCGTAAGGGATGCCGCTCGTCTGCAACCCGATGTCGTGATCATGGACGTCAGCATGCCGAACATGAACGGCATTGAAGCCACGCGCCTGATCAAATCGAAATACCCCAAGATTGTCGTCATCGGTCTTTCGTTGCACGACAAGGGGGCCGTCGCGCAATCGATGGCGAACGCGGGCGCGACCGCGTATGTGCGCAAAGACGCACCCGCCGATGAGCTGGTCGATACGATTAAATTGGCGTGTGAATGGGGGGAGTGAGGATGTCGGAGCGCCAAGAATGGGTGCCCCCGCTTGGGGTGGGTTTGATAGCAATTGTCAGATTAATTGTCCGATTGAGATGAAGTGAGGCTCGGTGTGTTCGGTGTTTACATGTGGGAGCCACCGGCCTTGAGGGGGCGTGTTGAAAAGACCGCACCATGCAGTCAGCAAGAGTTCGTTTGGGCGTATGGCATACGCCCAAACAGTCGCAGGACGTTGCACCAAAGGATGTATGCCATACGCCCCTACGGATGATGATTTTGTCGATGTGCGATATGATCAGATCTTGGCCCTTTGCAAGGTGCCCCTGAAAGCCCGCGGCACTCCGATGCAACCGGAAAATATCTATGACAATTGCTCTACACGGGCGAGGCGCCCGTCCTACATGAATCGTTTAATCGGAACACACTTCTGACAATCGCTCCAAGCCGACCGCAAGTGATGGCGCATTACTGCACGGCTGCTTGAGCATTGTCTTGGATTTCCGTGCATTCAAGCAACCCACAGCAGAGCTGTCGGGTATCACACTTCATATTGCTGTTAGAGCGGTTGTCATTAATCCTTTCCGTTTGGATCAGGGTGTTACGGGCCTCAAGTGGTGAGTCCGCCGTGGCGGATCGAACCATCAGGTCCGTGTGTCCGCGTCTGCACAATCCCCCGTCCACTGACCTCAAGGGACGTGTTGCAAAACCCTCGAGAATCAGAGCCTTCGGGAGGGCGAGGCTCCTGCCGAGCCGCCGGGTGGAACATGCCGTTGCGGCTCGGCAGGAGCCTCGCCTCCCCAGTCTGAGGTGATGATAGTCAGTAAGTTTTGCAACGCGCCCCTCAAGGCCCGCGGTTCCACGTTCACACGCGCCCGGTTCACGGGCCTAAAGGCCCGTGGCACCCAAATACAAACGGACAATACGTCTGACAATCGCGCTAACCTACCGCAAGGGGCGTGTTGAAAGTCCCTGATTTTTCAGCAACGCCATGCATCGACAAAAACAATACTCGTAGGGGCGTATTGCATACGCCCCTGCAAAAGCACGTCATCTGCAATGACACACGTTCTTCAACACGCCCCAAGCGGCGGGGCATCTCGGTCCGGTAAGACTCAAACGCAAGAAGAGGCGCATGCGCTGCGCCCCTTCGGATACTCACTATATGCAAAGCGGCAGTGGGCCGCTTAGGACTGATTCGACTGGTTGGCTGCGATCTCTTCGGGCTTTTCGGCCTTGGGTTGTTGCTGCTGCTCCGGCTGTGTGTCAGCGGGTTTGGAATCATCGCCGGAGGCCTCGCCTTTCTGTTTCGATCCCTTCTCCGGCTGCTTGGCCTGTTCCTTTTTCTGCTTGCCGGCGCCCTTCTTGGGATCGATGATCAGCGACATGCGTCGCCCTTCCATGCGCACATTGCTCTCTGGCTGGCCGACATCGGAGAGCATCTCCTTGATGCGCTCCAGAATCTGATGGCCGAATTCGGTGTGGGTCATTTCCCGGCCACGGAACTCGACATAGGCGCGCACCTTGTGCCCTTCCTGAAGGAACTCGCGTAGTTGGTTCGTCTTGAATTTAATGTCGTGCTCGTCGATTTTCGGACGATACCGCATTTCCTTCATCTGCGTCGACTGCTGACGCTTCTTGGCTTTCTTCTGATTCTTCGCCTCTTCGTACTGGTACTTGCCGAAATCAAGGATACGGCAGACAGGCGGACGTGCACTGGGCGAAATCTCGACCAAATCAAGACCTTCGTTCTGCGCCAACTGCAGCGCTTCGCGGGTGTCCATGACGCCGAGCTGTTCCCCGTCGGCGCCGATCACACGGACCTGGGGGATACGGATCCGCCGGTTCACTCGCAATGAGGGTTCCGGACGGCTGTAGCGTTTACGTCGAATAGCTATGGAGACATACCTCCTCGGAGCTGCGCGCCCCGATGCGTGGTTCAGGTGCGTTCCGCGTTGGCGCTGATCGATGTACCGTCACCACCGGGGCGATTCTCCTCGCGGACGCGGGCAGTGAACTCGTCAACCGACATCGTTCCGAGATCCCGCCGTCCGTGAGCGCGGACTGACACCGTAAGGTCCTGGGATTCGCGATCCCCAACAATTAACATATATGGAATCTTCTGCAACTCCGCTTCGCGAATCTTCAATCCGATTTTTTCCGGACGCGCATCAACATTGACACGTAACCCGGACGATTTGAATTCATCCGCGATGGCGTAGGCATAATCTTCCACTTTCTCTGTAACAGATAATACAATGGCCTGTTCCGGCGCAAGCCAGACCGGGAAATTCCCGGCATGATGCTCGACTAATATGCCGAAAAACCTTTCGAGCGATCCGAGTAGTGCACGGTGAACCATCACCGGGCGGTGTTTCTGTCCGTCGGAACCGACATAGCTAAGGTCAAACCGTTCGGGCAGATTGAAATCGAATTGAATCGTGCCGCACTGCCACGACCGTCCGATCGCATCGCGTACGTGCAAATCGATTTTCGGCCCGTAAAACGCGCCACCGCCCTCATCGACGTCATATGAGTGATTGCCCCGTTCAAGAGCGTGACGCAGTGCGTTCTCGGCCATTTCCCAGTCGGCCACGTCGCCGATGGCCTTCTCCGGACGCGTCGACAGGCAGATGCGTACATCGGGGAATCCAAACGCCGTGTACATGCTCAACGAAAAGTCGAGCACCGTGGCAATTTCCTCTTCGACCTGGTCGCGGCGGCAGAAGATATGGGCATCATCCTGCGTGAAGCCGCGCACGCGGAACAAACCATGCAGCACACCGCCACGTTCATAACGGTACACGGTGCCGAGTTCGGCCCAGCGCATCGGCAAATCGCGATACGAGCGCAAATCCGACTGATAGATCAGAATATGAAACGGGCAGTTCATCGGTTTGAGCTGATGCGGATTGTTCTCCACTTCGAACGGCGGATACATATTCTCCGCATAGAAACCGGTATGGCCCGACTGCTCCCACAATCCCAGCCGCGCGATATGCGGTGAATAGACCAGCTCGTAGCCGGATTCCTCGTGACGCTTGTACCAGTAGTCCTCAATGCGCCGGCGGATAAACGCGCCACGGGGGTGCCAGAGCACCAGCCCCGCGCCGGACCTCTCGTCGATGGAGAACAGCTTGAGCTGTTTGCCGAGACGGCGATGGTCGCGGCGTTCGGCCTCCTCCCGGCGGTGCATGAAGTCAGACAGCAAGTTCTTGTCGGGATAGGCGACACCGTAGATGCGCTGCAACTGCGGATTGCCCTCAGCATCACGCCAGTAGGCGCCGGCAATGTTGAGCAGCTTGAATGCCTTGATCTTCCCCGTTGACGGGATATGCGGTCCACGGCACAGATCGAGAAAACGCGAACTGGTGTAGTAGCTGATCTGCTCGCCCTCTTCTTCGAACTTGTCGAGCAGCTCGAGCTTGTACTGTTCCCCGCGCTCACCGAAAATGCGGCGTGCTGCATCGAGATCGCATTCGTTGCGATTAAACGGGGCATCCTCGGCGACAATCTCGCTCATGCGTTCTTCGAACTTCTCGAGATCCTCCGGCGTGAACGGTTTGGGCGGATCGAAGTCGTAATAGAACCCCTCTTCGATCGGCGGGCCGATCGCCAGTTTGGTTCCGGGGACCAATTCGGTCACGGCCTGCGCCATGATGTGAGCCGACGAATGCCAGAACACCTCGCGTCCCTCGCGGTCAGCGAAGGTCAAAATCTGGATGGGGCCGTTCTCTTCGATCGGTGCATGCAGATCGCGCACGTTGCCGTTGAGCTTGATCGCCAAGGCGTCCTTGGCCAGCCTCTTGCCAATCGAGGCAGCGATATCATAACCGGTCGTCCCCTGCGGATACTCGCGCTCGGAGCCGTCGGGGAGCGTAACCGTGATGGTACCTTTTGATGCTTCTGCCGTCTTCATAACTCTTTACCTAATACGTGACAAGCCACACCATGTTTTCGGTGTCGATTCGCCCTGCTGATGATCGATGGAAAATGGCCCACATCCACGACAACGGGCCCAGAGAGGCACATGGTGGGCGATACTGGAATCGAACCAGTGACCTCTTGCATGTCAAGCAAGCACTCTAACCATCTGAGCTAATCGCCCCACCAGCATCAGGCAATGATATTCGGTTCTCTCAGTTAGCGCAAGTCCTTTGCGCTGACCAATTAATGGACTTGGTTGATCTGTCGACTGAGTCGGCCGTGGAGCCTCATCCTTTGAGCATTTCCAGGAAGATTTCGGAGCGGCCGAATTCGGCCATGACCAGCGAACCGACGTCGGCGAGGGAATCCTCGTGGACACCAAATTCGGCAGCCACCTCCCAATTTATGATGGGCAGGACCTTCTGATTCGCCGGGCGCGAATCCATGGTCCAATGAGCCAGATAGTCGGCCACGTGGACGACCTTGGCGAGACGGCTGTTTTCACCGTCCGGCACATCCAGATCATGGTGGTGACTGATCGCCTGACAGAGAGCCTCGGGCAGGTTCCAACGCCCGGCGAGATACCCTCCAATCTCGCCGTGCGTGACGCCCATCACCTCGCGCTCGACATGCTGGTCGTCGACGACCCCGAAATCATGATGGCTGCTCACCCGGGCATACATTTCCGGAAGCTGCCAGACGAGAATCATCTTGCCGATATCGTGAAGCAATCCGGCGCTGAACCCCTCTTCCCCGCCCCGCATGACCTGATCGGACAGCTTAAATCCATGCAAGACACGGGCGGCCGAGGCGGTGGACAGCGAGTGGCGCCAGAAATTGTCCTGGTACTCATCGTCGAGGTCGGCGTGCTTGAAGGCGTCTCCCATTGATGATGAGAGTACCAGCGAACGGATCGCTTCCATGCCCAATATCACCACGGCTTGGCGCACCGACACAACCGGCTGCGAGAGACCGTAGTAAGCCGAATTGGCCATCCGGAGTACCCGTGCCGAGGTGGCCGGGTCTTCGGCCAGAATCTTGGCCACATCGTAGGCCGATGCCTGGGGATTGGTCAGGACGCGATTAATCTGTGAGAAAACCACCGGCGGAGTCGGCAGACGGTCGATCTGACCGATCAGTTCGAGCACATCGCCGCGGGACATCTGCCCCGACGGCATCTGGATCTCGTCGACACGGTTGCCAGTGCCCTGATTCTGTTGTTCGGTGCATTTGTCGGATGAGACGTCGCCGGCTGATGGAGTCGCACGGCGCCATGTAACGGGTGATTTAGGACTCATGAGCGACTAAAACCCGGTTGCGATTGGCCCGACTGAGGCGGGCGGAGAGCGTGCCAGACGGGTGCCTGCAGGCACCGCGCCGTCGTCAGATATTCCATTGATTCAGCAGGCGGTCGACCACGTCGGAGAGCACCCGGAAATCGTCGTAGGCGCCCTGCTCGGTGTTGCGGCGTGCCTGCTCGACACGGCCCTCACGGACCTGACCATCGGAGCTGGCATTCAGATCGCCGTTGTCGATCAGGTCGGCCACCGTGTTGCGCAGGCTGGTGTCCTCGTGGAGGTCCGAGACCTGCCGCTTGGGAGCGCTGGGTTGAGCCGCTTGGGGCGTACTGTCCGATTCCCGTGTCTCACGGTTCTTGTCGGGGCGCTGTACGCTCTGCGGGTCCATGCCGGTTTTCCCAATGTGTCCTGAGTCGTGAATCGACGTCATAAGCCACCTAAACCTCTCACTAGGTATATCGGCGTGAAAAGCCGGGGAATTACCCCTGGTTGGGGGGATTTGGTGGGGGTGTATGGCGATAGAAACCGGAGAAACGGCTCGGCGCTCCCGGGTTGTCGGCATGCCAGTGCTGGCAGGGTGCGGAAAAATCCACGATTCGGCGCAATCGCCTCGATGTCATCCCGAGTCCGCCTGAGGCGGAAGGGATCTGCTTTTGTGTCATAGGAAAAGAACAGCAGAGGCTTTCCGCCTCAGGCGGATTCAGCATGACACGGTTGGGGTTCCGGAGCCGCAGTCCGTTTTTCAGCACCCGGCTAGGGTCGCTGGTCGATGAAATGCGGTTGGTCGCTGGGTTTGTTCATTCCGGAGAGGAGCATGCGGCCGACACCCATTTGGCCCAATTCGGCTTGGTACTTGGCCTTTTTCTGGGCGGCGATGCGTGCGCAGTCGGCCACGACCTCCTGTGTGCGCTTGATCAATTCGGAGATATTGGCGAGCGCGGCGGCGACCGGGGCGCTGCGGATCACGCGGTCGAATTCATCGGGTAACTGATCGCGCAGTTGGCGAAGCGTTTGTTCGCTCTGCTCGATGCGAGCTTGGACGGTTGCGATTTCCTGCTGGATATCGGGCATGTCGCCGGGCGCGCCATGTTCGAGCGCATCACGTTGTCTGTCGGTCAGAAAGAACAGTTCGCGATAAAACGTGAGTTCATCGGCGATGACATTGGTGAGCTGTCGCTCTGGCGAGGTTGAGGATGTCATAGCAATCACCTTCCCTGGCAAACGGATCGTTATCATGCATCAATGCAGAGGGGCGTGCGGTCCGGGTCCGTTGCCGGTGGTGTGGCCGGTGTGGGGACCGCCAACGTGTCGGGCAGTGTTTGTGCTGCGACACCGTCCCAGCCCTCTTTCAGCGTGGTCAGCACCTCGATGCACTGGCGGGCGACTTCGGGATCACGGCGCGCATTGGCGACGCCGATCTGCTCGATGACATACGCGTACAGCGATGCGAATTTGCCGGCCAATTCGCCGGCCTCGAAGTTGAGCGTGCCGAGCATGTGTACGACGATCTTGCGGGCGCGGTCGAACTTCTGCCAGCTCTGATCGAAGCGTTCGGCCTCGAGCAAGTCGATGGCTTCGTTCAGAAAACGGATCGCGCCCTGGTAGAGCATGATGACAAGGTCGATTTGCGACATGCCCATTACCTGGGAACGGCGGTACTCGGAGAGTTGTGGATTGGTCATTGTGTTCTCGTTCCTACTTCTTGCCGGTGATCTGTGACGTATTGGCCGATAGCTGCATCAGTTGCTGATCCAAAAACGAGCTTTGCGATTGCAGGTCGCTCAGGGTGCGTTCCAACTCGATGAATCGGGCGAACAATTTCTGCCGTCGGACTTCCAGCCGTTCTTCCTGATCGGCAATCTGCTTCTTGATATCATCGATTTCGGCTTCGATACCGGAGGTGCGGCGGGCCATCGAACCGGTCTCAGAGCGTGAGATTGACTCGACCGCCCGATTGAGCCGCGCGGCAAAGCCCCTCGTAAAGGTGATGGTCGCATCAGCACCGGCGACAACATCACTTTGCTCCATGCGAACTTCGAGCCGGACACCAGCCGTCGTGGCATTGTCTTTATCGCCGGTCAGCAAACGGCCCGAGCCGGTGGCGGCTTCACCGTTGATGGTGCCTTCGACATCTCTTCCGGAGATATCCTGAGTTCCTGAATCGAGTCCAAGCGCACTCAGTGCCGTGCTGTTGTCTTTCTGCATGATGATGCGCGACGAGGATCCGTAACTCCCCGACGTCATCTTGATGTACCCGGTGTCGCCGTTGTCGACCCACTCGGCGGTGACACCGCGCTCGCCGAGGTTGGGATCGGCGTTGATCTTGCTCTGTAGTTCGGCGGCCAATTCCGCGCCGCTGTTGTAGGTTTTTGCCGAGAGAACAAGATCCTGTGAGGCAATGCCGTCAGCGACGATGCGCAACGTGTTGTTCGCCGTCGTCAACGTAAGCGGAGACAGCGATAGGCTGGCAATGGATTTCCCCTGCAGTACCGTTTTGGTCGCTGCCTGTGTGATGTTGACCTCGTATCCCTCGCTGGTCTCGACCGCGTCGTCGCCGGCGGACAGGAAACTGATCAATGAATTCGACGATGTGCCGGAATTCTTGAACAGGTTGGCGACGCTGTTGATGTCCTCGTTCAGTGCGTCATAGAGTTCACTGGAGTTGACCAGCGTCATCAACCCATTGGCAGCGGTTTGAATGCCGATCGAACGGAGCATGTTCATGCCTTTGGGCAGTCCATCAACCGCGCCGTTCATGTGGCTGCGCAAACCGCTCTGCATGGCGAGCAAAAACTGGTCGCCAATGAGCAGACCACCTTCTTCGGTATCGGGGTTGTATTCGAACTGCTTATCGATGTCCTTCATGACATCGTTGTAGGCGTTGAGAAACGTATTGATGTTTGATTTCACCGTCTCACGGTCGGTATTGGCCGTGATGGTCAATGGAACGATCGTGTCGGTTTTCAATTGAATTGTTACGCCTTCAATGACGTTTTCGATTTCATTTGACGACGAGGTGATGACAATGGGTGAGCCGCCGTTCTTGCTCGACCCGATAGACACCTGCGCGTCGCGGGCCTCCTGCAGCAATGGCGCAAACGCCTGGACCTGGAATTGCTCTCCGGCAACGAGTGTTCCGGCACCGAGTGACACGGTCAGCCCATCGGAGCCGTCGCCGGTCAGCGCAATTTCGGTATCGGCGGCATCGACCTCAATCGTTCCGGTATTGGTGCCGTCGGACCAATTGAGCGTGATTGTCCCCGATCCAATGGTTTGTTCACCGCTTCCCGCGACCGTAAAGGTGTAGGTCTTGTTGGTGTTGCCGGTATACGATGATCCGGCACCGTGCGTCATCACCGAGGTTCCGGTATGGTTACCCACTGTTTCAACGGTGTCAAACGCTGCCGTGGTGAAATCCGGAGCGGCGCCGCCGGTGAGATTGCTGGTAACCGTAATCTGATTGTCGAGACCGGTCTTGTTGGCAGTCAGCACGAGCCGGTAAGCGTTGGCGGATGAACCATCATTGATGATGCTGGCAGTCACGCCGGCGTTGGCGGCGTTAATCGCATTCTTCAAGCCCGTCAACGTATTGTTACCGGCATCGATGTTGATGGTCTGTGCGCTGGCCGTCCCAAGACCAATGGTAATCGTCCCGGTCCCCAGACTGGTCGTAGCAGGATCGTCGTATCCCTGCGATGCGACCTGGTGGTTCGTTGCCAGTCGATCGACGTTGAGCGTGTACGTTCCGGGTGCAACCGTACCGGTCGCCGTCACATTTACCGCAGTCTCGTCGGACACGTCCAGAGTGACCGCATCGTATGCGTTGTCCTTCAACAGTGGCTGAATGGCCGCTTTGAGTGCGAGGATCTTCGCCGATATCGCATTGTATGTGGTGAGTTCGTTGGTGGCCGTTTCCTGGCGTTGCTCCAGGAGCTCGACATTGCCACGCTCGGCCTCGATGATGGCATTAACGATTCCCGTTGTATCCAGATTGGACACCAGACCATCGATATTAAATCCCGGCATACAGACTCCTTGGGGCTCGTTCTCAACGCATCCGTTGCGTTAGCGGAAGTAAATGACCCGGAGAGACTCCGGGTCATTCCTCCGTACTGTGGTGCGGTTGTGATCAGCGCCTCTCGCCATGCGATGGCTCAGGCCATGGTGTCGAACAGCACTCCTAACAGTTCTTCCAACCGTTGACGCATCTTCAATATCGCCTCTGGTGGCATCTGCCGAATGACTTCATCGGTGTTACTGTTCACCAATGAAATCACCAGGTCATTGGTGTGTTCGTCGATGCGATAGCGAACGCTCACATCGGCCTGTTCGAACACGTCGTTGAAAGCGGCGACGGCATTCGTGATCTCCTCGGTCCTCAGCGGATCCGATGCCGATTCCCGGGGGGGCCGCACGGCCGCATCATCGGCGACAACGTGGGTGTCGGGGCGCGCGGTCGCTGCCGACGCACCGGACCAGACACGTTGCGCCGCACTTTCACGGCGTCCCACCGCGGCCGGTGGGATGAAGAGATCATAGTTCATGATCGATCACTCCCCTTCGGTCACCCCCGAATTGGGTGCGGAGGAGTCTTCTGAAAGACTCCCCCGCGCCACCTCAGGTGCTTACTGGAACAGCGAGAGCACCACTTGCGGCACCTGATTGCCCTGAGCCAGCATCGATGTGCCGGCCTGGAGCAGAATCTGGTGCTTTACGAATTCCGACATTTGCTGTGCCATATCGGTATCGCGAATGGTGGACTCGGCTGCGGTCAGGTTCTGCGACGCGATCCGCAAGTTAGACAGGTTCGATTCGAGGGTGTTCTTCTGGAACGAACCGAGCGTACCGCGTGCGGTTGAGACCTCGTTAATCGCCGCGTCGATCACGGCTTGGGCATCCTGTGCGCCCTGGACCGTGGTCACGTCGATACCCGACAAGCTGGTGAACATGTTGCCGGCGAGGTTCTTGCCCAGCAGCGAGGACGACATACCCTGGAGTGCAATCTTGCTGGACTGGCCGACGTTCGAGCCAATCTGGAACACGAGCGACTGATCGGTGTTGGAGATTTGCTCGGTTCCACCGTTCGAGGTCAGGCCATAGTTGACTTTCAGGAACTCGGTGCGGTCGGCGTTATAGACGAGCATGTCTTTGCCGGCCTTCACTGAGGTCGCCGGACCGCCATCAAGACGAACGTCAAACGTTGCGGCCTTCACATCAAGCAGGAGGCTACCGACGTTGATGCCGTTGGCGGCGGTGTTGAGCGTCAGATCAATCGTACCACGTCCGGATTGACCCTCAGCCTTGTTGCCGAGCGTGACGTCGATCGTACTGGCGTACTTCACGGCGGTGATCGACGTGGTATAACCGTCGAACGAAACCAGCGCATCGGTACCGGAAATCGCGATCGGATCGGCGTTACCGAGACCGAGGACGTTTTCGGCATCTTGGGCCACCGCACCGTTCGACAACATCTGCAGGCTGTAGTCGGAGCCTTCGTCGGCCGTGGTCAGCTTGATCTTGTCGGTCCCAGACGCCGACGCGATCACGTTGTTGACAGAGCCGGCGGCCACACTACCAAAACCGACTTTCAGCGCCCGGTTGAACTCACTGACGAGCGCATCAATCGAGGTGAAGGTCTTCGAACCACCACCGGTGGTGACGAGATCGAGCACCGTGGTGACACCGTTCTGATTCGCCGTGGTGGCCGTCATCTTCAGTTCGTCCAGCGAGACACCACGATTCGAACGGCTCGCGCCGAACGAGAACTGCGCATCGTTGGCCGTGGTCGACGAGGACGTCAACTTGAGCGAATACTGTGCACCGGAATTAACCGACCGGAACTCGAGCGAACCCGCACCACCGCCGACACTGGCGGCTTCAATCTTGCCCGCGAGTGAGGTGTTCGCGGCGATGGCCGAGTTCCACTTGCTCAAGACCGTGGACATCGTGTCGCCATCGGCAATCGATACCGTGAGCGACTGATCACCAACGGCACTGGATCCGGCTTCCTGGTAGTTCAAGACGGCCGTGTAGTTACCGACGTTGTTGGCCGTGGCGGTTGCGACGGCTGCGGCGGAGTCGATGGTCGCCTGTGTGGCGGTACCCGCCAGTGTGAGGTTGTTGTTGAATGCATCCGTGATCGCAATCGAACCGGTGGTCTTCTCCGCGCCGGACGAGGCCTGGATCACGTCGATGTTGTGGATCTTTTCTTCGAGATTGTAGACGGTGCCACTGGTCTTCAGCGAGATTCCCAGCGAGGTCGAGTTCAGCGTGGCTGAGGCCTCGGAGGTCTTGGTCGCAAAGATCGAATGGGCGCCGGTCGACAAGCCGCTCTGCTTGATCGACAACAGTGAGGTGTTGGCACTGGTGATGGTCGCGATATTGTCCTTCGATCCATCAAGCAGCTTCTTGGTACCGAACTGGGTGTTGGCCGCGATGCGATCGATCGTGGCGATCGAGTTCGCGATTTCCGCCTGGTCGGCGTCCAACTGCGCGGTGTCGTTAAATCCTTCGTTGGCGGCGTGAATCGCCAGTTCGCGCATCTTGACGAGCAGGCTGTTGATTTCGGTGAGCGCTCCCTCGGCGGTCTGAATCATGTTGATCGACCCTTCCGAGTTCTGAATCGCGCGGTTCAAACCGGCGATCTGCGCACGGAACTGTTCCGAAATCACCAAGCCGGCCGGATCATCGGAGGCGCGGTTGATGCGGAAACCCGACGACAGCTTTTCCATCGACTGGGAAAGCGAGCGGGTGGTCATCACCAAGTTACGATGGGCGTCCATCGCGGCGATGTTGTGATTAATGCGAAGTGACATTTGGATGTCCTCCTTGAAATGTCCTTGTCAGGCGGTCCATGCCCGACCAATTCTGAGGTTGTTAGACTTCTCTTCCCGCAACTGCTAATCAGACCTCCATGGTCGTGACACCCTGCGCGACAGGGCTTTCAGCCGGAACATCCACCCGACTGTCGTCAGTTGTGTCCGCCTCACCTCCTTTGCGTGTCCCGGCTTGTGCGGGATTCAATGCGCCCGCTGCCGTCAGCATCCGTGCTTCGGCTAACGGGCCGGTTTAAGTCCTCTATTCACACCTAGTTCGCATCGGTCTTCCCTTCATGGGAAGGGATCGGCAATTGCGTGTTCTTGCTTTACAGGGAGACCACGGGAAATGTCGTGTATGGGGCGTCTCCCATAGGGGGCGATATGGTTGCGGCGTAAACAATTGGAGGAAGTGCGCAAAGTCTTGTCAGATGTGGTGGAGCCGGAGCACTGAGCCCCAGCTCGGTGCAGGTCGAGAGATCGTTCCAAGTTGGAATGTGCTGAGATGTGTGCCGCTGTGATTCGTCGGGGTGCGGTCTCCACGCCCCGGGTCGTGGGCGATTACCCTTCGGGTATGGACTGCTTTTCCCTGACACGACGAGCAAGCTCGTACTTCACTGACCAAGGGGCATGTTGAAAAACTTATGTATCACAGAGTACATATATTTGTAGCGGCGTATTGCATACGCCCATTTCGCGTAAACCGTTGCGGGCGCGGGCGTATGCAATACGCCCCTACAGATGATCGTCCTTTTGATATGCCTTGGAATTGGGATTTAAACCGGGTGCCCCACCGCTGGCGATGGGTTAGGATTTACCGTAGAGCGATTGTCAGAATATTTTTCCGATAGAAAATTCAGGTGGGTGCCAGATCACTCAACCCCAGAGGTCGCGTATCGGATTCTGACGTTTCCCGAAAGTCGTGTGCCACGGGCCTGAAGGCCCGTGCTGAAAACACTGCTGACTATCATCATCTCAGACCGGGGAGGGCGAGGCTCCTGCCGAGCCGCGGTGTGGAACATGCCCTTGCGGCTCGCCGGTCCGCCGCGGCGGATCGCCCTCCCGAGGGCGCTGATTCTTGGGGCTTTGTCAACACGTCCCTGAAGGCCCGTGGCACACAAATGTCATCACGTAACACACGGTGCCTCGCTTGTCCTCAATCGGAAATTTATTCTGACAATCGCTATAGACACTCCGATAGGATTTGAAACCGACAGGTCCAATACCACATTGAAACTTAGATGTACTGACCGAATGAAGCGAATCTACCTCTGAACGGTTGATTGTGGGCGGTAGAATCTAAACCCACCGCAAGCGGTGGGGCACCCCGCACAGCTCGTGCTTCACTGACCAAGGTCAGTGGCACACTGCACGGAGCTGGGGCTCGGTGCTCCCGGCGCTAACTGACCGGTTCGGCGACGGGCTCGGGGACTTCGACCAGGGTTTTGATTGCCGGGATGATCGCGAGATTGTAACGGTCGGCGATCAGGAAACATTGGGCACCGGGATATCGATCGAAATCCTGCTTGGTCCAAAGGCAGTGGTGCGTCTCACGATCGTTACCGTATTCCGCGCCTTGTGGATTGAAGTAATTCGGTGTGGTCACGAGGATCATCTTGTCGGCATGCGCCTGGCATTTTTCCAGCATGCGCTGTCCGTCGTCTTTGGGAAAATGTTCGATCACGTCACCGAGGAAAATAAGATCGTAGCTGGGCAACCGATCGATTTCGTCCATGGCGTCACCGACGATCAAACGGTCGTACACCTGGCGCTGGAGTTCGCCGATGTAGTGCGGGAAGTACTCGATGCCGTCGATGCGCACCTGCCAATTGTGCGGGTCGAGACGGGTGGGATCAGTGGCGGCACTCCAAATATCCAGATACTCACGGAACAGGAATCCGTATTTGCCGAAGCCGGTACCGATTTCGAGAATCGACTTCGGTTGCAGTTGCATCACGATGTTGATGACCACCGGTATGAGTTCAGGACGAGACGACGGCATGGATGACTCCTTGTTACTTCGTGATCGGATCGGACAGCGGCGCCGCATATTCACGGGTGGCTGTCAACGGCAGCTTGCGGGCCACAAGGTAACGCTGCTTATGCAGATTGTAATCCTCGACGATATCGAAGCATCCCTTGAGGAGCGCTTTGTAATCATGATTGAAGCAGTGCGCGGCGCGATTGTCGAACGGGGCCGCCGTGATGATTGCCAAATGTCCCCGGCAGATGCGATTGAGTTCATTGAGGAGGGCGGGCAGTTCCTCCGGCAACACGTGGAGAAACACCTCCACCGCTGCGACCAAATCAAAGTAGTGGTCGTCATACGGCACCTCGGACCGCGAATCGGTCACACAATGCATCAGACTGTAGGGGCGTTCGGGACGAATTTGCATCATCTCGGCCCGCGCGACCTCGATTTGTGACCGCGCGCGATCGTAGCCGTGGACTTCCGGCACATCCCGCCACAGAGGAAACGACTTTCCGGAACCGCACCCGAAGTCGAGCAGACGTTGCGGTTGCAGCTGGGCCAGCAGTTCCTCAAAGAACGCGGCCTGTGCGCCACGGTAGATTTGATAATCGTGCGACTCGGTGTAGGCTTTGTAGGAGGGACCGCCACGGGCTTCCCAGTAGTTGTCGGGCTCGTACGCGATGTGTGTAGGCATGTTCGTGTCCTCGCTCTCCTGCGATTACCCCGTTGGGCTTTCCGGCATGTTTGTCAGGCGGGCAACGAGTTGTTCGCGAATATCGCGCAACCGTTCCCACGCCGGCTTATAGTCCGGATCGGCCTCCAATGCGCGTTCGTAGCCGACCAATGCCGCTGCCACGGCGCCCTGATGCAAATAGCAATCACCCAAACGCGTGAGCGTATCAGGACGATTCGGTTGTTGTTCCAATACCCGCTCGTACTCATCGATGGCGCTGCGAAACTGCTTGCTGCCGAAATACAAATCGCCGAGAAAGCCGGCCGTTTCAATGTCGTCCGGATGCATCTGGGCATAGCTGTCGAGCGTGAAGATCGCATCGTCGACCTTGTTTAAACGTGACTGCGTAACGCCCAGATTACGGTACACGTGGCGATCGCCCTTGCCGGCGTCGATAATGCGACGATACATTTGCTCCGCTTCGTCGTATTGACCCGCGCGGAAGTGGCAATTGGCCAGGTTATTCATCACGTCCCCGTCATGCGGCGATTGTTTGAGACATTCGCGATACAGCTCCGACGCCTGGTCATACTGCTTCATTTCATAATGGGAATCTGCGCGGAGCCGGCACGTCCGGGCAAAGTCCGGATGATCCGAGGGCACCGTCTCCAGATACCGAAGCGCATCACGGTACCGCCGTGCTGCAAAATCGATTTGACCCAGCCGAACGGCCAATGGGACGGATGCGGGGTCGCGTTCGATTCCTTCCTGCAGGCAGTCGATGGCGGTGTCGGTGTCGTTGACTTCGAAGCAGAGGTCAGCGAATTCGAGACGGGCATCAACATTGTCCGGGTGGCGCGTAAGTTCGGTTGTCAACTCCTTACGGGCCCGATCTTTCTGGCCGATGTTCTTTAACGCGACAGCCAAACGGTAATGAACATCGATGTAATCGTCACGCTCTTCGATACACCGGTCATACCACCCCACCGCCTCTGCACTGTCGCCCTGCATTTCGGCGATCAATCCGAGGCCATAGTACGCGTTGTGGCGGCTGCGCAAATGCAGCAGGATCACATGATCGGTTTCGCCGTGCTCATCGTACGACCGCTGGCGGTCCAGATATTCAAGATAGTACTTCTTCGCCAGATCGAATTGACGGTCCATTGAATGCACGTGCCCCAAACTCAGAATTGCGTCGAGATAGCCCGGCTTGTGGGCCAGTGCGCGATGTGCACATTCTGCGGCGTGTTCGTAATCACCCTTGTTGAAGTAGGCCGTGCACAACTGGTGCAGACCCATCAAATGGATGTGCCGTTCGTTGCGTTCATCGGGGGAGGTGAGGTCGACGGCGCGGCCGGCGTGGTAAATCACTTTGTCCATCATCGCCGGAGACGGCTTCTCCTCGGATCCGCGCAGCAATTGGGCGAGATTGAAATGGGCAAAGGCGTTATCGAAATTGTCGGACAATTGCTTTTCCAGCAATGCGCGTGACCGCTCGACCTTGCGCGCCATCTGTTCCGGGGACAATCCATAGCCGTAGTGCAGGAGGCGCGCGGGAATGCGCAATACGCCTTCCTCAGTCGGGAAACGCAGCTGGTTGTGTACGATACCGTCGTAGTATGCCCCTAAGTCGCGGCGGAACAGACGCACTGAGGGCAGAAACGACGTGTACATTTGCTTCTCACGCGAGAAATTGTACACCGACATCGAAATGGCGCGGAAATCGGTGTCGCGGATCGTCTGGCGGATAACCTTGAGGTCATCGGCGACGAGCTCTTCGTCGGCATCGAGAATGAAAATCCAATCGGCGTCGGCGTAGCCCATCGAGATATTGCGTGCTTTCGAGAAATCGCCTTCCCATTCGTGGAAGTGCACGTCAGCACCAAACGACTTGGCGATCTCTACGGTCCGATCGGTCGAGCCGGTGTCGACGACCACCATTTGATCCACCAACGGCCTGGCACTCGTCAGCGCCCGCGGCAGATGCTCTTCTTCATTCTTGACGATCATGCAGAGCGCGATGGTCGGCTCGCCCGTCGTCTTGGCCCTGATGGTCGGAACCTGTTCGGCGGTTGTTTTCGACTTGGCCTTTCGCAACGTGCCGAGATTGCGTGATCGGGGACAGGCTTTGACCGCTTCGCGGTAGGCCGATTCGGCTTCTTGTGAGAGTCCGAGCTCCTGCAGACACCGAATCAGATTGATCCAGGCGGTGTCGAAGTCGGGCTTCTCGGTGACGGCATCGCGGAACGCGTTGGCTGCACCTTTGCGATCATCCAAATGCTCCAGCGCCAGGCCGCAGTAGTTGTGCACCTCATACAGCCTGATGACGGTGCCGCAGAACTCCGGCGACGTGGAATGCGACGAGGTGTCTCCCGCGACTTCAATGAAGCGCAACGCATACTGCCGGGAGGCGTCCCACTCTTCCATCCGATTCGTGATGTATGCCAGCAGGTACAGCGCATCGGGCGCTTCGGGAGAGTGCTTCAGCAGCGCTTCGGCGAGACTGCGCGCGTCGTCGAACTGTTCCAGACGGGTCAGCGCAAACGCGCGAATGCGTACAGCCACCCAATATTCGTCATCGTGCTGATCGGAATGCAGCGGTGATTCGGTGACATCCAGCAGCGCGAGCGCCTCGTCCGGCTTGTTCCGCATCATGAGCCGGTCGGCCAGGATCAGCCGCGTGCGAATGTCGTGCGGATCGGCCTTCAACCGGCTTTTCAGCGTTCGCGTCGAGGTGCGTTTATCCGCCGAGGCCGGTGGTGCAACGCGTCCATTCCATTTGCGGACGATGCGTGATCGATTCTGCGGTCGTGTCTTGTTTGATTGTTTGCCCATCGATTCAATCCAGTAGAAGAATCACATTAACGATTCGAAGATATCCGCCATCTGGGGCGCAAGGCGCTGCTCGTCCCAAACCCGGTCAAACCATTCCTGTGTTGCCGTCATATCGTGTTGTAACTGATCTCGATCTTGTGCGTACGTGGCCAGAAGCTGCTCCAGTTCGCCGGCCGATGCGGGCTGCCGCCACAGGAGTTCGGATGTTCCCAATGTTTCTGCAACGAGCGCACGAGTGAACGGGTCACAGTACGCAATATTCACAAGACCAAAAGCTGAGTTTTCAAGACTGTCGATTCCGAAGTGTCCACTGCCGACCGCGATACGGTCGAATCCGATATGCGCCTGTCGTTTCATCTCCAGCACATCACCCCAGGGCATTCCATCGTAGAGGCCGAAGGTGACATTGGGATGGCTGGCTTTGACGCGTTGGGCAACTTCACGGAACATCGCACCACCCTCGTGCGGCGGACGCCCACCGGGATGCAGGACCACGACGTTCTCGGACTGTCGTGTGGCCGATTGATAACGGCCACCGCTGCGCGTCAGTAGGCGCGGCACATAGACCGATTCAGCCAACCACCGGTGGATGTCGGGATCACAGGTAAGAATTGGCCAACCCTTGCGGGCGATATGATCACGATACCATTGAAGGTTGTGGCGCACTGACGGTGTCCCAAAGAGAAGCGAGGCACAGCGTTTGCCTGTGAGGACCGAGGACCAGTCGAGCGTGCCGAATGCCTGCTCATCGGTATCGGTGAGGTGGGCATCGTGACGATCGGCTCCGGGTGCGATTCCTGCGGCGAAGATGACGAGGTCGGCGTCTTTGGCCACTCGTTCTGCGTCGGCGATCACATCCATCGCGGATGGTGCAGCCTGTCCGCTCGTACGGGCGGCGCCGCGGCGATTGATGACCAGGTCTGATGGACAGCCGGTGCGTTCCGTATGTATCAGCACGCGTACCGTATGCGGCGTGTATCGGCTCAGCGCCTCGGCCCACATCATCATCTGAGCACGGGGATCGTGGGCGCCGACAAATGCGATCGTCAGTCCCGATCGCTGCGGTGCGTCGGGCGTCATCTGCGGCTCTTTCTGATCGTGTTGGCGGTCCTTGCCAGCGGTGATGCGCGATGTCCAGCGTTCGGCAATTGCCGTATCTATCGTCTGTGCACGTCTGGCCCCGGATGACGCGATCAATTGCTCGTTGACATGACGCACTGATGAGACCGCTGCGGTGCGTCGTACGAATGACTCGACGAGTCCGGCAGGATTGTCGGCGTACGGGGCGTACTCCTCAAACCATCCAGTCTGCCGAAGAAGCTCGCGACGGAACACAATTGACGATGGCGCAACCGTGTTCCTTTTGTTGGTCGGAGTCTCCATGCAACGGTTCACGGCCGCCGCGATGTTCTCCGGAGTGGGTGATGAGTCTTGTGATTCAACTGTATCGCAAGTAGCGATACCCAAGTCTGGGGTGTGTTCGAACAGGCGGAGCTGTGACTCTAACTTCTGCGGCGCCAATGAATCGCCCGGCAGGGCCAACGCGATAAACCGTCCCTTCGCTGCCTGGATGGCGCTGTTCAACGCAGCGGCACAGCCCCGATGAATGTGACGCACGACAGAAACACGTCCGTCGTATTCGTTCAGCGTCTTGTCCGCATCCTCCGTTGACCCATCGTCGGCAATGATGACTTCGATGTTTTGATACGTTTGATTCAGTACGCTGTTGATCGTTCCACGGGCGTCATGAGCGTTGTTATGGACCGGAATGACCACCGATACAGTTCCCACATCGAGTGCAGCAATGGGCTCGGCTGGTGCGGGCCAGGTGTGGGTGTGACGATTGTACGAATTGATCTCACCGGTCAGAACCCGATCAAGCAATTCGTCGATCTCATTGAGCTTCTCGGTCCAGTTATAACGCGTCGCGATGAACTCGCGATTGTCGCACCGGATGGCATCGAGATCCTGTGAGTGGAGACGTCGAATCAATGCGACCGCTTCCCCAGGGGTGTTGAACAGGAACTCATTCGGATAGAGTTGGTCGGCTCCGCGCCAGGTATGAATGAGCGGCAGACACCCGGAGAGCATCCCCTCCGCGATCGAATAATGAAACGATTCAAACAGCGACGTTGATATGACATAATCCATCTCGGCATACAACCGTGGCATGTCATCGACCCACCCGTGGTAGGTCACCGGCAGGTTGAGTCGCGGCAGCAGATTGTCCATGTACACCTTGATGCGCGGATCCTGATGTTGCCCGGCGATGTGGAATTCGAACTCGGGATCCCAGTCGTGGATCGCTTTGAATGTCTGTAGCAGCAACGATGGATTTTTCTTGTAGTTGATGTAGCCGATCGATGCGATGCGCTTGCCTGATTGTGAACGTTCCGTCATTGGAAAACGGTCGGGATCGATGCCATTGTGGACGACGGTACGCGACGACGTGACCGCAGCTGATTCATCGATGATGTCGCCGACGGTATCGCTCACCAGAATCAGATGATCGATGTTCGACCAATTGACCTGTTGGGGCATGTTGGTGAACGCTTCGTAGGAATGCAATCGGCAGACGGTTTTGGCCTTGCGCGGCAGTTTTGAACCCTCGATCACCAACTGATCGCACCATTCGTACCAGACCAAGTCGGCCCATTGCAGCAGGTCGGCCAACTCACGCAGCGACGTGCCGCTAAAGCTGCGAATGTGGTTCCCCTGGGAGAAATGGTCGACGATCGGCTTCAGGAACGCGTCGGACGAGGCAACGAAGCCGATGCGCTTGCCGGTGACACGAGTCGGCGCACGATCGGCGTGAACGGTTACTGCTCTGTTCTCTGTCTGTGCTGCGTCATGGGTTTCCAGATTAGCCAATCGCTTCTTCCACGACTCCACCTCACGATCCCGTCCGATCACGCTAAGCACCTGCTCGGCCAGAGCCAACCCCTCGGCGAACCGTTGGGTGTCCAGGAAAAATTGAAACGCGTTATCGCGTGCACGATCATAACGGGGGTTGACGGCGAGGCACTGTTTGTACATTCGGGCCGCATCGTCATACCGATCGGTCATCGCATAGAGGACGGCGAGATCGTTAAGGGTTTCGTAGTTGTCCGAATCGAGTGTGAGCTTCTGTTCGAAGGCGATAATGGCATCATCATATTTCTGGGCATGGCAGGCGGCGACACCGTAGTTGTGCTGGGCGTCGATGGCGTCCGGAGTCGCATCGGCAAGTTTGCGGTACAACTCCATGGCGTCGGCATGCCGTTCCAACGCCGTCAGCAAGCCCGCCAATTGATAAATGACATTTGTGTCGTCGGGACATAACGCGGCAAGCCGCCGTAGAATCGGGATCGCCTCCGCGGTCAGACCGGCCGACACGAAATCGGCTGCGGTCTGGCGCTGTAATTCCCTGTCGTTCGGATTCTGTTGACAGGCCACGCGCATTTCAGCAACGCGCTGTCTCGTCAGGTGTTGCCCCTGCCGTTGTGTTTTGATTGTGGTCATTACCGAAGCATCCTATTCATTCGGTCGTGTGCGTGGCGGACCCGGTTCCGTGGGCGCCGCCGAATGTTGTACCCGTCGGGCAAAAGTCAGGTGCGGACCGTTTCGCGCGATACCGGGACGCCGTCGGTCCGAGACTTCGAGATTTCATCCATGAGATAGTGGCGTGTCGTGTAGTGACTGCGCACCAATACGACCTGTTTGCCGCAGTTGTTTTCCTGATTGATCAGGATCGGGCCCTGCAAATTCGCCGACATCCGCTTGACGTCTTCGGGAATCGTGACAATCACCCACATGCTGATGTTGTTGATGTCCCTAACATTGAGATCGGCGATCTCCTGCGGTTCGATCTGCACTTTGTAATGCGAAAACACAAGCCGTGGATCGACCACGATGAACGCCAGTCCGGGATCATCGAGCGATTGCAAATACACGAACGGCTTCACCTCTTCCTGTTCGAGGAGCACAAAGCGTCCATTTGCTTCGAATCCCAGGATGCCCTTCGGAAAGTCGATAATCTTTGACGCTTCGACATCGAGGTCGCCAAAGCGTGTGGTCGGTACGGCGATGGTGTTTGCTGCCAGAGACATGATGTATTCCCGCTTATTGAATGAAGTCCACGAGTGATGGCATCAGCACCCGCGCAGTCGCATTGAGCGCGGCCTGATAGACGTTTTGCTGCGTCGCCAGTTCGGTTGTCACCTTGATGATATCGGCATCTTCGATTTCTGATAACAGTCGCGTTACCGATAGGCTGAATGCGTCCAATCGCGAACTGGTCGATTCCATCCGCCGGATATTGGCGCCCACCGAAGCGCGTGTGTCCAGAATGTGATTCGACCCCTCTTCAAACGCGCCGATCATCTCGGCAATCATCTTCTGATCGTTGTTTTCCAGAGCATCGATCAGCAGCAACATATTGCCCAGCAAATCCGGTGATCCTTTGAGGCCGATCACGCTGGCGGTCCTGGTGGCATCCTCATCAACGATTGTTAATGACTGGCTGGTATCAGTTGAAACAACTTGAATACCTGTCTGTGCATCATTGAGCGATGCGTGCACATCGAGACCGGAATTGTTGATGCGCGTGATGATCTCGCCAACGGTCGTTGCCGGGGCCAGATCGACGATAGCGAAGGTGTCGCCTTGTGTGAGCCGAATCGTCCCGAGCGACAATCCGATTGAACTCTTCAACTCATTGACGGGGGTCGTCAGTGTGAGTTGTGGATCCAGATCGGTGCCGTCGCGCGACTGTTGGAACGATCCCAGCAGACCCAGATCAGCCACGGTCGTCTCGCCGGGTCCATTCTCATCTATCGTGATGACCTTCCGTGGCTCCAAGTCAGTACCGACCAATTCATCATTGACATAGCCGCGGAGGCCCAAATCCTGTGCGGTCGATTCGCCCTCGAAATCGTCAACACGCAATCCCAGTGGTGTGCCGTTGGTGTCACGCAGACGGAAGGCCGTCCCGGACGGATCGATATCCAACGTGACGTTGTTCACTCCTGCTGCAGACAACTGAGTGTTGACGGCGGTGATGACGTCGTCGACGGTTTGTGCTCCGGACAGATCGATGGCCACGTTGGGAACGCCGCTATCGTTGGTAATACGGAACCGCGCGTTGATCATGTCAACACCGGCCCCGCCATTGAGGTTTTCCAGGCGCGTTGTTCCAACGATCGTCGGATCGTCGGTGACGACAACTCGCAACGCGTTGCCGGCGGGACTGACCTGAACCGCCACGCCGGACATACCGCCCGCCGCGAGCTGGGTGCTCACCGCGTTGATCACGTCGTCGATGGTCGTCGCACCCGATACGTCGACACCGACGGTGAGATTCGCGTTCACATCGGTGAATTGCAAAATCCCGACCGATTGATCGATGCCGGTGCCCTGATGCAAATCGGCGAGCGCGGTGGCGTTCGAGAGCCCACGATTGAGGTCGAATCCTTCACCAAGCGTATACAATGGTTGCAGCAAAACGTCGGAACCGATGAGATTGATCGGAACCTTGGACGATGTTTCAATCTGACTGTAGACGAGGCCGGCATCACCCTGGTAGATCACTCCACCGGGAACCGAGAGAAACGCCTGGTTCCGGGTAAGGTGTCCGCTCAAGAGGTAGCGACCCTCGCTTTGCACATTGCCGGCCTGGAGCACCTGTTCAAAGAGGTCGCGGGCTTCCTCGGCCGCACCGGCCCGGGCGGTGGCGTCGTAGACGTCATCGGCAAGCGACGTCGCCAGCTCGCGTGCACGCACCAACAGATTGCTGATTGATCCCAGTGACTGTTCAATCGTGTTGAGCTGGGTGGTCGCCGATGAGATGTTGCCCTGATATTGTTCGACGGTCTTGATGGTGGTGCGATACGACAGGTCGCGCGTCACCGCCACCGGATCGTCCGACGGGCGACTGAGACGCCGTCCGCTGGACATCTGGTTCTGCAGCGCCAGCAGGCGCGTGATCGACCGCGACAGATTCGCGGTCGTCTGTTCAGTGATCATCTGATGCGTTACGCGCACGGTCCCGCATCACCTCCATAGCAGAATTCGCTATCGACAATGTTCGGCTGGTCGGATCGAGTGTGCTTGTCGGACTGCGTCTTGCGCTTGTCCGCCTGCTGATTCTTCTGACGTGCCATCTCGATGCGCGGATCGCGCGCAGCGATGTCGTCAGACCCATCTTTCCGACGAAACCAGCTCATTTCATTCCTCGTGACGAACGTTTGCGTGATGGTGCTTTCATCTGCGGTTTGCGCGGGCTGGAGGACGACTTGTACTCGATCCCTCCACTGCCGCGCTGATTGTCGTCTTTCTCGTCTTCGCCTTTGACTTTGTTCTTGATGATGCGGGCGAATCCGATCAGATCATCCTTGATATTGCGGGCCGCTTTCCGGTTTTCCTCTTTGATCTTCAGATAGACCTCTTCACGGTGAACAATCACCTGCAGTGGCGCCTCAACCCCCAGCCGAACCTGCCGGCCATAAATGCCGAGGACTGTTACCTTGATGTCATCTCCGATGGTGATGCTCTCACCCAGCTTACGCGTCAATATGAGCACCGACCCTCCCTGGCCGACGTGTATGTGCGCTGGAGATGCTCCGTATCTCCATGTCCTGTATCGGCGTGGGATGTAGGGGTCTTGAATTGTGAAGGAACTGCCTGGCGAGGGCTTGACAAGGCTCGAAATGGGAGTACTTTTGACTTTAATAGGTTGGTTCGAGTCCTTACCCATTGAGCTGGCCAGACCAGTTATTATTGCACCCCCACGGACAGGAGGCCCGCCATGATCCGTTGTGCTAAGCTATTGGGCAGCAGCGCCCTACTGTTGGTGCTTGTGCTCTTCCCTGACCCCACACAGGCATTGGATGTAACTGTCAACCAAGTCAGTCTCAGTTGGTCACCGAGCACGGTGGTTATTACACCGGGAGATCAGGTCACTTGGGTTTGGAGTTCCGGGAGTCATACGGTGACGTCGGGAACGGGCCCCACTGATCCCGACGTAGGGTTGCTCTTTGATGCCCCGCTGGATGGATCCAATACGACCTTCTCGTTCACCTTCAATAGCACCGGTACCTTCCCCTACTTCTGTCGCCCTCATTTTGGTTTTGGCATGATTGGCGAAGTCGTTGTTGAAGAAGATGATGACGGCGACGGTATTCCCAATTCTCAGGACAACTGTCCCAGCACTGCAAATACCACTCAGGACGATGCGGACGCCGACGGCATTGGTGACGCCTGCGACACGTGTACGGATACGGACGGCGATGGATTCGGCGATCCCGGTTTCCCGGCCAATACCTGCGACGAGGATAACTGTCCGTCGACATCAAACCCCGGCCAAGAAGACACCGACAACGATGGCATTGGCGACGTCTGCGACACGTGCACCGATACTGACGGGGACGGGTTCGGCGATCCCGGTTTCCCGGCCAATACCTGCGACGAGGATAACTGTCCGTCGACCTCCAATCCGAGTCAGGCGGACAGCGATGGGGATGGCATCGGTGATGCGTGTGACACTGCCTGCGATTGCCCGCTTCAAGGCAACATGAACGCCGATGCTGTTCTTGATGCTGTGGATTTGAATCTGTTGATCCAAGCCTTATTCTTCAACGGAGCGAATCCACAAGATCCGGATTGCCCGACGCCACGGTCTGATATCAACAATGACGCGGTGTCGGATGCGGTGGATCTGAATCTGCTGATCCAGACTTTGTTCTTCAATGGTCCGCCACCGGTTGATCCGTGTAGCTAAGATCATATGCAGTAACATCCTATTGACCGAGGGGACGCGGACAGCCGTGTCCCCTTTTGAATTGGGATACTGACTCCGTCCACGAGTCCGTCGCGCAGGGTGCCGTCATGCGCCCTCACGTGACGGCTATCTCCCGTACCGACAAGGCGTCACCCGAGGGCGGATGACGCCACACTCGGGACCAGCTGAGTTGACTTACTTAACGGACTTCCGGGACACAACACCAGGGGCGTGTTGAAAAAACGTGTGTCATTGCAGATGACGTGCTTTTGTAGGGCGTATTGTTCTTGGCGATGCATCCCAACGTATGTACAAAGCAAACCAATCCTCACTCGTTCTCAATCGGAATGGAATTCTGACAATCGCTATAAACATGTAAGGGGAGATTACCGCGACACTACATGTGGCGGATTGTCCGATCACCGCGAGGAATGCATTCGACGTTCAAATTTCCGGACGCCGATGAGAATGAACAGTGTCAGGACAGTAATTCCAACGGCGAGTATGAACTGCTTCAATGCTACGCTGATACCGATGGCGGCGGCGAGGAGAATTGTAGCAGCGGTCGTCAATCCTTCGATCTGTTCCCCTTCGCGGTGACGCAAAATCGTGCCGGCGCCGATGAAACCGATCCCCATGACGATTGCTTGAATGATGCGTAACGGATCGTTGCGGGCACTGTCGGAAAACGTTAAGCCCAACAGCATCAACATGGCCGATGTCCCGGCGACGATCATCATCGTTCTGATGCCGACGGGTTTTCTGGCCAATTCCCGTTCCAAACCAATCACCCCACCGAGGAGAGCGGCGAATACGACCATGAGGATCGCGTACAGTTGTGATGTGGAATTCACAAATAAGCTGTCCATCCGTTACCTCCCTGCAACGGATCCGAGTACTGATAGCAGCGATCGCGTCAGGATTTCGCGAGTTGCCGATGCAAATCCGCCAACTCAATGGCGGCGGCCGCCGCGTCGGCGCCTTTGTTCCCCGCCTTAGTACCGGCGCGTTCGATGGCCTGCTCGAGGGTGTCGGTGGTGATCACGCCGTAACTGATCGGAACATCGTTCTGCATACCAGCTTGAGCGATCCCTTTGGTGACCTCGGCGGCGATGTAATCGAAGTGAGGCGTGTTGCCCCGGATCACGGCACCCAATGCAATGATCGCGTTGAACCGGCCGCTCTCCGCCAGACGAGCCACCGTCGTGGGAATCTCAAACGAACCCGGTACGCGCACCAGCGTGATGTCGGAGTCGGTCGCGCCATGGCGAATCAACGTATCAATGCAGCCTTCGACCAGGCGGTCGGTGACGAAGTGATTAAACCGGGAAACAACAATACCGAATGTCAATCCGGTGGCGTTGAGTTTGCCTTCGATGACGTTTGGCATGGGGGTGTCCTTTTGCGGATATGATCCACAGCAGAGCTGTGGGGTACCAAATTCTTCTATCCTCTTGAATGCGCGCCACGGTCCTTAAGGGGCGTGTTGAGAAACCTGCTGTCTATCATCACCTCAGACTGGGGAGGGCGATCCGCCGCGGCGGACCGCCGAGCCGCCGTGTGGAACATGCCGTTGCGGCTCGCCGGGAGGCTCGCCCTCCCGATGGCTCTGAGTCTCGGGGGTTTTTCAACACGCCCCTTAAGGCCCGTGGCACTCAGACAACAAATCATATAGTCACAATGCTCATTCCTCAGCGGGAGGCATTCGCCGGGGTCACCAAATCGACCGTATCGAGGAGATGGCCCATTTTGTCGCGCTTGGTGCGCAGATAACGCACGTTTTGTTCGGATGGCAACACCTCGATTGGCACGCGTTCGGTAATCTCGAGACCATAGCCGCTCAAACCGACGATCTTCTTCGGATTATTCGTCAGCAGTCGAATGGTCGACAGACCGAGATCGAGCAGGATCTGTGCACCGATGCCGTAATCACGCAAGTCGGGAGCAAATCCGAGATTGACATTGGCCTCAACCGTATCGAGCCCCTGATCCTGTAAATGATACGCTTCGATCTTATTTTCCAGGCCGATGCCGCGTCCCTCCTGCCGCATATAGAGTAGAACCCCTTCATCCTCTTCGGCGATCATCCGCATCGCACTGTCAAGTTGCACACCGCAATCACAGCGGGCCGAACCGAATACGTCACCGGTGAGGCATTGCGAATGGACACGCACAAGAATATCATCGTTGCCCGATACGTCACCACGCACGAGCGCCAGATGCGTGTAACCGTCCACTACCGATTCGTACATGTGCAGTTTGAAGTCGCCATAGCGCGATGGCAAATTGACCGTCCGCACGCACTTCACGAGCCGTTCATTCTTCTGACGGTAGGCAATCAGATCGGCAATCGTGATCACCTTAAGCCCAAACTCGTCGGCAATTTCGCGCAAACGCGGCAGCCGCGCCATCGAACCGTCATCATCCATCACTTCGCAGACGACGCCCGCCGGCGAATGCCCGGCCAAACGTGCCAAATCGACCGCGGCTTCCGTGTGCCCGGCACGACGCAGGACACCGCCCTTGACCGCTTGCAACGGAAAGACATGGCCGGGACGGGCCAAATCATTGGGCTGCGTATTGGGATCAACGAGCGCTTGAATGGTTCGGCAGCGATCGAATGCCGAGATGCCGGTGGTGGTGCCTTCAACGGCATCAACCGAGATCGTGAATGCGGTCTGCAGATGTGCTGTGTTATTGCGCACCATTGGATGGAGATCCAGGGCATCGAGACGGTCCTTGTCCAGTGCCGCACAGACCAGGCCACGCCCCTCGGTGACGAGAAAGTTGACCTTCTCCGGCGTTACCATGTCGGCCGCCATAACAAAATCGCCTTCGTTTTCGCGATTCTCATCGTCGGTGACGATGATGATTTCGCCCCGTCCAATGGCGGCGATGGCATCGTCGATGGCATCAAATTCGGTTGTGCGCTCGGTTGTCTGTTGCAGATTCGATTCCATGTCCTACTCCTATCGTCCGAGTACCGACCGCCGTTACTACCAGCCGGCATTTTCCAGGTATTCTTCACTGATGGCGCTGCGGTCCGACTGAATGGCTTGCACCGCCTGGACTGCTGCTTTAATAAGCTGATCAAATTCCAGATTGACGCGGCTGCCCGATGTCAGACTGTTCAGCGTCGTATTCTCGAGGGTTTCGGGAATGAGGGCGACCGTAAGTGTATCGTTCGTACGTCGGGCGATCGTCAAACTGATCCCATTAATCGCGATCGAACCCTGGTCAATGGTCCAGAGAGCGTAGCGCGAATCATACGCAACCGTCAACTCATAGGCGCCGCCCGCCGTGTTGATGCGTGTGACGGTTCCGACGGTATCGACATGGCCACTAACGAAATGTCCGCCCAAGCGATCGTGTGGACGCAGGGGCGGCTCAAGGTTGACACGAGAACCGACCTGCCAGTCGCCGTACGTCGTCTTCTTTAATGTCTCTGGAATTGACGTGCCGGTGATCACATCACCCGTGACCGTCTCGACCGTCTGACAGGCACCGTCAATGCAAATCGAATCGCCGCGCTTCAATTCGCCGGCGAGCTTGGGTGTACAAATACCCCAGGCAACACCGGAGGATGTTCCTGTCAACCGCGTTACGGTTCCGATTTCCTGTATCAATCCAGTGAACATTGTTGGCTCAATTCCAATCTGTCTGTTCGTCTTCGCCGCTGATACTGACCGGATTGGTCAACTCAACCGGCGGTGCTTCGGGTTCCTGTTCGACTTCGGCCGCCTCTTCCTCATCGACCGCCTCGGCTTCGTAATCGGGATATGCGGTCATCAGCAAGTCGTGACCGAGCCACTGGACGGTCGCGTTGGTGAGCCGCACCGAATCGAGCACCGAGTGTGCACGGTAGTTGCCGAGTGCGTTGACACCGGTCCCGATGAATCGTGGCGACATCAAGATGTGCACCTTATCGGCGAGTTGTTCGCGAATGAATGAGCCGAAGGTCATCCCACCGCCTTCGACGAGGATTGACGTGATGTTGTTGCGCGCTGCGGTGTCGAGCACTTCGTGCAAGTCGATTTGATGGCGGTCGTCGGGATTGACATACCAGTTGAAACAATCGGGATGCGGCGAGGTCAGCGGGCGCTTGCCGATGGACAATCCAATGCGCACCGTGCGGCGATCGTGGTTATTCGTAAACACACCGGCACTCGGTGCGATCTTGCCCCACGAGTCGAGAACTAAACGCAGCGGATCGCGGCCCTTTACTGCGCGGACCGTCAATTGAGGATTGTCGACAATGACCGTGTTCTTACCGACCAGCACGGCATCAACTTGCGCACGCAGGCTATGCACGAACTTTTGGGCGGCCGGGCCGGTCAACCGTTCGCCGCGTCCATTGACCGTGGCGATCTTCCCATCGAGCGATTGGGCGATCTTTAGGGTGACCAGGGGTTTGCCTGTCAGGACAAACTTCACATGTGCTTCGTTCAATTCGAGCGATTCCCTTTCCAGAATGCCAACGCGCACGCCGATGCCATGCTCGCGCAGTGTCTTGACGCCGTCACCGTTAACCTTGGGATTGGGATCTTCCATCCCGCACACGACAGTTGCAACGCCCGCCTGGATGATCGCCTCGACACAGGGCGGCGTCTTACCGTAGTGGGTGCATGGTTCAAGATTGACATAGAGCGTCGCTCCGGCGGCATGACCGGCGGCTTCTTTGAGCGCGATGATTTCGGCGTGGGGTCCGCCGGCGCGTTGATGATAACCCCGCCCGACGACCTCATTGCCTTTGACCAGTAGCGCGCCGACCATTGGATTCGGACTGGTGCGTCCGGCTCCCTTGCGGGCCAAGGCGAGCGTCTCGGCCATCCAGTACCGGTCGATTTCGCGCTGGTCTTTGGATTCGCTCATAAATGAAAAACCCCTCACTTCACCATCGGGCCCCAGGGTGAAGTGCGGGGTCTTTGCGACCAATGCACGCATTCCGCAACGCACAGCACACGTATCAGTGCCAGCGCTCAGGACAGCGCGACTTCCGCACACCTTCTCCCATCCGGACTGTACCGTCGGCGCCGGAATTCCACCGGCTCAACTGTCTCGTGTCAGAAACAGGTCGCGGGCTGTGACCGCCGGTTGAGGAATTGCACCTCACCCCGAAGGCGATATGTCGTAAGTATGTACGCGACGATCACAAGCACCGTCAAGGTTTTTAGGGTGCAGAATGGCAAATTCGGACAGTTGCAGCCCGCTTCCTCTGTCGGGGAAACCACCCAGATAAGTCGTAGCGTGACAATTGGATCGAAAACATGGCTACACCCGCTCGACGACCTTCCGAATCAACCCCGAGAAGATCAGCCGGTGAATCGGGTACAGGCTGTACCAGTATAGAAAGCCGAACAGTCCCCTCGGCTCGAAGATTGCCGTGACAGTCAGGCGGGATCCGGTCTCCGGCAGATCATCAACGCGGAAGTCCAACCAGGCCCGTCCCGGCAGCTTCATTTCGGCGCCGAGCCGTAAGTGATGCGGTGGTGTGACATCTTCGACGCGCCAGAAATCGACCGCATCGCCGCGCTGAAGTTCGATCGGATGACGCCGTCCGCGACGCATCCCGACGCCACCGACCAGGCGATCGAGAAAGGCCCGCAATCGCCAGAGCGCATTGGCATATAGCCAACCGTGGCGACCACCCAGACGCGAGATGACGGTGAACACATCTTTGGCGGCGACGGGCGTTTCGCGCTCACGGCGTTCAAAGATAAGACCCTCGGTAGACTCGACGACAACGGGCTTCGGTGCGCGATCAAACGCCGACGACATCGATCCCGACCAGACTGTTTCGACCGCATTATCTCCCACACGTTTGAGTGCATTGCGTACGGCATCGTCATAACCGAGTGGTTCGATGTCAGGGAACAGCGATCGTGCGGCCGGATCGTGGACAATCACTTCATTACGCAACCCTTCAATCAAGGGCCGTGCAAAGGAGGCCGGGATTGGTGTGACCAGATCGACCCACAACGATGATAGTCGCGGTGTGAGTACCGGGACGTTGATGATATGCCGCCGCAGACCGCGCACGCGCGCATAGCCGAGCAGCATTTCGCCATAGGTCAACACATCGGTGCCACCGATTTCGATGATGCGGCCGCGGGCGTCATCGTTCTGTGACGCCGCCACAAGATAGGACAGCACATCACGGATGGCGATCGGTTGACAGCGGGTATGGACCCAACGCGGGGCGATCATGATCGGCAGACGTTCGGTCAAATAACGGATTGTCTCGAATGAAATGCTGCCGCTGCCGACGACTACGGCGGCGCGCAACTCAGTGACGGGAACACCGCTTTCACGCAAGACCTCGCCGGTGTGGTGACGGCTGGCGAGATGCTGAGAGAGATCGGAGTCCGTTTGTCCGAGACCGCCGAGGTAGATGATATTTCGGACGCCGCATTCACGTGCCACGTCACCGAAATTGCGTGCGGCAATGGTGTCGCGCTCGGCAAATCCGTGTTCGCCCGCCGCCATCGAATGCACCAAGTAGTACGCCGTCTCGATTCCTGACAGCCCGTCATAGAGCGAGTCACGTTTCAGCACATCGCCCGCAACGATTTCGGCGCCGGGCCACCGGGAGTTGTCGACACGATCAGGATCGCGAACGAGGCACCGTATTCCGGCGCCCTCTCGCAGCAATCGTGACGCGAGCCGTCCACCGACATAGCCAGTCGCGCCGGTGACTAACACTTTCGGTGCGTCGTCAGCCAACCGCGTCTCCTTTGTCCAGGAGAATATCGAGAATCGTGGCGTTACGGTGGTCGAAAATCTTGCGGACGGAGCGCTTCACCATGAGTGCATGAGCGATACTGCCGAGTGGGCCGAAGGGTAAATCGTAGTCAACAGTGTCGATCATGATCGTACCGCCGTCGAGGGCATCGCGGAACTCGTGGCGGTGATCCCACACCGTATATGGACCTTTGACCTGTATGTCGGCGAAATGCTCATTCGGCGCATACTCGGTGATCCTCGTCCGCCACCGGAAGGGAATCATGAACAAGCGCAGTTCATAGTCGATGAGGGTGCCCGGTTTCATCTCAATCGGCGATGGTGTGAGGATTTTGAACCTCAGGAAATCCGGGGTGATCCGTTCGAGGTTGGCCGCATCAGAAAAGAACGCAAACACCTCATCCCGGGGCAAGGGGATGTGCAATTCACGGCGGAGTTGGTAGCGCGTCGGTGTCATCGCAGTATAACGTCTAAGGGTTCCCAAGAGGTATCACGAGAATCTTCGGTCATGGCAATCGTGTGTCAAGATCATCGTGAGCCATGCGAGCCCTGATGGCAAAAAACGCTATCAGGGCCACAATTATACCACGGGACCCTCATCCCTTTGGGTGTGTCGATCGCAGCTCCAATGTGTCTCGGATGCGCAGATAGCCGTCGTACCGGTCACGGTTGATCTCGCCTGCGTCCACCGCTGCACGGACCGCACAACCGGGCTCACCGATGTGCATGCAGTTGCGAAACTTGCACCCATCGGCACGCGAACGGAACTCCGGATACAACTCCGGGAGATCCTCCTGCGTCATATCCCAGATGCCGATTACGCGCAATCCGGGCATGTCGACGATATAACCGCCAAAGTCGAGGGGGTGCAGCTCAATCGTCGTCGTTGTGTGCGTCCCCTTCCCGGTCGATTCTGAGATTTCACCAGTTTCCACCTGGAGACCGGGTTGCAATGCATTGACGAGCGAGGACTTGCCGACACCCGAGTGGCCGCAAATCATCGACATCTTGAGTTTGACCAGCTCACGCAGTTCGTCGATTCCGTCGCCGGTCTCTGCTGATGTCGCGACAAACGGATAGCCCGCCATCGTATACGCCTCGCGCGCTCGCGCTACCTGCTTTTCGTGTCCCAAGTCGACCTTGTTGACGACGACGATGCCCTGCATGCTGTTGTTTTCCGCTCCCAGCAGGAAACGGTCGATCGCGCCCATCTTCAGCTTGGGTTTTGTAACCGATGCCACGACGATCAACTGATCGCAATTGGCGACGAGGACTTGTTCCCGGAACGGTTTGATCACCTCGGGGCGGGAGAGCTTATTGCGACGCTCGTGGATCTTTTCAATGACACCGTACGGGGGTGTCTCGACGGTAATCGCCACCCGGTCGCCCACGGCAACCGGATTAACTGTATCTTCCGTTCTCAGGCGGAAACGGCCGCGCAATTCGCAATCGAAGGTACCGTCCGAAGTCTGGACGATAAAGCGCTTGCCGAAACTCTTGATGACCCGCCCATCGTACTGGCGTGCAGGATCCATGCTCACCTATTCATCAGGGGAGCGCACCGAGGCCGGTCATCGCAGATGGCTGGACTTACACGCCGGACATATACCGGAAAATGGCGTCCATTTCCTTTTCGAGCGATTCGACCTGGTAGATCTCCCGGTTGATCCACTTCTCATCCATCGGGTTCTTCTTCAGGATTTCCTTCAGCTCTTCTCCCGACGCAACATCAAATACCGTAATGCTGCCATGATGATTGTGGAAGGCCCAATGACAGACCACCTTGCCGGTTTTCTGCATTTCCTTGAGGTAACCGAGCCATTCGGTGATCCCATCGATAATCGACCCGAGATCGTCGATCTCTTCATCGGTTCCTTTGCGGCGGTCGTAGACGAGGAAGTTCATGGCAGCCCCCTTCCCAATAATGGAGCGTTGACGTGACCCAGAGTCTCTCCTCCGGGGTTATCGGACTAATAAATTGCACCATTAAACGAAGGCAAGCAATGAGATTGGAGTCAAAACAGGACAACGCCGGATAGGTATTGACAGATTTCTAATCATCGGGGACACGCGGCCGTTCCAGCATGTCACGCGCCAGACGGTCCTGTTCAGCCAGGGTCTCCGGTGTCCGGAATTCACTGACATCGACATGGGAGGAGAACGACGAGAACAGACCCAGTACGAACACAGGGGCCACTTCGACGGCATGGAGAAGGAGCGAGAAACCGAGCGCCTTATCCTTCTCCACACCAAAGAAACCCAGCCCGACGATACAAGCAAATTGGAAGGTTCCGATATTGCCTGGTGTCAGCGGAATCATGATCGCCAATGTGTTGACGATCATCACCACGATCGCCACCCAGAAGGCGAAATCGAACCCGAACGACCAGAGCAGAAAGAGCACCAACAGGGCATGAAAAATCCACGAGAGGACCGACATCAAGACGACGGCCGCCAGATGTCGCCCGCTCTTGAGCATGTGCAGCCCGTCGTGAAACGAGTGGCGCATGTTTTCCCACTCGCGGACCACGCGCACCGGCAACTTCCGCCGCAGCCAGGAATTGGGGTTGGGGTCGCGAGGCCCGCGATGAAGGTACCAGAACAGAAAACCAAACAAGAGGGCACACGCCAGCAGAATTACCAGCTCGCCACGAACCATCCATTCGGGGAGCACAATCAGGAAGGACAACCCGAAAATCAGCATGATCAGCGTGATGCCGTCGAAGAGCACCTCGAGCATGACCATGGTAAATGATTCTGTCTTCGTGATCCCGAGAGTGCGGGAGAAAAGGACCACACGTCCAATCTGGCCGGTCAGCGCGGGGAACATCTGGTTCAGGAGTTGCCCGACGTTGTAGATCATGAACATCCGCTTGAACACGATCTGGTGCTGCACGTCGAGAATGTACTTCAACCGTAAGGCCCGGGTAATCGGCATGCCCAACACGCCGACCAAAACGGGCGCCAGGTAGATCGGCTTCATGTGTGCAAAGGCATCAATGATCGCTTTGGGATCGGTCCCCCAGAAGGAATAGATCAGAAATCCGATAGCAGCGAGAGCGCCATACAGGCGCTTGTGCCTGTACCAGGGCTTGCGGACCTTCTGCTGTGCGTTATCGGATGTGTTGTTGTACAGACGCATCTCCCCCGTTGTTGACGCCGCAAAATCGCCGGGCAACAGGGGGTAGTCAATGTCAAATGGAGAGCGTACGGACAAGGTTGGATCACCGGAACCGCGTGGCGGGCGATACGTACGGCTCAGTCTTCGATGGCATCGATGGTACTATCGGCGATTTCGGCGGCCTCCTGCTCATACTCGTCGGGGACCAATACCTCCACCCGCGGCATCGACATCATGCCCATGCCGGTTCCGCCACCAAACATCTCATTCGACCGGATCATTGTCGGGATGCCGGAATCCTCCAGAATCTCGGCAACCATCTCGGCATGCATCAGTGTCGGGTACGCCCGGAGGGCGACAAACACGGTATCGTCCTTTACGACGCGATCTTCGTCGTCGCCCGCCGAGGGTACTTCATCGACCAGTTCAACTTCGCAATCGCTGCAGGTGGTGACGCCCTCGATATACTCCGTATGGCAGCTCGGGCAGAATGGCATGGTCAACTCCCAACGTTTCTGTGAATCGCCATCGTGCTCGTGTCGCACTTACCGTCTCCGCAAGGGGACAACATCAAGATCGGGAATTCAAGAGAGAAATGAAGCTTGTGACGGTGATTTCTCGAAAACCGGTGGAGATTAACGGAGGCGTAATGGTGGGGTCGCCTGATTGTCAGAAGTACCTTCCGTAACAATTGGGGTGACACGGGCCACTTGTGGTGAGTCCGCCGTGGCGGATCGAGCCATCAGGCCCGTGCGTCCGCGTCTGCACAATCCCCCGTCCACGGGCCTCAAGGGGTGTGTTGAAAAACGTGTGTCAATGCAGGAGACGTGCTTTCGTAGGGGCGTATTGAATACGCCCTCTGCGCGTAACTGCTACGGGGCCAGGGCGTACTCAGTACGCCCCTACGGATGATCGCTTTCTCAGTGCGTGATATGATCAGTTCTTGCACTCTTTCAACAGGCTCCTCAAGGCCCGTGGCACACGAAGGTGAGTACCAAGCCGTAGGTCAGGTGCCCCGCGCGGCGACAGCCGCTTTGTTTGCTCATCGCATCACCGCGCGGGGCACCTGACGACTCGGTCCACATACAAATGCCACCTCTCGGGAGCCCGGCGCACAACCGATCTGGAATATCGTTGCGGTTCCGGACGCACTGTGCTCCTGAGCTACATATGCATCTATTCGTTACCGGCGAAATGCTTCTGCAGGGAGTTGAGGACCGAACTCCAAGCCTTATCGAAGTCGTTGTAGACCTCATCCCACATTGGTTCGGGACCGAAGCCGAGATGAGTGAGAGTTACTTGGGTGCCTCCGTCCGGGGCATCCTCGAATTGCAGGACGATGCGTGATCGGTATTTGCGGGCCTCTTTAAGTGACGGCGGTGCGTTCCATGAGAACGAAAGCATCTCCTGGGGGAGGAAACTGAGTACACGGCAGCCCTCTCCCCCGCGTGTGTTGAGCGGCGCATCCGGTGGAGCGAAGAGGATCTCGTATTTGCCACCCACCCGGAGTTCGATGTTGGCATACGGTGCGAACCAGCTTGTTAAGATATCCTCCTGCGTCCAGGCGTCCCAAACCGCTCCCCGCGGGGCGTCAACCACAACCGTTCTGCGCAGTTGTCGGTCGGTTTCCTGTGACGCGAGACGGTCGCGGCCGTAAAGGAGGGACGCACGGAAATCGTAGAGTTCGTAGGTGTGAAGACCGGCCAACACCGATGGATCGTTGTCCATGATCGTCCGCGCTTCGGCTTCATCATCGACTTGTAACACCACGACGCCCGCTTCAAGTCCCAGCGACGGACCTGCAAGTAGAACCTTGCGATCATACATGCGATCCTGCAGATAGAGGAAGTGATCACCCATGACCGCCCCTTCTTCTTTAGTCATGTCATGGGGCCAGGTGTCGCGCGTGCCTTTCAGATGCGCAATGAAATGAACCGGTGATTTGGACATGCTGGCTCCCCCCTGTGCAGGCGCTTCGTCCTGGGCAACAACCGGAGTCGGATTCAGCAACAGCATCAAACACATCAATGAGAAGGCGAGAGCTGGCATGTTGGCATACTCCGTGTGGTGAGCAGTAGTGTGTATTCGCACGCGTGTGAACAGATTTCCGCATTAGGAGGGATGATTCCGGGGAAACATCGACTCGTCCAGATTGGTGGGGATGGAAATCGTGAAGGCGGTTCCCTTACCCCGTTCGCTGGAGACATCAATCGACCCACGGTGATCCTGAATAATCTGATAACAGATCGACAATCCCAGACCGGTGCCCACGCCAACTCCTTTGGTGGTAAATCCCGGATCGAAGATGCGGCGCAGCGTCTCTTCCGACATTCCCAGGCCATCGTCGGTTATCTTAACGCGCACAAACCCATTATCGCTACTTGTGGTGATCGTAATCTTCCCCTTGCCTTCAATCGCCTGCTTGGCATTGATGAGGATGTTCAGAAAGACTTGATTGAGTTGGCTTGGGAAACAGTTGATTTTCGGAACGTCGCCATACTGCCGTTCGACGGTGATGTTGTGTTTGATCTCGTGGTGGATCAACGTAAGCGTATCTTCCAGGCAGTCGTGGATGTCGGCCTCTTTGAGTTCGGCTTCATCCAATCGCGCGAAACTGCGGAGGCGCCGGACGATCATCGACACCCGGTCGACACCCTCATCAATCACCTGGTGTGATTCGGTGATGATGTTCAGCGCCTTTTCGAGTTTCTTTCGCACGTCGTCGCTAACCGCGGACTCGTCTGACATGACCGCACGGATTTTGTCCATCGCCAATTTGACCGTCCCGTGCATGCTGCGCACAGCACCAAACGGTGTGTTGATTTCGTGAGCGACACCGGCGACCAGCATTCCCAGCGACGCCATCTTCTCCGATTGAATGAGTTGGTACTGCTTCGTGCGCAATTCCTCGTTGGCCTGCCGGATGTCAATTTCGGCCTGGTGGCGGTCGGTGATGTCGTGAATGACGGCCAAGAGATGCCGTTCGCCACGAAATTGGAAATTGGTGCCGTTGACTTCGATATACATCAGCGAACCGTCGCTACGCCGCTCAGGCGTTTCACAGCGGTAGTAATCCTGTGTTTCGAGTGATTGCAGAAAGTCTTTGAACAGGGGCAGGGCCTCATCGCTGACAAAGTCGGGACCCGATTTCCCAATGAACTCCTCACGCGTGTATCCGAACATCTCGCACGCTGCGGGATTGGCTTCGACCACCACACCATCGGTGTTGAAGATCAACAGCCCCTCGATCACGTTGTTGAAAATGCCGCGATATTGCTCTTCCCTTTGCCGCAGAGCCCGTTCGGTTTCGCGGCGTTCGGTGACGTCGCGTCCGATGCCCACCCAGCACGCCAATTCCCCCTCATCGCGGTAAACGGGAAAGATGGAGAGATCAACATAGGCCTCCGATCCGTTGCGGTGTTGCATGCGGACTTCACCCTCAAACCGGCCCCGCTCTCGTAGCGCAGAATTAATGCGTTCGCCGTCCTCCGGCACACACATCCCCGAGGCTTCCATCCCCTCCAGTTCGGCTGCCGAACACCCGAGAAACTTCTGCATCGTCGGGTTAAATTCGAGCAATTCTCCTTCACACGAGGTAATGGTGATGCCGTCGGATGACCCCATGAAGATCTGGCGGTAGAGACGAATGCGTTCCTCGGCCTGCTTGCGTTCTGTAATGTCTTCCAGGACCCCCTCGATGAAACGCAACCCACCGGACTCATCGGTCACCATCCACATGTTGATGCGCGTCATGATCGGCGCCCCGTCGCGGCGCTTGAGCCGCAGATCCATCACGGCTTGACCTTGGTCCTGCATTTTCGCTATGACGTGCTGCCGGTCATCGCGATCGTAATAGACCTGAGTGGCCAAATCGGTGACCTCCCGCACGACCTGCTCCGCCGAATCGTATCCCAGCAAACGCGCCACTTCGGGATTGGCCATAATCACACTACCCTCGCGGGTGGTGCGGAAGATGCCGACGGTGGCGTTTTCGAGAATGCTGCGGTATCGCTTTTCGCTCTCGCTTAACTCACGTGTGCGGATGGCCACGGCCTGCTCGAGGTGAGCTTTGTGTGAGCGCAGTTCCTCTTCGGCGCGTGAGCGCACTTCGATTTCGGCCTCCAAACGCTGATTCTTCTCCCGCAATTCCGCCGTCGTGCTTTTCAAACGCATGTGCAGAAGACCATGATGAATCAACAGCAGGCCGACCAGTGCGCCAACACCCGCGAGCAGCCACCAAATCCAGTAGGGTGTAGTACGCCCCGGGGTGATGTCGGTTTCGAGCCAGCGATTGAACGATTGATAGTAAACCGAACCTTGATCGGATTTCAAGTTCAGCAGGTGCGCATCGAGCAGTGTCAAGGCACTTCTGAGTTGGCCTTTGGTCGCGGCAAAACGCAGTTCCACCGGACAGCAGAGGACCGGAGTACGTTCCGACTCATAGTGTCGTTCGTATTCCAATCCGAATAACCGACTCACCAGTCCGGCATCGATGGCGCCGGCATCAAGACTATCAAAAATGGCCAGGAAGCGGTCGACTTCGACAAACTCGCACTCCACATCGAACGCGTGCAGACGATTGGCAAACTGGCTGTACGAGATGTCACCCGCGAGCACCCCCAAGCGGCGCCCTTCCAAATCGAGAATCGACGCGATCTCGGAATTGGGATTTGCGTACAACTGTGCCCAGTTGTTAAGGATCGTGATGTCGTTGAAATCAAACCGCTGCGCCCGCTCTCTGGAGTAGGCCACATCCGGCATCAATTCAATTTGACCGGACTCCAACCGCTGCAAACAGGTATCCCAGGTGCACGGAACAAATTCAAGCGACCAGCCCTCGTCGTCGGCAACCGTCCGCAGGATATCGATGAAAATTCCCTGCGGATTGCCATCACGATCGAGAAAAACTTTCGGCTTGTTGTCGTAAACTCCCACACGCAGTGACGTCTGTGCCGCAGTATTATTCGGCATCAGCCAGACGGCGATCAGCAGCAAGCACGGAACGAGTCTCCGTGCCATGTGTGAGGCTCTTGACATATCAATCCGACTCCGAGGTTTGCGTGTTGGTGAGAGTGCGCGGGGCTGCCTCGGGATCAACGGGAAATTACCGGAGCAGACGGCGTGGGGCAAGGCGCTTAGATGATCTCGAAGTCCTCGACGGGGACCCAGCCCTTGAGGCCATTGGGGAAGCGGACAAGATACCAGTCCCCTTGCTGGCGCTCGACCGTGCCCAACAACCCATCGTGGGCGACAAATTGAAGGGCATACTCCTCACCGGGACCGCCTCGGACATTGGTCTGAGTGACCACAATCGCGCCGGATTGGGTCACATGATCACGGACATACGCGGTCGCCGCCATGGCCGTCGTGACACCCCAAAGCCCCCACACGATCACAAGAGGAACGACGATACGCTGGAAAGGCCGTCCCGGCCAGAGCTTCCAAACCGTGAATGCGCCTGCGATCCAGAATAGGACACCGGCCAACCAGCGTGTCTCATACACAGAGAAATTAGCGACCAACTGCTGCCACCATTTTTCCAGGAAGAACTCTCCGACCGGCGCGATCTTATCGGACGCAAAGAGCTTCACAAAGCGGAAATTGGCGTTGAGGTCGGGGTCGCGAGGATCGAGGCGCAGTCCGCGTTTATAGGCAACGAGGGCGTGTCCGATGTTGCCGAGCTTGTAGTAGCAGTTCCCCAGATTGTGCCAGACGCGGGGATCGTTGATTCCACCGCGCACCAACTGCTGGAAACCGACGGCGGCGGAATCAAACCGTCCGCGCTGGTACGCAGACACGGCTTGATCAAAGATGGCCCCCGGATCCTGTGCGCTGACGGTGGATGACGACACCAAAAGAGTCGCCAGGGCAACCCCGAGCATGAACCAGCCAATGAGCCGTGACGCCCTCACGCGGTGACGCCCTCCATGCGCGACAGTGTCTCACGCGCGCGTTGGGCCGCATCGGCAACGGTATCGGTGTCGGCCGCCCGCCCGTACCTGCTCCGGTCGCATTCATCCAGCAATGCCAGGTAGTCACTGACAGCGGCCTCATCGACGCCGTCGGCCAACAATGCATCGCGGATGTCCTGACGGCGCGCTCCATGGGCGGGACGATTGAAACGGTCACTGAAATAATCGGTCAAGGCCGATGCTATTTGGTCCATGCTCAGCTTCTGGCCATCGCTTTCGGCCAGCTTGAGCGTGTTCACGGCGTGTGCATACGCTCCGCGACGTCGGCGTCCGACCGGATCAGCCGCAGCTTTCAACGTGCGCCGTCGCCACCCCAGAAAGATGCCTAATCCCAGCAATGGGAGGGCGTGTCCAATCCAGAACGGCCAGCCGAGTAAACCGACACCACGGTGTGTGCTCAAATCGTTGGCTTCGGTTTTAATGAAACGCACATCGGATGCCAAATCAGAGAGTTCATCGGGATTCAAGCGCAACGATGGGATGGTAAAGTCGGCCGCTGCACCCACCGCCGTGAATTCGAGCGTGTCGGTATGCAATGTCCGATATCGGCCGGAGCCCGGCTCGAAGTATGTGAGTGAGAATGATGGCAACTGGTACTTTCCCGGCCGTTGTGGAACGAAGACCTGCTCATAGATTTTCGTACCACTGATCTTATACCCTTCTGTCGACACTTCCTGCTGTGAGCCAGCGGAAAACGTCCGCAGATCGGGCAACGTGTCGAACAACGGCATTGGTGCGCTTTCGATATTGCCCTCACCGGTGATGGTCAGGCGAACAGTCAACGGGTCACCGACGGTCACCGATGTCGAATCGAGATCGGCGCTCAGGCTGAAGCGCCCCACCAGACCGGCAAAGTCCTTGGGCTTGCCCTCCTCCGGAAACGGTAAGACCGTCAGTGTGACGGGATCGGTGGCCAATTGCAGAATCTCACCGCGATCGAAGATGCCGAGGAAGTCGTCATCGAATGGCGAGAATCCCCGTTTTCGGTTCGAACGTCCGGCGCTCACCTTGGCTTTGAGTTGTGCCGGACTTATCCGTTTACGACCGGCATCAGTGGCAAACAACGCGTAGCGAATCTCGGTGACCTGGTACCGCACACCGTCGATCACTTGGCTGAATTTGCGCTGCGGCGGAAGATCTTCCACCCAGAAGCCGGGGAAATTCGGCTTGGTGTATTCGGGGTTTTGCAGCAAACGTTCACCTTGATAAAACCGAAACGTGTATGTCACCGCCTGATTGACGTAGGCGGTGTCGCGGTCGAGTTTCGCCGTGATGAAAATCCGGTGATCCGAATCGGCACCCCGAATGACATCATCATCGCTCGCTTGCGGTTGCGATTGCTGTCCCGGCTGACGGGTGCGCGACGGGGCAACTTTAATGATGATCGGATCGGTTTCATAACTCTCATTTCCGATCTTGACCGTTGCCGGACCCAGGATGTGCTCCCCTTCAGTGATTGCACGGAGACCGTATTCGAACGTGATCGATGACGACATCTTACCATTGATCCAACGGATGTTCTGTGTCCGTCCGGAGGAAAAGATCTCGAAGGGACGCATGTCAGCGAACGTTGGATTCTCGATGTCGCCCTCGTCGCTGCTGACGATAATCTCCAATCGAATCGGATCACCGACCGATACGTTTTTGCGGTCGACGGTGGCCTCGATTTGCGTGTCGGCGAGCGCTGCGGCACACCACAGCACTCCAAGAACCATCGCGGTCAGACCGACTATGACGCGCACACGTGCCATCGCTTACCAGTCTTTCTCCGTCGTTGCAGGTACCGCTTCTTGCTGCAAACGCTGTTTTTGCACTTCCAACTCCCGTTGCCTCAGTGCATCCAGAATGCGTTCGGCATCCTCCTTGCTCATCCCCGCTTGTTGCTGCTGACGTTGTTGCTGCTGGGCTTGATCCTGCTGTTGAGGCTGGCCCTGCGGCTGTTCTTGTTTCGATTGTTGTTCCTGTTGCTGTTGGTCCTGTTGTTGCTGCTGCTCCTGATCCTGCTGTTGTTGCGTTGAATCCGGCTGCTGCTGTTGATCCTGCTGCTGTTGATTCGAATCGGGTTGCTCTTCTTGATTCTGTTGATCCTGTTGCTGTTGCTGCTGTGTTGAATCTTGCTCTTGCAGCTTTTGGAGCGCCAGCTCCAGGTTGTACTTGGCATCCTCGTCGTCGGGATCATCCATCAATGCCTGCTTGTAGGATTCGACGGCCAAATCGTATTGCTGCATCCGGAATAACGTGTTACCCAAATTGTAGAATGCATTCGGCGTGACCGGTCCTTCGAGCGAGGCAAGCGCATCCTGATATTCGGTAGCGGCCGAATCGAACTGATTTTTCAAATGATAGACATTGGCAATGTTGTAATCGAGTTCGGGCTTCTCGGGCTGTTCGATCTTGATTTCGCGATACTCCTGTAGCGCCTGATCGAGCTGCCCCTCCTCGACCAAATCGTTTGCGCGGTTGTTGCGCGATGCGAAATCATCGGCCTGAACTGGCGCTGGTGTAAGGCCGGAGATGGCCACAGCCACCAGAACACATGCCGCCAAACGCGTGATGTATCGTGAGTGCAACTGTCTCATCATCCAATCTACAATGTACGTTTCGCCGGCTGATCTGTTTCCTCGTTGAAGCGTCGCGCTCTCACGCCAATGGCGCTTCGTGTTTCCGGCACGACCAATTCAAGCAACAGGAACAGAAACGCCGGAATCAGGAAGTAATGATAGCGTTCCTCGAATTCGGTGAACAGCCGGCCCTCCATTTCCCGTTTCTCGAGTTTGTCGAGCTCGGAAAAGAGTTCATCGAGTTCCATGCCCGATGGGCCGGCCCGGAAATAACGGCCATTGGTGGCCAATGCAACCTTCTGTAGCGTCACTTCATCGAGCTTCGATAGCACAACCTGCCCGTTCTCGTCCTTCTTGAATCCGACTTCGTTGCCTTCCTCGTCATACACCGGAATCGGCTCACCGGCCGGGGTGCCGATGCCGACCGCGTAGATCCGAATACCCTTTTCCGCAGCGGCCTTGGCGGCTTTGAGCGGATCGCCTTCATGCCCTTCGCCGTCGGTCACGAGGATGAGTGTTTTGTATTTCTTCGTGTCGTCGTCCTCATACATCTCGGTGGCGACCTTGATCGCCTCGTCGATGGCGGTGCCGGGCCGTCCGGCTGAGCGAGCATCGACGGCGTCGAGAAGGAGACGCGCCGCCGCGGCATCGAGTGTCAGGGGGCATTGCACAAAGGCATCGCCGGCGAATATCACCAACCCGACGCGATCGCCTTTCAGTCGATCGAAGATGCCGGTGATTTCGCGTTTGGCGCGTTCGAGGCGGTTCGGACGGACGTCGGTGGCCAGCATTGATTGCGAGACATCGAGCGCAAGCACAATGTCCAGACCACGCCGCTCAAGCACAACGGCACGAGCGCCCCACTGCGGACGCGCGGCCGCGACGATGGCCAGGGTCATCGCCAGCACCAGCAGTACGGATTTCCAGTGACGCGCCGCCGGCCAGGTGTGGCGCGTCAGGGTCAACCACGATGACCACTCGGCGAAGCGCGACGCGAGTTGCTTGCGGCGATGCGCGGCATACCAGAGCAAACCGATGATCACCGGAATCACCAGCATGGCCCAGAACCATTGGATGTTGCCGAAACGCATAGTCTCTTATAGAACAAATAGGTCCAAGAGGACCTACGGTAAAGTCCGTAGCCAGGTGGTGCTCAGTACGCCCCCGATGACCACACAAGCGAGTGCGGCGATGGCGAAGTAGACGAACAACTCCCGGTACTGGACATACTCCTTGATCTTCACTTCGGTTTTCTCCAGCAAACTGATTTCCTCATACACTCGCTCGAGCATCTGTTCCGATTGCGCACGGTAGTACAGCCCGCCGGTCTGCTGTGCAATGTGCTGCAAAACCTCTTCATCGATCTCATTGGGGATGTACACATACCGTTTTCCGAAGACCGGATCCTCGACCGGGTAGAGCGCATTGCCGGGTTTACCGGCGCCAATTGTGTACACCTTGACGTCCATCGCTTCCGCCATTTGTGCGGCGGTCAACGGATCGATTTCACCGCGGTTGTTGACACCATCGGTCAGAAGAATCACAATCTTGCTTTTTGCCTCGGACTCTCGTAGACGATTGATGGCGTTGGCCAACCCCATACCGATGGCCGTACCGTCTTCGATCATTCCAAAGTCGATATCATCGAGAAAGCCGGTTAGGACGTCGTAGTCGAGTGTCAGCGGACACTGCGTGAACGACTGCGCGGCAAACACGACCAGGCCGATGCGGTCATTGGTGCGGCCTTCAACAAAGTCGCGGATGACCTGCTTGGCTACGTAGAGACGGTTGTTCGGCTTGAAGTCTTCGGCTTTCATCGACCCGGACACATCGAGGACGAGCATGATGTCGATTCCCTCGGAAGTAATCTCCCGCGACGATGTCCCTGACTGTGGACGGGCAATGGCGACGACCATCAACACCAAGGCCAGAACGCGCAATGCGGTCGGCACCCACCACGCACGCGAACGCAACGTCGTTCCGCCCTTCTCCAGCAATCCCAGATTCGAATATGATGCGACCGGGCGATTGCGGTCACGTCGCCACCACAGCAACGCCAACGCTCCAATGACAAGCAGCAGCGCAAGGAGATACCACGGGTGTTCGAACTTGAAGATCACGCGCGAACCTCCTCTGCGGGCGTCTGACGTTCGGTTTCCGTGTCTGGTGGCTGCGGACCATTGCCATCGTCGGATGACGCTTCAAATCGCTGCCGTGTCGACTCAACAAAGTTGCGCACCCACTCCCAATCGATATCGGGCCGTCCGTCGGTGGCGGGCGTCTTGGCGTAGCGAATGCGGTCGGCTTCGCGAAAGAACTCTTTGACGCGCTCCTGATGCTGTGAGTCAAAGGGCGCATTCGACAGGCGCCGCAATAGCTGGGAGGTCGTTTCGTCGATGCTCGACCAACCGTAACGCTGATCGAAGTAACGGCGCAGGATTTCCGAGAGTCGGAAATACCAGAGTCGTCCACCATCGGTCGCGGGATCGATCTCCTGACGCATCGCCTCGAGCGATGTGAGAGCAACCTCCCAAGCGGGTATCACACGCACCGGTTCCGGGACAAGCGTTTTGCGTCGCCGTCGCCAGAGCCACCAGGCGATGATCCCTGCAAGGATCAACACACCGGCAATCAGCCAGTATATCCACACCCGTTCAGGCGCTTCGTATTGACTCTTGAGCGCGCGCAAATCGGCTGAATCGGGATCGACCTCCCCGAGGACGGAGACCACAGCGATATTCATCGAGTCGGTTGACCAAGTGGTGCTATTCCCCAGCGAATCGAATAACTCGCCCGATAACGGCGGAATCCACAGATCGCCGGTCTCGAAGGCGGTGAGTTTCAGACGCCGTTGATAGACCTTCCGGTTCTCTTGCCGTTGTCCCTCACACAGGGTTGTGTCGCCCAGAACCGTAAACGGTCCGATGGTGCTGCCAATCCCGGGGCCGATGATGTTCAGCGATGTATCGTAGCGGACGGTGAGCGAATAGGTAATCGGATCGCCGACGGTGATATCATGCCGGTCGACCGAGAGCGCCACTTCCGGGGCGACTTGAGCAGTCGCCGGGGTCGCCAGCTCAATCACCATCACGGCAATGACCGCGATCAGGCCGAAATACCTCCTCAATGTGCGTTTTGGAGACGTTTGCATACGCTGGCAACGGTGTCCCGAGTCGGCCTTAGTCGTTGTCCCACAACAGGCGATCCTGGGCGACAATTGCCTGACGCCCAACTACTTGATGATACGACCGGGCGGCCCAAGGGTTCGGTTCAAAGAACGGGGCGGGCCGGGATTACTCAGTGGACTTGGGCGGGGGTTTCTCTTTGTCTTTGTCTTTCTTGTCAGTGTCTTCCTGCCCCTCGCCAACACCTTTTTTGAACTCGCTCATCCCTTTGCCCAGCCCACGGGCGATTTCGGGGATCTTCTTGGCACCGAAGAGGAAAACAACCGCAAGGAGAATCAGCAGCAGTTCCTGCACGCCCAAGCCAAAGACCGCAACGAGAAACCCAGCATTCGATCCGTCCATCCTTCACCATCCTGTCTGTCGCGGAGGTCTCAACCTCTCGCGATCATGCCCCCAATTTAGCGTCGCGAGCGTCGTTCGCGCTCGCGGAAAAACGATACGAGACTGTCGGCAATCGGTTTGTCGGTCGCCACGGTCACCGCATCCAGCTTGATCGAATCAAAGAATCGCTTTCGGTGCAAGTCCATTCTTGAGACGGTTTGCTCGAAATGCGTCTGGGCCTGGCGGCTGGAGGTGTCGATGATGCGCCGTTGGCCGGTCTCAAAGTCCTCCACTTCAATCAACCCGACATCGACCCACTCGCGTTCCCGGCGGTCCTCGATTTTGACGGCGATGACATCGTGTTTCTGATGCGCAATCGAGAGATCTTTCTCATACCCACTGTCAAAGAAGTCGGAAATCAAGAACGCCACGGCCTTGCGGGGTGTGACCCGGCTGAAGAATTGCAGTGCGCCCTGAATGTCGGTGCCGCGATGCTGTGGCTTGAAGTAGAGAATCTCCCGGATCAGCCGAAGGACGTGGGACCGGCCCTTTTTCGGCGGTATGTACAATTCGATCTGATCGGTGAAGACGATCATCCCGACTTTATCGTTGTTCTTAATCGCGGAGAACGCCAGAATCGCCGCGGTTTCGGCCGCGACTTGATTCTTCGATTTGGCACGCGTTCCGAAGAAGCCGGAGGCGGAGAGATCGACAAGGAGCATCACCAGCATCTCGCGCTCTTCACGGAATTTCTTGATGAACGGCTTCCCGGCACGCGCGGTGACATTCCAATCAATCAGACGGACTTCATCGCCCGGCTGGTATTCGCGCACCTCTTCGAATTCCATCCCCTGCCCTTTGAACACCGAATGGTATTCGCCACCGAAGAGATCGTTGACCAGACGGTTGGTTCGGATCTCAATGTGTCGGATTTGGGCGATGAGTTCTTTGGGGAGCATGGGTTATCTGGATGTTGTTCGCATTACATGTTTGTGATTCAACGTACCTGTTCTCATTCACTTCATTTGTGGGCACGCACTTCCCTGATTGGCATAGGCTTCATTTGTTGGCGCGCGCTTCACTGATTGGCATACGCTTCACTTGTTGCCGCACACGCCACTGACTGTCATTCCCTTCACTTGTTGCCGCACACGTCACTGACTGTCATTCCCGCGAAAGCGGGAATCCATTTTAGAGTGATAGTCACAATAAATTTCCGATTGTGGAGAAGCGAGTCACCGCGTGTTTCGTGATGACACTTGGGTGCCCCGGGCCTTGAGGGCCGTGGACGGGGGGTTGTCCAGATGCGGACGCACGGGCCTGAAGACCCGTGGCACCCTGATCCAAACGGAAAAGATTTATGACCACCACTATAGTCACTCACTGTTCCCGGAAGGCAAAATGGACTCCCGCTTTCGCGGGAATAACAATGTTTGAGCGTTGTGCTCACCAACTCACCTACTCACCTGCTCTCCTGATCCCCACTCCGTTTTACGGGACTTCTACATGATCGAAGATGCGTTGCACCACGTTCTCTGAGGATATCTGCTCGGCTTCGGCTTCGTAGGTTACAATCACGCGATGTCGGAGCACGTCGGGGCCGATTTCCTTGATGTCTTCGGGTGTCACGAAGGCGCGGCCCTGAATGAAGGCGTGGGCCCGGGCAGCCAGATTGAGATAGATCGACGCGCGCGGTGAGGCGCCGTAGGCGATCAAGTCACTAATGTCGAGACCATAGGCATCGGGGCGACGAGACGCGTGAACGATGTCGATGATATAATCTTTGACTTTGTCATCAATGTAAATCTCGCGGACGACCTTCCGCGCATCGAGGATATCCTCCGGCGAGATGACCGGCGTCACTTTGATGTCCTGCGGTGCGGTCATGCGATCCATGATCAGACGCTCTTCGGTTTTCTCCGGGTAATCGACAATCACCTTGAGCATGAAACGGTCGACCTGTGCCTCGGGGAGCGGGTAGGTGCCTTCCTGTTCGATCGGGTTCTGCGTGGCGAGCACCAGAAACGGCGACGGCAGCATGTAGGTCGATTCGCTGATTGTCACCTGGCGTTCCTGCATCGCTTCGAGCAATGCACTCTGCACCTTCGCCGGAGCGCGGTTGATTTCGTCGGCCAGAATGATATTGGCGAAGATCGGACCCTTCTTCGGTGAAAACTCACCGTTCTGCGGATTGTACACCATCGTCCCGATCAGATCGGCCGGCAGCAGATCGGGAGTAAACTGCAACCGGTGAAAATCGGCGCGGATCGCCTGTGCGAGTGTCTTTACCGAGAGTGTTTTGGCCAACCCGGGAACGCCTTCAAGCAGAATGTGCCCATCGGCCAGTAACCCGATCAGCAGCCGTTCGACGAGGTGCATCTGCCCGACAATGACCTGGCCGATGCATTCCGTCAGGCTGCGGCAGAAACTGCTCTTCTCTTCGATTCGCTGCTGAACCGCTTCGATTTCAGGATGCATCAAGGAGGTTCTCCTATGTGTGAATGAAACCGTCTATGGCACTGACAAGCAGCCACCGCGATGCACTGCGCTGCGGCCGCCAAACAACAGGTCAAGGTGATTCATACCCAATTAGCATCGAGCCGTTCCAGAACCGATCGCGCCTGGCCTTCGATTCCGGCTAAGGTGTCATAACTGATGTGCGCCCCGCCGAATTTGGTTTCCCCGCATCGTTTGAGAAGGGCCGTTAAGGCGTCGACGGCTTCATTATCCGTACAGTGTGGCGCGACCGCCATGCCGATTTCGGTGGCGGTCATGCCCGTGAGACGGATCCCCAGACGGCGGCTGACATACCCGTGGATGACTCGCTCCACGTCGACCAGATACTGCCGTCCACGGTCCTCGCGACGGTTCGCCCGGATCGCCTCAAGCATCTTCAATGCTTCGACCAATGGCGGGTCTTCGGAACGCTCATACGTGGCCTCTCGGCGTCGCCGTAGGATACGGACAACAAAAGCGAGTGTTGCCACAATGACTACGGCACCGGCCAAAAACCATGGCCAGATCGGAGGTACACTGGCCGGTTTCACGGCGACAAGAATCGGTCGTCCGCGGATCGAATCCACCTCGGCATCAAGCGAAATCTCGGTACCCACGATCACGATTGGGATGACGTGGCTGGATCCGGAAGTGGCGGGGACGAACTGAAATCGCCACTGTTTGACCGTTGTGTCGGCGGTTGTACGTGGCGAGATGACGCTCTGTCCACCCCGACGCCAGTCTCCGGGAACGTCGACCGCGGCGCCGAGGAAATCGGTCTCCCCTGTAACTCGCTTTCCGACAACGTGTACCGTGAGCGTATCGCCCACTTCGAGCGACGGTTGGTCGATCGACCCGGTTACGGTGATAGCCAACGACGGAACGGTCAGCCATGCGACTGCCAGCACGCCCATACCGAGTGTTGTCTTTGCTGGGAACCAACTTGACATAGCCTGTCCAATAAACACACCGAACGGCGAGCTCGAAAGGGAGGAATGCACGGTCTATCAGGCGGTCCAGACCCCAAGCACCGCCCAAATGAGGCCGGCGACCATGACGATCTTCAACCAGGAGGCCCACAGGCTGGCCACGGGAATAACGGGCCGGCCGAAGCACTGCGCCGCGCCGAGCAGGAGCGAGGGGATGACCGTAATGCCAACGCCGAACAGATAGATCACCCCGAGGTCACCGGTGTACCACGGTAGCAGGGCAAAGCCAGCCGCTATCAGCATCACAAAGGCCCCGACACGGATGACCATGGACACGCTAAACACCAGCGGCAGTGTAATGCGCCCGGCTCTCTGATCTCCTTCGGTGTCGGTTGCATCCTTGAGTAACTCACGCGCTAAATGCAGCCAGAACGCGACCAGTGCAACACTCGCCGCCAGCACCCAATCATCGGTCGTCACGCCGTGGATACTGACCCCGCCGTACAGGATGGGCAGCGCTCCAAGGACCGCCACGGTCAGATTCCCTATGAGGGGGCGGCGTGACAGACGGAAATTATAGAGTGTGAGACCGAGCACGACAAGCCCGGCGATGGTCAAAGCCAGCGCCGATACGGCGGCGGCGGTCAGCAATCCCATCACATACCCGATGTTCATGAACACGCGGGCGGTCGGCAACGAGATGGCACCGGAGACCAACGGGCGGTATGGATGATTGAGGCTGTCGATAATGCGATCGATCAGGTCATTTTGGACATTCCCGGCAGCCGTGATGAAGATTGGGGCCAGCGGGATGAGAGCGAGACCGGTCAGATCGAGGACCCCGCGCGAAAGATAGACACCCACCACCGCAGCACCGCCGGAGAGCAGCACATTCCCACCGCGAATGAGACGCCACCAGGCGCTAAAGCGATTCTCCGTTACCGGATTGTTGGATGCATCGGCCATCCCCTAATTACCGATGGCTGCGCACGTTATGCCAGAAATTATCAACCAGGTCACCAGGATTGGGTTATGCGTAAACGAATGATGCCGTCGCGTAACGATGTGTCTCTCCCCCACGCGAATTCGAGGCGTCCAACCCGTTGCAGCGAATGCAGCGTGATGGCCCAACCGTAGCTGTAGGGCGTTTCGGATACTGTCTCCGAGGTCGGTTCGAGCGTGGCCGCTTCGACGAACGCGGAGAGCCGCATGAGAGGACCTAAGCCACGTTCGAGTTCGACAGCACCCCACAACCCACTGTTCGCCGCGAACCACTGTTGTTCGTATCCACGCAGGCGGTCGGCGCCGCCCAGATACCATTCATCCCCCGGACCGAGTACATCATCACCGATTGGCCACCAATATCCCGCGGACGCGATTGTTACACGCCACGCCCGTGTTAGGCGAATGCGCGCATCGGCTGTCTGCGTTAGACGTAAACGGCTGTGTGCCTGGTTCTGATCGCCACTGCCGAGAATGCGGCGGTGGGAGTAGGCGGCGTCCACCGAAAGTGCCAAACCAACCGTTCTCTCGCTGTCCCGTATAGGGGCCAGTCGTTCAACCGAAACCGACGCTTCGGAAATACGTGCAGGAACAACTGCGGAACCGTTGGGTGTAACACGCCGCCACAGTCCACCGACACCGACACTCCAGGTCCGAGCTCCCGGCAGCAAATAGTCCGCCTTGGCGCGTATCGACTGGCGGCGGTGATGACGCGTCAGTTCATCGAGTTCGACCAACCAACTTAATGGTGCATGCAGCGCACCGTTATCCCGATACCGATTGTTGAATGTGCGCCACTCGGGGCGCGGACGATCGAAGTGCACAGCTACGGTTCGGTCGCGTCCAAACAACCCGCCGAATTCGAGTGATGCGCGCCCGGTCAATGCGGTCTGTTCGCCCTGGCTGTTGGCCGCAATGAGACCGTCGAAACGCGAAGGTGCATCTTCGGTTACAGCGAATACCACGCGGACGTGCTCAACCGCCAGTGCGGGATCAGTGGAAATCGATTCGATCGAAGGATCGTTGGTACAGCGCAAATGTGAGATACGGTTAATACGATCTAAAGCATCATCACGCCACTGCGCAGTTAACGGTATATCGGTCGGCATCGCAGTGACGTTGTGGAGCCAGGATGTATCGGTGTTCGCCAAGCCGGTGAACGAAATCACTCGGACAATGCTGCGTGGTCCGGGCTGGACAGTCAAGGTGAATGCCAGTTGGCCGTCGGCAACGGCAAAGGCCGTCGGGGTCAGACTGGCGCGCCGATAGCCTTGTGATTCCAGGAGATGGACCAACGATCTCAGTCCACTCTTTGTGACCTGCTCAGTTGCCGGGCCGGAAAACAGACGCTGCACAGCCGATTCGATCTCCGTAGCCAGATCGGATGCTGGCGATTGCCTGTAGTTGATTTCAATTGAGCCGAAGTCGAGTTGTTGTGGTGTCTGGGCAGAAGCCACGGCGGCCACGAGAAAGACAATCCACATCGATAAAGCACTGCCCGCAGCCTTGGCGCGGCGCTGGGTAGACTTGGTGGATATGGTAGACGACGTGGGCATATATCAGAATCGGGCTACTGTTTGGACATCCCAGCGCCAGCGGTCATTGTCGACTTCGCGGATGTCGGCGTGGAATCGCGATTTCAATGTGATTTTGCCGGGAAGTTGCCAGCGCAGTTCACAGAATTCGACGGTGGAGAATCCCTCGGGCCGGCCTTCGGCCAGCAATGCTGAAAACGAACCAATCCCCTCCTGCGGTTGAACCCAGGTCAGATCAGATTCAACCAAAACTGTGAGTGCACCAAATCCCGCTTGCGCCCGCGGCCGTAAGCCCAACAATCGAACATTCACATGCGATACATGGTCATCGTCAGTGCGACGGCGGCCTTGGAGTGACCACGTCATCATCTTCCGTGGCGTTCCGCCGACGGTCAAGCGTATCGTCGCGGCCTCGGCAGCGACAGCCGATCCGATTCCTCCGGACCGTTCACGCATCTCCAAGTCTCCCCCGGCTTCGAGGTACAGGTGATTGGAAATGTCATGACGAATCGTGGAACCTATGCGGTCACGATTGTTGTGCACCCGGTCGAAACCAAAAACCGTCCGGTCCGATGTCCAGTCGACAGATAATTCGGTCTGCCTGTTCGGGCGCGCGATCAGTCGATGGAAGTCATGCCGTTCGGCGCGTGCGCCGGCCGCGGGATTCCACGTGTAGCGTGTCCATGGCGCCAGCCAGGTGAGAGGGGCGAACTGATTGGGATCGTGACGCGCCAGCCGGTCGCGACGCAGCTCGAGCCCCCAGCGCCAGCCGGCAACGGTAGGACGCCAATGCCCAAAGATCGTCTGCCGTCCTCCGTAACTCGCCGGTCCGGCCTGGTCGCTACGCGACACCACGCGACGGTAATCGCCATGCGCATCGGGGACATACTCACCGCGCTCCAAACGATACTGCCCCTGCCCTGGACGTGTCGGCAGGTAGACCTCCTGCTCCAGTCCGGAACGGGTGTAGGCGAGATCCATCTGGGCATTAATCGCCGCATCGGCATGCGGGCGCCAGTCACCGTCGAGCCGCCCGCGGTAGTAGGGCGTGAACTCACTCGATGCGAATGACTGCTCACCGCGTGCGACGAGCACTTGACCATCAAGCGATGGCGCAACATCGAGTGTCGTCGTGAACGACAATTCGCGCGTACGATGCCGGGACGCCAATGAATCGTAAGAATCGATCCATTGATATTCCAACATCGCCCCGGTATAGCCCAGCCCAATGGTCTTATTGCTGACGTACAGAGGACCGCTCGTGAACGTATGTTGTTCATTCGTCAGGTCGCGTTGGCTCCATTGTGTGTTCAGTGTCCATGGGCCCTGTACGTAGTGAACGGACGTGGACAGTTCGCGCCATGCATCGTGCTCACCGGTGGGTTCGTCGATCAATCGGCCGAGGCGCTGCGTCCAATTGGCTTTTGTTGTCAGATGGTCTGTTGGTTGGGCCGTTGTGGTTACAGACCACCGCGCCGCATCGATGGACGGAGATGTCATCAATCCCGACGTCACCGTTGCGTGCAGCGTACGATCTGAAGATGACGCTGCCGTCAGTTGGTATTCGCTACGTGACTCGTCGAAGAGCGATTCACGCAACTGCCATGCGTTACTGAAACGACCGAAGTCATCGACCGCTCGTGTGCGCTCGCTGATCGCGTCATGACGCCACCAGTCCAGACGGAGACGAGCGGAATTGGTGTTCGCAGGGGTGCCACCGGCTGACCATCCCAGATGATGATTTGATTTGACCTGCGTGTTGTCCCCAGCGAATCGATTGGGGTCATCGATGAATCCATGCCATTGCGCGTCGAATGATCCCAGTGCCGTCTCGGACAGGCGAATCGATTCCGACACGGTCATGAACGCACGCGGTGCACCGAGCGTCGTGACCGCTTCGTACGATCCTTCCCCCTGACCGACATACTCGAAGGCATCTTCGGCAAGGTGACGGTACCGTCCCTCTCCCGCACCAACATATTCAAAACTCACGCGCCAATCGCCGTTGCCGGGTCCGACGTACGTGAAGACAGTGTCTTCGTTTTCCACGAGACTGAGATCATAGTCACCGTCGTTGTTCCCGTGATACTCGTACGCCGGTACGGCGACCGCGCCATCGGCCGATTGCGACAACACGGATCGTTGCTCGTCCGACAACTCACCAAACAGCGGCTGGCCGGGATCGTCGGCCTCCCACTTGGCGGTTACGTTGTTTTGGAATCGCGAATCGGATTGCCCCGTCGTCCACAACGCTCCTGCCAACGTGCGACGGTACGCGTCGAGCGCGCGTTCATATTCGACAATCACTATGCTGCCGGCATCGGGTACGGCATCGGCTGCGAAGGTAATCGAACCGGTGGCGATATCGAATGTGTAGTCGGCCTCTGTTCCCTCTCTCAATCGCGCCCCATCTTTCGTCACCCTCACCGAGGCCGGCAGCACATCGCCGTATACACCATTAGCCGACAATTTGTAGGGCCCTGCGATCTGCGGCTGCGTCGCGAGGCGGTGCCGTACCGGCGTTCCGGTGGCACGGCCAACGTATCCATCGACGGCATGTGCATCGCCGGTCCAGGTGAAACGGGCACCAGCGGCCTGGCGCTGCGGCTGTTGCGTTGTCAGATTCGGCAAAGAGACCTGCCCGAACCGTCCGTAAAACCGCTGTGATTGCGCTTCGAGAAACATCCGGTCCAGATCGCCGACGCGCGTGACCGGGCCGCGTGAGCGATTGGAGAGCGAATTGGCAAAACGGTCGGAAATGGCGCCGCGTACACGGACTCCGTCAGCAATCTCGCCCTCCAACGACAGTTCCAATCCCTGCGACCAATCGCTACCGCGATTCGATGACGTGGTGACCGAAAATGACTTAAATCCCTGCCACTCGAGTGATTGGCCGCTTTCGCCAACGGTTCGTGTTCGTGAGGGTGCAGATGCGAGCGGCGTAATCGGATCGTCCAAGGCAGCGACGTTCTGTACAAGAGGAGTCGCGGTATTCGTGTTTGGCGATGACGTATTATCCGTCGCGTGCCACTCGGTCGCCAGTGCGAATGCGAGTCGCTGAAATCGAACGGTGACGGTATCTCCGGACGCGAGTGAATCACGCAGCGTCAGGTAACCGTGATCGATATCAAGTGTGTACTGTGCTGAATCAATCGGGTTGCCACTGCTATTTAGAATCGATTCACTGCCCGAGACAATGAAATAGCCGGACACCCAGAACGGGCCGGCCGTTCCGTTCCCCACGATAATCGTGCTGTCGCCGACGACGGGACCGAGAGGTCTCGATTTCAAAAGCTGCTGGTGTGAGTCTGCACCTGCGGGTTGCGAGAACGCTGCTATGGATAAGATGATACCCAGCATGACGATGGACATCCGGTTGAGCGCTCCGTTCAACCCGGACCACGATTGACCGTTCCCTGGTCGTGCTGGGTTCATGATTCTACTCGGCGTCGGACTCCTCGGCGCGACGCGCGTAACGCACTTTGATGATCCGCTGACTGTCAAGATCGGCGATGTGCAGAATGCCGTGGCGAATCGCCACATCCGTGGGACTGCCGAAGTCACTGAAACCCAAACGCGGCCCGTCGATGAGGCCGAGATACGCCCCTTGACGCGAATAGACGAGAATCGCCCGCTGTGAGTAATCAGCTACGAAGACGTGACCATTGCGGTCGATGGCAACAGCGACCGGTTCACGCAAATCGGCTTGCCCGAATGTTCTCAGTAGCGCACCGCTGTCGTCGTATACGACAACACGTCGCTCACCAAGATCACAGACGTAGACGCTGCCGTCGTAATCGTCACAGGCGATTCCCGCCGGACGATTCAGGCGTGCCCAGGGGGCCTCTTCGCTGCCGAAATTACCGATGTGGACGCCACTGGCATCGAAACGATAAATGCGGGAGTTCAGGCGGTCGGCGACATACATGTCGCCGTAACCACCAAATGCCAATCCGGCCAACTGACCCTGCGGCAATCCCAAGGCACGGTATGGGGGGCTGAAGTTGGTGACCGCAACCAGGTCCTCGTCGTAGACATAAATCTCGTCACTGACCCCGTCGACCGCATAGACGTTACCGGCCAGGTCGGTGCGCACAAAGCGTGGAGCGGTGCGCGTGCTGAATCGGGACACGTATGGCCCGACCGATGAGGCCATGACCGTGTTGGTACCGTCGATACGCAAAACCCCGCGCGTTTCCATATCGGCGATGAGCAGACCATTGGCCCGGGTCGGCGCAATGCTCACCGGACGAATGGGTCCGGATACGTCCCCCAGCTTGCCCTCGCCCTCGAACGACGCGCGCAGCGCCTCGCCACTGATCACGTCGATGACGGTTAAGGGCGTGTCGGCATCGAATGTCGCGGTACGCAGTGATCCGCCGCCGGAGCAGCCGGTCAGGATCAAGCCGATGACGGCGAACCACACGATCGTTCCCATAGCAAACACGGGCCCGGCGGCCCGTGATACCGTTGTACTATTCGACTGTGTACGAGACACCGCGCGCCCCCCGCGTGACTAGAAGTTGCGCTTAAACGAGAACATGACCTTGGGATTGGAACCGAACGGTTTCCCCTTCACACCGACCTTCCAACCGGTCACTTCCATGCGTGCCTGTCGATTGACCGACTTGGCCACACGCCACGCGTCGAAGGCCGACAACAGACGGTTCAGAACCAATGCCCCGATTGCAAATCGGCTGCGGTTGCGCGCCTCGGCGCGCTGATTGCGCAAATCGCGGTACTGTTCCAAATCCGATTCGGAGCGCCAGCGCCAATCCCAGTACTCGTTATTGGGATAATAGGGACGTGATGGATCGATAATGCGCCCGGCCGAGTTGTACTCCTCGCGCGAGTTGTAGAAACTCAAGATCCGATAGAAGTCATCGTCTTTGCCTTCGGGATTGATCCCTGCATTGGCCAACGCATACGCCTCGTAATCATCTTGCTTTGCCGACTGGACGGTCTTGAAATAGGCAAAGGCCGCCCACATGACACCTTCACCGGCGAGAAACACACCCGCCCGGTTCTGGTCGCCGGCGTACCATTGCCCCGTACCCGGCAGAACGAGCGAGAACAACGTCGCCTTAGTCACATTGACCTTGTCCCGTTCGTCTTCGAATGCAAACTCATCGAACACCTGGGCGTACATCGGCCCGCCGTCAGTGATGACGGGAACGGCGTTCAGATCAAGTTTGTCGGGCATTAACTCTGAAAAGCGCTGTGGGCCATCATGCATGACCGATATCGGCGGCTTGGCACCTTGTTCTGTTGGGCACACCGAACGTTCAAACGGCGACGCAGCGCCGCACGGGCACGCGACGGCACACACGTACACAGCCGCCAGCAGCAGCAGAGTGCCGGTTAATGCCGAACGGGGGACAATTCGTCTGTGGTCAAGTGTACTGCTCAGATTCATCACTCCTAAAAAAGATAACGCAAAGTGAATCGCGGCGCAAGTTCCGACGACAGGTTTGTCCGGGTCAATCGGATGTCGGCATCGATTGTCCCGAACTGATCTCGTGAGCGATTATACCGCTTGGCGCCGAGGGCCGCCTCAAACGCCGACAACAGATGGTTGCCAATCGTCAGAATTAATACCGTCGAGGCCTTGTTGAATTCCCGGTTGGCTTCGTCGCGCTGCTGGACGTAGGCCTGACGGTCCGGCGTCAGGAAAATGATGGGCGTTCCATCCGAGTAGGTGGTATCACCCGGCTTAAAGTCACGACGATCGTCAAAGTCGTGCCAGCCAAAGGCAAACTGGTCGTACTTACCGATATTTTCGTAATACGTATCGTTCTTTTCCGCAGCATCATCTTCCGAAATGTGGTGCGAGAAAAAGGTTGAGTCATCCGTTTCGGGATTGATCCACGCCTGCCGGTCGTCATCGATTCCGTAGACTGCTTCCAACCCATCGATGTACCGGTCAAATGCCCAACGGACGTCTCCGGATTGCGGATCCAGACCATCAGCGAACGCCTGATACTGGTCTTCGAGATCACTGCCGGTGCTGCGGAAATCGGACCAGAAGTACCAGCCCGCGGCCTCGAGACCCAGAAAAACGAACGGTTTCCAGCGGCTGCCGTAATACCACTGCCCCCATCCCGGCACGACCAGTGACTGGAGAAAGGCCCGGCGGCTGGACTTTGGTTCGTATCCGTACACATCGCCACCGAAATCGGGTACGTCTTTGTTCGCTTGAGCGAGGCGCACCCCCTCGTCGGTCAAGGCCATCGTCGAATTGAGTGCAGCACGTTCCGATAAATCAGCCAGCGTCACACCCGGCAGCGGATTAACGGGTCCCAAACGTTCGGGCACCGACTGTTCGCCGGGCGTTGCGGCAACGGCCGGGACGGTCGATATCAGTATCGTGACAGCAATCAATGTTGCCAGCCGTTTGGCATTCGCGTTCATCCAACACCTCCGAATCAATACCTCAGACATTATTGTCTCCTGGTGAGCCGCCTCGGCCGATTACTGCACAACCGCCATTTTGCAAAGTGCGGTTGCGGTTTCGCCGCTGGCTAGTGCATTTGCTTCAATGTGGGCAAAATAAACGCCGGAGGCCGCGCCTCGGCAGTCCCATGTCCACTCGTTGTAGACACCGCCCTGACCATTCTCTTCGACTTCTGTAACGAGATTCCCAGCAATATCATAGATGCGAATTCGAACGCTCGCATCGTCACCGAGCCAAAATCGTACAATCGCTTCCTCGTTCGCTGGATTGGGATAGACAAACGCACGCGGCTCCAAAAAGAAAACATCTTCGGTGCTTTCGTTCTCAAGATCGTCATACGGGACTGTCGCGGTGCCCCGTGCATCGCGTCGTGCCATCGGCCAAATCGCAGTCGGCGAAAACGCCGGCAGTGTGCCCGCGGAATATCCATACAGGTAGCCATCGGCGCAATGTGCGAACACGGCGGAGCTATTGGCATCGGGAATGGCACTCCATGCAACCGAACTGGGTGTTGCGGCTCCCAACGGGCGCGGGAATCGGTCGACCTCCCGCCCGTTGCCAAAAACAGCGCTAAGCCGTTGGCGCTCCCCGGCACTGGCCAATGCCAAATGTCCGGAAACCCCATCAGTCCACTCCAGCAGCATCGCAACCGGCGTTGTTGCACCGCTGTCCGGAGCGTTTCGTTCCCCGAGCAGAATGGGAAAATCGGGAAGCAACGTTCCGTTGCGTGCGTATGCATGGAGAAAACCGTCAGACACCAGCAGAATCTCCAGGAAGCCATCAAGGTCGACATCGGCCAGAGATGGTGGCTCAGTGGCGGTGCCGTCAATATCCAGCGGAAAACCGGAGAGGTACTCGCCACCGCTGTCAATGACGTGGAGTTCTCCGTTAGCTGTCAGGAATACCGCATCTAACGAGGAATCCCGATCGATGTCGCCCACGACCGGCGGCATGACGGGCTTATCGCCGATATTCGCGATTGGTCCCCCGAGCCAGCCGACGTACCGCTCTTCCGGCGAAATCCCCATAACGACGGCGGTCCCAGCGCTGTCCCGACCGGCTGCGCTGATGATCGTACCCGTCAGAGGGCCGACCAGTGTTGTATCACCGTTCAACAGCCCGTAGACCGCATAACCACGACTGCGAATCGGAACAAAAATTTCCTTCGTCACGGTGCCACGATTCCACACAATCGGCGGGGCGTTGACCAAGTCCGGCGTCTCGGTACGGAAGCGGACGTCGAACAATCCGTCGTTGTCTTCATCGCGCGTTCCGAAGATGTACAGATATCCTCTATCGGTGGCGGCGACAATCCGCACGTCTCCGTCGCCCGGATCGGCCACCAACGGCGGTGCGATCCAATTTCCATCGGCGGGATCACCCATTGCGACGGGATGGAATTCCCGAACAATTGTCGAATCATCATAGCGTGTGAGACTGTCTTCGATCGTCACCGAACTGAGCGGCTGCCCGGTCCAGTCCCAAGCCAGGATATAATTCTTGTACGAGACAAAGACTTCGGGTGAACCATCGCCGGGCGTGCTCCACCGGCTGGCCAGAGGCGTCAGGTCAGCGACAACAGGTGCACCGACGCCGGTTGAATCGATTCCGGCGTAGACGGGGAATCCATCCAATGGTCCGTCGCGGCGGACATCCATCGTCATCGACGTGGCCGGTGGCGAAATGTTTTCAATGGTGATTCCGGTAAATGCGCCGGTGTTGCTGCTGGCGGGCGGATTGGTAAACTGCCCGAGTTCGGAGTTGTTGGGATTGTAGAAGAAATCCCGCGCCGTTCCGGTTCCGGCGGAGAAGAAACCGCCAAAGTTGATCAGTCCGTCGGCCTCGATCAGACGCAGGAAGCGGCGTTCGGGGTCCCATTGGAGGGTGTTCGCCTGATAGTTATTCGGCGTCTCGTCGGTGTCGACATAATCGAGTTCCGCAACCCCTTCATCGACATGCCAGATCAGAAGCCCCGATCCGGGCAATAGGAAATCGTACTCGCGCGTGTTGGCGAGTGTTGTCGTGTCCGCCGGACCAATGACAACACTGGTAACGGAATCAAGCCGTAGACCGGGATCGCCCCGTCCATCGATGTCAATCCGACGGTTTTCGACCAAGTAATACTCTGTCTCTGAAATCGGGATCTGAATCACCTGTGGTGTCGATTGCGGCAGGGGGCGTTCGAACTCTCCCGCGAGCACGGTAACATTGAGTTCGTTTTCCACGCGTCTGGCATCGACAATTCCCAAGTGTAAGCGCGACCAGGCATCGGGGAACACCGGTAGGCCGCCAAACAAGATGCGCCGCCGCCCCTCGACGGTGACATCGATGCCAACATCGGAGACGTTGTTGTCCATCAAACTGAAATTGCCCACCTGTGTCAGGAAGCTGCGCGTGCTGTACAAATCGACCAGACCGAGCTGGTGCCCGAATTCGTGCGCGAGCACGGCATTCATCACCGTGATGCGATTGTCCTGAATCAACGTCTCGGGCATGATGATCGCTTCGCCTAACACGTCGGCGACACCGGCGGTCAGCGATATCACCTCGCCCAAGCGGACAAATGCCGTAAACAAATCGTGCGGTGTGTCCTGAAAGATGTCGGACTGGCGGTCCGAGCCGGCGTGAAAGAAGACGACGGCATCGTAGTCATCGAAGACCACTGCCGGATCGACGGCGGCCGCTTCACCGGCATCGAGGACAAATTGTTCCAGCCCGAAGACGATGCCGCTGTCGCCGTCACGCTCGCGCCCGTAGTAGCTCATCTCATTCGGCATTTGATAGGCGCTGTCCGACGCCACCGGAAAGACCGTGTAATCGAGCGTTATTTCCCCGTTCGAAACGGTATTCCAGTACTGGTTCAATGACCGCATGTGCGCTTCGAAGTAACGGCGATTGTGCGGTGAGGTGTCGAAACTGTGGCCGTTTTCTTCGAGAAAGGACGTGGTATCGCGAAGGTCGAAGACACCGCGGCCCGTGGTGTTCGGATCGTCGATTTCTTCATACTGAAACTCGACGCGAATCGCGATGACGTTCAGTGTGATCGGAATCTGCACGCCGGCGCGCAGCCCGGGCGACGCGACAGCGTCCCGTTTGCGCTGGAGCAGATTGCGCGTCGACGGCTGCGGACAGAAGCAGCCGGGCGCGCCTTCGGGTTTGGGCTGGTGCACTAAGGCATCATGATCCAAAGGAAGAACGGTGGTGCCGGTTCGTGCCAGCACATCACCCGACAACGCGCCGAGGACAAATGCACATGCGAGAACGATGGTTTGAGCAAGTCGCTTCATTTGTTAGAACCGGGCCGATAGGCTGTAGCGCGGCGTGTTCGACAACGGCGAATCGCCGGTCGACGGGATATAGGCCACGTCAATCTTAATGTTTTGATACGACAGTCCAATACCGGCCGTGAAGATCTTGATGTCGCCATCCTGGTCATGCACATAGCCGCCGCGCAACGCGAGCGTGCTCAGGTACGACAGTTCGAGGCCGGTATTGTAAATGTTCTGTGCCAGTTCATTGTCACTATCGGTGAGGTCAACCAACTCACGGTTGATGTCGCCGACCCAGAGCACCCGGAATGCCGGGCGATCGAGCAGCTTGAGTCCGAAGCCGAGTGCGAGATTGCGCGGCAGCGGATCGGACTGCTGTGCATCGATGTACGAAATGTTCGGACCGACATTCGACAGCGCGGCGCCGAAGGTGAGCGGATCCCAGGGTGTTTGGTAGAGGATGCCGGCATCGACGGCAAACGCCGTGGCGCTGCCACTGCCGATCTCGGCACCCGCACCCTGATCGGCGAGACGCGAGTAGATAATCTTACCGGTCAGGCCACCCGAGAGCGTTTGGCTGAGACGGGTCGCGTACGACAACGACATCGCACCGTCAAACGAATGGAACGTATTACCGAGCCGCCCGAACTCGTCGGTGCGAATGATTTCACCATACGAGAAAAACGTTACGGCCAAACCGAGGGTCCCCCATCCTTCCACGTGGGTGGCGCCGGAGAAGAACGCATAGTACAAATCGAGATTGAAGTCGGGCAACCACGGCGAATACATGAAGGTGACTTCGCTACGCGACTGCTTGAAGATGACGGCACGCTCGTCGGTGACAAACCACATGTCGCGCTCGCTGGGTGCGATCGCATAAACGACTTCGCGTTCAAGACCGGCGTGGTAGTAGCGTCCCCAATCGCCCGATTTGACTTCGAGCAGACCCGCGGCCGACGCGATCATTAAGTGATCCCCGGTGGCCGCGATGTCATAGACGTGCGATGCGGCAGGATTTCGGTACACGTAAATCGTCCGTCCGGACGCGATGTCACCCGATTCATTCAGACCGTTGTATGCGATGATCAAGTCCGCCAGGTTGCCGGAGCGTTCGGGGGTTGAGCGATTCCCCAGCAGTTGTTCGGCCACCACTTGTGCCGTGGTCGGTTCGGTTGCCTTGATTTCGCGGTAGCCGAATCGGGTCCACGAATCGCGCGCGTAGCGCAGCGTCCCGCGATCTGTTCCGACCCAGAGACGGCCATACGAATCGACCGTCAAGTTGGTCACCTGGTTGGTGAATCCGACCATGAACGGCACCTGGACCATGGCCCCGGCTTCCGGTTCGAATCCTGCATCCAACATGTTGGCTTCACGAACTGTGGCTGCGGCCTCTTCAAGCACGACCTGGTCACGGGTATCGAGATACCGCGACAACATCTTGGTAAGCGAATCTCCGACATTGGCGGTCAATTCGGCAAATGCGGTGAAGTACTCGCCTTCAAAACGGGCCAGTCCGGCGTCGGTGCTGACCCACCCGGAGCGTTGTGTTGGCAGGGCCAGATGCAGAATGCGATCATCGGGAAGACCTTCGGCGGTCGTGTAACGAGTCCAGCTTCCGCCGGAACGAAGGAGCAGCCCCTTGTCCGTACCGACCCAGAGTCGGTTATTGGGTAACACCTCGATACAATTCACACCTTCCGCCGCCCATCCGTCTTCGGTCGGTGCGCCGATCTCGGTCCAGCGATTGTTGTTCAGCATCAGCAAGTTGGTGCCGGTCCCAACATAGAGACGCTGGCCATCGCTATTGATGGCCCGAATCGATGCGGGGAATAGTTCCTCCGTGAGGATACCAACCCGCTCGGGAATCGCCGTACCGATACTGCGCTCCAACGCGAAGCGGACGCGATCCAGCTCTTCCAGACCGGCGGTTCCGCTCTCTGGCAGTGCCGTAAGCGCAGTGCGGACATCGGGAATACGCTCCTCAACGAGGCGCGCCTCGCGATAGGCACGGCGAAAATCGCTGACGGCATTTTGCATGATGGTGCGGTCTTTGTAATCGTCGGGCATCGACGATTCCACACGTTGCAGCAGCGGCTCCATCTGTTCAATCTGGATACCGACATGAGCCGCAGCAGAACGACGAGCGATCTCTTCCGCCCGATCTTCGGTCAGGAACGGCGCATAGCGGCGAACCGCCGCAGTGATCGAACTCACGCCGATGGTCGAGACCTCGATCCAGTTCGACGCTTGACCCTCGGAAATCAGGTCACTCTGACTGCCAGTGGCGATCTGCTCATCTCCCTGCGAGCCGTGCTCGAGTGTGAGGAGTCCCTGATCGGTCAGAATCCAGAGATCGCGGGAGCGGTAATCGGTGTAGGGTAGGTCATTCCGAACCACCGCCGCATCGCGAATCGTTCCGTAGCCGGGGAGATTGTAGTCCTCCCAATCGTCGTTGAGAGGATAGACCCCGAGTCCGGCGGGATTCCAATGGGTCGCGGTGGCATCATCGGATACGCCCACGAATGCTTCACCCATCGCGGCTGACCGTGCACCGGGCGCGATCCGCAGGAAGAGTACACCCGCATTGACTGCCGCCTGTGCGTCCTGTGAGCCCAGCAAGATCAACCCAATCAATCCGGCGCTGAGCCACGCGCTCATCCGTCGCATAGCGCTTGTCCTTTCCAATTGCCTGCGTGCAACGTGCGCCGGCGCATGGTGCGCGGCGCTGTGTGTGCTGTGATTACTCATCGGCTCTCTCGTACGTGGTTGTGATCGACCGGCGCGACCGACGGTATCTCCGTCAGCGTGACAGGACAATCTTGGTTTCCTCGTATGCTGTATTATCGACTGATGACCCACTGCCGGTCACCTCTAACTGCGCAATGTAGACGCCATTGGCGACCGGATCGCCATCGGCATCGTGCCCATTCCACCGCGTGACGCCGTCAATGACGCCCGATCGCTCCCAAATCAAGCGCCCGGCAAGGGTAAAAATGCGAATCCGTGCCTCACGAGGAGCGCGTGTGGTGAGGAAGTAAAACGTCGTCTCACCACTGCTGGGATTGGGATAAGTGAGAAACTCACTGATGCGAAAATCGGCGTCGGTTCCCTCGGCAGCGACATCGATATCGATGTCGTGCGTCGCGGAATTGTTGGCGTTGTCCCACGCTTTGATGGTCAGGCGGTGCTTGCCAAGCGCCACCTCCGGCAATGTGAACCGTGCCGTTCCGGTCGTAAATGCCCCGGCATCGTAGACAAACGCCTCGGTCAAATCGGCGAGCGCTTCGATGTCGTTATCAACGAACACCTCAACGCGATGTCCCGGTGAACCGGTCAAATTGATACCCGATGAATCGATAAAGGTGACAATCAAATTGTCGCCCTGGGCGATTCGATAACCATTGGTGACCGGTTCTCCGTCCGCATCCGTCACGGTCATCTCCGGACCAACCGTATCGGTCAATACACCAACCGCACCGGCGATGGGAATCCGGGATCGGACACCAGCCGCCATCTGAGTGGTCGAGACGGCATGGCCGCGGATCAGGGCCCCGGTTTCGCCATAGGCGATGTCTTTGGGAATAATGAATCCGAATTCAAATTGCCCGTTCTGCACCGGCACCTCACCGCGATACAACGTGCCGCCGGGAAGATCGTACCGGAGCGTTTCCAACTCGCTGATACGATACTCGCGCTCGCGCGGTGCATCGCGGACGGTGATGGCGACAGTGCCGTCAAAGTCGGTGAGTCGGTTGCCGGCGGTATCGACAACCTCGCCGCTGACCACAGCCCGCGCCAGGGCCTCGAATTGCATCGGTTCAATCGACGTGAACTCGACACGATTCACTGGCACGCCCAGTTGCAGCGCCGGATCACCCAAGAGCATATAGCGGCGATCGTTCTCGCAGGGACAGGGCGGCTCATCGCACACCGAACAGGTGCGTCCATATTGGCGCAAGAGCTTGGCGGTGTAAAGCGATGCGGCAATGCCGGTCACGTTGTCATTGAAGAGCAAATCGAAGACTTTGCGGTTGAGTTCGGCGTTGGCGAAAGCGGTGACGAGACGCGTGGCGGATACGACGGCAACAGCACCCGCATGGGGCATGCGGACCCATTCTTCCGACATCCCTTCGGACCGAGGGTCGTCGAAAAAGCCAATCGAACAGGAGAAGGTCAATACTGACGTAGCACGCCCCTGGTTGGTCAATTCGCGCAACTCCTCGGTACGCAAGAAGACCCGCTCATGCGCGAGCAAGTCGGGATTGCCATGGCCAATGTAATCGAACACCAGTGCACCCTCATTCAACGCGGTCACGATGGCCTCGTTGACGGAGGGCTTACGGCAGCCACGTGCGCTCGGCTCGTAGCAACCGGGATTGCTGAACGGGTACTCGGTCATGTAAATCTTGTTGATGTCAATCCAGTCGGGGATGGTCACCTGTGAGATCTGCTCGGCGTCTTCGATGTGAAACTCCTCAGTCACCGAACCGGCATTGCGATCACCGAACTCATCGTCGGCAACCATCACCACGCGCGACCGCCACGGACCGAGATCGCCGGTCGATTCATACTCTTTAACCTTGGCGGTGAGATTGGCGATGTCAGACGCTGACTTCACCGGCCAACGGCCAATCAACATATCGGGCACAATATTGGCGTCGGGATCGGGATCCGAGTCGAGGACCTTCTTGTCGCCAAAGTAGACGTAATTCTCATCGGACATCGATTGATCGTCTTCGGTGACATACGGCGGTACATAGTTGATCGACAGCACGCCGACGTTGCCCAGGAAATCGTAGCTGCCATCGCCGACGAGCAGTGCATACGCCGGCGCGGGTGCTGGCCACTCCTGAAAGGTATGCCGCAGGAAACGGCGAATGGCCACCGGATCGGCCAATCCCAAACTGAACAAATTGTAAATGTCTTCAACGGCAACATAGCGGGTGCTGATGCCATGTGTGGACTCGCGGTAAGCCAAAAACTCGGCTGTGGCGTTTGCGAACTCGCGCGGTCCAATAGCCACGTAATCGGTCCCGGACGGGGGGGTGTACAGATCGGCGTGCGCGACGATGCGAATATGGGTCGGTGTCACGCGCTGGGTCGGCTCCGCCGCATACAGCAATCCATCAATCGCCGGCATGCGTGCAGCATTGCCCTCAATCTCCAAATCGGTGTACACGTCGATGCGAGACGGGTCGCTGATATTCCACACTTCCGGGCCGGTGGTGTTGCTGAATACGAGGTTGGCCGTACCGTCAATGTCGGGAATGAACCGGATACCGCCGGAGTTCATATTGAGACGACGCTGATATTCCACACTGTAGTAGTCGAGGTAATACTCGTTGCGCGAACCGGTTGCAAAGCTGAGAGTGAACTCATCGTCCGGACGAAATTCCGGGAGCGCGAATGTGATGATGCGCGTACCGTCTTCCCCACGACGCGTTCGGGGATCATCCACCGTGTCGGTCGGAACCCCGTTGACCAGTAAGTCGAACCCCAAGATGCCCTGCGTGTAGGCGCTGATTTCCACACGCGCGGGCGTTCCGGGCACCTGGTCGTCGACGGCGGTCATAAACAACCGATCGGTCTGACGGTCCCGCCAGTACCACGTGTAATAGCTGGCCACGTAACCGAGGCTGTTGACACGCAGGAGATTTTCCTGTTCGTGACGCGCACGATCCACCGCCGACGTGATCGCGGTCGCAGCCGGCAACGGTGCCGGGGCGTTGACCGTTACCACACGTCTTGCTTCGCCCTCGAAGTCGCCGGAGAGTGCCAGCCAATAGACATTGTCGCGCTCGTAGCGATGCACGATGTCGAACCGCTGGCCCTGGCCATTGATCTCCCAACGGTTGAGCGCGTCGGCGTAGTATTCAAAGTAATCGCTTTCGTCGAACACCCCATCACCACCGTCGACAACGCGTATCGCCCGTTCAGTCAGTTGCGGTGGAGGATCGGACATCGTCGTCGACAGTTGCATACCCGGACCGCCGAACAGTCGCATCTGATCGGGCACAACCGATCCAAGCGCCACACCGGCCCCCGCGAGTTGTGTCCCCGTGACGCGAACGATGCCTTCTTCACGGTTGTCGATCGCGATCCATTCATCACTGCCGGCAAACGGATCGGGTGTTTGCGCCGGCTTGGCCAACGGACTCTGAGCGCTCTCAGCATTTCGCCAGTTCATACCCTGGTCGGCATTGAGAACCAGGTTTTGGAGAATCGGCGTAAATGCGTCAGCCGATGGCGCAATCCGACGCTCACCGGTGGCGGGCTGTGAGAACGACACACGCACACGCATCTCACCAGACAGCGTGTAGCTGCCCTCACTGTCGATGATTTTCAAGGGATGCAGAATCAGGCGTGCGAGGCGGAGACCGCGCAGCCAGAAAATGTCGTCGACGATGATGTCTTCCGACGGGAACGGCATCGGGTAGTCAGACTCGAAGAACGCGAGTGACTCATGGCGCCCACTTTCGATGGCGCCAACAGATACGATCTCTGCGTTGATCGCTCGGGCATTCGGAGGCAATGCGACAAAAACAACGCGTCCGGGGATTGACGGTGCGATGGGATCATCGCGCAAGGCGGTCGAGGGGATATACGGATAGACGCCACGGGCATCCTCCCGCCACATCAGTGCAGAGGGAGTGTACCGGAAGGTCAGTCCGGTGACCGTTTGCGTTTCTATCGCGACATCGTCGTATTCGGCCGCACGGACCAATGGCGCGCTAGCCAAGACGAGAAAGAGATAGAACGGGATGGATGATCGGGTCCTACGCGCCACAGTAACGCCCCGAAAGGCTTTACCCCCTATTGAGTTGCTGCCTCTCCCACCACCATGGCGGGATACTCATCAGTCGAAATGGTGCGCTAAGACCTCCAATTGCAGAACTGCGAAGCCGTTATGGCCCAAGGCCGGAGATAAGAAAACGTTAGTGTTCCAACTTGTCAATCCTATAATCCATCTGGCGGCGGGGTCGATACCTGTTCAACCCCGGATTGGTGCCTGTGTTCCAGAGCTTACGCAAACCATGGGCCAGCTCGACGTCGATTGCGCCAGAGATCGTAACCACTTAAGCGGCAATTGATTGCCGTCCAGGCGGTTCAATTCGGCCGGTCCACACCCCCCGATCGCCAACAAGACTATGCATCCGAATGCAGACATTAGGGCGATTGTCAGAAGTGTTGTCCGTTTGAAGCCAACACGGCGTACATATGTGGCGTCACCCGCCCTCGGGTGACGCCACGCTCGGGACCAGCCGCGTTGACTTACTTAACGGACTTCCGGGACACGACACCAGGTGCCACGGGCCTTGAGGGGCGTGTTGCAAAACCCGCCGAGAATCAGAGCCTTCGGGTGAGCCGCAACGGCATGTTCCACACGGCGGCTCGGCAGGAGCCTCGCCCTCCCAAATCTGAAATGATATCCGTCAGCAGGTTCTTCAACACGGGCCTTGAGGCCGGTGGACGGGGGATTGTGCAGACGCGGACGCACGGGCCTGATGGTTCGATCCGCCGCGGCGGACTCACCACAAGAGGCCCGTGCCCCCTGATCCAAACGGAAAGGATTTATGACAATCGCTATAGAGCGACTCTTCAGAGGCATCGCTTACCAGCTCGCGAAAACGCTCTAATCGCATGAAATTGACGCACTTGCAGTTGACACTTTATCGACATGGGTTATCTTGAAAATGGTGAATGTCTCTCTGGTGAAATCCATCGGGAACATCATTTCGTTAATTGTAGAGTGTGTCGAATGTCGTTTCACATTCCTTAGGAGTAGTCAATGCAACATCTAATGAAGGGTGCTTTCCTGGGCGCTGTGGTGTTTGGGCTGTTATTGGTCCCCGCGACCGCCGACGCCTTATACATTGATGGACAGCCGGTTCGGACAGCGGTGGACGCCGAGCGGGTGCCGGGCGTATTGATCGTCAAATTCAAACCGGATGCGATGCCGGCCTCGATGAAGGCAACCCAACGTGGCGGCGCGTCCGTTCGCTCAGCGGCAATGGGGATCGCATCGGTCGACGTACTCAACGCCAAATACGATCTCCGCGAGTACCGCGCACTTTTCCCGGGCGCTAAGGCTCCACAGCCACCACAGAAGTCTCCCGATCTGCGGGGATTCAACGTCCTAACGCTGGATCCGACGATCGATCTCGACGGGGCAGCGGCTGAGTACCTGGCCGATCCGAATGTGGCATCGGTAGAGTACGACTACTACGCGTACATCCAGCGAACACCGAACGACACCTACTTTTCCAACATGTGGGGGCTCCAACAGTCGCAGGATCATGACATCGACGGACCTGAAGCGTGGGACAAAACGGTTGGAAGTCCCACGGTGATCCTGGCCGACACCGACACCGGTGTCTTGTATTCGCATCCCGATCTGGCCGACAACATCTGGGTCAACCCCGGCGAAGATATCAATCAAAATGGTGTGGTGTTCGATCTGGCCGATATGGATGGCGTCGACAATGACACCAACGGATATGTCGACGATCTGATCGGATGGGATTTTGTCAGCTCGGGAAACGCTGTCTGGTCGGGGGAGGATGGATCGGTGGAAGACAACGATCCGAGTGATTTCAATGGTCACGGCACCCACACCTCGGGGACAATGGCGGCCACGATGAACAACGGCACCGGCGTTGCCAGTGTGGCCGGCGGATTTGGTCCCAGCGAACCGGGCTGTAAGATCATGTGCCTGCGGATGGGGTATTCCTTTGATGATGACGGTTTTGAAAACGGCCGCACTCACATGAACTATGTGGCGAGCGCATTTTTCTACGCGGCCAACAATGGCGCGTCGGCAATCAACTACAGTTTCGGGTCGTCAGACGGCGGTGGTATTGAAGCGGCGACCGATTACGCAGTTGCCAACGGGGTTATCATTGCCGCCTCGGCAGGAAACTCGAATAACATGGGGGTCGGGTATCTGCAGGGCCGTCCTGACGTGCTCAATGTGGCCTCCACCACCAGCCAGGATCGGAAATCGAGTTTTTCCAACTACGGACCTGCCGTCGACGTTTCGGCGCCGGGGTCGGGTATTATCAGCACCGTGTCCAACCATTACACAGCGAGTTACGCAAACTATAGCGGGACCTCAATGGCGGCACCGCACGTGGCCGGACTGGTAGGACTCATCAAGTCGCTCAACCCATTGCTGACCCATCAGGAAATTTTCGACCGGATCATCAGCAGCGCCGACAACATCGACGACCTCAATCCGGATTATGTCGGCATGCTGGGAAGCGGCCGCATCAACGCGAACTCGGCCCTGACGAATATCGCATCGACCGACTTCATCGCCAGTCCGCGCATTGGGCCGGCGCCGTTGACGGTTCAGTTCTACGACAGTTCGGAAACGTCCCCGACCAGTTGGTTGTGGGATTTCGGCGACGGGACACAGTCAACAGAGCAGAATCCGGAACACACATTCGATCCCGGCCTGTATGACGTCATGCTGACCATCAACACCGATATTGGGCCCGGACAGAAGACGGAGTTTCGCTACGTGGCCGCTCTGGCCGAAACACTGGTGGCAACCGACTCGACCGTCCTCGCCGGTGATCCCGTTCGCATCGACATTGTGGTGCATAACAATCTGCCGGTGGATACCATCATTCTGCCAATCGATTGTTCGAACGTAACCTCAGTGGCTATCCTTGACTCGGTGGTCACAACCGGATGCCGAACCGAACACATGACCCTGCAAAACGTCTTCAGCAACAAATTCAACGGTGAGATGGCATACCGGATAACAGTCGACGATTTCGTGGACGCGATGCCACCGGGCGACGGGCCGATTGCGAAAGTGTATTTCCGTGTGCGGTCGACGGCGCAGCCCGGCGAGACGGTCGATGTCGAGTTTAATACTCTCGGCTCCTACAGTCTGAAATTCACCACCGCGGAAATCGCCTTCACTCCCGCTGTGACGACAGGCGGGATAACCGTCAGCGCGTTGATCGGCGATTTGAACAACGACGGTGTGCACGATGCGGCGGATTTGAACGAGTTGATCAATATCGTCTTCTTTAACGGACCGATGCCCAACCCGCCGGCGGTCGCCGATTTCAACTGCGACGAGGTGGTCGATGCGCTCGACATCAATGCGATTATCAATTTCATTTTCTTTAACGGTCCGGGGGCGTGTGAGTAAATTCCATCCACCCGATGCAGGATTTCAGCGGGCAGCCTTTACGGCTGCCCGTTTGTCTTTGCAGTATCGCTCGATGAGCCGCGACGCAGCGTGACAATTAGAATGACAGCCATGATGATGGTCAGCACCAACCCCACTGGTCCGAAATTATTGTAGAGAAAGCGGGCGACCTGCGCCAAAAAACCCTCCTCGCCCGCGGGAACGCTCAGGGAATCGACTGTCTGTGGGCGCGCGTAGACGATACGGGGAAGTAAAAGCAGGATGCTGAGAACACTGGCGGTGATCGCCTTCACAGGTCGACTGAGCGGACTCAGTGGATGTGGTCGTTGTGTGGTATTCATGGGAGTTTTGACAGGTCCAGAATCATATGGTGTTGATCATAATCGACACCATCGATGCGCAGCGCTTTCGGTTCGGTGCCGTAGATCGTGAATCCACATTTCTCGTAGAGTTTCCATGCTCGTTCATTGACGGTCGCGGCGGTGAGATGCACCAGTTCGAGACCATCGATAGTGCGCGCGCGTGCGATCAGGTCATTCACCAACCTTTCCCCAATTCCCCGCCGCCGGACATCAGCGGCGACGTGCATCCCCCATAGTTCGGCATGGTGCCGTTTCTTTAGATAGGGCGAACGCATCAGACACGTGATGCCCCGCAGCCGTCCATCTTCGTACGCTCCAAGGATGAATCCCTGACTGATGTCACCGGTCGCCGGGATGCGTGCAGCAATCTCCTCCGTGCTCAGGGCGGCAAACTCCTGGGCACTTTCGCCAAACGCCTCGGGGTGATTGTGCAAACCCTCCAGTCGGAACTCACGGAAGGCTGCCGCATCGTGGCGTGTCAGCAATCGAATCTCCATGGTGTTAATGAAGCCGCTGTGAGAGACGAGGTCGAGGGAAAATGTGGTTGTGGGGACCAGGCACTTCGACAGTGCTCATTGTTATCAGTCCTCCGGTGGAACCGGAAAGAACGAGGGTTTGCCCGTCGCCGGCAAAAGCCGTAGATTCCCGCCGGCAAACACCGACGATTGATTATGGCCAAGCATCGCGACAGACATCCGCCCAAACGGTCAGCGGCCAAGGCGCCAGCGCCAGCGGTTGGACTGTCGCCTCCCATGATGTGGGTGTTGATCGGTTTGGGTGTTTTGATGCTGTTGCATGTCGTGACATCGTTTGCACCCGGCCTGGAATCGTGGGGTGTCAACTACTGGTCGGACATCTCGTTGGTCTGGCGTTTGGGGTTTGTCGTCCTTGTTGTCATCTGCTTCATTCCTCGGTTGGCAGCATCCATTGCTCAAGAAGTGTCGCAGTTCCTCGCATCTCGTCTTGCCCGCGCAGCCGCCGTCGTCGCGCTGGGAATCATCATGTTCGTGTTCCGGATGGACGCGTTGGCCTACGGCGATGGGTATTCATTTCTCGGGTATTTTGAAGACGGCAACATGCCGACGATTGGCGTCCATCTGTCGACGCAGTACTTTGATTTGCTCGCACATTGGGTTGTCTACCGGGTTCTGGTGATGCCGCTGGGCGGCGACATCCCGCTGGCATATGCGCTGGTGGCGTCGGTGGCCGGGATGTTGAGCGTCTGGGCGCTGATCCGCATCGCGCGCGCCTTGAGTACAGATCGTGCGGTACGCGGGCTTGTCATCGCAGCGGCCATGGCCAGCGGGGCGATGGTGTTGTTCTTCGGACACGTGGAAAGCTACGCGCTCGCGAACGTCTCGCTTTTGTGGACGATTGTGTTTCTGCTGGAGGCTCGCAGCAGGTGTGGACTGCTCTGGGCCGCGTGGGGGTGCTGGGTGGCCGCCGTGGCGTTCCATCAATTGGCGTTTGTGACGTTGCCGGGCATGATCTGGGCCACGATCCGTGTATTCCGCCCCCGTGAAACATCTTCCAATCGAGACACTATTGGGGTGACGTTCGCGCTCGGTTTTATTGCGTGGCTGGCGGCCACGGTGCTGTATCGGATGATCGGACCGCCATTGTTCGTGCCGGTCTTTGCAACACCCGACTCACAGTACACCGCGTTTTCGCCAACGCATCTGCTCGATCAATTCAATCTGCTTTTGTTCCTCGCGCCGGTTGGTGTCGTGGCACTGGTCGGCTGGCTGGTCAAGCGGGAGCAATCGCGGCCTCATCCCAGGCTGGGCACGGTCGTCGCGATTGCAGCCAGTGCCTGGATGTTCTCGTTTTGGATCGATCCACTGATCGGCGCCTTTCGCGACTGGGATCTGTTGGCGGCATTCGCCTTGCCAATGTCGATTTGGGCGGGATATTACATTGCTCATTGGTTCCCTAAGTCACACCCTCCACACTGGGTCTGGGTACCGGTGGCGGCCGTGGCCATCGCCCATGTCGGTGGATTTGTCGTTTCGGCGCAGAATGAAATGACCGTCGTCACTCGTGTCGACCGTCTCATACACCAGGATCCCCACTATGCGGCGAATTACTTCGAGGGCTCACGATTGCCGCCTTGGGGAACGGTTCTCGCAAAAGAACTGGGGCGCCCCGACCTGGCCAAATCGCATTTGCATAAGGCCGTTCAGGGCGAGCCCCAGAATGCGACACGTTGGGCAAATTTGGGTAACGCGTATGAGAATCTTGGACAGAACGACAGTGCCCGAATCGCCTACGAAAGCGCGGTGGAATACGATTCAACCAACGCAAAGTACCTGCGCAATCTCGCCATCCTGCAACAGGAGACCGGTGCGTGGGAGGACGCGATTCACACCACGCAGAGATTGCTGGCGGTCGGCGACTCGAGTTATGATCAGATGTGCACGTTGGGAATGCTGTATGCCCAAGCGCAGCGTTTTGATGACGCACTATCCACCCTCGAACAGGCCAAGTCGATGATCCCCGAATCCGGTGTGGCCTGGTATTATGCCGGACAGGTGTATCAGGTGATGGCGGATACGGCGAATGCCGTTGAACAATTACAGGGTGCGCTTGAACGTGGTGCCGAGCAGAAGGCGGATATTTACCAGCGGCTGGTGCAGATGCTCCAATGGTCTGGACGCCGCGATGAAGCTATTGCTATTGCTCGGGAGTGGGAACGAGAATTCCCCCGATCGGGTTCACCGCCGTTTCTGCTGGGAACTGTCTGGTATCAGGAGGAACAGTACGACTCGGCTCAGGCCGCCCTCATGCGGGCATTTCACTTCACACCTCAGTCGGCGACTCTCCATTTTTACTTGGGTTCGGTGCAACGTAATCGCGGACAGTGGGATAGCGCGAGAGCCCACCTCCACCGGGCCGCGGAACTCAATCAGAACATGGCCATCCCATTCCTCGAACTGGTGTATCTGTATGCAGATCAAGGAGATCATGAGTCAGCCAAAGAGGCGGCGCAGCGCTATCTCCAGCGTGCACCACAGGATTCGAGCATGGACTACTTGCAACGGTACCTGGATTGAACGGCTCGAAGGACCACAAATCGCTTCTCAGGTACTGCCCCAAATCCCCGAAATCCACCGGTGCCAAGATGTTAGAGGGAACAACGTATCCACTCAGACGTAGTATTGTGATGACTGGGGCGCTCATCTTCTTTACTACGCCGTTGATGCGACCACCGGAATGTGGCATTCACCTTGCGTTACTATAGGTCACACCCGTCCCAAGAGGTGTAATGCGAGCGAAGTATGCAATCGGACCGATCAAATGTTGCAATGAAATGGCCTTGGGGCCATCGTATAGGAATGACACCCGGCGTGAGGATTTAACTTTCTCTGTCATCGGATGATCCAGCTTGAAGAGCCTGGGAGGCAGATATCATGACGACCGACCGACGATTCCGCTTAACACTAACATTTCTGGCGATCTTTGCGGCCGCCATCATTTGGGTGGTCGGATCTGGTGAGGCCACACCCGATCGTCAGGTCTGGGCCCAGAGCGGCGCCTCGACCGACGTGGGCGACCGCCGCATGTCGCGCGAGACGCTCTATAGATACACCAAATTGATGAATGATATCTCCTACCGTATCCAGTCGCACTACATGGATACGGTCGACAACAAGGAGATGACCTACGCCGGGATTCGCGGCATGCTCGACGTGCTGGATCCGTTTTCGGTTCTCCTCGAACGGCGCTCCTACGACCGGTTGATGGAATCGACGCAGGGGAAGTACGAAGGATTGGGGATGCAAATTGACCTGCGCGAGGACACGGTCACCATTGTTGCACCGATCGAGGGCACACCGGCCGAACGTGTTGGGCTCCGGGCCGGCGACCGGATCATCAAGATCGATGGCAAGTCGACCGCCGGGATGTCGACAGAGGATGCCGCGAAGTTGATGCGTGGCCCCGCGGGAACGTCGGTAACTCTGACCATTTCGCGCGGCAGTCTGCTGAAACCGCTCGATTATGAGGTCGAGCGTGCACTGATCGAATTGAAGTCGGTCCCCTACTACGGTATGGCCGACCAGGAAGACAAGATCGGTTATCTCCGGCTGAACAAATTCTCCCAAAGCACCGAAGAGGAATTGGTCGATGCGATCACGTCGTTGAAACAGGACGGCGCCAGATCGTTGATTTTCGATCTGCGCAGCAATGGCGGCGGACTCCTGGATCAAGCGGTGAAGGTGGCGGGGCTGTTTCTGGAAGACGATCAGCTGGTCGTCTACACCCAGGGCCGTGATGAAGAATCGCAGCGCAAGTACTTCGCGACCGAAAAGTCGCTGTGGAGCAATGGTAAATTGGTCATTCTGGTCGACGGCGGTACGGCCTCGGCATCGGAGATCGTCTCGGGCGCGGTGCAGGACTGGGATCGTGGCATTGTGGTGGGCAATACGACTTTCGGCAAGGGACTCGTGCAGCAGATCTTCCAGTTACCGGAGACCGACGACGTTGCGCTCAAGCTGACCACCGCGCGGTACTATGTGCCATCGGGACGCTCGATTCAGAAACCGAGCCGTGCGACCAAACATCCGGAACGCGATGAAAACGGTGATCTGGTCGAGGAGGAACCGTCCGAAGAGGACATCTTCTACACGAACGGCGGGCGCAAAGTTTATGGCGGCGGCGGCATTATCCCCGATGTGATTGTCGAGCAGCCAACGTGGTCGGCCCTGCAAATCAATTTGTGGCGGCAGGGCAAGTTCTTTAACTTCGCGCTCCATTATGCGAACACACATGATGACATCCCCCGTGACTTCACGGTGACCGAAGAGGTTTGGAACGAGTTCCGTCAATATCTCGAGGATCAGGAATTCGATTACAAGACCGAAACCGAAATGCAGCTCGAAACGCTCAAAGAAGAGCTCGCCGAAGATCCGGAACGTGCGGAGATATTCGAAGCGTCGATCGCCGATGTGCAAGCCCTGACCGAGAAGGAAAAAGAGTACGAATTCCGAACCAATCGCAGCGACATCGCGCGCGAAATCAAGCGTGCCGTACTGACACAGACGTATGGTCAGACCGGGTTTTACGAAGGTGTGGTCTTAGAGGACGACGAGTATGTCCAGAAAGCAATCGAACTGTTAAAACAGAAAGACGAGTACTCGCGGATCCTGTCATCGGATTACGAAGCCAATAAAGGCCAGGGATAATTCAGTCGCTCATAAGTGAACACGCAACGGGCGGTCTTCGGATCGCCCGTTTTTTTTTGTACCGTTGCGTGGCGATACGGGCCAATCTGTGATTGGTAGGTACTGAAGATCAGGAGCCCTGTCCGGCCGCGGCGGCCGGACTACAAGTGAATTGTGTAGTCGTGGCCCTGATGGCGGCATTTCGCCATCAGGGCTCGCGTAACTCACATTGGAATTGCGCTACAGCCAGACATGGCCAGGCATGGTGGGTGCGGAGCACCCACCCTACATTACTCCGCCAACATCCGGTTCTTCGTCAAATTCGCGGACGGACTTCTTGGTGGTTACGGTGATGCGTTCGCCCTCCGTGAGGAGACTCGCGATGCGTTCGCGGGTGTGGGTGTCGAAGAGGTCGGTTTGTAATGCTTTGGGGAGTTTATAGCGGGACAAATCGGAGACGTCATCCCACTTACCCGAGGCTTTCACAATCGCTTCAAGATTCAGGCGTTCCGACGACTTCGATGGCGGCACGGAGAGTTCCTTGCGTCGAGTGACGTTCACGCTCCAGCCGTGGCCGTAGATGCGTGTGAGATCCCGCTGCTGGGCAAACTCCACGATGCGTTCTCGCGCTTCATCCTGCTTGGTTTTGGCATCATCGGCCCGTTGCTTGGCCGCAATGAATTCATCGACCAGACGAACACCGTCATCGGCATCGAACTGTTCCTTTGACAGCATCGACGTGGACACCTGGTGACGTTTGGCGGGACACAGCTCGTAAAACTCACACCAGTCGCACAACATCGTCTCGTTCGGCGCGAAGTCGTGCCGTTCGGTGGCGTAGCCGATTTGGTCGATTACGTTGATCGTTTCCTTACGCAGATCGTCGAGGGACTCACGTGTGCGCATTGAGATGAGCTTGCGGTTGGAGCGCATGTAGTGCCAGATCAGCCGCACTGACTTCGTGTCGGGCCAGCGTTCCTCGATGCCGATCTGATAGAGCGCCAATTGCCGTTCGCGATTGATTTCCTCCTGCGATGGCAGCCGCTTTGAGGTCTTGTAATCGTGGATCTCGGTGACACCGTCATCGGCCAGTTGCAGGCGATCGATGAACCCCTGCAGCTTGTACTCACCGGAACCGTCCAAATCGACGACGATACGCTCTTCCAGTCCCAGGACTCGTCCTTCGGCAAACGGAAAGTGCGCAACAAAGTAGTCCTGCAGACAGCGCCGGCCGACATTCCGGTAGTCTTCGCCGGCGAGGTTCTTGTTGACGATCAGGATGTTATCATTCCAGTTTTTGACCCAGAAATCGTCGTAGAAGTCGCGAATCTCCTCCCACTTCGGGACCCGCTCCATCATCACCATCTGGTAGAGGTGCTCCAGCGAGTTGTGGGCGGCGGTCCCCATGAACGCTTCGACCGAATCGCGGCGCTCGATGTCGGGCTTTTCGATGTACTGGAACGCGAATTTCCGCGGACAGTTTTCGTAGGTCTTCAGGCGGCTGTGTGAGAAGATCATATCGCTCGCAGTCCTCCTCTTTACCTATCGATACGGTCGTAACCGGTGTTGGGGCAATCAGCTTTTACCGGAATATCGACTTCTTGGGGGTGCTGAGTCCATTTGGTTGCGCCTGCTGAATCCCGAGTTCCTGGAATGGTTGTTTTGACTCGTTAAGATCCGTTCGTAGGCCACGGGCGAGGATGCCCGTGGCACCAGTGGGACGGGCGGGTCGTTACCCGAGGATTCCGGGCACAATTGACAGATTCCGGCGGTTTCGTACATTATAGCTGGAGATGTCCCCGCCCGATCTTCTCCAGTGGGAGATTTATGCGACGACTGTTATTGCTGACCATACTGACGTGTGCTCTGGCCACTCACGTTGTGGGATTCCAGTCGGCTGAGGCAAGATCTGCCCTGCCCGATGGCCCTGAGCACGAGTATGCCATTCCGGCGGGTGTGGCCGCTGCGGAGACCTCGCCGCTCTTCCGGACACACGACAACAGCGAATTCCGAACGGCAGTTACCAACTGGGGCATCCTCGGCAACTGGTCATTGGATCTGATCGATTCCAGCACACTGGGCACATCAGATACCCTGCCAGCCCCGTCGTTTGAGTCGCCACCGGGATCGGGCATCAACTACCTGTTTGAGGCCGGATTGTGGGTCGGGGGAATGGTTGATGGAGACACGCTTGTCTCCACGGCCAACATGGACTGGCCGCCTCGTGATGAGCTGCGTCCGCCGCTCTCCTCGCCGCCTGTCTTCACCGATACGCTGGGCGATGAAGAATTCCGCTCGGTTGTCTTTGACACGTTGACCGATCCGTCAATAGTCAACGACGATGAAATTGATGGCGTTCATCGTCCATTACCGATTCGTGTCGAGTTGGTGACGCGGCTTGTGGATGAACCCGCGTTTGGCCAAGGCTTAATCGTCGAGGCTACGATCACAAATATCGGCACGCAGTTGGTCGAAGATCTGTGGATGGGCTGGCACGCCGATGCCGATGTGGGACTGTACTCCCGATCGAACCGTTGGCGTGATGACCTTTCCGGGTTCCGTGACACCATGGTCGATATTGACGGCAACAACTACGACATCGCTGCCGCCTGGAGTGCCGACAACGACGGCGACCCCGATTCGACGACTCTGCTGTTCACCGATGAGTCTCCAACCAAATTGTTCGGCGTCATGTATCTTGGCAGTACTCCCGCCTTGCCGATGGCGTCGTTCAACTGGTGGCAGGTTGCCTTTGTGCAAGCCTACGATTGGGGGCCGTCGCGTGATCCTGCTGACACAAACAGTGACGGTGGGTTCGGACGCATGCAGGGTGATGCCGCCCGCTACGACCGCATGGCCAACGGTGAAATCGACTATGATCAGGTCTATTCGGCACTGAATTTTACGGCCGACGGCTGGACACCGCCGACTGAGACGAGTATTGCGACTGACATTGCCAACGGCACCGACACGCGCTTCTTGTTAACGCGTGGCGCCATCGATCTGGCTCCAGGGGAAACGATCACGACAGCCTGGGCCTTCGCCCTGGGACACAGCTTCCACACCGACCCGCTGAATTTTACGGACCATTTCGACGCGGTCGATCCGGAGTCATTTGTCGCCGGATTGAACTTCGCACCGTTCGACAGCACCGTGGCGCGATTGATCGAGCTCTGGGAGACAGATTTCCGAGCCGCACCCGTCGGACCGCCGCCTGATGTTCATATTGCATCGTGGAGTGACTCGACGGCAACCGTGGCTTGGAGCAGCAAGGCAACGCAACGGCTCGCCGGGTTCACTGTTTATCGTTCGCTCGACTCCACTTCGTTTACTGGTTCGCCGATCGCGAATATTGATCGAGACGACACGACCTTCACCGATAGTGGCTTGTCGCAAACATCACGCTATTTCTACGTGGTGCGGTCGGTCGACAGTCTCGGCCGTGAGGGCATCCCATCGCCCCCCGTCGACGTAATCCCGAATCGTCCCACGGAACCATTGCTCCTGTCGGCTGAACGCGGTAACGGGGCAGTCCATTTATCCTGGGTTTCGCCGTCTGAACCTGATGTTGTCGCCCATCGGATTTACCGCCGTGAGGACGGGCAGAACTGGCAATTAATCGGCACCACCTATGCCGATGAGTCGGCGACTGATGGGACGGCGCAAAATGCCATTCCCTACCAGTATCGCATCAAAGCGGTCTCGGCATTGAAGACCGAGAGCTTCCCCAGCAATTCTGTTCTGGGTGTGGCCTTTTCGTTTATCGGCGATCCGCTGGTTCTCGATCACACCTTATCCGGGCCAACCTCACTGACCAATAAGGACTCGGTTGCGGCGGTGTGGCTGCGGATAACAAACGGTATCAATGCTGAATATCGTGATGCGGACCCGTTAACGACCGCTCCGCTCGAACTCGACGTGTACAACACACATCCCGCGACAATCATCGTCGCCGACGGCCGGCAGGCACCGCAACCAAACGCCACAGAGCAATCGGATATCTACATGTACGGTGACGGTGTGGCCATTTGGACCGGACGCGATCTCTTTAATGAGAGTCTGGTGAACAGCGAGTTTGTCTTCTTTGGTCCGGGAGATTTCGCATACGATAATTTTGGCATCACGGGCGCGTACTATCCCCGTGTGCTGCGTTCCCATCCAACACGCCCCAACGCCGAATTCATCGGCGCGCGTTCCACGGTCGCTGGACTCCCGTCACTGAATGTCGATTCGTCGCGCACGGACTGGGGACTGAATCCAGCGTTGCCATCGGCGGGCAACGCGGTGCCGTTTGTCGGACATTTCCTGGTCGATACAGTGCGCGCGGAGATCATCTACCGTTATGTCTCACGTGACAGCACAAGCTCCGACCTACACAATCGAGCGGTCGGTGTCGTTTCCAAAGTTTCCGGTGTTCACGGCGCCGCGCTCAGTTTCCCGCTGTCATACATCTCCGATGCCGAATCGGCGGCGGCAATCAATGCGCTGCTGGTGCGTCTTGGATGGGTCGGCGACATGCCCGGTGATCTCGACGGTGACGGTACGCTTACGTCAGTCGACCTCAGTATCATGATTGATTATCTCTTCCGTGGCGGGTCAGTGACCAACGTCAACAACGTGGACGTCAATGGCGACTGTAGTGTAAACTTGGTCGACGTTGTCGTGCTAATCGATGCCCTGTTCTTCAATGGTGGACCGCTGCAGGCGGGGTGTGTAGCGCCGTAGCAGTCCTTTGGACCGTCCCATTGCCGGCATTTCAATGCGCTCACTGATCAAGGTCAGTGGCACACTTGTCTTCAACACACCATAGAAAAACCGGCGGGTGATGCGGCCCGCCGGTTTTCTTGCTACTCCTGTGAATGAGTATGGGGGTACTACTTACTCTTCCTCGAACGAGACCTTGATCGTCTTGCTGATGCCGCCGTAGTTCGGGTCCAGGTCTTCCATCGTGATGAAGGCACTCGACACCAACTGATTCGACGTGCCGGTGAACTTGAATCCCGACGCCACACCGTACGAGTCGGTGTACTGCGGTGAACCGGTGATCGTACCACCCGACGGATCGGTTGTGACCTCGATGAGGTGACCGCCAAGCGGGTTGCCCCAACGGTCTTTGATTTTGATGTTCACCGGAACCGTGATACCGTAGGCCATGCTGGTCGGCACATCAATGATCGAATTGTCGCCAAAGGCGGCACCGGTCAGCAGCACGACCTGGGCAGTACCGTTGAATCCGAAATACCCGCCGGCGCGTGCTTTGATCACATCAATGGCGCCCACACCACTATCCGGAATCGTGTATTCGTAATCGCGGTCCAGTGTCGGCGCAAAGTAGTTCTGCGTATAGATCGACGAGTGGCACCCGTCGTTGAGCAGGCCGCCACCGATTTGTCCGTACAACGCGTCGACTTCGATCGGCGTGTCGGAATCCATGAAGACGCCGTTGACGTCGAGCACTTGGATTACCACTTCACCTTTACTCTTCCCGTCGGCGTACAGTGTGTCCGGCCATTGGAGATAGGTTCCCGAGGCCGCGGGTCCGGACTCGATGAACACACTGGTGTCGGCGACCGTACCGCCGGAGGTTTCACACCAGTACCAGACGTAGCCGTCATTCTTCGGCGCACCGCTGTGCCACCAGGTCTCGGCGACACCGCGGAAGGTTACTGCCGCCTGCGTGTGCGACTCGCCTTCGATCAGACCCTGCTCGGTTCCGAACCAGAGTTGCGTCGAGTCGGCGACTTCGTTGCCCCATTGATCGAGAACAACCGCGGTAATCCGATTCAAATGATTGACCAACTCCCAGGACGGAACATTACAGTCTTCCGCGCCGATCGATACGAACGCCGGCGGCCCACTGCGAATGGTGATCTGCGTCGCCGCAGACACCACTGCGCCGGACCGCGCCCGGAGACGAATCGTGCCCGAGACCGAGCCCGAATTCAATGTGACCGACGCCATACCGAGCGAGTTCGTCATGACCGTCACGGGACCGATCGGGTCGCCGTCGATCGACTCGCCGCCGCCGGGGCCGGATGTGATATTGAAGTCAATGGGAAGCCCTTCGGGCGCCGGATTGCCGTGCGCATCGAAGGCCTGAGCGCTAATCTTGGCCCACTCAATCCCGCCGGTGCCCCGGACCTGGATCTCCTGCCATTCGGGTGTCAGCGCAATCGTGTTGATTGAATCATTGGAGGTCAGCGAGAGCGACACGTCCTGGCTGACTTGCGAGCCGGGCTCGCCCACGGTGGCCTTGATGTAGACTAATCCCGCGTTTACACCGGCGGTATAGGCTGTGCTGGCCTCCCCATTGCTGGTGTACACGTTGCTCTGGATGTTTCCGATCGGGTCCCACAGATCGTCGCCGTCGGTATCATAAACCAGCGAATCGATATTGGCAGTCCAAAACCCGTCACCGTTCACGTCAACAAACTTTTCACCCGCCGTAAACTTCACGAGGGTGGAGTCGGGTCTGGGTTCACCCTGAGCGTCGGTGACCTTTGCGGTCACCGTGGCTTGGGACAGTCCGTCGGCCTGCAACAGGCCCGGTGTGATGTTCACCACGATCTGTCCATCACCGGTCGTCACACCGCCGCCCTCAATTGTGAGATTGACGTTCAAGGCGTCCGGTGCGCCTTCGGCTCGAGCGCTGATGGTCACCGCACCGCGCTGGGTGGCGGTAAATGTTGTCGCCGCGATGCCGTTGTCATCGGTCTGCAATACACTAGCGTTAAATGAGCCCCGGACATTCGGCTCAGCCACCAGGTAGACGGTCCGATTTGCCAGTGGCTCGCCGCTTTCGTTGGTTATCAGCACTTCCACAACAGCCACATCTCCCTCTCCGAGGAGAGACGGGGACACCGAGACATCCCTGACGAGGACGGTGTTGTCGGTGCTGACGGGGCCGCTACAGGCGCCGATGGCCAGCAGCGCGAGGCCACAGCCCAATGCGCCTACCCATCGCAACGTGCGAACCCTGCTGGTTCTGAGCATGTCACCACTCCTTTTCTTGATTCTCCAACCGAGACCAATGATCGCGAAACCCATATCTCAGAGCATCTTGCGCGGCCACGCCTGCCGCCTGCAAGTCGCCCCAATACCCCCCTGTTGAGGGGTTTCTTATGCATGTATCGACCCCGTCGGGAGTGATCTTAACCTTAAGCGGATCAGGAAAATCAGTGTTAAATCGCCCTGGCCAACGGAACGATTTGTTGCCCAGCCTCGGAGGGTTCGCTATCTTTCCGGACCGAAATTGCCCGGTTTCAAAATTCCAGATGTCATCACTCTAACCAAGAGAGCCTCAATCACTACCCACTTGAGACGCCACTGAAAGCGGAGGAAACATGTCAAAAACCTATGCCGTGGTCGCACTGGCCGTCGTGTGTCTCTGTCTGGCTGCGGTCACCGGCACACCGTCGGCAACCGCGGCCGTGCCACAACAGATGAACTTCCAAGGCATCCTGCTTGACGATGACTTGGGCACGGTCATCGACAGCACCTATCTGATCCTGTTCACGATCTATGATGATTCAACCGGCGGCACACCACTCTGGACCGAAGACCAAACCGTGGCGACCGAGAACGGACTCTTCAACACGTTCTTCGGACTCAACAACCCGGTCCCGGGCTCCGTCTTCGATGGCCTCGATCGTTGGTTGGAGATCGAGTTGATCGGCGTCGGCGTCTACGAACCTCGCAACCCAATCGGCACGGTCGCCTATGCCTATCGCGTTGAATCGGTCAATGGCGCAACCGGGGGGGACATTTATGGCGACATCACGCTGCACAGTACGCTGACCATCGGCGACCTCGACGGCAATGCCGGTGTTCTGCAACTGACCGATGGCGACTCGATCACGCTCATTATTGACGGAACCGAGGACTTCGTGATCATGCCCGACAGCAGCATCCCGGCGACGGACATCATTAATGAAACTGGAATTGCCGCCGGTTTCGAATCCAGTACACAGACATTGCCGCAGGGAGCTTCGGACATGTCGGACTTGGCCACGGTCACGATTACGACTCCGACTGACGGATACGTCGTGGTGCAGGGGCGCTGTGGCTTTCGTGCGGAAAGTTACTTCTGGCAAAATGTGGTCCGGGTGCAGATCGACGAGACAGCCGGCGGACCGCTGGACGCAACACACTATTCGGAAGCAGGCGCCTATCTTGGCGACGATATCGAATCGGAGTCTCGCTCATCCTCCCTGTTCAATCTCACTCGTACCCTCTACACAGACCGTGTCTACTACAAGGAGGCGGGCACCTATACCTTTCGCCTGGAGGGTCGCGCACACGAGAACAATCCCGGCAGCGCAATCAGCACGATTCACAATGCGTTCGTGACCGCGACGTTCCATCCGACATCGTACGGGCCGGTTGAAACCACGGTGAGTGCGGGTGAGGCCGCATCGTTTGATGACGCGACGATGATTCCGTTGTCGGCTGAGCTGATCGGAACCAATTCCGTGTCCGGTTACGCGGTTGATTTACGTGAATTGGAACTGAGATCTGCGCGACTGCAAGCGGAGCTCGAACGCACGCGTCGCGAGTTAGCCGAAGCGCGCTTGCGTCAACAAGCCAGCCAACAGTAGCCATGACACGGGAGGTTTTGTGATGCGAACATTCTCCAAGATACCCGTTGGGATCGCCGTGGCGTGTGCGCTGCTGCTGGGCCCATTCTCTCGCGCAAGTCACGCGGGGATCCGCATGGATGGAACGGAATTCCAGTCCGGTAGCGAGGCATCGAGATTGGACGCGAGCACCAGAGCAGCGTCACCAACGACTTCGATTCCACCCAACCGGATGGTGTACACGTTTGGCCAAGCCATTCTGGCAAAGGGTGAAATCACCAATGCCGTGAACGGGCAGGCGGTGAAGATTGGCCTCGGTTATGATTTTAACGCCCAAAACACCACGTCGTGGGGGTGCACGTGCCCGAATCAGGGGACCGTCGTGATCGATGCCGAAGACGATGCCGTGAACATCTCCAATGTGATCAACGCGTTGTTCTACAATGGACCCAACCCGCACGACCCGTTGTGTCCGGTCCTTCGCATTGATGCCGACTGCGACGGGTTTACCACCGCAGCCGATCTGTCGATCATTATCAACCTGGTGTTCTTTAATGGTCCGGAGCCGTGCGAGCCGTGCGCAACTGAGTAAGCCAAGCAACTGAACTCAAAACGGGTGCGCTGTTTCCGCAGCGCACCCGTCTGTGTTGTGGGTCTCTGTGTCAGTGGACGAAGCGAACTTATATAGCGATTGTCATAAGTATTTTCCGTTTGCGACAGCAATCCATTGGGCCGTCAGGGACCCTCGCTGTCATCCCCGTCCGCCGCGGCGGAGGGAGCCATTTTGAGCCCAGCCACGCGCGGAAAATGGATTCCCGCTTTCGCGGGAATGACAGTTGGGGTTGCGTTCACAATCGGACAATTATTCTGACAACGGCTCTAGTGGACTGAAATCCGCTAGGATATGATTTCCGCTTCCTCCACTTTATCGTCGGCGTCGGGCTGTGTGCGCTCGGTCTTCCGGAAGGTGAACTCCGTTCCATCGTGATTGATCTCGATGGTATCTCCCTCACCAAATTCCCCGCGCAGGATGGCCGCCGCCAGTTTGTGCGCCAATTGCTTCTGAATCAGACGGCGCAATGGCCGCGCGCCGTAGACCGGATCGTAGCCGATTCGCGCGAGCGCATGTTTGGCTGTCTCGGTCAGTGTCGCGCTGATTCCCTGCTCAGCCAATCGCTCCTGCAACGCCGTGAACTGCAGTTCGGCGATCTGCTTGATCGCATCGGGATCGAGCGGGTTGAACACGACGATCTCATCGATCCGATTCAGAAACTCCGGCCGCACCGATTGCCGCAGCGCTTCGAGCGCACCCTCGCGGATGGCGGCACGACGGGACTCTTCGACGACATTGTCAACTGCCGCACGCGCAATGACGTCAGCACCGAGATTTGATGTCATTACGAGAATCGCATTCTCAAACGACACCGTGCGTCCCTTGTTGTCGGTCAGACGGCCATCATCAAGGACCTGCAACAGGATGTTGAAGACCTCGGGATGCGCCTTCTCGAGTTCATCGAACAGGATCACCGAGTACGGACGGCGCCGCACGGCTTCGGTCAACTGGCCGCCTTCATCATAACCGACATATCCCGGCGGCGCGCCAACGAGACGCGAGACCGAGTGCTTTTCGGAATATTCCGACATGTCAATACGCACCATCGCGTCTTCGGAACCGAAGAGTGTCGCTGCGAGCGTCTTGGCCAACTCGGTCTTACCGACACCAGTCGGTCCGAGGAAGATGAATGATCCGCGCGGACGATGCGGTTCATGCAGTCCGGCGCGCGAGGCGCGAACGACACCGGCTACCGCATCGACTGCTTCACTCTGGCCGACAACGCGGGTAGTGAGTTCCTCTTCGAGATGCACGAGCCGCTGGATTTCGCTCTCGGAGAGCCGTTCGACCGGGATGCCGGTCCACCGCGCGACGATGCCGGCAATATCCTCGGGATCAACTTCCTCCTTGAGCATGCGGGTCTCTTTTTGCAGTTCGCTCAGCCGCACATTCTCGATTTTGATCAGGCGTTCCTGATCGGGAATCTCCTGGTAGCGGATGCGCGCGGCTTCTTCGTAGTCGCCGCGACGCGAGGCGTTGTCCATTTCGACTTTGGCCTTTTCAATCGCCTCCTTGGCGCCGCGAATCTTCATGACGGCGTCTTTTTCCGCCTGCCAGTGTTGTTCGAGCTTAGCGCGTTCGGTATTGAGCGACTCAAGCCGTTCCTCGATCGGTTTTAACCGCTCGGTGGCGTCCTTTTCGCGACGGACCGCTTCGCGCTCGATTTCGAGTTGCGCAATTTGATGATCGAGACGGTCGAGTTCGGTCGGACGCGAATCGATCTGAATGCGTAAATCGGCTGCGGCTTCGTCGATCAGGTCAATCGCTTTGTCGGGCAATTGACGGTCGGCGATATAGCGTTCTGACAATTGCGCCGCCGCAATCAAGGCCGCGTCCTGAATGCGGACACCGTGATGTACTTCGTATCGTTCGCGCAGTCCGCGCAGAATCGAGATCGTTTCTTCCACTGTCGGTTCATGAATCATCACCGGCTGGAAGCGGCGTTCGAGCGCGGCGTCTTTTTCGATGTGCTTGCGATATTCGGTCAACGTTGTCGCGCCGATGCAACGCAATTTGCCGCGGGCGAGCGCTGGCTTCAGCAGGTTCGATGCGTCAACACTGCCCTCGGCCGAACCGGCGCCGACAACGGTATGCAGCTCATCGATGAAGACCATAATGTGACCGTCGGACTGCTCGATTTCACTGAGCACACCCTTCAGGCGCTCTTCGAATTCGCCGCGGAATTTCGATCCGGCGACGAGAGATCCCATGTCAAGAGCGACCACGCGACGGTCGCGCAATGACTCAGGCACATCCCCTTTGGCAATCTTCAGCGCCATGCCTTCGGCGACGGCGGTCTTACCGACACCCGGTTCGCCGATCAATACGGGATTGTTCTTGGTACGCCTGGAGAGAACTTTCATCACACGACGAATCTCTTCATCGCGACCGATGACCGGATCGATGTCCCCGTCGCGGGCCGCCTGTGTGAGATCGCGGCTGAAACGGTCGAGCGCCATCATGCGGTTTTCGGCGCCTTCTTCGCCGGCGTCGGGACGCTGCAACATGGTATCGACGGCATTGCGCAGACGTTTGGCGTCGGCGCCAATGGATGCGAGTGCATCGCGGATGGTTGTGTCGGGCTTTTCGAACACGCCCCACAGCAGATGGGTGGCAGTCACGTATAGATGACCCGACTTCTGCGCACGGTTCTGCGCGGCCGAGAGCACCGCCGCCAGGTCAGACGATGTATTCGGCTGTCCGCCACCGGAGACGGTCGGCAGTTTATTCAGTGCGGTGCTGAGTGCACCGGCGAGACGATCCGCGTCGACCACTTCCTTCTCGAAGAGCGCACGGGTCATCCCTTCGTTGTTGATCAACGCCGTGAGCAGGTGCGCGGGCACAACCTCCGGATGCCCCGCGGTCTGCGCGGCCTCCAGTGTCTGCTGCAACACCATCTTGGCGTTGTCGGTCCATTTATCGAGTGACATCATATGGCATCACCTTCCTTTGGTGGACATAGTGGACGCAGTGGACCACGTACCACGGGCGTCCTCGCTCGTGGGCCACGGTCGAGGACGGCCGTCGTACAATAGCTGCTGGCGGAGGGAGCTATTCCTTCGACGTCTTGGTCGAACCGGAGGAGTCGGACGGTTTGCTCGTCGACTTCGAATCGGTCGTCGTGGACGCGGGCGCGTCCTTTTTCGCCGCCTGCTGATACGACTGGCTGCGATAGTCGGTGATGTAGTAGCCGGACCCCTTGAACAGGAATCCACCGCCCGGTGAAATCAGGCGTTTTACCGAGTAATTGCCGCATTGCGGGCATTTCGACAGGGGATCGTCCTTGATCGATTGAAAGGCCTCGAACTGATGGCCGCAGGCGTCGCATCGGTAGTCGTAGGTCGGCATAGACGTTGGTACCTCGCGTTACGGTGGCCGGGCATACGTCGTCCGGTGTTGTATAGGTACGCGACATCTCCTCTAATGAGAGACAATTTCTTCTGATCGGCTGCTGTGTCACGACTCCATCACCCACGTTATCGGTCTGTGTCTCGTGCGAAAGCCCCGCCCCGCACCATGCGGGACAGGGCCGTTCGCTGCGTGCCGATTGGTTTAGTTAGCTGACTTTAATGTCGATCTCTTTCGGCCGCGCCTTCTCGGTCTTGGGAACGGTCACTTCGAGGACGCCATTCTTGTAATTGGCGTCGATCTTCGACGCGTCGGCCCAGGCCGGGAGATTGAACGAGCGGGCAAAAGTGCCTGCGAACCGTTCGGTGCGGACGAAGCCTTTCGACTTCTCATCGTGCTTCTCCTCGCGCGCACCCTCGATCGTCAGGAGACCGTCGTTAACGATCACCTTGATGTTGTCCTTCTCAAGACCCGGCATATCGGCGCGGATCAGGACCTTGTCATCCTGCTCGACAATGTCGACCTGCGGACGCCAGGTCATGGTTGGCATGCTGCCTTCGCCGCCAAACATGCCCGGGAAGAACTCATCGAAAACTTTGCTCATCGCGCTCGAGAACGGCACGACATTGCGATTGGGTTCATACTTGACCATAGCCATTGTTCATTCCTCCTTCACTTATCGTTTTGACTTCCTTGTGGTTCGATTCACTTCGAACTCCGGCAAACGATAAAGCATAGATCGTGCCAAAAATCGGTCATACGATTCAAGTTGCTTATTTACAATGCCTTACAATTTTTCATGGATGATCGACATTTTTGGAGACGGCCACAATGGCAGGGCGATACGCCATTATGGCAGTATCCATCTATAATGACTGCCATTTTGGCAGTCATATTGACAGGTCAAGTCATGTTTTGTCATTCCCGTCCGCCGCGGCGGATCGAACCATCAGGCCCGTGGCACCCAGATCCAAACGGACAAGATTTATGACAATCGCTCTATCATCACCTCAGACTGGGGAGGGCGAGGCTCCCGCCGAGCCGCCGTGCGGAGTTCGTTCTCCTCTGGGCGGCGCATCAGCCCACTTTCACCTCTACCTGCTTCGGCTGAGTCTTCTCGCTCTTGGGAATGTCGAGGCGGGGTTATCGGTCGTCATGGAGCACCGAGCCCCAACTCGGTGCAGCGCTTTCAGGTGGGCGTCTCTAACGCACCAAGCTGGGGCTCGGCGCTCCGGTTGGTCTACTTAGTCGGCATTCGGGCCGAAGCAGAAGAGGCGGCGGCGTTCGTCGGCGACGTACACGCGGTTGTGCGCGATCACCGGTGCGGTAACGGCGGGAGCCGTGAGCGGGAATTCACGAATGAGATCACCCGTGGCGGCATCGAGGAGAAGAAGCTTCTCTGATGTGGTCGCCACGAATAAGACATCACCCGCCAACGTTGGTGACTGGTTGGCGGGACCACCGGTTTCGTAAGCCCAGATCATCTTGCCCGTGCGTTTGTTGAGCGCGTACACGTTGCGATCGTTGGCCGCCAGATAAACCATCGAATCCCCGACGGCAGGTGTGGTCAGCAACTGCCCCTTGGTTGCGAAAAACCAGTCCATGCGTCCGGTCGCCACATCCACCGCGTAGAGCAACGAATCGGTCGAGCCGATATACACGCGGTCATCAATCGCTGGCGTCGCCATAACCGCACCACTGGTCTGGTGTGACCACAATTCGCTGCCGTCGCTGAGGCGACGAGCCGACAGCACCCGTCCGGACGGCACCACGACAATCGAATCATGTGAGGCCGGCGCCGCATGAATTTGCCCGGGCGTGCGCACATCCCACACAACTTCACTATCGGGCGTAACGCGCATCAACCGCCCGTGCAAGGTCGCAATCAGCAGGGAACCGTCATCCAGAACACGCGGCGGGCTCTGCGAGATCGGAATTTTCGTCGACCAGACTTTCTTCACCGGATCACGAGAATAGACGTACACCTGTCGTTGATTCTGGTCGGTAACAAAAGCGAACAAACTATCGTATGCCGTAACACCGGCCACCGGACCATCGAACCGATCACGGAACTGCCGTTCACCGGTGAGTGCATTGTAAACTTCAATACGACGGTCACAGCCGGAAAAAAAGACATAGCCATCTCGCACCACCGGCTCACCGCAGGCGACACCGCCGGTCTTGCTTTCCCACAACTGCGTTTCGATTCTGAGGGGAGCGCCGGTCTCAATATGGGCATTGCTTTCGAGATTGGCCCGATAGGTCGGCCATATGGTACCATCGGTGGTGATCGTGGGGAGCCGTTCGGAGCCGCAGCCGGCGAGCAGGAACACAATACAGATGATTGCGATGTACCGAAACGGCAGGGGCACAAGATCCGGGTAGACACGTAGAGGCTGTTTCAGAAGTATCATCAATCGATCGAGCAAATGACCCATTCGTACGGGCGGGGTCTCCCCGCCCGACGCGTCGCTATATGCCGGATGCTGTGCTGGGCGCGGAGACCGCGCCCCTACGCGCGACTTAACTCGACACGAACACAGGGATCGTTCATGGGATTGATTGTCACACGTACGGGACAACCTCCACACGTCTGTCCCGACGATGCTGTCAATGTCGCCCCGAACGTCACTCATGTCATCCCGCGCGGAGGTCTGAGCCAACATTGAAGACGCACCCGTGCCACGGGCCTTCAGGGGTGTGTTGAAAAACGTGCGTCAATGCAGGAGACGTGCTTTCGTAGGGGCGTATTGAATACGCCCTCTGCGCGTAACTGCTACGGGGCCAGGGCGTACTCAGTACGCCCCTACGGATGATCGCTTTCTCGGTGCGTGATATGATCAGTTCTTGCACTTTTTCAACAGGCTCCTTCAGGCCCGTGGAACGCGCACGTATCCACAAAAGCATCTGCTTAGAAATTCCAACCGAAGAAGAATTCGAAGTGTGTCTTGTCATCAATGGTCCTGAAGTCGGTGCGTCGCGCCCAGTCAAATCTGAGCACGGCAAAATAGCCCAGGGCCACGCGCGCGCCAACACCCATTGAGCCTTTCATCCGGCCAAAATCATCTTCCCAAGCGTTGCCGGCATCAAAGAAGACCGCACCCCGAATGGCATTGAAGCCGAGGCTCGCCACCGGGAAACCGACGAAGAGCGCATCGATTAATGGGAAGCGAAGCTCGTTCGACGACAGAATCACATTACGCGCATAGAAACCGCGGCGGGAGTATCCACGCAGATCCCAACTGCCGCCGAGATACCGTCGCTGCGGCTCATGACCCGACGAGAAATGCCCCAGAATACGTGTGGCGAACGCGGAGTACCTGCCCAAACGGAAGTACTTGCGCGCATCGACAATCCCAATGCGATTAAAGGACCGGAATTCCGACAGGTCGGCGGTATAGCCGAGCGATAAGAGGAAGCGATGTCCGTCGATGGGCCCGGAAATATCCCAGATCGAGTTGTCCTGGACCAATCCAATAAACTGTGTCGCCAACAGCGCTTCGCGTGTCGGCCCCCCAAAGAGTTCCTCGCGCTTCGATTGCCGTAAGAACAGCGACGATTCGATGCGGCGGAACTTGGACAATGGGTAGCCCGCATAGCCGGCGACACCGTACTGGCGTTCCTGCAACGGCCCTTCGACCGGATCATTGTACTCGTCGTACAGGTGGTACGCCCCATACCCGTAGTTGATGCGATGCTCGCGATTGATGTAGTTGAGCGCAACATTAAAGCTCTGGAAGAATTCGTCTTTACTGTCGGCGTTGTTGGCCACCAGAAAGAAATACTGATGATTACCGAGGACATCGGTGAGTGCGGTCTGGAAACCGCCGATGGTGCCATAGAACGCGTCGAAGGCCACCGCTGACTGGGCGATGTCGAACGAGAACCGGTTTTTGTACTTCACGGCACTGCGGGTCATGTTGCCGCCACCGCGCATCGGCCGCCAGGACGAATGATACACCGTGTCGGTGGTGGCGCTGGCGAGCAGATACGTCGAGTCGGGTGACTCCACGACCACGAGCGAATCCTGCTCCGGGAACGGCATCTGGAAAAGCTGGAAACCGGTCGATTGGTACGCCGTGAAAACGAATCCCTCACCATCGGGGAAGACCCGCGGATCGAAAGCCGCCGTGGCGACGTTGGTCAGTTTATCGAGCCGTCCGTCCCTGGTGCGGCGATAGATGTTGTATCGTCCATCGCGATCCGACGAGTAGATCAACTCATGGCTGTCGGGCGCGAAGGTCGGAGACCGATCATTATGGCGGCCCTCGGTCAACACTTCAATGCGCGCAGCCGCCGTCAGCCAGGCCTTATCGTCGACGTGACTGATCAAGCTGTAGTCGTCATCACCCGCCGCCAGCAAAACATCGGGATCACCCGGCTGCGGCGTCATGGGGCTGAAGAACGGATTGCTCGGGCGATCGCGTTCGGCCAGGCTCTCCGTGTGACCATTCGTCAGTTGGTAGCGATACAGATTCATATATCCTTCACGACCGTACCGTCCGCGATCCGATGCGAACACCAGCCCCTTACCGTCGGGCGTAAAGACCGGATCGGCATCGTAGTAGATGTCGTTGGTCAGTTGACGCAGGGTCTTCCGCTCCAGGTCGTACAGGAACAGGTCGTGGATGCCATCCTTGTGGCATCCGGAGAACGCGATTAGCCGTCCGTCGGGCGAATAACTCGGTGACGCGATCACGTAGAGCGAATCAAATTCATGCTCGTCGACGACGTTACGCGTTTGGGCATCGAGAATATAAATGACATCGCGTTCATGGCTCTTCGACGAGAAGACGATGCGTCCTTCGGCGTTAACGTCGAGCCCCGATTTCAAAAGGTGAAGCGATTCAAACTCCGAAGTGCGCTCACCGCGGAGGAGCGTTTCGGTCTGGCGTTCGCCGTCATTCACACGGGTCATGTACAACCCGGCGTAGCCGAGGCGATTGGCCTTGAACGCCACCCACTGTTCGGTGGTGTCTCCGACCGGAAGCTGAACGGGGGCCGGCTTGACGTTGTAGCCCGACTTGGTGATCCGCTGGGCCAACTGGTCGGGGAGTTCCCGGTCCTCGATGGTTGGGAAGTACTTCTTCTTGAGCCAATATCCCCACTCGACGCCGATGTCATCGAGCGGTTTCTGGAAGGTCACGGCGATGATTTCGTCGAAGTTGCCACCGCGCCACCAGTTCTCGAAAATGCGGAGGATGTACTCGGTGCCGTATTCCTCTTCAATAAAATGGAAGAATGATTCGCCGGCCTTGTACATGAGATAGGAGCCGTAAATCGCGTTCATCCCGTTGAGGTTGCTCATGCGGCCGGTGAGGACCAGGTCGCTCATGACCATATCGCCGTCGGAATCCCACTCTCCGGAGTAGAACTCGGCTATGCCCTCGGTAAACCACAACGGCGGGCTGGCCGAAGTCAGTTTGCGATGGGCCTTGGTGACCGAAGAGAGCTTGGACATGGTGAAGACGTGCACAAGCTCGTGCTGCAGCACACGATGAAAATCATACCAGGATCCATTGAACGGGAGGACAACGCGGCCCTTTAGGAACTCGGTGAATCCGCCAACGTTTTCCGGCAACAGCGATGAAATGACGTTCGTCTCGCTGAAGAAGTTCGGTGATGAGTAGATGATCAGCGGGATGCGCCGAACGACCTGATGATTGAAGCGGTCGGCGAGGATGTCATACGATTCCTCAGCGGCTTCGGCGGCCAGTTCAGCCAGCTCACGCTCGGCCTCATAGAAATAGATGTCAAACCGCTCGGTGGACAGAACCATCCACTCGAAGTCGGTATACTGCACCTTGTTCTTACCATAATAGAATTGGCCCGACGCCGCCTGAGGGAGAATCACTACCAGAGTCAGTGCCAAAACTGCGAATGTGAGACGGCGTATCATCGTCATATTATACTATCGGACTCGTCGTTTATTGCGGGGAATACCATCTGTCGAGAAAAACAGGCATTTGAGCCCGTTGTTCCTCACTCTCCACTGTCGGAATCACCACTGATCGGCCCCAGCTTGTCGGATGAGCGATCGACAGAGAGAACTCCAGAAACCTTTTGGAGACTGTCGATTACACGATTGAGGTGACGCAGGTTGCGCACTTCGATGACGAATTCCCCCATTCCCGTGCGGGGGTCCCCATTGACCGCTGCCGACCGGATGTTGGTCTCGACATCGGAGATCGCCTGGGTCAGGTCTCGTAGGAGGTTCTTGCGATTCTCGAGGGTTACAAGGAGCCGTACCAAGAAGGTCTGGCTGGCGCCGACATCCCACTCGACCGGTAGCTGGCGCTCGGGTTGCTGCATCAGCGGCACCACATTCGGGCAGTCGGCGCGGTGAACGGTGACACCCCGCCCCCGCGTGATGAAACCCAGGATCCTCTCCCCCGGCACCGGCTGGCAGCATTTGGCGAATCGGAACATCATGTTGTCCATGTTCTGAATCTTGATGCCGTGGGGGCGACGGGCGCGGTCGACAAACCGCTGCACCATTGTCGGTTTTGATTGCGCCTTCTCCGCCGTCTCGGGAAACAGACGATGAATCAGATTTTGTGCCGACACCTGGCCAGCCCCCATCGCGGCCAGCAGAGCGTCGGCATCGGGATACGACAACGCCATCGCCAGATCAGTCAATTGCGAGTCGTTGGGGGGACTCTTGCGCAACCGCTTCAACTCGCGGCTGAGAATTTCTTTGCCCAGCGCCAGCGACTGTTCGAAACCGATCCGTCGCAGAAACTGCCGAATTTTGGATCGGGCTTTGGTGGTCTTGACAATCTTCAGCCAATCGCGCGACGGGTGCGGGCGCGACCCGGTGATGATTTCGACTTCATCGCCGGATTCCAGCTGATGTGTGAGCGGGACAATCCGTCCGTTGACTTTGGCCCCAGTGCACCGGCTGCCGACTTCGGTGTGGACCGCGTAGGCGAAATCGATCGGTGAGGCGCCTCGCGGCAACGGTTTCAGGTCGCCGCGCGGCGTAAAGACATAAATTTCCTCTTGGAACAAGTCGGTCTTGAAGAAGTCGAGGAACTCGCCGGGATCGGGCACTTCCTTCTGCCATTCGATCACCTCACGCAGCCAATTCATCTGACGATCCGATGCGTCGGAGATGTGGCGCCCTTCTTTATACAGCCAATGTGCGGCGATCCCAAACTCGGCCGTGTAATGCATGCGGTGGGTGCGAATCTGGATTTCGACCATCCGTCCGCGCGGCCCGATGACCGTCGTGTGCAACGACTGGTACATGTTGGTTTTGGGCGTGGCAATGTAATCATGGAAGCGATCGACCACCGGTGTCCACAGAGTGTGCACGACACCCAGCGCGTGATAGCAATCCCGTTCAGAGCTGACGAGAATGCGGATGGCAATCAGATCGTAGATTTCTTCAAATCGCTTATGCCGTTTCTGCATCTTGCGATAGATTGAATCGAAGTGCTTGGCGCGCCCGGTAATAACCGCGTCAATCTCTTCGGCTTTGAGTGCCACATTGAGCGGCTCGGTGACCTGTTCGATGTACTCATGGCGCTCCTCACGCGACATCTCGATGCGGCGCTGGAGATCCTGATAGACGTCGGGATGCAGATACTTCAGCGACAAGTCTTCCAGTTCCCATTTGATGCGCGCCATCCCGAAGCGATGGGCCAATGGCGCGAACACATCGTGCGTTTCCTGGGCGATGCGTCGCTGGCGCTCGGGAACAAGCACATCGAGGGTGCGCATGTTGTGGAGACGGTCGGCGAGTTTGATGATAATGACGCGCAAATCTTCGGCCATCGACACCAGCATCTTACGAAAATACTCGACCTGCAGCTCGGTGCGGCTCTTGATCCGGATGCTGCTGATTTTGGTGACGCCGTCAACCAGAATGGCGATATCGTCGCCGAACAAGTCGCGGATGGCACTGAGATCGTACTGCGTATCTTCGACCACGTCATGGATCAGCCCGGCGGCGATGGTCGCCGAATCAAGCCGCTGGCTGGCAAGGATCATGGCCACTTCGAGACAGTGATTCAGGTACGGCTCGCCCGATTCGCGTTTCTGGCCATAGTGGGCACCGGCAGAGAACTCGTACGCCTTGCGAATCAACGGAATATCGATATTCGCCTTCTCCGCCTCGACACGGATGATGAACTCCGCGAGGTTCATGATCGGCTGATCCGCGGGAGCGGATGTCTGTAGAGCCTTCTCGTTCATGCGTGTTAACGGATCTGTATGTTCTGTCGGTCGCTCGTCGTTGCGGACGCTCGTTTTGCCTGTGACCGAATCATTGTCAATGCCCTCTCCACTACAGTTGGTACGGCAATTCGGTCCATACAATCGCCCAGTTTACACCGATCGAGCTTGCAATTGCACGTGGGCACATCGGGTGTGAACACGTGGTGATGGTCGCCAAGCGGACCCCAGCGGTCGGGTGTCGTCGTCCGAACCGGTCCAAACAGGGCCAGCACGGGTAAGCCAACCGCCGCCGCCAGATGCATCGGGCCGGTCGACGGCCCAATGAACAGATCGGCGTGCTGCATGATCCCCGCCAGCATCTCCAAATCGGTCTCCCCGGCGATGATGGTGATACGGTCCTTCAAATCGCCCGCTACGGTCGCCGCCAGTTCCCGTTCCGATTCGGTCCCGGAGAGCACAACCCGTACGCCATTGTCGATGAGTTGGCGACACAGTGTTCGGTAGTTGTCCATCGACCAATTCCGCGCCGAGCCGCCGCAGCCGGGGTGGACGATGGCAATGGGGGATTGATCCCCCACTTGGACGCCCTTTTGTACAAGCAGTTGTGCGGACCGTTCTACCGCTTCTGAAGGCGGTTCGCAAACCGGGTCGACCACCGTGGGATTGTCGAGGGTCAATCCCTGAAGCAGATCGAGATTAAAGTCGCGCTCGTGCCTGCCGCCTTTGGCGCGGGAGACGTGGACGCGACGGTTGAAGCGGAACGAGTACAGCCGGCGCGCGGTTCCGACTCGTACCGGTATGCGGGCTCGTTTAAGAAGACCGGCGACGGTGGACTTTGGGAAAAGGCAGACGGCCGCATCGAAACGACGATCGCGGAGATCCTTATATTGTGATCCCAACCGGCGCCCATCGTCCGCCACGATTGCATCGTCCACCCAGGAACACATCCGGATAATCGGTAAGACCGCCTCGCGAACAAGGAACGTCACCCGGGTATCGGGCCAGGCATCCTTGATGGCCGCCGCAACCGGCAACGATAGAATGACATCGCCGAGGCGATCAGTGCGGGTGACGAGGATGTTCTGGTAGGGCGATGTCATGAGTTTGAAGGGATTTGTGGTCGTCGTGGTCTCAGCAGTATAACACATTCCGGGACTGAGCGGTAGGTGCTGTAACGGGTTCAGATTGGAACAACCAATGTGGTCGTTTTGGGGTCGTCTTGATACGTGCTACGACGACCGGACTTCCCCCTCACCCCAGCCCTCTCCCGAGGGGAGAGGAAACTCAGCTTGCGTGTCACGATTACGTGGTCCGAATTGCGTTAATCTACCTTCGTTTTTCTCTCTCTCCCCTCGAGGGAGAGGGTCGGGGTGAGGGGTAGGTCCTTGCTGCCGAGACTCCGCGAATCGCTCTGAACACCGGTGGATTGGAGATGACTTAAAACCCACCGCCGCCACCGCCGCCGAAGCCGCCACCGGAGCTGCCTCCCCCTCCTCCACCACCAAATCCGGAGCCGCCTTTGCTGCGCGGGGCCGATGCCATCGCTTGTGAGGCGCGGGTGGACATGGTGCTCATTGTGGCGGCAAACAGGTACGGACGGAATCCATGGGAAAGGCTGGCCCCGCGGTACCACTGGGGCGGCTCGGTCGTCAGCCCTTCGAAGGCTTCGGCCCAGCGTTTTTCGAGGCCGAAGGCCATCGCAAACGGCAGGAAACGCTCGAACATGTCCGGTGTGATTTCGATGCGTTCATACTTATCCGACTCGACCCGTTCGATGAATTCGGCAAAGCCCAGTACGCCTTCCAGTGTGCGTACACCCGCCTTTGTACGCGCGGGCATGAATAGCCCGAAGCCGGCGATTGCGATGGTTGTTCCGATCGCGGATATGATGCCGGTGATAGGGGCGATACCGTACCCGTCTCCGGCAACCAACAAGAAAGCCAGCAGTAATCCTCCCAAAACGACTCCACCGAACACATACTGGCCCTTCACCGTATCGGGACGACGGCGGTAGAACTTCTGCTTGACCAGTCGGCCAAATATTGAATCACGAATGCCGGAGAGGTGTGTATAAAACTTCTTCTCCAAATCCGACATCTGGACCGACTGGCTCCCCCCTCCCTTAAACAGGGCGTTCATCAGTTTCCATTCGTGGGGTTTGAGGTCGCTCCACGTCATCGGATCTTTCACGGAGTGAAATATGTAATCGTCAGAGGAGAACAAACCGAACAGCTTCTCGCTTTTCGTTTCTTCAATGATGATGTACCCCTTCACCGCCAAATCAACGATGGTCGCGGTGATATCGCGCATGTCGGCGGAATTATCGATCAGCGTTCCGGCTTCAGCGGGAGATAAATCCTTGGGCGGTTCATACTGAACGGCAATCGGACGCATCCTGGGATCGCGGCCGCGGGTGTACCATAGGCGGAACATGATGATGGCGGCAATGATTGGAATCGCCAACGGCCAATTGCTGCGCGCGAAATCGATGGCGTTATCGACAAATCCCGGCTCTTCCACCAAACCCTTCGCCCAGCCGACGACAACGGTCATGCCTTCGCGATACGACAGCGATCGGGTGGTGGCGAATGAGATGATATTGTTGTCGATGTTCACGCCGGCCTGGCTGTCGCGCGAACCGTAAACGCCGGTGTAAGCGGCGGCGCGTACCTGTTCAGCGCCTGAAGGCAGACGCACCGTGGCGGTCGCCTTGCGAATGGGAAAGTCCCACTCGTCACCGGTAACGTTCCAGTACAGTTCGTCGTGATCATCGAAAAACCGCAGTGCATTGTCGACGGTGTAATTGATCGTAACCGTACGCCTAGCGTCTTGAGCGTTCGGCACCCACACTTTGATTTTACGGTAGTGACCCTGACGGCTGGTTTCGTAGCGCAGCGGTGAGCCGCGGCCATCAACGACACTTTCAATATCGAGGAATAGCGTGTAGTTGAATCCCGCCTCGTTACGATAGCGAACGGGAATCGTGCGATACATCCCCTGCCACGATCCGGAGAATTCCACTTCGATCATTTCGGTGACATCGAGTGTGCCATCGACGTTGACATCGAGCTGCACGTCGAAGTGAGTGATATCCATTGAGCGGGCCGCGGCACGATCGACCGGAAGAATGGCGATGGCCACCAACACGGTGAGTAGGGCACATAACCGGAGACTGCGGATCATACTCTACTCTCCCGGCGGGGTGTTGTCGAAGTTGACACGCGGTGCTTCGCGTTCTTCGGATGCTTCGAGTTCGAAGAACTCACGTTGGTCAAAGTTGAACATGCCCGCGACGATATTGGTCGGAAACTGCATAATGCGGGTGTTCAGGTCACGCACGACGGCATTGTAGTAGCGGCGGGCGTTTTGAATCGCATCTTCGATTTCGCTCAATGTCACCTGGAGCTGATTAAAGCTCTCGACAGCGCGGAGTTGGGGGTAATTCTCAGCCAGGGCAAACAGCGATTTGAGCGTTCCGGTGAGCATGTTCTCCGCCTGCCCCTTTTCGGCCGGCCCTTGCGCGTTCATCGCTTTCGCCCGGGCATTGACCACGCTCTCTAATGTTGACTTCTCATGCCCGGCGTAGCCTTTGACCGTTTCGACGACATTAGGGATCAGGTCGTACCGTCGTTTGAGCTGTACGTCGATGTCGGACCACGATGTATCCGCTTGCACCCGCAGGCGCACCAAGCTGTTGTACGCGCCCATCACCCACAACCCGATCGCGACTACGACAACCACGAAGACGATCAGAATGATCAGTCCAATCATAGAGGCTCTCCCTTACACGGAAAGACATCGGATCGCCGAAGACCCGATGGGGCAATCTGTGGGGTGGTGGCTCTTACGGCAAGTATGGAATTGTGCGGGGATGCTCCGCGGGTGGCCGCGATCTCTGATCGCGGGCGCCGAAGGCGATAACAGACCTCTCCCACTCGATGAACCTCACACATGGGCGCTCTCCTGGTTGAGATCGCGGGCTCTTGTCCCGCAGTGCGGAATCACGATCGGAGATGGCGGCCACCCATGATTGGCAATAAGACCTTCTAACAAAAAGAGTGTTGCGGTCTGAGCGGGGTTTGCGATGTTGTGGTCATGAAAGGGGGGCCCCTTCATGGCGAAGCCACTATTGGACGACGAGTTGTGGGAATTCATTGCGCCGTTTTTGCCAGCGCCGAAACGACGACGCTTCCGATATCCAGGGCGCAAACCATTGGACAATCGGAAGGTCCTGACCGGGATTCTCTTTGTGTTGAAGACCGGTATTCCGTGGGAGGATTTGCCGCGCGAGATGGGGTGCGGCTCGGGGATGACCTGCTGGCGGCGGCGGCGCGACTGGCACGCGGCGGGTGTGTGGGAGAATGTCCATCGGGCACTGCTGGCCCGGCTGCGCGAGGCCGACCAGATCGACTGGTCACGGGCGGTGGTGGACAGTGCCTCGGTGCGGGCGGTTTTGGGGGGGGCGCAAGTCGGTCCGAACCCGACCGATCGCCGGAAGAGTGGGTCGAAACACCACATTATCACGGACGCGAACGGCATTCCGCTCGCGGCGATTCTCACGGGGGCAAACCGCAATGATGTGACGCAATTGCTGCCGCTGGTGGATGCCATTCCCCCGATTACGGGTCGGGTGGGCCGTCCCCGCTTCCGTCCGGACAAAGTTCAGGGCGACCGGGGGTACGACTCCGAGTGGCATCGCGAGCAGTTGCGGCTGCGTCAGATCGAACCGGTGCTGGCACGGCGTCTCACTCCCCACGGCAGCGGTCTGGGAGTCTACCGGTGGGTGGTGGAGCGCACCTTGAGCTGGCTGCACCAGTTCCGGCGCCTGCGTGTCCGCTGGGAGCGCCGCGCGGACATTCACGAAGCCTTTCTTGTATTGGGATGCATCAGGATATGCCATAAGTGTCTTGCACGCTCTTTTTGTTAGAAGGTCTAAAGCGTTTGTGGATTGACAACGCCATCACGGCGATGATGACACCAACGGCAATTGCGGAGATTGCCAATCGTCCCGATGTGGCCGACGTGCGCTACCTCCCTTCTGTCGAGTTCTTCTCAGGTCATCAGCAATCGCGCTTTGATGCATCGGTGACGGCGCTTGGATCGGCCCAACCGGTTAGAGAGACTTGCACAATCCCTCTACAATTTGGGACCGAATCTGATGACTTGTTGTCGGGGGTATAGCAATTGTCATAAATCCTTTCCGTTTGGATCAGGGTGCCACGGGCCTTTAGGGGTGTGTTGCAAAACCTGCTGTCTATCATCACCTCAGACTGGGGAGGGCGAGGCTCCCGCCGAGCCGCCGTGTGGAACATGCCGTTGCGGCTCGCCGGGAGGCTCGCCCTCCCGAAGGCTCTGATTCTCGGGTGTCCTTCAACACGCCCCTTTAGGCCCGTGGCACCCAAATACAAACGGAAAATACTTCTGACAATTGCTATAATGCTCACCGTCCAATCCGTCGATAAAATTCATGATTTCACGAAGCAACTGAAGGAGGGCGGGATGTCACAGCAGCGCTCAGACGAGCCCTTTATCAACATTGTCTCGGCGTCGCTGGATGAGGTTCCTATGGCGCTGGGAACGGTGGCCATGGCGGTCATCAAGCTGATGTCGGATCATGAAGTCAGTCTCGACCGTCTGGCACGGGCCATATCGTCTGACCAGGGCTTGTCAGCGCGTATCATCCGCAAGGCCAATTCCGCGTTTTACGCCACCGGGAACCGCATCACGACACTTCCCTTGGCGATCATGAAGATCGGGTTCTCCGCCACCCGCTCCATTGCCATCTCTGCCTCCGTCAACGCGATGTTCCGTAAGGGCGAGGGTGACGGGCTTGAACAGCAGTTGTGGTATCATTCCCTGGCTGTGGGAATCGGTTCACGCATCCTTGCCAAACGTGTTGGGTCACGGGCGGCGGAAGAGGCCTTCCTCACCGGTTTGCTCCATGATATTGGTAAGTTGGTCCTCCTCCAGCGCTATCCCGAACAATACACCCCGATTCTCCGTGAAACGCAAAACAAACCGAACACCCGTCTCGATGTTGAGCTGAGCCGGATGGGATTCACCCACGCCGATCTCGGCGTGATGGTGCTGGATCGCTGGAACTTCGCGGAGTCGGAAATCCGTGCCGTCCAGTACCATCATGATCCGTATGCGATGCCGGATAGTGACGCCAATAATCACGACTTGTCTTCGACCTTTTCCCTGGCACAGATCGTCGCCTTGGCCAATTTGCTGGCCAAGAGCATGGAGCAAACGGCCGGTCCTCACAGCAGTCCGGTCGAACGCCTCAAATCAGACCACTTTGACTTTCCCCCAAATCAACTGATCGAGATCGCCGAAGAGATCCGGCAGAACGTCAGCGACGAGTTACAGGTGTTTGGCCTAACGGAGACCCGGCTGTTCTAGTGTCACGTCCCAAGGGTTGCCATTAGAGCAGACAGGAAACATGAGGCGTCACCCGAGGGCGGGTGACGCCACGCTGCAATGGATCATGCAAGCGCTCAATTGTTGTCTGAAACTAATAGTCGATGGTCAAGATCCGTCCCTCGGTAAAAGCAAAGAACTGAGCGCGGTCGGCGACTTGGATTCCCTCCATTAAATCCTCGGCGGTCTTCTCAGCCGTCTTCAAGCATCCCGGACACGCCATGACAGGCACACCCTTGTCAAGAAGGGCGTTGATCTGAGTATGCGACGATGGGAAGTGCGATAATTCCACATCGGGAGCGTCCTCAAGTAATGCGTAGATACCGTCAATGTCGGCATAGACGATGACGTCGAGTGTATCGGCCATCATAACCGCAAGCTGCAAAGCCATTAAGACGTTGTGCGGCTGATCCGGTCCGCTCTTCAGGTGAATGAAAATCCCGTCCGTCGCCTGCTCCGCCATGGGCTGAGCCGTTGGTTGATCGGTTGACGTCTGACACCCGATCAGCAGGCTCATGACGGCAATCAACACGATGAAGCGTTTCATGTTTTCCTCCTTGGTTTACCGGTTCTCGGTCATCATGACATTATGACCACGGCGGATGATCGGCCAGGCAGAAATCGCGGTGGCCGCCTCCATCTTGTCAATTCTGTCTACTGTAGCTCACTGGCTAACCATCCTTCGCTTCAATCGTCCAAGCCTTAGCCGTCCGGAGGAAGCGGTCGAAGTGGGGGCATACGAGCGAATTACTAATTTTTTCGTTTTTTACTGAAACCTTCCACCGGCCTGAATCGTAACGAGGCCAAACAGCAACAGCGGAGGAGTGTTGCTGAAGCAGTTTAGACCAGCTTGAAGGAGTGAGATATGCGGCGTCGATTATCGGTTACGGCGGCTATAATAACTGTCCTTATCTGGGGTACCATCCCCGCACTCGCTGAAGACAGCACATCAACACATCATGATGTCCCGGAAGTGAGTGCGCATCGGGTCAATCCGCACTCGCCGAAAATCGATGGTGAACTGGATGACGCAGTCTGGCAGAATCCTCATCTGGAGCGCATTCGCTCGTTTACGCAGCGTGATCCGGACGACGGTGCACCCGCGAGTGAATCGACCGTGGTTGCCGTGGTCTATGACGATGAAGCGCTTTACGTCGGGTTTTGGTGTTACGATTCCGAGCCGGACAAGATTGCGCGTCAGTTGGTGCGTCGCGACAATGTCGGTGAATCGGACTGGGTCGATGTCTTGATCGACCCCTATCACGATCACCAGACGGGAAACGAATTCGCCGTTACGGCAGCCGGCACACTCCAGGACATCCGCTTCTACAATGATGACTGGAACGATCAGTCGTGGGATGCGGTATGGGATGCGCAGGTGAAGATGCAACCGTGGGGGTGGTCGGCCGAATACAAGATTCCCTACCACTGTTTGCGCTTCACGGAAAAAGACAGCCACACCTGGGGTATCAATTTCCTGCGGCACATTAATCGCAAATCGGAGACCGTATGGTGGGCCTATTTTCCACGCAGCCAAAGTGGAGTCATGTCAAACAATGGACATCTGACAGGAATCCAGAATGTCAGTCCTGCGCGCAGTTTGGAAGTTCTGCCCTATGTCGTCTCAAAGGCCGAGGTCACACCGAAGTCGGCCGGTAATCCCGACGGCACCGATTATCCTTCGAACATTGGCCTGGATCTCAAGTATGGTGTCAGTTCCAATTTGACTCTCGATGCCACGGTCAATCCCGATTTTGGACAGGTCGAATTGGATCAGCCGGTGTTGAACCTGTCGGCGTTCGAGACGTGGTTCAATGAGAAGCGTCCGTTCTTCATGGAAAATGCCGACTTGTTCCAGACACAGTTCACGCTCTTCTACTCGCGCCGCATCGGACGTCCGCCGCGCGGCCGTGTCAATGATGAGAGCTTCGATTACAGTGTCGATCGTCCGCAGGCGACGAGCATCCTGGGCGCGGCGAAGCTGACGGGCAAACTCGAAAGTGGAACGTCGATCGGTGTGGTTTCGGCTCTCACCGAAGAAGAAGATGAACAATACCGCACGGTCAATGGATCGTTACAAGAGCAGGTCATTGAGCCGACCGCGAGCTACAATGCGTTTCGGGTCAAACAAGACATCTTCAATAACTCCTCGGTCGGTGGCATGCTCACCGTCGCCAGCCAGGATCAGAGGCACCCGGCGACCACCGGTGGCGTGGATTGGCGTCTGAAGACAGACGGGGGTGGCTGGGAATTCTCCGGACAGACCATTTTCAGCCGTGTGGACAATCGTAATACGGGATTTGGCTGGCTCGCCGAAATCGGTAAACGATCCGGCAAACACTGGCGTGGTGAGATTGGTGCGACGGTCAAAGATCCGAACTTGAATATCAGTCACATGGGATTCACACCCCGCAATGACTACCGCCACACGTATGCGTGGATTCAATATCGAACGCAGGACGATTGGTGGATCATTCGAAACTCCTGGAATAACATCAATCTGTATTCAAACTGGAATTACGCGGGTGACGACATCGGGCGCGGCGGGAACGTGAACTTCAGCGTCGAGTTCGTCAACAACTGGTGGCTCAGTGGCGGATTCAATGTACAGGCTGAAAAGTACAGTGACGTCGAGACCCGCGGCAATGGCCTCTGGGAATATCCGGTGCATCCCACGTATTCCTGGTGGGCCAGTCTTGGAACGGATGAACGCAAACCGATTTCATTCAACATCAATCCCGGCAGCGGCGGCGATCGCGGCGGCTCCTGGTGGGCTAATTGGGTTGGCTTCGAACTGCGTCCGAAGAGCAATATCGAAATCGAGGGCGGCGCCAACTATCATCGGACATTCAACGGGACGCGTTGGGTCGACAACATAGATGGCAACGCGGTCTTCGCCGACCTCGACAAAGATGAAGTGTTCATGGAGCTGTCGGCGAGTGTGATGCTGTCGCGCAACTTGTCGTGGCGGATTTCCGGTCAGGGATTGATCTCGACACTGGACTACGCCAACTACAAACGCTACGTTGGCGGCAATGAGTATGTGCGCGACGTCGACACACGGGATCGCGACGGTACCTTCTCGTCGCTGAATACGATGATGATCGTACGCTACGAATACCGTCCGGGCAGTACGGTCTACTTCGTATGGACGCGGTCGCGTCCCGAATTCGACTCGAACATCAATCAGTTGTCACTGCGGGATGAGTTTGACCGGTTCTTCTCCCGGGGGTCGGAGAACGTGTGGCTGCTGAAGATGTCGTATTGGTGGAACATTTAGTGGACTGATCACGGAGCCACCGGCCTGTGGTACGATGACGTCTTGAGCCGGGGCGGATCACCCTCGTCAGCGCTCGATCCGCCCCGCGCTCCCATAGTATCTCCTAAACCAACATAAAGCCCGCACACTGGAATGCTTGCGGGCTTCCGAGTTGGGTCAATGTGACTGCTCTATGGACAGCTTGTCGGATACGGCTCGCATTCGCATGGATTGCACGGCGCGGGTCCATTGAAGTAGATGTGGTTCGACAGATAATTGACATCTACCGCATCGTCGAAACCATCACAGTTAACGTCACCACGATCGATGTGAGGACAAGTTGGGTCTGTGGGCGGCGGGCCTTGATTGTAGAGGATTTTTGAGGAGAGTGTTGATGTCTCTTGGGGTGATCAAAGCGGGCTCTGAGCGGCTACTCCGACTGTGGAGTTCCCACAGTAGAACTGTGGGGCACCTGGCTGTGACATTTGACACTCATTGGCCAATCACGTTGACGACGCCATGAGTGCTGTACATCGGTCTCAGACATTGGTGCATGTCCTTTGAAACCCGGACGAACGTCCGGGCCACCCCGCATTGTTAGTTCACACGGTCAGAGGCACCCGGCACCCCGCATTGTAAGTTCACACGGTCACGGGCACCCGGCGCAGAGCAACCGAGAGACTGGCGAACTCCCACACCAAATCCCAGCCGTGCGAATCAAACGGGTAGTAGAACGAGTCTCGTTCAAGCCAAAACAGTGGAATGAGCAATAGTGGCGTGACACTGCGGCACTTGAATAGCCGGTTGCCGCGATGAGTAAAGTACTCGGCCAGTCGCATTCTATGTATATCCCCAGATACTAAAAACCAACCCACACCCAGGTTGTCATGATTGTACCGAACAACACGGCCGAACCGACCAGACCAACTCTGGCAGCCGTTTTGGATTCAGCCGGCACCTGGTATGCCCATTTCCAGGCTCTCCATGCGATAATCAACGAAAGCAACAGCATCACCCAGCCAACCATGGAAAGCCCCAGAATTCCTTCCGGTGGGCTTTGCAAGTTGTCAGCAATCGAGCGAAAATTGTGCGCTCCGATTGGATCATCAATGGCCAGAGGCAAGAAGCCTCCCCATGAGGATATCTTCGCCACAGCCTTGGCAAGATGAGCTACAGCCACAACCGGGGCGGCACCCGTCGCAACGGCGAGGAGCTGGGTTTTCAAGTCGATTCGCTTATCTGCAAGGCCCCCGACGCCCACAATCACGGACCACACGAGCAGGGGCAACAGCACCAGGAACCAAACAGCCTCAAGCCATCCAAACGATACAGCGGGCACAAACTGGTGCAGCAAGTTCGGAACAGTATGGACGTAACTATCCAGCCACTTCACCTCTCCGATCACTTCGTGGGCCACGAAGCCAAGTGCGATCATTACAAAAGCCGCCTCGAAAGGCTTGAGCTGCGCTTTACGGCGAACCCCGGCGTCTCTTGAGACCAGCCCGAATCCCATGTTGTCGTAGGGGCATACTTTGGCGCACTGGAGACAGAGTACGCAACCGTCTGAAGCCTGTCTCTTGAACGGTATCAGCAGAGAGGGGCAACTGCGTTTGTCGAACCGTTGACGATTAGAATTTTGTATGCAGTCTTTCGTCTTGCAGGAAGCACAAACAGACAGATCCCGCGCTTCGAGCTGAATCGGCGTATAGCGTCCATAAACAGACAAAAGCGCTCCCGCCGGACAGAAGGCTCGACAGAATGAGCGAGAGTCACGGAACAGAAGCCCGGTGAGTAGAGCACCGCCAAAGAGAACAAGCAAAAACACTGATGTGAAGTGCGGTACTCGGTGAATCGAGAAGCCGGCCACAAGCAACTGAAGCGTAAGATAAACGGCAAAAATGAGCCAACCCGCTCGAAGGAATTTGGTCAGCTTTGCCCGAGGCAACCCAACCTTTCTGGCGACAACATCTCCGGCCCGATTGACCAATTCCATTGGGCATACAGTGCACCAGGCACGCCCGAAGCCAAGCGCAATGGCGATCATCGCCGGCCACCATAGTCCCCATACAATTAGCGTCGTGAGATTCGTTTTCCGCAGGGTCAGGAGTTCTTCGTCGGCCATCCCCAGGCCAATCCCAATGCCGTTTATGGCCAGGGCAATGACTCCGATCAAAACAAGTACCTGGCAGAGTGACCGGAAAAGCCGGAGACATGAAAATGCTGCGGACAGGCTTCCATGCCAGGATGTTCAACTTTACTTGAGATAGGTTCATGACGGTCTCAGTTACCCTTCTTTTCCGAGGACCACTTCGCGGTACAATTCCTCAATTGGATTCTTCAGGAAGGTGAGAGCCTTTCGACCCTCCTTGGTTAGTGAGTACTCCTTTCTGGCTCGGGAACCGCCTTTCGGATCGGTTTTGCACTTGAGCCAGCCGTGCTCTTTCAATCTTGCGAGTATTGGGTACATTGTACCAGGGCTGACCTCATAACCATGGCGGCGCAATTCCTGAATCATCCATTGCCCAATGACGGGACGTTCGGCAGCATGGTGGAGGATGTGGATCTTCCAGAATCCGAGGAGGATTTCCCGCTGAAGCGCCTTCGTATCGATTGTGTTCATAACTGCCCTTTCATTATTACGTATATCGTAATCGTTGTTCGTAATAAAGTCAAGTTCGAAAATGCCCCCGGCCTTGTTTGATAGCCCGGGCGCGTTTGCGCACCCGCCTCGACGGTTCTCGAACGCCTCCGGTATGTATCCGTCGCATGCCGGACCAATAGTCGTCATGGCAAGACTTGGACAACCAGACAGCGGGATGGTTGTGTGCCTCCCCTGCCGGGTGCCCCACAGTTCTACTGTCGGAATCTTGCCGGATGCCCCACAGCTCTGTTTATCCTGAGTCTGCCGAAGGGCCGTGGGATGGCCTCCGTTCACGATCAATTCAACCAGATACACACCCGTCAATCGTCCAAGGACTATCTTGCCAGCCTTGGTGTCGATTGTATCTGGCCATCCCCATTCCGTAATCGCATACAATCGCCGTTGCACTATTATTTGTATTACCGTATAACACTATACCGTGCGCATTACGATCCCACAGCAGAGCTGTGGGGCACCTGGCACCCGCAACGGTTTACGCGAATGGGGCGTATGCAATACGCCCCTACAAATGCATGTTCTCAACAATGTAGCACCTTTTTCAACGCTCCCCCTCAAGGCTCGTGGCGCCCCAACGTGCATGCAACGCAAACCCACCCTCGCGCTTTCTCAAACGGAACGGAATTCTGACAACCGCTCTAAAGCAATTGTCAGCAGTGTCGTCCAATTGAACAAGGATGTAGCACGGGCGTCTCGCCCGTGGGGCATGGCCCGTTCGACCTTGCTCACGGCAAGCGGGACGGCCATGCTACGGTCTCGTGATTCGGAAAGCACTTCTGACAATCGCTCTGGCTACGTCATTGACACGTCGCGATAAGAGGCGCCGGACTCTTTCCCAATGGTGAATTCGACTGCGCCACGAAATCTTGTCGAGTTCATGAAACGTAACGCGCGCGTGTTTGGATCAAGCACAATGCCAGTTACCAGCGGTCCGCCGGGAGTATGTGTTGCTTTCGATGGCCAAGCCGCCCCCTCCTGCAAACTGCTACAAAACAACAACATACGTGGCCACCCGGACTTCTTTTTGAATTACAATCGAAGCCGAAGAAGCCGGTTGGATTGCCTCGAACCGGTGCGACTAAGATCATCGTGATCGGTGGACGATACTGAATAGAGGGCAAGATGAGCCACTAACGAGGACGAGTTCATGACTCTGCGCCAGACAACGCCAGCTCGCGGATTTGATACGGATGCTCTGCAAGAGAACGGTAACTGCTTGTACGTCGTCGACTCGGATCTGGTGATCAGCTACGTCAATCCGGTCTATCTCAGATTTGCCGAGGACAACGGGGGTAAAGAGATCGCTGATCGGTTCAGTGTTGGATGCCGGATCCTTGATGCGATTGATGGACCGCTGCGTAATTTCTACGCCGACCTTTATGGGCGTGCCTTGCGTCATGGCGAAGTGATTGAGCACGATTATGAATGCTCGTCTCCGGACGAATTTCGCAAGTTCCGCATGCACATCTTCCCGATCAGTGACGCACATGGTCTGCTGGTCGACCATTCACTCATCGTCTCGCGCGAACACGATCGCGAGGCGCACCCCTTCGATCCCGATGCGTATATCGATGAGCATGGGATTATCTACCAGTGCGGCCACTGCCGCCGGATCAAACACCTGAAGGCGAAACGCTGGGACTGGTGCCCGGATGCGCTGGCTCGTCTGAAGATCTCACACGGGCTTTGCGAACTGTGTCTGGATCACTACTACCCGGATCCCGACAAGCAGGACTAGCCGACCAGATTACAGAATCAGCAGCCGCGTAATCATGAACCCGAGGCGCCAATTATCGGGCTCGAAGCGGTCCCGTGTGCCGACGAGGTATTGGCTGGGGTTGATCTCGACCGAATTCGTCGCGAAGATCTTAAAGAAGTGTCCGCCCGTCTTCAGTTCAATGCCGATGGCCGCCGCATGCTCGGGCGCGGCATGGCCGGACAGGTCGGGAGTCCACTCCCCCACAAAGCTAAGGATATCGGTCACGTGCACCTGACCGTAGACTCCCACTACCAGCAGGTTCTCGGTCTCCGCCGAGAAAATGTCGCTGTTGCGAATGACTGACGGCACCACGCCAATGCCGAAGCGCTCATTGAGCACAGTATTCACGATCAGTTGTGCGTATCCCTGGAAGTTGCGTGCGTCGGAACGGTCACGGCTTGCCAGGTCGATGGTGTTCCAGGCGCCGCCAACCTGAAAAGCGAACAGCCAGGGAAACTTATCATGACGGATTTCAAAGAACCGCCACTTGGCCTGCAAGTCGGTGTTGTCGTTGACGTTGCTGCGGGCGAGGGCAATGAATACGCCGTTAATGGGGGCGTAGCCCAATCCCAATCGCATGTTCACGGGTCCGTCAAGGCCGTAGAGATCGTCATACCCATCGGAGAACTTCGGAAAGAAGCGATGTGTAATTTCGAATTGAAATTCTCCCGCATTGAGCGGCTCGGCCGTCGGCAAGTTGATCGCGTGTGTCGATTCGAAGAGCTTCAATTCCGGTGTGGTTGCGGGAGCGCTGCGCGCCCAGGAGACGCCCTCTCCCTGGGCTCTTGCGACGCCGGCACACATCAGAATTATCACGCTCGATAGTACAATGCTGCGCATGAATCCCCCTATCGCTATTCAACTCGCTTGAGCACAAACCACAGATCCAGCTCGACCACTTCGCTGATTTTGAGGAACATGAGCTGTGGTATCTCAATGTGGTGATCGGGCAGTGCAATCGAAAAATGCGATGCCACGCGATAGCTGCCACTGCGTGCCGTCACGGTATCGGTGGTGGTGTACGACTTCGTCACACCATGAATGGTCAAGTCGCCGGACGTGTACGTGAGGAAGGTGGAATCATTAAGCGAAGTTACCGAATCGATGGTGCCGGAGTACATGGCATAGGGAAAATCATCGGTGTGCAGATAGTCCTCTCGCATGTCACGGTTGCGCAGACCGATGCCGGTGTCCAGCGACGCCAGATCCACTTCAATGTAGAATTTCGTCTTACTGAAATCGGACACGTCACCCAATCGGTCGGCTGGAATAACGGCGTACCCGTCAATCTTCTCCGTTACACCATCAAATGACTCAATCGTTGCTTCGGAGACGAAGACGACTTTTCGTGGCGCATCGGTATCAACGTGGAATTCGGCTGCCGACACGGGTGCCGTAAAACACAGCATCACCGCTGCGACAACGACTGCGCGAACGTTCTGAGTGACGTTGGTACACATACCACCATCCCCTGTTTAGTTGTCTAACGCTCCTTGTTCGATCCAGTCACGAATGAGCTGGATTTGTGCATCGGGCAACGGCGCCTGGCCGCGTGGCATCCGGAATCCCGTCGCGGTCCCTTCGAGCTTCTGAACCAGGTAACTGTCGTCGGGGTTACCGGGATCGACGCGCTTGAGGGAGGCATTCTGAGATGAATTGACATCAACGATGTTATCGTAAGCACTGCCTGCTTCGAGATTCATCCCCTCCTGCGGATCGACTGCATCGTGACAAGCAGAATTCGTGCAGTTTGTGGTCAGAATCGGTAGCACATCGGAAGAGAATGATACCTCCTCGTTCCCATTCCCATTCCCATTCCCATCACCCGACACCGGATTGTCATCGTCGCTGCAACCAATGACGACCGTAAACACGGCGGCCAATGCCAGCGCCGGTACTAAACGCCTCCACATGGTGTTCTCCTTCCCTGAGACCATCGATCCCCGATACTATCTGCCAACTTGTTAACTCCAGACGATGAGCCGATTTGAGAATCCGCCTGCCTTCCAAAACAAAATGACACGAGTGCAAGTTCCAATCAAGATGGGAAATACCCGCAAATGTACGATTAATCGTGGTCCTCGTCGTGAGGCTCAACGTGGACAACGACATCGGCGACATTATGGCCGGAGATTTTCAGGCGCTGCTTGACGGCGGTGGCGATCTCATGCCCGGCATAGACGGTGATGCCGGGATCGACGTGGATATGGAGATCGATGTGAAGACCGGGCCCCACCCGGCGGACACGCAGAGCGTGGGTGTCCAACACACCGTCGGTCTCCTCAATGATCTTGTGAAGGGCGGCACGAGTTGATCGTGAGGGCGCCGTATCGACCAGATCCTGCACGGCGGGCCAGATAATCTCTTTCGCTGCGTGCCCAACCAACACGCCCACCAGTATCGCGGCTACCGGATCGAGGAAGTGCCAATCCGGACGAATCCAGAATCCCACCACGGCGATTACGACAGGAATGGAACTGAGCGCATCCGACCGATGATGCCAGGCATTTGCCACAACCGCCGATGATTGATGCCGCTGTCCCACTGTAATTGTCCATCGATACAGCCACTCTTTACCAATCAGCGATGCCACGGCGACAATAAGAACGGCCATTGGAGATGTGATGCCCACCGATTTGGGGATCTCCGTTGTGGCGCGGTACACCAATCCGACGCCGGTCCCCAGCACCAGCAGCCCGATGACGACGGTGACCAATGTTTCCACCCGCCCGTGTCCGTGGGGATGGCGTTCATCGGGTGGCGCTAACCAGTATCGTCGTCCGATGAGAATGGTCACGTCGGTGATCGAGTCGGCAACGCTGTGGATTCCGTCCATCACCAATGCCAAACTCGAACTGGCAATTCCGACGCCGATCTTCAGAACCGTCAGCAACAGATTGACCGCAAGACCCCACAGTGAGACGCGGCGGACGTCGCGGGAGGCTCCATCATTGGTCGGCGTCGCAGCTGAAACGATATCGTCGTCGGGGCCATTCATAGCCATCTCAGAATGACAGGCTCGGGTGTCCCGGTCAACGGTAATCTGTGTTCTCACTGCGACGGTTGATTGTTTGACAAAGTATGTGTGTGGGCGGGAATATCCCACCCCTTGTGATTAACTATAGCGGCTGTCAGAAGTGCTTTCCGAATCAAGCCACCGTAGCATGGCCGTCCCGCTTGCCGCGAGCAAGGTCGAACGGGCCATGCCGCACGGGCGAGACGCCCGCGCTACATCGTTGTTCAGTCGGACAATACTCGCGTGACGGCTCTCTGCTGCCCGGACAAGGCGTCACCCGAGGGCGGGTGACGCCACAGGGTACGGTTTCACACAGAACATTATGAAACGTATGTCCGGGACACGACTCTTTAGCGGTTGTCAAAATTCCTGTCCGATTACGAGGGGATTCACCGATTGCACGAGTTGCCTGCGACTTCAGTAACCGGATACGACTGATCAGCAACGGACTGCGTTACACGGGTCTTGGGGACGTGTTGTAAAACCCACATCAGTCGTCGCGCAGGTGCGGCTCTTAGCCTCACCTGTCCGGCTAAGAGCCGGACCTACGCGAGGTTACAATTCTCCCGTTCGGTGATATCGTGCAGTTCGGAAACGAATCCCGACTTTTTCAACAGGTCGATGAAGGGCCGTGGCGCCCAAACTCCAGAGGTTTGATCGCCCTCTCAACATGCCGTTTTTTCGCCTTCGGCGACCGCGATCACAGATTGCGGCCACCCACCAGGGGCTATTCGCTGGATGTGATGTGATCACGCTCAAGCTGCATAAGCTTGGCATACTTGGTGAAGACGTACACGGAGGAATAGAAGGCCAGTATTAATCCCTGCCAACCGTCGAGGAATCCCATACGCAGGATGTAGGCTTGGATGAACTTGAAGGCCGGGCGTACGGTGATCGACAGCCACGATGCACGCCGTCCCTTGTCAAACAGTGAATGAGCGGCCAGCGTCGTGTAACGGTCAAGTCGTTCGAGATACGAATGCAGTGTCTGATCGCCTTCGTGATACAGAATGCCGTGCAGTGCAGGAGTGTCACCGGGCGCCCGCACCGATTCGTGGACCGAGTCCTCAGACAGTTCCGCACGGGTGCGATCAAACAACCGGACCACCCGATCACGCCCCCAATCGCCATGCTTCATCCAGCGGCCGAGATAACGCGTGCGCCGCCGTAATGCGTACGCCGCAATATTGGCATCCTTGCCGTTGCGAATCGCCTCGCTGATCGCCACCGCCAATTCAGGAGACACTTCCTCATCGGAATCAATGATGAGAATCCAACGGCCCCGTGCCAGATCGATGGCCGCCCGTTTGGTGGGACCATATCCCATCCACGGGCAAATCGCGACGTGGTCGGCAAAACGACGTGCGATGGCTTCGGTTTCGTCGGTCGACTCCTGATCGACAATGACGACGATTTCATCGCAGAACCGTACGGCGCGAATCGCCTTCTCGATCGTCGCGGCGGCGTTTTTGGCAACCAGAACGGCTGAGAGAACGATCGGTGCACGCGAACGGGGAACCGGATTGGGATCGGAACCGGTCACCACGTTGGGGCGGGAATCAAGGACCACACGATCATCGCCACTCATAAGGTTCCTCGTGTTTACACTCGCCGACAGCATCCGACTCAATGACTCCATGCACGGTCACGCGTCGCTGCGAGCAGGTTCTCCCAATCGTCGATACGCTGATTCCATGTGACATTCGATAACAGGTAAGTATGCGCCCGTACGCCCAGCGATTGTCCGCGATCGGGCAATGCGAGAATTCGCATGATCCCGTCGGCCAGAGCGGCGGCGTCATCAGGTGAAACGAGTATACCAAACTCACCGCGCTGCATCAAGTCAGTTACCCCACCAACATCGGTGGCAACCACCGGCAGTCCACAACTGAAGTACTCCAAGAGCGACCGTGAAATCGACTCGGATCCTACCGACGTCACCAGGCCCAAGGTACAGGCACGCAAAATCGCATAAATATCCGGTTGAAAGGAATCCACCACCGTAATGTAATCCATCAGGTTAGCCTCGACGAACCAGCGGTCGAACAGACGTCGGTCGTATTCGGCCGGAAATCCCAACCAGAGAAAATGAATGTCAGGAAACCGTTCGACGACCTGACGAATAGATTTCAACATTACCCGATGCCCCTTCACCGGCGAGAAGCGAGCCAGCAATATGACGACATCTTTACCCTTCGGGACCCCGAGTGCGGCCAAGTCGGCTGGCTCGCCGGGATCAAGATGTGTGGGATCGACACCAGGGCCAATGATCGACACGCAGTCGCGCGGAAGTCGCAGTCGCGTGTGGTACAGGTCGCGCAGACGTGCGTTGACAGTAACAATGTGATCGGTCGGTTTGCGATGCAGCCACTTTGACAGGATGTGTTTCTTCGGCGGACGCGGGTCGAGGGCACGCACGCGAATGAGCGGTGTTGTCAAGCGCCCAACTGTTTTGGCCAACGCCCAATAGATGTGATCGGGTCCCCAGTGGGCGAGAACGACATCGGGCTGGAATTCGCGAGCCAAACGGATGAGCCGTCTGACGTTTTCATAAACGTGCCTCGGCGATGACACGGCCAGATCGCAATCATCAATCACGTTCAGGTTGGCTTCACGCGCGCGTTCAATAGTCTTCCCCTGGGAACGCGGGAGACACAAAACGTCATGCCCGCGCGCCTGGAATCGCCTGGTGGTCTCGAGGGCATACCATATGCCCGCATTGCGACCCTCGAGTGTAAGAGATACGAGAATCTTCATCGGTTGGCTATACGCACAAGACCGGGGATAGATGCATCGCGTATTCCCTACTGTTGGCCCACGGGCACGTCATCGGCGGCCATTGTGGATGCCAGAGAGTCGTCAAACTGCATATCGTGCAGCCGGCGATACAAGCCGCCGCGCGCGAGCAGTTCGTTATGTTTGCCGGCATCCACGATGCGGCCGTTATCCACCACCACAATACGATCGGCGTCGCGCACGGTTGACAGTCGGTGTGCAACGATGAGTGCCGTCCGATCCTTCAGCAGATTCTCGATCGCTCGCCGAACGGCCACTTCCGATTCGGTGTCCAATGCGCTTGTGGCTTCGTCGAAAATGAGAATCGGCGGATCTTTCATAATGGCGCGTGCAATCGCGATCCGTTGGCGCTGGCCACCCGACAGCTTGACACCGCGCGTACCCACCACCGTCTCAAATCCCTGCGGAAGTGCTTCGATGAACTCGAGCGCCTGCGCCGCACGCGCCGCTTCGCGCAGCTTGTCGTGATCAATCGTCCCGTATCCGTAGGCAATGTTTCTTGCGACGGTGTCATTGAAGAGGATGATATCCTGCGTCACAATGCCAAGGTGCGCGCGCAGCGAATTGATAGTGATGTCGCGGAGGTCGACACCGTCGATTGTGATCCGTCCCTTGTCGGGATCGTAGAAGCGCACCAGCAAATCACACAACGTCGATTTGCCGCCACCGGAGGGTCCCACCAGCGCGATCGAAGAACCGCGCGGGACGTCAAGTGAGATGTCTCGCAGGACCGGACGGCCGGGATCATACGCGAACGTCACATCTTCGTAACGAATACAATCGGTGAATTCGGCCATCGGCCTGGCACCCGGGCAATCGACAATATCGACCGGCGTATCCAGCGCCTCGAACACGCGTTCCGCGGCCGCACGGCCCTCCTGCAATTTGGCGTGGATTTCGGCAAGTCCCTTGATCGGCTGGATCAGGGAGAATACCAGAAAGACAAAGGTTATGAACTCCGTGGCAATGAGCCCTTCACCACCCAGCACGGCGCGGCCGCCGAAATAGAGAATGGTTACTCCGGCAATCGTTCCCAGGAATTCGTTAATCGGTGAATTCAATTTGCGCACGCGGGCCATTTTCAGCATCGCGCGATAGAATGCGTTGTTGATGTTCCGAAAACGTCCCACCTCGAAATCTTGCATGCCAAACGCCTTGACCACACGGATGCCCCCGACCGCTTCCTCCAATACCGAATGCAAGTCGGCCATGCACTCCTGGGAGCGACGCGAGTAACGCCGTACGTACCACCCCACCGTCACCATCACCGCCGTGGTGAGCGGCAAGACCGTGATCGTAATCAACGCCAGTTGCCAACTGATAATGAACAGCGACGCCAGCAGCAGCACGACAAGCAATGGTTCCTTGATCATCCGCGTGAACCCCAGATCGAGCATATCGTTGAGGACACGCACGTCGTTCGTCACGCGCGAGATCACCTGGCCCGTACGCGTCCGCGCAAAGTAGGCCATCGAGAGATCCTGATAGTGTGCGAACAGTTGGTCACGCAACTTTCGGATGAGACGTTGCTGTACAATCGCAATGAGGAAGTTCTGTAGGTACAACAGTATGTTTTTCGCAAACGAGATGAGAATGATCGCGACACACATCCGTGTCAGCGTGATCACTGAATCAGCGCGAACGATCAGTCGTTCAAATGTGTTCAGGATGGTCTCTTTGATATCGCTGAACCAACCGGACAGACCAGTCGTTTCCGGAGCGGGCGTGATATCGGCGACCGGGCTGCCGCCAAAGAGTGTCGCCACCAATGGGCCGATCAGCCAGATCAGCAGTGCCGACAAAATGACGTACAGCACCGTGGCCGAAACAGAGACCGTCAAGTACCCACGAAACGGCCGCACGTAGTACAAGAAACGGCGCAGAGCATGCTGAGATCGTGTCTGTGGGGATTCGGTCACGGGCAATTACTCGGGCTCGGTGTTCGATGGGACATGGCCGGAGCCGCTCGTCATCGCGGCCGCGCGTTTGGCCGCCGTTTCACGGGCGCCGGCGGCGGCTGTGGCGATCGCCTCGACCACCCGTTCGGGAGTGATACGTTGGTGACGCCCATCGAGTGTCACATCATTATCGCCTCGGGGATGATATTTATCGGCATCACTGACGAGGAAGATCGCCACGGTGGGCGTATCGAGGGCCGACGCCAGGTGCATTGGTCCGCAATCGCTCGCGACGAAGACGGTGGCCGAGCAGACCAACGATACGAAATCGTCGAATGCCAGTACACCCACGGGATTGACCGCGTCTTTGGCGGATTCCAAAATGATATCGGCGGCGTCGATGTCCGCCGGTCCCCACACCAAACCGACGCGGTATTCTCCGGTCGCATGGAGTGCCTTGGCCACCTCTGCAAAGTGTTTTGGCTTCCACCGCTTCGGCCCACGCCCGCCAGGGTGGATCAATACGAGAGGCTTGCCTGATGGCTGGGTTCGAAACGCGAAGGCCGCACCGAATCCCGTATCGCTGCGCGGGCGACGAACCAGTGGACGCGTGGTCGACCGGATGGGCGTGAGCGCACGCAAGAGGTCGAGATGCATATCGGTAACATGACGAACCGTCACGTCTTTGCCCTTCTCTTTCGGAATCGGAACGGCGACCTCGTGGTATCGTCTCGCCGCCGGATGGTCGTGTCCCACGCGAATACGTCCGCCCGAGAGCGCCGTCACCATCAGATGATTAAACGACAGGCTGCGATCATCGGCGGCATTGATAACAAGATCATAATTCTGCTGTTGGATTTGCTTCAACAGTGGACGAACCCGCATCGGATTGTGTGCGAGCGCCGATCGGTCAAAGATCAAAAACTCATCAACCGACGGTATAAATTGCTTCATGTCGGCGTACCGTTGCGACAACAGACAGGTCAGCTGGGCGCGGGAGAACCGTCCCTTGAGGGCCACCAGCAGCGCCGTCAACAGAACGATATTGCCCAGCCGATCATCGAGACGAACGACCAGAATCCGGGAGATCTTTTCCAATTCCCCGGCCGGCAGCGGTGAGGACATCGTCGTCGCCTGTGGCGCCACCTGCCGCAGCCAGAGCCGCCCCGCGCTTTTCAGCCATTGTTCAATCTTGCCAGCCATACGCTCCCCCACTCCGAACAGATGTTGTGTCCTGTCGCTTCTGGAGACCACCATTATCGGGAATGGAAGGCAGAAAAGTCAAAGGGAGCAACTGGCGTGGCGGAGCACTGACGGTCACGGTCGGGCAAAAAATCGGCCCGCCGGAGTGAATTCCGGCGGGCCTGCCCCCATGATGGCGGCCTCAGCAGGCGACCATCGCCCTCTGCACCTGGGATACAGACGGGCTGGGATGCCCTCTACCTCAAAACAACCGAGCAGACACGCCGGCCCTCACCCCGGCGCGGGCACCCGGTGATATTGGGCTAAGTGCCCACAAGGATGCACGACTCATCAAACGGATTGCACGGATGGCAGGGCCAAAAACCGTTGAAAAACAAGTACTGGATCATTGCATTGATATCCAACGCGTCCGGAACACCGTCGTAGTTGAAATCTGCTCGCCATGTGAGACAATCGGGATCCAAAACACAATTGCCATTAAAGAAGACGCAGTCGATCATAGCATTCAAATCGACGGCATCATACTGTTGTCCGTAAGCTGACTCGCGTTGTCCCAGTCTGGTATACCTGACCCATCGATGTTCGCAACCCAGACCTCACCACTTGAATTAATGTTCGGCTCGCGAAGTTCAAATGTGATCTTGCTACGGGATTGATCCACATCGAACCTGTCAATGTACTTGTTAAATTCGCTCAATCGCGTCGTATCTCCCGTGGCAATGTCGATGGCATACAGCTCGTCGACACTCGCAGTTACTCTGTAGATGGCCCAGAGTACGTCGTCTGAGAAGAACAACGGGTATGCGTACCGTCCACCGGTCGTTACCGTGTCAACAGCCTGAGTAGCGGCCTCCAACAGATAAATGTCTGGAAGGCCCGATGTTGTCAGAGTGCTCGTGAAGACAACTCGTGTTTGCGACTGGTCCCAGCGAGGATTATCAATGAGCTCATCGTTGTCGTAGATCAAACTGACATCACCGGTCAGCGGATCGATCAGATACAGGTCCCTGTCGACAGATCCATCAGGGCCATTAGTAAACAGGATTCCGTTTTTCGGAAGCTGTGCAATGGCCGGTATCGCCATTGCGGTGACAAGTAGCAGTACTAACACCCAAAATGGCCCAGACCTTCTGTTGTAACCGACATACATGCGCATTCTTCTCCTCCTCCATTAGATTGTGGTTCGTGAGCGGAATTGCCTCTCCTCCGATGAGAAGACTATACAACTGGCATGCCATGAATAAACATGTCCAAGGCTGCTGCAAGGTGCTCATCGACAGCTGGTTACCGCCTTCGTGGAAATGCTGATGAAAGCCGCTGGGAATTTCGTCTACGAAGGATATCGCAAACGATGTGAATAGCGGCCACACATGGTGCGTTGGAGGTAGGAGCGAACTAAGCTGTCCGGTCAGACTACTCGCGAAACAATCCTGAATCTATCCCGTGCGCCTTGAGCTTCTTTTGTAGCGTGGAACGGTCGATGCCGAGGAGGGAGGCGGCAGCGGTGATGTTATAGTGCGCTTCGAGGAGCGCTTGGAGGATGTATGTCCGTTCAATCTTACGCAGTCGCTCGGGAAGACTTGAGTTGTCGCAGCAATCCAATGCGTTATCGATCTTCAGCGTCTTTGTCACATCCTCACCGAAGATCACGTCGGAGGGCGTCATGATGATTAGTCGTTCGATCATCTGGAGCAGCTCACGGACATTGCCTGGCCATTCGCAATCCATGAGAGCCATCATGGCGGAATCATCGATAATCTTTGGCGGAAACCTCTCGTCGGTGGTCAACCGACGCACGAACGCCTCGACCAACGCGGGGATATCTTCCTTTCGCTCTCTCAACGGCGGCATTACGATTTGAATGCCGCAGAGACGGAAGTACAGATCTTCACGGAACCGGCCATCTTTGACCAGTGCCGGCAAGTCACGATGCGTGGCACAGATCAAGCGGACATCGGTCAGGCGATAATCGTCTGTGCCGATCGGCTGAAATTCACCGGTTTCCAGCACACGCAGCAATTTCGCCTGTGTGGTAATGTCGAGATCGCCGACTTCATCCAGGAACACGGTGCCCTTGTTGGCAAACTCGAATAAGCCGACACGACTGGTATAGGCGTGTGTAAACGCGCCTTTCCGATGTCCAAACAGCTCCGATTCAACCAAGTCTGGGGCTTTGTGATTGCAGTTGAGGATGCCAAGCCGCTGTCGTGCACGTGTGCCCGTCCGATGAATGGCTCGGGCGACCAACTCCTTTCCCGTGCCGGTCTCCCCGAGAATCATGATCTTGCTGTCGTTCGGCGCCACCTGGGCTATCGTCCGAAAGACCTCCTGCATTACGGCGGAACGTCCAATCATGTGGTACTCACGCTCGGCGATCTGCAGCAAGCGGTGGGTGTTTGTCTTGAGTTCGTAGGATTCTACCGCATTCCGCACCGATCGGCGCAGTTCCGGTAGCGATCGCCCCTTCGTTATATAGTCGTATGGTTCGTCGGCGGCGTCGATGGTCCGTTCATCGTATTCACCGGGGAAACCGGTGTGATAGATGACAGGCGTCTCGGGACGACACTTGCGACTCTCCCGTGTCGCCGCGCGGCCGTCCATACCGTCCATCTTAATGTCCATGACGACTGCAGCGATGTTTTCATTCTGACGAACAATCTCGACTGCCTTCGGACCTGAATCCGCGGTCAGTACGTTGTAGTCTTCCTCGAAGACCATCCCGAGCGCTTCGAGAACGTCGGGGTCATCATCGACAATCAAGATTGTGGGGCGGGTGTCGGGCCTCTTCCCTTCGGGTGCGTGATTCATTGTGAGGTATCCTGTTTCATGTGCGCACTCTTGAGAGTGAATTCAACCGTTGTGTGGTGGCCATACTCCGATCGGATCTCAATCGTACCACCGTGCATCTCGACTATGCGTTTCACAATAGACAATCCCAAACCATGTCCGGAACGGGGTTTTGTGGAGTAAAACGTATCGAAAATCCGCGACTGGTCTTCTGCACGAATGCCTTGGCCATTATCCTCCAGGCGAACGCGCACCAAATCGCGTTCGTCAGATACAGTAATGGCAATGGCGGAATGCGATTGTTCGCGCAGGGCATCCAAGCTGTTAATCAGCACATTGGAGATGACCGACTGAAGTTGCACATGGTCGCCCAGCACGGAGCTTTCATGCAACGGCTCCCATTGCACCTCGACTCCCTGCTCTTCGATACGAATACGATGTGATTCAATGGATTCGCGAATAACGTCGTTGAGATCGACTCTCACAGGCGTAAATGTGCGATCGAGCTTCAGGTACCCGGAAATCACATCGGTCAAGTCAAACACGCGGTTGATCGCCCTATCAATCGACGTGACGTAACGGTTGTGCTGATTGTCCTTGTCGATATTAGCCAGCGTCGTCCGCAATCGTTCGAGCGCGGTCTCCGCCGGAAGCAACGCGTTACGAATCTCGTGTCCGAATCCACCCGCAATGTCCCGCGCCTGGCGGTATTTCTCCTGTGCGATGATCGTCTTCTGAGCCTCCTGCAAGGCACGGTGCGTTTCGCGGAGTTCATCACGCTGGCGGGCAATGATCGCGAGCGTGGCTTTGCTTTTTCGACGGTAATAGTTGACAATGACAACGGCGACGATCAAACCGGTCAATACCATCAGAACCGCGTTTTGATTGCGTCGGTAGAACACCCCTACCAACTCGGCCGTGCTTTTCTTCTCCAGGGCAACAATTGCGGCGGGGACGCCGTTGACAAGGAACGACCGCGCATTCCCTTGATCGTCGTAACCAAGGACCTCGATCGATGACGTCGGTACCGGCATGTGCGCCAGTTTTTCAAATCCTTTCGTGTACACGCCGTCGTCGCAGAGTATAACAGGATCTGCCTGTCCGGCGATCTTTACACGGCCGAGATAATCGAGGTATGCCACCGAGTCCGACTGTGCGATGAGAGTCAGTGCGCTGTCATAGACCTGGACGACGCCGTTCTTCATCTGCACGCACAGCCGCCGTTCGGGATCGTCGCCGAACGTGTGCGCCCATAGACGTCGTGGAAGATTCGCTAGAACAGTGGACGCAAGAACACGTCCTTCCCAGTCAATCGCAGACAGCCGGTACTCATCGGGGCCAATCGATAGCTGTTCGGCGCCGGGGAATGGCAGGACATGCGAGACATACAGACGCGAGTGGGATGGCACGGGGACAATGTCTCCGTCGAAGTGGCGTTCTGCGCACTCATACTGAAAAACCACCTGCCCTTTGTGATCAACTTTCACCAGGTGGGCCATCAGATCGGTGAAGAGGCTGTCAGAATATCCTTGCTTGGTATTGTAACCAAGAAAGAGGACCGACGTATCGTCCGGTGAATCTGAGACACAAAGATCACCGCGATGAATCGGTGATGCAACCCGGAGCGCCCACTCAATGGACAACGTGGTCGCATCGATGCAATACAGCGTCCGGATCGCCGGGTTGGATTCACGTTCCGAGTTGATATAAACAAAAACTTCCTGCGTACTGTCGAAATCGTAATCGTTTACCAGCAGAATATCGATCCACGGCTCCCACTTGTTATTGCCGCTCGGACGTTCGTCGCGCCCATGCGCGAGATAGACGGAGGTTAGATGACCCGTCTCAACCGCCAATCGGCTAACGTAGGCTGTGTCACGGATATAACTGGTATACAGAACCGTAATCGGCTCATCGCGATGGGATGCCAACGGTCGCCAGTCGCGAATCACACCGCGAACAGGTGTATCCTTGAGGAGCTTTCGTCCGGGGTAAGTGAAGAGCCCGAACACAGAGGGCCGGTCATCAGCGTCCGCGGTATTGTACGAGCTGAGGTACAACCCGCTGGCGGTATCACCGATTGCCGGTCGGAGCACCTGCCAAAGTTGCGGAATCGGAGGTTCTTCGGGCGTCGGTTTGGTTGAGTGGATGACACGCAACCGATGAGACAAATAGGCCGAATCACCGGGGTTATCGACCTCCAATCGTTCCACCGCAGTCGCTGGAACAGCCACCAACAAAAAACCAACGAGTACAACTGCACACAATACCCGACAGTCATGCACAGTGGACATGAGCCATTGCCGACATACGCCGATGCCAACCGATACCTTACCCTGCATCGGGATCGACGCAAGTCGACTTTCCAGCGATCCCAACATCGTGAACTGTGTCTTGATTCTCGCCGACACCGTGGCCCTTGTAATGCAATGCCGTGACTGTCTCAGGCCAGTCAGCGTTTGTATAACGACAACCACCGGCAATATACAGTCCTGCCCCGACCCGAAGCCGGATAAGGCGGAAGAAATTGACAATATGATCCTCGCGACCGCAATGCAGTGCGTTCACGATGGGATGTGGAAGACAGTACCGGGGATCTGGTAGTGAGTGGCAAATCGAGTCGGTGCAGTTCGAGCGATGGTCAGACGTCCTCTCCGATTGCAGGAGAGCGCCACGGGCCTCAGGGCGTGTTGACAAACCCATAGGTTTGTCGCGTAGGTCCGGCTCTTAGCCGGACCGGTGCGGCTAAGAGCGGTTGTCAGAATAGATTTCCGTTTGCCAAGGTAACCTTAGCTGTCATTCCCGCGAAAGCGGGAATCCATTGTCTTCGTACACAAGCAATTACGACACTGTCTCGGTCCGCCACAGCCGACGGGGATGACAGAGTATAGAAATCCAAACGGAAAATAATTCTGACAATCACTCTAAGAGCCGCACCTACCCGATGTTATGATTGACTCATTCGGTTACATCATCGGGTCCGGAGTCAGCACAAGACTTTTTCAACACACCCTCAAGGACCGTGGCACCCAGAAGCAGGCAGCCCTGTTGGGTGTGCGAAGCCCACCCTACTCAAGCGGAAGGGGTTTCTGACAATCGCTATAGGCGTAAGCGTGGGGTCGCGTGTTACGGTGACTGCTTACTCAATGCGAAGCGTTCCGCCATGCGTTGTGCGACAATCGACGGGACGAACTTGGAGACGTCGCCGCCGTGTCGCGCGACGTCTTTGATCACACTGGACGAGAGATAACTGTACTTGGCGTTGGGCATCAGATAAACCGCTTCGACTTCAGGCACCAAGGCCCGATTCGTCAACGCCATTTGGAATTCGAACTCAAAGTCCGATACCGCACGCAAACCGCGCAAAAATGCTGTCACCTTACGGTCCCGTGCAAGATCGGCCAGCAACCCGTCGAAAACGAGCACTTCCACCCGTTTGTCGAGATTGCCATCTTCGAGGGTCGGCAGACATTCGAGAATCAGCGCGCGTCGTTCTTCGGCACTGAACAGCGGCGTCTTGGCCGGGTTCTCGGCGATCGCAATGATCAGCGAGTCGAACAGGGCCAGTGCACGGTGCACCAAATCCAGATGGCCAAAGGTGATGGGATCGAATGTTCCGGCGTAAAGGCCGGTGCGCGGTGCGCGCTCAACGGTCATGTGTCGGCTCCCGTGTCGGTGGGCATATCATCGGCATCCTGATGGTTGTCCCGTTGCCAGCGCCAAATCGTGAACATGGTATCACCGAACCGGCGCTCGGTCCACAGCGAAAACCCCTCGGGCGATTCTCCCGGCAGTTCCTTTTTGTGGTGTTCAATCACGAGGATTCCCTCGTCGGCCAGCGCCGTGCTCCGGGCCACCTGCCGCAGCACCTTGGGCGGCCAGCCATCGCCGTACGGCGGGTCGGCAAAAATCAGTGTATAGCGATCACCGCGTTCGCCCAGTGTGTTCAGCGCCGATGAGACATTGGCCGAAATGACCAACGATTCGTCTTGCAATCCCAATGTATCAATATTGTCCTGCGTGCAGACGACCGCTTGACGCTTGCGATCGACAAAAGCGGCGTAACGGGCGCCCCGCGAGAGCGCTTCCATCCCCAGCGTACCGGCGCCGCAGAACAGATCCAGCACGTCGGCATCGGCGCATTCCGCCTGGAGGATATTGAATAGCGACTCTTTCACGCGGTCCCCGGTCGAACGGACACTGTTCGATTTGACCGGCTTGAGTTTGTGCCCTTTGAAACGTCCGGCGATGATCCTCATGGCCGTCCCTCCGCGGAATCCATCGTGATACGTGACAAGCCGGAGAAACGTATCCACCTCGCCATGCGGGTGGCCGTTTTCACGCCAATGCCATGGACACGCTGCAAGTCATCAACAGACCGGAACGGCCCATTAATCGCTCGAGAGACTACGATGCGTTCGGCCAGCGCCGGTCCGACCCCGGGTATACGCATCAATTCGCGTTCATCGGCCGTATTGACGTCGACCACAGTGAAACTGGGTTCGGGTGGCCTCGCTGCCGGCACCGAGTCTGCCACGGCGCGTCGTTCAGAATTCGTCAGCAGCAACGTGTCGATGTACACATCCTGCACGGACCACTGGCGATGGGCCAGCGCCTGATCCTCCTGCCACCATTGGAGAATCGTAATGCCGCCGACCACTACGGCGAGTACAACAATCGCGATCAACTCGCGCCGACGGAAACCATAGGCGCCCGCCGTGTCGCGCGACGCCGCAGCGGCCGGTGGTGGATCATGGGCCATCATGTGAGTTAACCCGTGTAAATCAAGTGCAACACAACACGTCCGACGCTTCCCAACGACTCGGGCGAGCATTTGTCGACCGTGTCTTCAGACGTATGCCAATAGGGATATCGCAAGTCAATGATATCCACCATCGGAATACCCCGCATGAGAAACGGGACATGATCATCCTGAATCGGGTCCTCCAGTTCGTTGAGAAATTCCGTCTCGCCCAGTGTCTCGGCAATCGACCAAATGCGATCCTGGAGCTTGCGTGCATGGCGGTACGAATACCCCTCACGTCGGAATTCGGCGTTCTTCTCCCCTACCATGTCGACCAGCACACCCCATTCGTAATCGGGGCGTGTGCGGGTCACGAATTCCTCAGACCCCAACGCCCACTCATGATCGGGGCGGGCATATCGTCCCTGGTCCTCGCCGTCGAAGAGGACAATGTCGATTCCCATTGGTGGTGGCGTGGTCGCAAACGCTCGGGCCAATTCCAGTAGGACGGCCACACCTGATGCCGCGTCATTGGCGCCGGCGATCGGCTTGCGATGCCACGATGTGTCGGGATCCCGATCAGCGTAGACACGTGTGTCCCAGTGTGCCCCCAGAACGATGCGCTCATCGGCCGCGGGATTGAATTCGGCGACAATATTCACCATGTGCATGGTATCGTCCACCAAGGGAACATAGCGCGAAAATGGCTGAGTCCAGACCGTGTCCGCGTATTCAGAGAGTACATCCTGCAACCACGCGGCACAAGCCGCATGGCTGTCGGTGCCCGGTACGCGCGGCCCGAACTCAACCTGGCGTTCGAGATATTCCATCGCGCGCTGTTGATCAAATGCGGGAACGTCGCGATTACCCGCGCAGGAACTGCCGACGGTGACCACACCGAGCAGGACAATAATCCAGCCAATGCGCAATGGATGGGCCTGGTCAGTACGCATGGCTGGAATGTAGTGAATATTGTGCCAAGTGCACGAGGATTGTCGCGGCAGGAGTTGGCAGAATTCCCGATCCGATGGAGAGAAAGCGAGCCACCATTCGTTTCGTACTTTGAGCGATTGTCAGAATCATCTTGCGATGGAGCGGCCGATGTCGCACGGGCGTCTCACCCGTGTCGTATGGCCAAGACGGCGACGCTATGTAATGGCACCTATACCAGCATCGCGTCCCGGAAGTAGGTTAATGAAATTGTTCACGACCACAGTGCGGTTATGCGCCTTCGCGTGACCGCTATCTCCTTTCCGGACAAGGCGTCACCCGAGGGCGGGTGACGCCACGCTCGGGACCAGCCGCGTCGACTTATCTAACGGACTTCCGGGACACGACACTAGCAGGGTACGGAAAAATCCACGATTCGGCGCAATCTCCTCGATGTCATCCCGAGTTCGCCTCAGGCGGGCTCAGCATGACAAGGTTGGGGTTCCAGGGTCGCAGTCCGTTGTTCAGCACCCTGCTAGAAACTGAACTCCGCCCAGATACCCAATTCACGGATGTGCGTCTTGCGCGGGGCACCGCGTGTGTTGTCGTTCGAATCGGTCCACTGGGCGCTCAACCCGCCCTTGACGCGGGACGAAAAACTGTAGTTGGCGCGTGGCTGAATAGTGAGTTCACTGGAGGTGTTGGTTGGAACCAGCCCACCGCCTGCGGTCTCTTCGGTCAGGGTTTCCGTGGATCGATGTGAAATCGACAGCGAGATACTCATCTGCGACTTGATGCGAATACTGCGCAAAAACGGAAGCGGAATACCGTTGGGCGAGCGGAACGAGTAATCCATCGTGAACCGCCAATCGCTCTGGTTGCGTTGGGTAGTGGGATTGACTTCACCGCTCGATTCAGTCGTCGTCCGATTTGCCGCAAAGGTCAATCGGATCCCCTGCGGCGTCGTCCCGGTCAGATTGATGAGCGGCTGGAACCCATACGTCTTGGTCTCCCGTCCACCGGTCCGGGCGGTATCTTCCAAGATGTACCCTTCATCGAACTTCTGCCGATAGGCCACCTTCGCCGATGCACTGGTGAACAACCATCCAATCGGCAGCAGCTTGTTGAGTTGTCCCAAACCCGTGGACAGATCCGGGAAGGTCGTGGACTTGGTGACTGTCGGGAAGTTGTTGCTCTGCCGGCGTTCGCCCTCGGCATAGGAATACGCGTTGGAAATGGTCAGAATGCGACCGATGCGAATGCTGTTTTTCGCCGCCAGCGACCGGTTCTCGGTTTGCTCATCGACCTGTCCGGCCGCCACCGATCCTGATGACACACGAGGAACATCGACGTCGTCGATGTTCCATCCGAACGTGTACTTCATCGAAGGACGATCATAGAGGTTGTTACGCCGGTCGGAATTCACCTGCGACACCGAGACGGAAATCGGTTCGAGGGGTGAGGTGACGAAGTTGACTCCCTTGAGCATCAGCCGCCAGGGCGCCAACGGATCGAAGCTGCCGCCGTCATCACCGTCCGACTGCTCGTCGCGGACATCATCTGCACTCTTCCGCTCACTCTGTTCCGGTTCCGGCTGTCGGGGCGGCGGCCGCCGTCCGCGGCCGGGACGGCCACCTGCGTCCGCTCCCAAAAACGACCAGACGCGTTCCAGATCGAACGTATTGCTGACCGTCATACGCCGGTTCACACTGACGTCGTGATCACTCCGAAGATCGTCGATGCGATCATTGAAGTCGGCGCTGTACCCGATATTCGGCATGAAGAACGGCAGAATATTCGGCTGATAGTCGGCGCTAAACTTCTGGCTGTACTGCTGCTCTTCGCCAAGTTTGAACTCCTTGGGATTAAGACTCAGCCGCACCACCTCATCTTCGGTGCCGGCACTGATGTCGCGCCGCGTCGTCATGTCGTATCGGAGGCGTAACGCGGGGAACGGATTGTATGTGGTCCCCATGCTACCGTTGAAGTTGCGCGTGTAGGTCTCGGTCCGCAGATCATTGCTGTTGATCGTCACTTGTTCGCTGCGATTGACGCTTCCCCGCGCATTGAAATCATTCGGCAAAAACGAAAACTTCGCGCTCCACACCCGTTTGGGCATCAGCAAGAAGCGCGACCAATAGAGAATCGGGAAGTCCACACGGTTGCGGATACTGAGCCGATAGGACGCGTTGGCGCTGTACGATTCCCCGGTGTCGGCGGGAATGGTCGGTGAGGTGCGGTTGCTCCGAGAGAAAGAGAATCCGCCCGAGAGACTACCCAGCGTGGACTTGAGCAGCCAGTTGTCACCCGGCGGCGTCCAAGTCGCCGACAGCGAGAAGCCATCCTGCACGCGGATGGTCTGTTCCTCTTTCTGAAGCTCAGGCGACAGCACCACGTCGGAGCCGGTCAACAGCTTCGGTGTGGATACCGACTTCGAGTAATTGACCGATAAGGGCAGGCGCAGGCCGACTTTTTCGAGTCCAAACTTGTGCAAGTTAATGTTGGCACGCACGTCGCTCTTGGTACTCGTCGAGGAATTGACCACACTGCCGGTGCGTCCTGAGTTCAACGTTCGGAAGGCATAGTCCTGTCCGTCGACGGTGGCGGTGAAACCCATCAAATCGGCAAACTGCGCCGTGACACCGAGACGTGCAGCAACACCCGGGTCCTTGCGCACGTCGGTCAGCCGCAACTCATCGCACCAGACTTCACTGGAGTGGGCAAACCCGCCGCCCCCACTGGTGCGAATGACACCCATTTCGAAGTAACTCACGCGCGAGAGACTGGGCCGGCCCCGAACGCCGTAGTGGGTGACGGTGTCGAAGATCTCCACAAAGGTGGTCCCGGCTTCCACCGCAGCCCGTGTCGCCTCCTCCTTGAACGCGGTCAGGACATTGAAGTCGATGTCGACGTCGTTGCCTTCCCATCCGGGTGTGATCGGGCGTCGGTAATAGTAATAGCTGTTTTCATCGGTTCCGAACTTCATGTAGATGTCGGTGAATCCGTCGGCCAAGTCGCCCAATTCCGATTCATCGATCACTTCGCCGCCGGGTAGCGTGGCGCGCTCCAATCCGTGCACGTTCATGCGCAGGAACCGATACCCGGTATAGTCTTCCGCAATGGTATTGCTCGACACCGCACGGCCGGAATCGCCCGGGAGGAAATCCTCGTATTTTAAACTGAGCGACTGTTCCTTCTCACGCACGTTCGTGACCGGATCTTCATAGCCGGCCACACCGGGCGGCGAGTGGTAGATGGGATCCGATTCGGTGTTGCGTATCTCCACGCGGAATCGCGGTTCGGCAAGGCGGGGCAGACGCGGATCACGGGTATCGACAATGTGATCCTTGTCATTGAGCGTGTCATCCGGTTCCGGCTCGATTCCCGCTGGTTGGTAACGATGAACGGGCGGCAATTCGCGACGCTCAGCCAATTGGCCTTCCCACCGATTCTGGATGATGTCGAACGCAGCGATGAAACACTCGGTTCGCTGTCCGGCGTTGTCAATCCACAGTCGAACGAATTGGATATTGTTGGAGTCCGGGCGCCCGTTGACGTCAACGGCTTCGTATAATTCCCACAACGGAATGCGATATGTCTTCCAGACAATGGGCAGCCCAGATTGGCTGGGCTTTTCCGATCCGTCAATCAGTTTATCGCCGGGATTGGCGAGATCGATTTCAAACGCATAGTAGGCGTTGTCGAGATCGTTCTCTCCTTCGCCGCCGATGTCCTCCTTGTCGGGACGACCTAACAGAAAGTCGGTGCTGTTTCCCTCGGTGCCGTTGATGCGGTCGACAAAATCGCGCAGGTCGTCGCTGAAGAACCAATCGTCGCCCCGCGGATCGTTGATCTGCCCGCCATTGGGCAGCGTAACGAGGTTGGTGTCGGGGATGCCGTCGCCGTCAACGTCCTCCTGCGCATTGGGCACACCGTCCAAGCCCACGTCTTCATCGTCTTCCAGCGTTCCGTTACGGTTAACGTCTTCGGTGTTGGACTGTCCGTCCAGATTCACGTCTTCACTGATACGTCCCAAATCAATGTGCAGCGTTCCCAGGAGGCTATCGGTCTCCGCCAACGATCCGTCCTCGTTGATGCCCAACACACCCATCCGGAGTTCGATCAATTCTGCCCGGGTTTGATCCCAGATGCCGCGCGGCAAACCGTTCATGATACCGCCCCACACCTCGCGCCGGTTGTCCGTCAGCGAATCGTAAAGCGGCGATTTTTCGGGGTCGAACCGCAGCACCAAAACATGCGTGCGGTCCTCGCTGTTGTTCTCGACTTCGCGGTTGTAGATGTCGGTGATCTTGAACTGATTGTAGGGATTGTACCAGACGAACGACGGATCGTACGATCCGCGCTGCGGTTTCGGTTCCGGTTGGCCGGCGTCCAACAGGTCCAAGTCGATCGGCGGCGATCCAATCGTCCATGATTCACGCAGAATACCCAGCGAATACGCCTGGCGCGAGCCCTCGAAATCATCGACAAACACCTCGCCCTTGGTGTTCGGGTTCGGCATCGAACGGGCGACTTCGGCTTCAATCGACAAGTTCGACGGCGCGTCGGTATCCACCAGCGGCAGCGCGTCGGCCAGACTCGTAAACAGGCCGGGCTGCGTGCGCCAGAAAATATCGTAGTCGAGCACGATGTCACGGAACGGTTCCTGGCCAAGCTGGGCGGGACGATCGGTGGCTTTTGAACCCTTGTAGAGGAACGTCGCGCCGGTACGGAAATTGTTGCTCGGCTGATACTCGCCGCGCATACCGAAGAGCGACTTCTTATCGGCCGTCAAGAACGGTGCATACTCATAGTCGATTGTCAATTCGCCCGTCGGATCGAGGTACTCATCGCGCAGCAGCGTGACCGATCCGATGCTGTAGTCGATCTGGTAGTCACTGCCTTTGATCAGCCGCCGGCCGTTGAAAGTGATCACTTCTGATTCCGGCAGGATGTTCACCTGCTGCAGACTGATGTTGGTCGACCGCGAGCGGGAGAGCAGTCGGAAATAGTACTTCGTATTCTTTTGCAGTTCCGTGTAGTTGTCGGTCTCATAGATCGCCGGCACACGCTCGTTGAGCGTACTGTCGGAGAAATCCGCCGATGGGGCATATCCCACGTCGGTATCAAAGGGACGCTGGTCGGGGAAGATCAGCAGCCCCGATTCCAAATCGAGTATGGCGGGATTGTCATCGATTTTGCCGTCGGCGCCCGGTGACCCCGATTGATTGGTTTGGTCCAAACCGAGGATCTGCAGATACGGAACCGAGTTCTGATGATTCAGGTTGGCCGGGTTCTGCTCGTCACCCGGTTGGCCCTTGTAGATGTCCAACTGGAACTCGTTGTAATCGATGTTACGCAACCCCAAATCGTAGACGTTCTTCCATTCCGCATCCCAAAACGGATCATCCGGCGAGGGGTTGCTGCGTTTCAGCAACTGCAATTCCAGCGAGTCACCCGAGATGCTGCCAAACGAGAACCGTGTCGGGCCACGCTGAACTTCCATGTAGTAGGCAATCGTCTTGGTTTCGATGCGGGACTGCTGGTTGATGAACTTGATGTAGGGCAACTCACGGTTGGGATCTTCCGTGACCAACACCCATTCGGATCCCTGCTGACCCAATTGCTCCCAGCGGCTCCGGATCGGGCTGACTTGGGCCTCTCCGTCAGGATCGTTTACGTTTTCAAAGGCGACTCCGCCCTTGCCCCGGGTGACCTCGGTGGTGTTGATCAACTCATACAACTCAAAACGCACGACCACATCGCCGTCCCGCAGCAATGTCTCATCGCCAACACGGCCGATATCGAAGAAGCGGAAGCGTGCATACTGGTAGTCACGGCGGAAGGACACACTCTGACCGGTGGCGCCCGCGGTAAAGCGGTTGCGGACCGTGTTGCCTTTCTCCTGTGAGGCGATCATCGTGAAATCGAGCGGTCCGAGCTGCGCCTCCGCCTTGAAGCCGAACAGCCCCTGAATGCGCTGGCTGTACCCAACGTACCGGGTATTCGGCAGGGACAGGGTGGTGTTGCCGGCTTCCACGTTTTGCAGGATGTCGTCCTCGTCACCCTTGTAGCGAATCTGAATGCGGTTTTCGAGGTCGGACTGGCGTTCCGAATCCTGGTCGACTTTGACCGAGACCTTTGAGCCCACGGTTCCCTCGATCGTGAACCGGGACTTTTGGTCCATGGTGAGCGAGGGGAACTTGTTCTGGCGCGCCGAGGCGCTGCTTTGCGCATTGGTCCACTGGGAGCGGCCGGAAAACAGAATGCGACGGTAGCCGGACACTTTGAGGCCGGCGCCACCCTCACCGACAATGCTCTCCATCGCCGAGGGCAACTCGACGCCGATCTTCAACTCGCCGCGCTTTTCGGCATCGGACTGCTTCATCAAGCGTTGAATGTCGGTGTTCCACGCATCGATAATCCGATCTTGCCTCTTGAACGCGTGGAAGGTCTCGAGATCAACCTGCAGCGGTTGCACACCAATTTGCAGCTCCAACGGTGGCCCCAGATAGGTGAACCGTGGATCATGATCAGGACCAAAGTAGTATTCGTCGAATTTTTCCTGGCTGAGCGGCGATGAGAGCAGATCACCCACGTTTAGTACAGGGTATTTCTCTGTCTCTGATGCAACGTAAAAATGGGGGTACAGGGGATGATACAAAACCGTATCGCGCGAGATGCCGATACCCCATGCCGAAGCGTGCGAGCAGACAATCGCTAAACACACGACCACCCACATGACCGGGCTGCGTCGCTGTGAGCGGACGAGCTTTTGATGTCTCATACTTCTGTGCAACAAATGCACACACTCCCCCCGACAGGGGTCTCTATTAACCTTTAGATATTATCGATAGATCCTCCTTCTTTTTGACCGCCAAGTGGCTGTCTCGCAATGAAACATGCCTCAAGACCAAAGATAAATTCCTCACCGGTATCTGGCAATGGTCAATTCAAGTCGCTGTTCGAAGAGTATGGCTCCCACACAGGGATACGGGCGCAGTGGGTCATCGCTAGCTTTCTACTTCGGCATCGGGTTGATGTTCCCCTAAAAAGCGAACTTCGCTGTGCAATTCGATGCCATATTGATCGCTTACCGCCTGGCGCATCTGGGCTGCCAGCTTGAGGATATCGGCGGCAGTGGCGCCGCCGACGTTGACAATAACATTGGCGTGCTTCTCGTAGACTGCTGCCCCCCCGACCCGCATTGACTTTGCCCCGACTGCTTCCAGCAGCTTGCCGGCCGGAATCTTGCCATGCTCGGCAGACGAATCTTCGATGTTTTTGAAATACGACCCCGCTGACGGAAGATCGATGGGGAGCTTGGTCGCGCGGATTCCGATAATCCGGTTGATCTCATCGGTAATTGCCTGTTTTTCACCGGGTTGGAGACCGACCAGGCAACTCAATACGATCCAGCGCTTCTCCCGGCAGAGCGATTTCCTGTAAGTAAATCCCATTTGATCGGGAGACACTTTCTCCCGATTTCCGTCCGACGTCAGCACCTCCACCCATAACAGAATATCTTCCATCGACTTGCCGTAGGCGCCTGCATTCCCGTAGACGGCCCCACCGACTGATCCATAGATGCCGGAGGCGAATTCGAGCCCGGTCAGTGACTCGACACGGGCCCGCTCGACCAATGCGGATAGAAGCGCGCCTGACTCACTGTAGAGATTGTTGCTGTCGCGAGTAATCTCCTTTGCCCGGTTGTGGATCACCACACCTCGGATCCCCAAATCCGAGATCAGGACATTGGAGCCGTCGCCCAAGAGGGTAACCGGAATATCGGCTCGATTGGCCTGCGTGAGCGCACGGACCAGATCGTCGACCGATTCGGCGGGGTAGTACCAGTCGGCCGGACCGCCCACCTTGAGCGTCGTCAGTGGCGCCAGTACAAAATCGCGCTGGAGCTTGGCCTCCAGACCCTTGGCCCAGACAGGCAGCGTTTTTGTGTCGGGCGATGCGCTCATGACGATTCGGGTTGCTTCGCCCCTGCATCGGTGTCGCTCGAGCTGGTATCCGACTCAGATTTGGGCTCGGACTGAGACGTCGACTCACTCTCCGGTGTCGGATCGGGCTTTTCGGATTCCTCGATGTAGTTCATGCGCAATTCATAGAGGACATGGCCGAGGTACTTGTCCTCATCGGCGGTAAGATTGCCTGCCATCTTCTGCTGGAGCATCGCCAGCATGTCGATTGAATTCTTGGCCATCGGCAGCCGCCGTTCCGCCTTCTGTGTCTGCGGGTTCATCAGCTTGCCCAACTCCATCATCGTCGCCGATTGCAGCGAAATGATCATTTGCATCAGCAGGGGATTGAATTCGGTCGGGGTATCATCGGTCATGGTATCACCTCACACTCTGCCTGGTTGTACACATCGCCGACCCATGCGATGCGGTGTTGTGAGGGAAGGTAGGGTGTGGGGAGGCGCTGTCAATGTGAGTTCTGCAGGCCCTGATGGCAAACTGCGCCATCAGGGCCACTCTTGCTTACCCTGTGTGCAGCAGGCTCCAGCGGTGCTCGTAGCGCCGTTTCCACTCACTGCGCAGCAGTTTGTGGTCAGGATGCTCCAGGTCCGGGTCGGACTCAAGAATGTGAAACGCCGCCTGGCGTGCGGGTTCCACCAAGTGCGCGTCACGAACCAGATGCGCAATCTGAAATTCGGGGAGCCCGTGCTGACGTGTACCGAGGAATTCGCCGGGTCCGCGCAGGCGCAGATCTTCTTCGGCGATCTTGAAACCGTCATCGGTCTGGCACATCGCTTCGACACGTTCGCGGGCGACCGGTGTCGGGTCACGGCCAATCATCAGCACGCAAATCGATTCGCCGGGGCCACGACCGATGCGTCCGCGCAGTTGGTGCAACTGCGACAGACCAAACCGTTCGGCGTTTTCAATCACCATCAGCCGCGCCGCCGGGGCATCGACACCGACTTCGATCACCGTCGTGGCGACGAGGATGTGCAGATTGCCGGCGTAGAAGTCGTTCATCACCGCTTGGCGGTTTTGCGGTTTCACGCGTCCGTGGACCAATCCGACGTTACGATCCGGGAATCGCTGCTCCAGTTCTTTGAACGCGGTTGTTGCTGCCTTGAGATCGGACGTCTCGGATTCCTCGACCAACGGATAGACGATGTATGCCAACTCGCCGCGGCCGGCCGCCTCATGGATGAATGAGTAGATCTTTTCGCGCGCATCTTCGGTGCGCCACACGGTACGAATGGTCCCCGTTTGCGGCGGTTTCTGATTGAGCACGGAGACATCGAGATCGCCATACAGCGTAAGCGCGAGTGTACGCGGAATCGGTGTGGCGGTCATCACCAGCAGATCGGGACGCGTGCCTTTGTTGATTATGCTCTGCCGCTGCGCGACACCGAAACGATGCTGCTCATCGATGACGACCATACCCAAATCGTGGAACTCGGTCCCTTCAGAGATCAGCGCGTGTGTTCCGATGATCACACGCGCGGTGCCGTTGGCAATCATCTCCAACCGTTCACGCCGTTCGGCCCCCTTGATTGAGCCGGTCATCAGGACCGGCTGAATACCGCACGGTTCAAACAAACGTGTCAGGGTGTGGAGATGTTGTTCGGCCAGAATTTCAGTCGGGACCATGAGTGCGGTCTGTGCGCCGCTTTCGACCCACAGTGCCATGGTGGCTGCTGCAACGACGGTTTTTCCGGCGCCGACATCGCCCTGCAACAACCGCCGCATCGGACGCAACGAACGAAGATCGGCCGTGACTTCTTTGATCACGCGCGTCTGCGCCCGTGTCAGTGTGAACGGCAGTCCATCGACTAATTGCCGCGCAATACGCCCGTCTGATTCGCACGCGCGTCCCTCATCCCTTTTGTCAATCAACAGGCGCCGCTGCGCAAGCGTGAGTTCCAGAAAGAAGAATTCATCGAATGCCAGACGGTCGCGCGCGCGCTCGGCATCGGAAATGTCGTTCGGATAATGAGCGTTGGTCAGTGTCCACGGCAACGATGGGAGTTCCTCGGCATCGCGTATTGATGCGGGAAGATAATCGGTAAAGCTGTCGGGGTCGGTGACGAGCGGTTTGATCAGCCGGCGCATCGCCCGTGGCGTGAGTCCAGCCCGTTGCCAGTCGGCGCCCGATGGATACACCGGGATGATACGGCCGGTGTGGGTCAGATTGCCGGCCTCCCAATCCTCGAGCACTTCGAAATCGGGATGCGTCATTTGCAAACCGTGGTAGTAGCGCACCTGACCCGAGACGGCGATTAACGCGCCCTTTTTGAGGACATTCTCCAAGTATCGCCATCCCTTAAACCAGAGAAGCGTCAACTCACCAGTCCCATCGGTGATGACTACTTCAAAGCGTGACATGCGTCCGCGCAGCAGCCCGGTCATTCCGACTTTGCCCACCACAGTGACATGCTGTTCCGGCACGAGCTTGGCGATCGGCACCATGTCGGATCGGTCGAGATACCGTCGCGGCAGATGCAGCAGCAGATCGGCCATCGTTTCGATGCCGAGATCTCTCAAAGATTCCGCGCGCTTCGGGCCGACGCCCTTGAGATACTGGACCGACTCATTCCATCGGGGATGGATGGGTGGACTAGGCACGGTCGACTTACCGGCTGAGCGCAACTTGGCCATACCAACAAATATGGCAGTCAGATGGTGCGCCGCCATCACATTTTGGATCAGATATAGTGTAGTTGTGTCTTACTCACAGGGATCGCACGGTGGATCGCCGGCGAAGAAGATGCCGTTTATCAGACGATTCAGATCGGACGCATCGAGGAAGCTGTCGCAGTTCCAGTCGCTGCGCGACGTCGGGCAGTTCGGCTCAACCGGATCGGGACCATTGAAGAAGAGGGCGTTGATCACCAGATTCAAATCCACGGCATCAAGGGCACCACTGGTATCCAGATCGGCCTGGTGCGGACAGTCGCACGGGCCGGCGAGAATGCGCACCGAACCGTCGGTGAGAATCGGACGGATCAACTCGTCGCCATAAAAATCAGTGATCGCATTGAATGTTTCCGGAAAATCCGGATGGATTTCGAATGCGATTGGTGTGGTCTGGGTATCGATCACGGCCTGCACGCGCCACAGGATTCTCACGCTGACCCCCGAGCCGGGAGCGAACGCCTCGGTGGTATCCAGATCAAAATCCGCCGCCAGCATCGTCATCACACCCGGTTCATTGACCGAACCGGCGAGATTCTCAAACGCGGTCCCACGCAGTTGTTCAAGCTCCAGCGCGTACACCACCTCGCCCATATTGAGCACTGTGTCGGTCAACGGCTCGATCACCGCAGGATCATAACGCAGCCGGATGGCGTACGCGCCCAGCGTGTCGACATTGACCACGTGGACGTCGAGCGCAAAGGTGTCGCCCACTGACGTCAGCTGATCGATAACTCGGAGGGTATCGACATCCGACGGGATAATGGCCGCAACACCGCTCGGTTCCCCCTGAATGGTCCGGTAGCCGGTGCCGGGTGTTCGAGCTTGAACGATTGACAGCGCCAGCAGAATAAGGCAGATGGCAGCAAGAGGCACAACACTGGTACGCGGGTGGAAACGGTCCATACGCATGGATGCTCCTCAATCAAAGTCAGTCCCAGATGTCGACGCCGGGTTGGGGAAACCCGCCGGGCATCAGTACGGCTGCCGAGTAACAAGATACGATAGAATCGGTTTCTGTCAATGGGGCGTGCCTAACCTGGGTGTATGAAATATCCGAAGGGGCGTATTGCCTACGCCCTGTCCCGTGATAGCCACATCTCCACGCGCCACTAACCCTGACCGAGTTCAAATTCCTTTGGCAGAGATTCGCGTGCTTGCAGCCATTCGGTGGGAATCGGCGACGATGATGACAGCGCCACGATTCCGCCAACGATCGCACAGGTGGTATCGATATCGCCCACCCCCCGCGCCGTTGACCACAGCGCGTCGGTAAATTTCTCGGCGTGACGCATGGCACACCAGAGTGCGAATGGCACGGTGTCCTGCGCGCTCACCAAACGACCCGATCCGAAACGCTCCGCCGCGTCCATCGGCAACGTATCAAACGGAAGATCAGAGATGTGCTCGATGCCGTCGCGGACCTCGCAGGTCGGCAGATGCTCCGCGATTTGACAGAGGAGATCGGATCGGTCAGCATCACGATACGCGTCCCAACGGGCCGTATGGGCCGCCGCGAGAGCAACGGCTACGGCTCCGGCAATGGCTTCGCGATGTGTGTGCGTGGGCATTGCAGAGAGGCGCGCGTTCTCAACAACAGCATCGTGATCATGACAGAAATAAGCGCCCAGCGGAGCCACCCGCATCGCCGCACCATTCCCGTACGATCCCTCTCCGCCGAACATCGCCGGTGCTTCGACGCGCCAATCTCCACCCTGCGCAAGGGTCATCAACAGCCGAATGGCACCGCCGCCGTATCCACGATTGGGATTGCGAACGAACCATTTGACGAAGCTCTCCGATAAAACCGCCGGATCGATGCGACCGTGTTGCAGGAGTGTTTCAACGATGGATAACGCCATTTGGGTATCATCGGTGTACGGCCACGGCGGCGGCGGAAGCGTGTTGGCCTCGGCAAGGAGGTGCGTGTGGTCGAACAGCGTCTCGCCAAACGCATCTCCGACCGAGAGGCCGCGGAGTGACAGGAGTGCGCGTTTGATCGCTCCGTTTTGGTTCACTCACCAGTCTCCTGTGGGCTACGGTATGTGAGACGGGGCGCATTGAATACGCCCCGTGAGTCTCGATATGTCTGACCTCAATGCCCGCCTATTTATATCGGCGCAGTCCCAATTGGGCTGAGGACATGGAATCCGGAATACCGAATACACAGTCGACGACCACCGGTAATGTCAACACACCGACAACATCATAATAATACGACAATTCTCTTGAACGAGTCCAAATGACCCAAAGTACATCACGCATCAACCACGCAGCGAAACCGCCAACTGTGCTCTGTGCCAGCCACCGACCAGGCTCAATACAGTGCCACTCACTGTCTTAGAGTGTCCTGACTCAGGAGAGTGAACCCTCCACGAGCTTGAACACCGTTTCACCCGTCCCGGTTCCCTGGATAGCTCTGAACCAAAGGTAGGACCTTAGAGGATAGAAACGCATGGCGGTCTATGCGTTCGAGAAGTGCAGCCGAGTTCTACGTGTCGACACGAAGCGTCGGCATAGATGATCTTCCCTGTCCTCGATTGGAATTGCAAACTGATGTCAAGGATATCCTGACAGTGCATAAGTGGAATGAGCTTGACTTGATGGGCACAATCGCTTGATAATCCGTTTGTTCTTGACACTTGGGCATCGCTTCAACCGGAGAAGGGAAACATTGTGCTTCCCACACGAAGGCCACAGAAGGCGTACTGCGCTGTTTGGTTCACCGCAACGCTCACGCTCTTATTCGGCGGCTGCAATGACAAAGGCATCGATGGTGACGATCCGCCGCGGGTGATTCCGTACATCCAGTACCTTAGTACTTCGCATGTTGACGATTATGTGTACTTCTTCTTCGGAGGAGACACGGTCATGTCGCAGGGCATTTACCGCTATGACATGGTTGCGCGCAATGCTCCTGAGCTAATCGTCACACATGCCATTGCTGGCGCAGTGTCTCCGTGCGGGGACGAGCTTGCGTATCTAACATTCTATGGCGACCTGCGGTTACTCGATTGGACAAACCACGATTCCGGGTCTCCTGATTCCCTTGTGCTGCTCGATACCGGCCCCTCTGGCGGGTATGTATCGGTTCGCTGGCGTGGTTGTGACACAATTCTGTTTACCGGTGACCCAGGCTCTGGATGGGTCAAGTCATAATCTTCCTGTAAAAACGGGTTGAGTGCATCTCCTGCATCATC
>CAYTTY010000001.1:0-213506 GCA_964440935.1 uncultured Ignavibacteria bacterium | reverse complement strand
TGCACACGGTGCCTCGCTTCCCCTCAATCGGAAATCTATTCTGACAACCGCTCTACGCGAAAGGGCGAACCACCGGCTCGCCCCTACGGATTTAGAGTGGTTGTCAGAATTACTGTCCGATTCCACAGTGCCGTCACGCGCCCTCGCGTGACGGCTATCTGCTTCCCGGACAAGGCGTCACCCGAGGGCGGGTGACGCCACATATAACCAACTGTTGGCTTGAAGCGGACATGACTTCTGACAATCGCTATAGACCCCTGAGACATTGTGGTCTTACATGCCCGACGCGAAAAACGGATTCGTTCCCGCGGCATGGTCGGTGGTGTCCAGAACCTCGCCGACGCCGGGGATCTTGTCGCGGATCGCCCGCTCGATGCCCTGCTTGAGCGTGATGTGCGCCATACCGCAGCCCTGGCAACCGCCACCCAGTTCGAGATAGACGGTGTTGCCGCGCACGTCGATCAGCGAAACAAATCCGCCGTGCGATGCGACAGCGGGATTGATCTCCTCGGTGATGAGCTTGCCAACGGCGTCGCGGATTCGTTCGGTATCAGTATCATCGGCGGCCAATTGCTCTGACACGGCGTTTTCACCGGAGGCGATGTGCTCGCGAATCGCGGCGCCGACTTTCATGCCGATGTCACGCCATTCTTCAAATCCCTGCTTGGTCACGGTCACGCGGTTGTCGGCAATCAGCACCGAGTCAACATTATCGATCTCGAACAGCCGTTCCGCCAACGGTGACCCTTTGGCCGATTCGGCATTGGAAAAGTACGCTGAATTGCCCGGGTAGACCGGCTGGCTGATGATGAATCGGCAAGTCTCCGCCGTCATGGGTTCACCGGTGATCTTGATATTCTCAGTCATGTTTGCCCCTTCAGTTTGCTCATCCACTGCGTTTATCGGCCTCCGGCGGCCAACCATAATGACTACGCAGTTCTCCCCGCACTGCTTGTCAGGGATTGCCGCTTACGACGTGGCAGACAGACGCTCGTGCATCCGCTTGGCCTCGGCAATCAGAGGCACGTCCCAGTCGGCGTTGCCCCAGTACGAAAGTAGATACTCCAGTGCCTCACGCGCCTTCTCCTGCTCTCCAACAGCCACATAGACCTGAGCCAGATTCAAATGTGAAGCAATATACCGGCCCCATGGCCAGTCTCCCACTCCTTCGGCATGGTAGCGAGTTAGTTCGTTGATAGCCCTCTCATAATCACGGGCGGCAAAATACGCGCGAGCGAGTTCGTAGCGGAGAACGCTCGAGTCCTCCACCAGTCTACGAACTGCGAGAAAACTGTCGATCGCAACCTGGGGTTCATTGCGCGAGAGGGCCAGGAGTCCCTCGATTTCAAGGAATCCTCTTCGTAGCTTGATAGGGTCGATGACATCGCCCCATTCGTCACGGACCTTCGCGATTTCCTGCCGTGCTTCCTCCCCACGTCCCAATTCTGCCAGAGTCTTAACGAGGAGGTCTGCGTACGGATTGAGTGTATCGTACTCCATCGACTTGCGAAAGAACGGCAGTGCTTGTTCGTACATTTCAAGGTCGCGGTAGAGAACGCCGATCAACTTTTGTGCAGCTCCGGCCTGGGACAACAATTCGGCCTCTATCGCCACGTCTGTCATCTGTTCAAGGTACTCCACGCTCTTGTCGAACTGACCCCACGTTCTATGTACAGTCGCGATCAACCGTAACCCGATCACGTCATCAGTGGGGCTGGACTTGAGTTGTCGAATTCGCTGTGCCCACGCGATCGCCGAATCGGGCTTGCCATGCATGACGTAGACACTAACGATGTCGGTCATTGGCAGGCGATTATCCGGTGTATTTTCGACGGCTTCACGAGCCACGGTGAGTGCTGAGTCCAAACGGCCGGTGTGGATTAGTATATTCGTCAATAGATCATAGGGCAGCATATCACGCGGCCGGACTGTCATATACCGCTCGACAATGGGTCGCGCCTTCTGATACTCATCATTCTTGATATGCATGTTGGCGAGCATCAAAAGTGCGAACGGATAGTTGGGATCGAGCTCCAGCGCCCGCTCGGCGTAGTACTGAACTGAATCATCCTTCCCACTCTTGTTGGTGAGCAGATTCGCCACCCAGAAGAACGGTTCCTTGTGCGTCGGGTATTGCGTGGTGGCCTTCTTCAAGGTCTCCAGCGCCGCCTCCTGGTCCCAGTTTTGTGCCAGGTGAACCGAGAAGGCCTCCAACAACAGCCGGTCACATCCGGTGGTACGATCAAGGTACTCACCCGCCTGACGCAGCATGCCAATGCCACGTTCCGTTTGCCCATCCGACGAATAGGCCACGCCCTTGCGCAGGTAGGCGAGCGCGAAGGTTGAATCCAATTCGATGGCACGGTCAAAGTGTTCGTGCGCTTCCTCCCACTCCAGCGAGTGGTAATATTCCATACCTCTCAGGTATTCACGATACGCTTCGGCCGATGACGTCGTCGCTTCCGATACCGGCACATCCCCCGCGTACACCTCGGATCCGCTCAAGCCGATTTCCTGCTTGATGTGGGTCGACAGTTCATCGACGACGGCGAACACGTCGGTTCCATCGACGCGTTGCGATCCGACGACTTCGCCGCTGGAGACATCAACGAGCTGTGCCGTAATGATCGTGCGTCCCCCGAGCTTAGACAACGTCCCCATGAGCATGCGCGAGGCGCCCGCCTTCGAGGCGATTTGGGTAGCGACGTCGCGGTCGATTCGCTTTCGGTCGGAATACCCTTCCTGCGACAACAAATCGTGCAGTCGCTGGGTGGAAATGACCTTCAGATAGTCTGAACCCGACAGATCGGTCGTCAACAACTCGGTAATGATGTCGCCCAGCCGTTCCTCATCGTCCGGATCGCTCAGGTTTTCGAAGTACATAACCGCCACTGAATTCTCGGTCGCTTGCACTTCGGGCTCTTCGGAACTGAACAGGCCCGGCGAGAACGTCAGCACCAATCCCACGAAGATGATCAGCACGCCGGCCGCCGCCCAGGCAATTCGCTTCGTCTTGGGCGGTTGCGCCTGAACCGCGTAGGATCCCGACGAGGACACACGTGAGTACTCTAAATCGCGTGCGGTGGTACGCAGCTCGCTTTCGACCGCACGGGCATCGGGATACCGATCGGACGGGTCCTTGGCCAGTGCCCGGTTAACGACGGCGGCCAACGGTTCCGGTATGTCAGGGTTAATCTCGCGCACCGGTGTCGGCGTCTCGTGGACAATGGCATACAGGGCCGCCGCAGCATGTTCGGCCACGAACGGCTTCTTGCCGGTAAACAATTCATAGAGCAAAACACCGAGCGAGAACACATCGGAGCGTGCATCGACTTCTAAACCCTGCGCCTGCTCCGGCGACATGTAGCCGACCGTTCCAACGGCCGTGCCACGGCCGGTCAGTCCGGAGGATTCCTTCAGTTTGGCCAATCCAAAGTCGGTCAGGCGCGCGCGGTTGTTTTCATCGATGAGGACATTGTCGGGTTTAATATCGCGATGGACAATACCACGTGCATGCGCCGCACCGAGCCCGGAGGCGACTTGGACACCGTAACGTGCCGCGTCTTCGACGTCGATGGCCCCTTGCTCCAGGCGTTCTTTGAGACTGCCTCCTTCGACATAGGCCATCGCGATAAATGGACGGCCTTCATGGTCGTCGATTTCATAGATCGTGAGGATATTCGGGTGATCGAGCGATGACGCGGTCCGTGCCTCGAGCTCCAAGCGCTTTTGCCGGTCGGCATCGCCGGCGATCTCCCGCGGGAGGAATTTCAACGCCACTTGGCGATCAAGACGCGTGTCCTTGGCGAGATAGACCTCGCCCATGCCGCCAGCACCCAGTTGCGAGATAATCTCGTAATGTTTGATACGTTCACCAATCATAGGACATTCCCGTCAGAGTGATTGTACACTCCGAGCCTCCCCAAACTGCATAAACGTAGAATGACGCCGTGAGTTTCGCCAGTGCCAAGTGACGAGCTACGGTTTGCCCGTATCTTGCCGCCCTGGATACGCTTGGAGACCCGCTTCGAGGGTGTCCATGGCCTTGCTGAGTTCATCGGTCTTGAGCACATAGGCCAGACGGGCTTCCTGCGTTCCACTCCCTGGAGTGCTGTAAAACCCGGCCCCAGGGGCCATCATCACGGTTTGCCCCTCATGGGAAAAGTCGGTCAGCATCCAGCGGCAAAAGATCTCGGTGTCATCGACTGGCAGCGTCGCCATCATGTAGAAGGCACCGGATGGTTTGCGGCAGAAGACACCGGGCATCTTGTCGAGACGCTCGAACATGAGATCACGCCGGCTCTTGTACTCTTGGGCGAGTTGCGCATAGTACTCTTCGCCCAAGTCCATCATTCGCGCAGCGGCCACCTGTTCGACCGTGGGTGTCGACAAGCGTGCCTGCCCCAAACGGAGTGCGGCATCCATGACTTGCGTGTTGCGGCAAACAAGCGCACCGATTCGGGCGCCACAGGCGGAGAAGCGTTTCGAAATCGAGTCGAGCAGAATCGCCCGGTCACCAATCTGAGCGAACTGCCAGATCGACGTGTGATCACCTTCGTAGCAGAATTCCCGATACACTTCATCGGAGATCACAAACAGCTTCCGCTCATCGGCAATCTGCACGATCGTCGCGACTTCATCACGCCGAAGCACCGTACCGGTGGGGTTGTTGGGCGAACAAATCATCAATGCGCGCGTGCGATCATCGATCGCGTCCTCGATTTCCTCACGCGCCGGGAGACAGTAACCCAATTCGGGATTGGCTTGCACCGGTTTCAACTTGATGTCGAGCGCTTTGGCAATGGATCCGTAGTTCGTGTAGAAAGGTTCGCTCACAACCACGTTATCACCGGTATCACAGGTCAGCATAAACGAAAACGCTACCGCCTCCGAGCCGCCGGTGGTCACTTGAACCTGATGGGGCTCAACATCCAACCCCTTTTGGGCGTAGTACCGCGCCCAGGCATCGAGCAGGACCTTTAACCCTTTGGAGTGGCCGTATTCGACCACTTCATCGGAAAACTCACGAATGGCTTCAAAGAACACCGGCGGTGTAGCCACATCGGGTTGGCCGATGTTCAGATGATAGACCTTGACACCGCGCTCCTTCGCCGCAGTCGCCAAGTCGGCGAGTTTGCGAATCGGAGACGGTGGCACTGATTGAGCACGACCCGAAATGGCCGGCGTGGTTGCGGTGCCTTCTTTGGGCGGTGTTGAAATACTCATAATCGTCATCCTCCGGGATCGTTCCGGATACGCGTATCCTTCAGTGTAACATCGGCCTCTATCGGGGTCAATTACTCCCGAGGACGATAATGTCAGATATTCGATGCCCCCGACAGGCCAAACATCTCTCCGACTTGCTGCACCACCTCGAGAAGATCGCCGCCCACAAGATCAGGACCATCCGACTCCTGCAATTGACGCCGCTGCTCACGACCATATCCCGTCAATACCAATGCCGTGGGAATCCCGACACCTCGTCCTAAGTCGATATCGGACTGACGGTCGCCCGCAACAAACGAGCGTGACAAATCGACGGGATAATCGTGCATCGCCTGGTGGATCAACCCCGGAGACGGCTTACGGCAATCACAAGCCGGTCCGGTGTCGTCAGTGCCGGGGTGGTGGGGACAGTAGTATATCCGATTGATGAAGGCTTTCTCACCGGCGAACAGCTCAATAATGCGATCGTTTACGGCGTCGACAGCATCACGGTCAAAATAGCCTCGCCCCACGCCCGATTGATTCGAGACGCCAAAGACCCAATACCCCCACCGGTTGAGTAGTTGGATCGCATTGATGGCGCCGGGAATAAGCTCGACACCGTCGGGATCTGCCAGGTAATCGCGTTCCATGATGATCGTGCCGTCACGATCCAAAAACGCCGCGGGTCGAGAAATGGCCGGCTCCGGGGTCATGTCGTGTTACGGTTCAACGACGCCATATCATGGATGGCAGTGGCGACGGTTTTTGGATCGAGTTCCTCGAAGCAGAAGCGTCGCTCGCGAAAGCACGGCGCTGACCCATGTTTGTGGCAAGGGGAGCACCAAATGCCGGAATGGATCGTTCGCGTGTGCTCACCGACCGGGGCAAATCCGAGTGACGGATGAGTCGGCCCGAACACGGCCACCGTCGGGACTCCCAGTGCCGCCGCCATGTGCATCACTCCGGAGTCGGATCCAAGGTAAGCGGCACAAGAATACAGATAGACCAGAAGATCCGCATAGGGCAAGCCGGCGTGTATCTCGACGCGAATATCGGAACGCTGCGTTGCGACCTCACTCGCGAATATTTGCATGTCTTGCTGATGGCCGGCCAGACCAAAGAGCCGCACGGATGTGATACTACCCTGACGGAGTTCTGTCAACACGGCTTCCCACAGCGAAGTCGGTACCGTTTTGGTTGGCCAGCGTGCACCCCAGCCGATGCCCAGGGCGTGTGGGAGTTGTTCGCGTAACCGCTTCGCCGTCGCATGCTCTCCTGCGGTCAAACGCAGCTTTGGATCACACTCTGTTAGATCCGGGAACAGGCTGTGCGCCGCATGGCAGAAGTTTGATACCACGGACAGCGGAGAATCCAAGCCATGCTTATCCTTCACCATCCGTCGGCGGCGGCGTGTTTCCTTTTCAACCCGCGCTCGTTGTGTGGCGTAGAGGGCGTGCGAGACAATCATCGACCGGATCGACGCGTGTAAATCGATTACGACATCGAATCGCTGCGAACGCAACTGTCGAATCGATTCCCCCAGCGCGCGATTATCACGGACACCGATCACGGTCACATCCGTATCGAAATGCTCGGCGATGGGAACAAGCGACCGCTTGGTGAGAACGGTGATGGCAGCGTCGGGCACAACGCGACGAATCGCGGACGGAACGGCGCTGGTGAGCACGACATCACCCAACGACGAATATCGAATGAGCAGTACCTGCATCCGCGGTAAAGGTACTACATCAGCAGGATCGTGGAAAGACCGCCGACGACAAGACAGTAGACGCCGAACCAGACGAAATTCCCATGCCGTATTGCGGCGAACACCCAGCGAATCGAGATGTACCCAACAATCGCCGCAGCAACGGCCCCGATGATGTGCATCATACCGAAGCTGCCAAAGGTCATCGCCTCGGGAACGGTCAACAGAATGGCCCCGAAGATTGCCGGAGCAGAAAGCAGAAACGAAAACTCGGCCGCCTTGGTGGCCGGTATACCGAGCATCGAACCGGTCGCAATCGTCGCACCGGACCGGGAAATGCCGGGAACGATGGCGGCGGCTTGTGACAGCCCGATGATAAATGCGCGTCCTTTTGTTAGCTCGCGGTGCGATGATCTGACCAGTCGCATCAGCAGAAGCCAGATGCCAGTCACGATCAACGCAATCGCAGCGGCGATGGGCGCCGCAAAGAGCCGTTCCACATGACCCTTAAACGCGAGCCCAATCACCACCGCCGGAATCATTCCCACCACGATAAAGATCACCAACCTGAGGTCATTGAGTCGCTGGGCGCGGTCTTCGGCCATACCAACAACCGAGCGGATTATGGATCGAATACGGGGCCAGAAGTAAACCACGACGGCCAAGAGTGTTCCACCGTGAACGGCGACCTCGAACGAGAGATCACCCGGTTCCAATGCCAGGAGCCGCTGGGCCAGCACGAGATGGCCGGAACTGGAGATGGGAAGAAATTCAGTCAGTCCCTGGATCACTCCAAGGAGGATGGCTTCGAGGATTCCCATTCAGAGTGTGTGGTGACGGTCTAGAGTTTGAAGTTCAGCCCCAGTACAAGACCCCAATCTTCCTCGAGGACAACTTCACCGAGGGCATCGACAAAATCGGACAACTCCCATTTCACACCGGCGGTACCACCGATTTCGAGATTGGTGTCGTCATCATCGAACTCGTTGTCCGCATATGCAGTGCTTCTGGATCGCGGTGGGTCAAAAGAACTGACCGCGTCATACGACGCGTGCTCCAGCCTGACGTTAACCGACCCATACGGCGCCAGGATGCCACCCCCCTCGATCGCATAATCGCGTGAAATGATCACCGATGCGCCCAGAGCAAATACCGAGACACTGCTAATATCGTAAAATGAACCACGCGCGCCCAGGGCCATATCAAACGGATCGTACCCGGCGGACATGACGTTCCATTTCAGATCACCGCCCACAATGAGGCCGGCATCGGCGCCGCGCGCATCCGGATCGATCAATCCTGCCTGCAAACCAAAGTCCATGCTGGGGGACAACCCACGGCGATATTGGCCAAACAACGTGGTGAAACCATCGAATATCCCGATATATCCCCCGACATCGTTGGCGCCGCGCACCAGCGTGCGGGCTGTAGAGACCTGGCCGAAGAACTGCGCGTGTGACTGGCTCACGCTTAGCGCCATCACGATTAACAGACTGCCGCCAATGATCGAAAGCAATCTTGCTTTTTTCACAATACCCTCCATCGTCGCAGTCGGACTATGACGTGTGAACACGGCTATTGTACGTCGGGCTCCCCCGCCGGGTTTCCGCGCAGGGACACGCCGCTGACGCCATTACCGACGGCGCGACGTGTGACAAGATATGCGTCCGTCGCCACCGCGCAACGTCGCAGTCTCAATGTTGATGCATAAACAGATGTGTCAGGTAGAAAACCCCGACACCAAGGATAATGCCCAGTGGAGCCCACGCACTCCGCTGCCGGTTGATCTCGGGCAGCAGATCGGTTGCTGATACGTACAACAGGGAGCCAACAGACACTCCGAGAGCCGGTCCCAACCACTGATCGGCGGGCAGCATCATGTAAATCACCCCGCCGATCAGCGTGCCGACTCCGACAATGGCAGATGCGGCGAGCGACGTCGAGCGTCCTCCACCCGTCGCCCCCACAATCGACGCAGCCGTAAACCCGGCGGGAATCTTGTGCCAGACCACTGCGGCAAGAACCAGTAACCCAAGCGCTGCATCGACATCCGATGATGCCACAATTGCGACGCCATCGGTCACCGAATGCATCAGCAGGCCACCCGTGGCCGCCACTCCGACGCGAGGCGATAAGCCCTCATGACGCTCGTGGCCGTAGTGGAAATGCGGAGTAAGGATATGCTCGAAGATGTGAACGAAGAGAAATCCGCCCAGAATCCAAAGCGCAACGTCTGAAGTGCGCGCCGTTGCCTCCGGTAGGATCTCCGCCAGCGCCACCGCGAGCATAAAACCGGCACCAGCCCCGATGAGGAGGCGCAGTGATTCCTGCTCCCACTGCCGGCGGAGTACATACATCGCCCCGCCCGCCACATTGGCCAGTGCCGCCACTAGTAAAAACACAAAGATCTTCAGCATCCTGTCACTCCTCAAACGTGGGCGGAGAATACATGAAGCACTCGGCCAATAGCAAGACCTTGTCGGTCCCCAATAACAAGAAATAGACAAGCGGTCGGACGACCGCTTGTCGGGTGAGTATTAAATCAAAATGACAATGGTTGTTCAACTGTCAGCCGAGAATCAGATTATACCTCTTTAGTTTCGTCTGACTGTTCTTCCGAGTGCTGCTTAAGCTCCTCGACCTTCTGTTCCAAGTCGACAATGGTCTGCTTCAGTGAATCGATTTCTTCACTGCTGGCCGGTCGCAGCCGGTTGGCATGTTCCTGGATGTCTTTCACGCGTGCCGTGACACCTTCGATGATCTTGTCCATGCGCTGTTTGGCCCCGGAGGTTTTGACACTGTCACGCATACGGTCGTAGGTACCACGAGCGCGTTGTTCTGCCTTGTCAGCCGCTTCCTTGATCGCTTCGGCCCGCTTGCTCTTGTCGAGCTCACCGCGCTTGATCAATTCGTCCACGATCCGCTCGGCGTTCTCCTTTGTCAGCGACAACGCACCGATCGCGGCCAGCACGGTCTTCGATAAAATGGTCATACTCGCATCCCCTCCTCGTTTGATTAACTCTCGTAAGACCTCGTTCGCATCATCTCGGTCATGCCAGTTGCGGATTTCCTCGCCCAAAACCTGGCTGAGGACCAGCACCGTCAGGTCGCGATCTGTGTGGCTTTCGCGAACCCGGAAGTCGACCCCGGCCTTAACAAGCTCGCGAACCCGTTGCAGGGTAATCTGTTCCTTGGTTTGGGTGTCATACAGGCGACGATTCCGATACCGCTTGATTATCCTCGGTTCAGTCATAAAAACGCTCGTAACTTTCACCTGTACTACGATTTCGATTCATTGTGCGTTGCACAAAAAGCGGGGCAAAAAAAGAGGTCGAGCCTATTTGCTGACTGAAAGCAGGACGATCCTGACGATATCGAGGAGACGTTCGCAGGAAAACGGCTTCTTCACGAAAAGGTCACACCCTGCCCGAAAGCTACGCCCCTGGTCATCGCGGGCATCCTTGCCGGTAAGGAAAACCACTGGTATATCAGCAGTTACGGTGCTTTGCTTCAACTGATTACAGACCTCGTAACCGTCCATGCTCGGCATCATGATATCCAGGAGAATCAGGTGTGGCTTAAACGACTGAGCCCGCTCGATACCGCCTTGGGCAGTATTTTCGATCGCAACATCGTATCCGGCCGTCGTGAGGAAGGCATCGACGATTTCGGTGATCTCTTTTTCGTCGTCAATGACGAGAATGCGGGCGTCTTCTGAGAACATTTGGCCTCCGGGCTGAGTGCCCGACTCCTCTCACCTCTATTGTCGGTGGGTTCGCGATAAACCTTAACCAGCCCCGGCACAATAGGGAGTCCGTTGAGAACGGCTTTTGCCGCACGAGTGCCTCTGCAAACGAGTCGTTTAGCGCGTATGTAACCCTATGAGGACCAATGATGAAATCACAGCCGGTGCCACTACCACCAAAGAAAACCTGCTGGGACTGACGGCCGGACAAATTGGCCAGCGATTGACTGACGAATTTGGAGAGCCATCGTATCGCGGCCAGCAGATCGGAAATTGGGTCTACCGCCACGGCGTGTTCGACTTCCATGACATGACCAATCTCAATGGCGGCCTGCGTGACAGACTGTCCGATCGGTTTTCACTCGACACGCCCAAGCCGAAGGCGATCCAAGACTCCCCCGACGGAACCCAGAAACTCCTCTTCGGTGATGATACCGATGTTTGGGAAAGCGTGCTCATGCGCGATGGCGAACGGCGTACAGTCTGCGTTTCCACCCAGTCGGGCTGCGGGCTGGGCTGCCGCTTCTGCGCGACCGCCCAAATGGGCTTTCAACGCAATCTGACACCAGCAGAGATTGTCGGCCAAATCATCCGCGCGGGGGAGTTACTGCCCGAAGATGAACGAGTGACCAATGTCGTCTTTATGGGAATGGGTGAGCCGCTGCAGAATTACGATGCGGTCAAAACTGTCTTGGATGTGATTGCTTCGACATCGGGACTCGAGGTCTCGATTCGCAAGACAACGGTCTCAACGGTCGGCCTGGTGCCGCAGATTCACCGCTGGGCGCAGGATCGCATCAAAGCGCACTTGGCGATCTCGCTGATTACCGCCGATGACAAACTGCGTTCCGAACTGATGCCGATCAACCGTCGCTATCCGTTGGCGGAACTCAAAGACGCCGCCATCGCCGTGACAGAAGCCACCAAACATCGCGTCACCTTTGAGTACATCCTGATGGATGGTATTAACGATTCTATTGACGATGCCCGGAAACTGGTTTCGTTCATCCACGGCATTCCCTGCAAGATCAATCTGATCCGATTCCATCCGCACGACGGTTCCGAATTCCGCCACCCGTCGGAAGAGCGAATGCTCGCCTTCCGCGATTATCTCTACCCCCGCGCACCGGCGGTGATGATCCGCAAATCGTTCGGCGTGGACATTGACGCCGCCTGTGGGCAGCTAGCGGGGCGGAACCGCCCATAGACGTACCACAGGCGTCCCCGCCCGTGAGTCTGACCCGAAGCCCAAAAAAAGACCTCTCAACTGGGAGAGGTCGGGAGCCCCGTGGGGCTATACCCTTCGAGACGGGTTCCGTCTCTTACTAGAGATTGACGGAGAACCGCCGTTTGGGTAGATTATCACATAGATTGAATATGCAGCCGTCAACGCTGACAGTAAAACTCTGACCGCTGATACACTCAGAACGGCAATGCACTCGATAGTTGAAACGGACACGCGCGATAGCGCAATCAGACTGGTTGAGTATCTCCTTCGATTAGCGTCCCTGCGCACAAAGCTGATCCGCGATATTTCCGATTACGAGAAGGTGCTTTGGCTCGCGAATGTTCCGCACGATAGGGGTTGCTTCACACAGGCATGGGGACGTGATGAGGAACGCGAGCCGGACGAATGGCTCGAAGTGCAGAATCGGCGGGAACCGGAACTGCCCACCGTTCCCGCTCAGTGCAAGGACTGGGTGACCCCTCCATCGCTTAGAAACAAGAATGATCTGCCCGAACTCCTCCCTGAGATTACCCGGCAAATCCCGAATCCCGATTGGGCCGAGGAATCGGACCAGCCAGAAACCATCCAGCACACCGAACGCCTTGAGGATCATCCCGAGGTTCAACGGGCATGGGATCGCTATGTCGAAGACAAATGGTTGCCGTGGACGGAAGAACACAATGCGTGGGAGAAAGTCCACAAAGTTTATTCCGCGCTCTTTGCCATCCATCAGGAACAGCTTCGGTTTGGTGAGGAATACGAACTCGTGTTGGGTCTGGGGCTGCTGACATGGCAGACATCCACCGGGCAGCGCGTCCGGCGCCATTTGCTTGTCGCGGATGCCATACTTGAGTTTGAAGCTCAACATCAGAGATTCACCGTCAAACCTCATCCTGAAGGATCAAAGCTTCGCCCTGAATTGGATATGCTGGATGCGACCGAGCAACCGCAGGGCGCTGAGCAACGTGCAAAAGAAGGCTTAGTTGTTCCGCGTGAGCAAGGAGATCCAGCTGCGCAGCGTGAAGCTATAGCACTTGAGGATCCTTGGGACGTATCGATTATCGAGGGTGTCTTGGAAGCTCTCGCACATTCCTCTTCATCCAGGGACTCAAGCGGCAATCCGGTTCATGGGGAATACTTTGATAGATTGGAGAAGCAGGGCGATCCTCCCCGTCCGAAGCCCATCGTAGAATATGCTCCCGCTTTGATCCTGCGTAAGCGTTCCGCTAAGGGTCTTACCGAAGCGCTGAAAGAGATCAAGGAGCAAATCGAGAGCGGTGGAGTCATCCCCGGCGAATTCGCGGATATTGCGGAAATCCGTCCGGACTACGATGGCGAACTGAGCAACGAACCCGAAGAAGTCAACGCCGCATTCGATGGTGAAATCTTCTTTCCCAAGCCATCGAATGATGAGCAACGCCGTATTGTGGATAAAATTCGAGCCGCAAGCGGCGTGCTTGTGCAAGGACCGCCCGGTACCGGAAAATCCCACACCATCGCCAATCTCATTTGCCATCTGCTTGCAACTGGGAATCGCATATTGGTTACTGCGAAAACGCCAAGGGCACTGCAAGTGCTCTTGGGTGAAAGCCGCAAGAACGAAAGCGACAAGACCAGGGATACAAAGCCCCGCGACAAGAAGAGCATCGGACTGATACCTGATGAGATCACGCCACTATGCATCAGTCTGTTAGGCAGCGGATCTGAAGAAAAAAAGTCATTGGAGCACAGTGTAAATGGCATTCTTAGACGATTTGAAGATTGGAATGAAGATGCTGCGATCCAGGAACGCGACAGATTAGAGAAAAAGTTACGCGAACTTCGTGAAGAGAGGGCCAGTGTCAACGGGCGGCTCCGCGACATCCGTGAATCCGAAACGCACACGCAGTCCATCGCGGAGGGATCTTATCGAGGCACAGCGGCCAGAATCGCCGAAAGCGTGAACCGGGATCGAGCCGACTACGAATGGTTCACAGATTCCGTACCGTTGGACAAGACTTGTCAGATCGGCACAGACGATTTGAGAAGTATCCTTCAGGCTTTACGCGAATTCACGCCAGTGAAGCGCCGGGAATTAAACCTCAGATGGCCCGATACGTTACCATCTCCTGAGCGATTTGCCACTCTCCTGAAGAAAGAGGCAAGCGCAATGGAAGATGAGCAAAGTGCGTCACGCGGGGCCGATGAACCGTTTGTCGATCTGTTAGCAAGAAACAATCCTCCGGTCATCGAGGCAATTCGAGACGCTTTGTCAACATTTCTGGACACCCGCAGGAGACTGCTCTCGACACCACATCCATGGATAAGTGATGCTTTGCGTGATATTCTGGGCAGCAATTCTGCTCTTTGGCATGAACTTCTGCGTGTAACGAGTGACGCTATTGCATCAGTCGAACAGGTCGTTTCGATCGCCGACGAGTCCAGAATCGAATTCCCAGATACCACCGACATCAGAACACTGCATGACGACGCCCGCAAACTGAAAGAGCACATGGAGAACGGTGGAAAACTGGGCTGGTGGGTATTTCGCCCAAAACCTGTAAAGGAGCGGTTGTACGTTGTTCAAGCCGTCAAGATTGGCGGACGTTCATGCTCCACCGTCGCGCACTTCTCAAAGCTTGCCGATTCCCTCCACGTCCGTATTGAATGCGAAAAAGCATGGAGTTTCTGGAAGGGGCGGAGTGAAAAGGTCAATGGGCCGTATGCTCTCCAACTGACCGAATTGAAGTTAAGGCGTGATGCACTCGAAAGCGCCTTAGCGCTCGAAGAACTCATTGCCAAGTGCCGGGAAGCGATAAGCCAATGCCCGGGAATGGGCGAGCCTGTGTGGGCCGATGAATCTCAAATTGATAGGATTATATGCTCATGCCGCCTTGCATTGGCCCGTATCCGCAAACGGCTTGCCAGCGAAGAAATCCAAGACGTTGTGGCTCCAATTTCTCGCATGGCCGCCAAGAGCGACGCACACCCGGTGACAAACGATTTACGGAACGCAATTCACAGCCGCGACATAGATAAGTTTACTCTGGGCGCGAACACGATTCTGGCATTGGACGACCAGCGACACCGCCTCCAGAGGGTGGATGAAAATCTCTCAAAACTGCGTGGCTTGCTTCCGCAGCTAACGGAATCCATGGAACAAAACTGCAACGAGCCATATTGGGAGCAACGAATCCAGCGGATTCGCGACGCCTGGCATTGGGAGCAGGCGCGGTACTGGATCGAGGAATACATCCGTCAGGAAGATCTTCCCGCGCTTGCAAAGCGCGCGAAACAACTGGAAGACGAGATCAATGGCATCATTGCTGAGCTCGCCTCTATTCAGGCCTGGTCGTTCTGTTTCTCGCGGCTCAAGGAAAATCATCGCCGCCACATGGAGGCTTGGCAGCAGTCCATGCGGCGGCTTGGCAAAGGAACGGGAAAGCACGCCTCGCGACATCGGCGCGAGGCTCAAGGGCATCTCAATGAATGCCGAGAAGCAGTTCCAGCATGGGTCATGCCGCTCCATCGCGTTTGGGACACGGTGCATCCCGCACCCGGCATGTTCGATGTAATTGTCGTTGACGAGGCATCACAATGCGGTGTCGAGGCGCTTCCCTTGTTCTATCTTGGAAAGAAGATTTTGATTGTTGGCGATGACAAACAGATCAGCCCGGATGCCGTGGGTTTGCCGCGTGACTCGGTGCATCGCTTGATGGAAGAGTTTCTTCATGATTTCCAGTTCAAATCATCGTTTGATATTGAGAGCAGCCTGTTCGATCACGGGAAACTCCGGTATGGAACCCGGCGGATCACGCTGCAGGAGCACTTCCGCTGCATGCCGGAGATCATCCGATTCAGCAACGATCTCTGCTATTCGGATACGCCGCTGATTCCCTTGAGGCAGTATGGTCCGGATCGACTGTCGCCACTGGAACATGTTCTTGTGAGCGGCGGTTATCGAGAAGGCTCGAACAACCGTGCAATCAACCGGCCGGAAGCCGAAACCATTGTTGAAAGAATCGCCGACATGTGCGGCGACAGCCGGTACGATGACAAGTCGATGGGCGTTGTGGTGCTTCAAGGCGAAGCGCAAGCGGCTTTGATCGAGAATCAATTGCTCGAACGCCTGGGGGCCGAAGAAATGGAACGACGCCGTTTAGTCTGCGGCAATCCCTACAGTTTTCAGGGTGACGAACGGGACATTATGTTCTTGTCGCTTGTCGCAGCCAGAAACAAGAGAATCGGTCCCTTTACAAAGCCCGCGGACGAACGGCGCTTTAACGTGGCTGCCAGTCGTGCCCGTGACATGATGATTCTTTTCCATTCTGTTACTTGTAACGATCTCAGCCCATCCTGTCTTAGGCGACGGTTGCTCGATTTCTTTGAAAACACGAAGCCACAACAGATTGCAGGTATCGACCGGGATGAATTGGAGCGGCAGGCGATCCAACACAATCGAAGCGTCGAAAAGCCGCCACAACCATTCGATAGTTGGTTCGAAGTTGACGTGGCTCTGGAGATTGCCCGAAGAGGATTCGAAGTGGTTTCCCAATTTGAAATTGCAGGATATTACATTGACCTCGTGGTTGAGGGCGGACAAGCGAGGCTGGCGGTCGAATGCGACGGGGATATTTGGCACGGTCTCGACCGTTACGAAGCCGATATGCAGCGCCAACGCCAATTGGAGCGATGCGGTTGGGAATTCTTTCGGGTTAGAGAGTCGGCCTTCTACTCAAACAAGGAGAACGCGCTCGCCGGACTCTGGCGGGCGCTGGAGGATCGAGGCATCTTTGCAGGTTCACCATACGGGAACAAGCCTCCCGAAGACGACTTGGAGGAAGACGATTTTAACGAGTTCGACGGCGATACTGTCGAGGAAGATGATAGCGGCTGTGACGATGAAGACTACTCATCCGGCGATTCGGATACTGGCTTCGGTCCATCAGGCCGCGGAGCGCGAGAAATAACCACGGCGGAGATTCAGGACGCCATCCTTGCGGCTTTGTCGAAGTGTCCGAATCAGTCATGTACGCTGAATTCTCTGACATCCCGTGTACTCAAGGAAGTAGGGGTATTGACGCGTGGCAGGCCCCGCAAGATATTTGAAAGGCGCACAAAACGGTGTGTCAGCATCCTTGAGGAGAATGGCCGGATCGAAACCTACAAAGCAAAGAATCGGAGGATTAGACTTGTCTCTGACGAAACGGCCTGACAACTTGTAAACCTGACCGCTATTCCGGTGCGCTCCATTGCCAGCCGGTTATGCGGAGCGTTATACGGACGATTAGGCCATGAAGACCAGCCATCCCGAAACTCACGTCACTAAAGCTGTCGCGCGTCAGCTTGCGCGCTTTTTTACCCGCAACGGGTATGTGCGAACCCAAAACAAGAGCCGATTGGCGACAGAGCCGGGACGCTACAAGAAGGGTGACGAGGTGCGGTTGATCGCGAAGTCCGATGAGGAACTTCATCTCATTCGCAAACTGCTGGAGCAGGCGGGATTCCGTCCGGGCCGCCCGTTCAAGAAAGAACTCCAGTACGGGCAGCCGATCTACGGCAAACAAGAGGTCGCCCGCTTCCTTCGACTGGTGCAAACGAACCGGACGTCCAGCAAGTCGCGTCGGCCGGCGCGCAGTCGATCACGCAGACGGGCGTGAGGCTGAACCCAAGCGATGAAACTGATTGTCATAGTCACATTTCGTTTGGGTCTGCGTGCCCCGTGGCTATAGGGCGTGTTGAAAAACGCGTGCCTTGCAGAAGACGTGCTTTTGTAGGGGCGTATTGAATACGCCCTCCGCGCGTAACCGCTACGAGGCCGGGCGTACTCAGTACGCCCCTACGGATGAACATTTTCTCGGTGCGTGACATGATCGATCAGTTCTTGGACTATTTCAACACTCCCTATGGGCTCGTGATCGGCTGGCATCGGTGAATCGGTCGGATCTGGTCTTCGCCGTCAGGGACAACCGGTAATCAACTACTTATCTCGACAATCGCGTGACGACTGAGGAACGACACTATAAATGCTGATGCCGAATATCCTCGCCTTCGACAAGGAAGATCACGTCTTCGGCGATGTTGGTGGCGTGGTCGGCGATGCGTTCGAGGTGGTAGACAATCATCGTAAGCTGGATGTAGAAGATGATATCGCGTCCGCGCTTCTCGCCCGCTGTCGCGAGTTCGTCTTCGTAAAGATGACGCAGATCGTCGGCGTTCTGTTCGAGTTCCAGCACGCGCTTGGCGAGCTTGACGTCTTTGCGCGTGAAGGCATCAAGGCTGTCGTTGACCATGCGGACGACGATGTCGATCATCGGCTGCAGGTCGATGGGCAGGGGTAGCGGGGCGCCGCGTTCGAGCTTGCGGGCGCGTCGCATCAGGTTGATGGACTGATCGCCGATGCGTTCCAATTCGCCGCTCATGCGCAAGGTGGACGCCAGGAAGCGCATGTCGACGGCGACCGGCTGCCGCAAGACCAGAAGACGCATGCAGGACTCATCGATCGCCATGTGCAGCCGGTTGACCTCGTCTTCGTCTTTAAGAAGCTGCTCGGCGGTTTCGTCATTGGGCGACATCAGCATCAACGCGCCCTGCCGGATCATCGACTCGGCCAACGAGCCCATCACCGCCAACTGCCTACGCAGTTCCGCCAATTCCTCATCGAAGTGTCGTTGCACCATTACGCTATCCTTGTCGGTATCGAGTGACGACTCCCTGACCCAATCGCCAACACAGCCTCTGTCTCGGAAACAGTGTACGGCGGTCAGCACGAAGGCCAAACAAAAATCCGCGGCGGGGTCCGGTCGAATGTCCCCAATCAGCACGTTTAGAGCAATTGTCAGAAGTATTTTCCGTTTCCATTGGGGTGCCACGGTCCTTCAGGGGTGTGTTGAAAAACCTGCTGACTATCATCACCTCAGACTGGGGAGGGCGAGGCTCCCGCCGAGCCGCCGCGTGGAACATGCCGTTGCGGCTCGCCGGGAGGCTCGCCCTCCCGAAGGCTCTGATTCTCGGGGGTTTTTCAACACGGGCCTTCAGGCCCGTGGTTCCACATTCGGACGATCCCAGTTCACGGGGCTAAAGGCCCGTGGCACCCGAAAGTGAGTGTCAATGAAGCGGGGTCTCGCCTCTTCTCAATCGGAACGGAATTCTGACAACCGCTCTAAATCGCGTATTGCAGCATCAATGTCAGCACATTATCGGCGACATCGGTCCTCTCGCCGACTTCCTCCGTCTTGACCATGTCGTAGGACAGCGTGAAACGAACATGGGCATCGTAGTAGTAGTTGCCCGCCAGCGACACCCGATCCGTCCGGGTTCCATCTTCGGCGCGGGCATTCCGATCAAAGACGTCGTACCGCGCGGCGGCTCCGAAATGTTGGCCCAGCCGCTGGGAGAGCCACACATAGTAGCCGATCTTTCGCAGGCCGAACTCCTCGCCGATCATCACCTCGCCACGGACAGCCGATTCGCCCAATTCGGGGACAACATTGAATTCGACCTGCGCATCAGCGCCGTACCGATTCTTATCAGTCCTGAAATCGACCGAATCGGATTCATCGAATTGCTTGCCCAAATATCCCGACACACCACCGGAGATGGTGAGATCGTCGAGTTCATTCTCAGTGCGAATTCGCGCCAGAATGTCTTTGGTATCCTCAAATGGGGACTCGTAAGGGAAATCATCATCCTTCAAACCGGGACCATTCAGCACAGCCACATTGACAGCAAGCTGGTGGATGGGCGTCACTGTCAGGTTGACAAGCCGTTCTCGTTCACCCGCGAAAAAGGAATTCTGCGCCAAGGATCGCTCAGGAAGGTCGCGTCTGGCAGACGAGTACCAGTTTTCGAAGCCAAATGGAATGTTTTGCTGGCCGACACGCAGTTTCGTTTCGACCGGGCCAAACGCGTGCTTCAACTCTATCCATGCTTCCAGGAGATTTAGTTTGTCCTTGGCACCATCGAAGTAGATCCGGAACTTGCTGGCCTCCGTGACCTGGTATTCCACCTTGAGTCGACCACGTCGGATGTAGATGTGGTTCATGTTCCGCTTGATCAGAGTCCGATCCTCGTTGAGGATCGGATTACGTGAGTCCTCGTGGTCTTCATACTTCACCTGCAGATAGCCGCCGATATTGAATTCGCCCTTTTCCAAGTCCACACTGTCGTCGGCCCATACAATTGAGTAAGTCGCGAGAAGCAGAGTTGTGATCATCACACTGCGGGTGATGAACATCATGTGCGTTGTCCTCCAAAACATAAGTTCGAGTGTGCACGTACACGACGACGCCCAGGCAGCGAGATCACACGCTCATGGTCATGCTGCCGGCAGCCCCATCCTAAGCTCAAAAGCCGCCGAGACGACGGCGGCCATTGTAAAAGTATGTTAACTATTAATTAACTGGACGTCAATTATATGTTAATCGACGAGCTGTACGATGAGACTCTCAGAGCCTCAACGCCGACACCTGAGGCGTGTTATCTGTTGCAGGAAAACAACTTATCGAACTCTAAGTGCGACTGGGGCGTGACGTAACGGCCGCCACGGCAACCGCATTGACGATATCATCGGGGCGGCAGCCTCGGGAGAGATCGTTGACCGGCTTGTCAAGGCCCGACAGGAGCGGACCAATGGCCTTGGCGTTGGCGAGACGTTCGGTCAATTTGTAGGCGATGTTGCCGGAATTGAGATCGGGGAACACAAGCACATTGGCGTCACCCGCAATGACGCCACCGGGATCTTTCGATGCGGCCACCTCGGGCACGATCGCGGCATCGGCCTGCAGTTCACCATCACAGATCAGGTTCGGCTCCCGCCGTCGAATCAAGGCGAGGGCCTCCGGTATCTTGTCCAGCATTTCATGCTTGGCTGAGCCTTTGGTGGAAAACGAAAGCAATGCCACTTTGGGTGTCTCGCCGGTGAGCATTTCGTACGCCCCCGCCGATGCAATAGCAATATCGGCCAACTGCTCGGCATTCGGATGGGGAATCACACCGGCGTCGGTGTAGATGAACACCTTGTCCAATGTATCCCGATACTTTGGAACGACCATGAAGAAATAACTCGACACCGATTTCATACCCGGTGCCAGTCCCACCACTCGAATGGCACTACGCAAAACGTCGGCGGTCGTATGCACCGACCCGGCCACCATCCCGTCGGCTTTGCCCTGGCGCACCATCATCGCACCAAACCAGAGCACCTGTGACATCTGCCTGCGGGCGGTCTCATCATCAGGGAAGCGTTGGGAATCGTGATTACGCAACGCATCCACGAACAATGCGAAATCGGAGGATGCCAGAGGATCAATGATCGACACCCGATTCAGCGGGAGGTTGACCTCTTTGGCGGCCGTCTCGACCTGCTTCTGATCGCCGAGCAGTGTCAGTTGCGCCATTTCCTCAGAGAGAATACTGCGTGCCGCTTGCAGCACACGCGGCTCGGTGCCTTCGGCCAACACGATGTGTGCTCGCGCGCGGCGCGCCCGTTCCCGGATTCGCATCAATGGATTCATGGTTTCTGGGTCCCCCATTGTGAACACTACCTGCCCTAATCTAATCCGATCCATTCGCCTTGGTTGTCACAACGTGGTCGGCGGTTCCGTGACTCAAGTAACCTTCAATAAACTGGTCGATGTCACCGTCCATGACCGCCTGCACATTCGACGTTTCCACACTGGTCCGGTGATCTTTAACCATTTGATACGGTTGGAACACGTACGAACGGATCTGTGATCCCCACTCGATCTTCTTCTTGTCTTTGGAATATTCCGCCATCTTGGCCTGTTCCTCTTCTCGCTTGAGTTGATAGAGACGGGCACGCAACACCTTTATGGCGGACTCACGATTCTTGTGCTGTGAGCGTTCGGTCTGGCATTGCACGACAATGCCGGACGGCTCATGCGTGAGGCGCACCGCGGAGGAGGTCTTGTTGACATGCTGTCCGCCGGCTCCGGACGCGCGGTAGGTGTCGACACGGATGTCCTCGTCGCGGATCTCGATGTCAACGTCTGACTCGACTTCCGGCAGTACCGAGACCGATGCGAACGACGTATGCCGCCGCTTGTTGGCGTCAAACGGCGAAATGCGCACCAGACGATGTACCCCCTGTTCCGCTTTCAGATAGCCATATACGTATTCACCCTTCACTTCGAGTGTCGCCGATTTGATTCCCGCCGCATCGCCGGTGGCGTAGTCGAGCGTGTCCGACGCCCACCCGTGGCGTTCGATCCAGCGCGTGTACATGCGCAAGAGCATTTCGGCCCAGTCGCATGATTCCGTACCGCCGGCGCCGGCGTGGATCGTCAGAATTGCGTTGTTGGGATCGTCTTCGCCGGACAGCAGTGAGCGGAACTCGAAGGAATCGACATCATGGGCCAGTTTGTCCGCTTCCGCCGTCGCTTCCTTCATGGCGGCATCGTCGGATTCTTCATCGGCCAATTGCCACAGTGTCTTGGTATCGCTGAGGCGTGCTTCGAGTGCGGTAACACCATCCACCCAACTCTTGGCGGAGGCGATGTCTTTTAAGGTCTTGCGGGCGGTGTCGGGATCGTTCCAGAAATCATCGGCGGTCGTCTGCTTCTCCAGCTCGGCCACTTTCCCTGCCAAGCCGTCGATGTCAAAGATACCTCCGTAACCGCTCCAGTTTCCTCTCGATGGTTTCCAGCGATTCCATATCGATCCCTTCGCTAAGACTTCTCAAATTCAATGCGCCGGTAGTGGCGCTTGCCGACTTTCAATACGAACGGCTTGTCGGTTGTGATGAGCGCTTGTGGGTCATCCTGCTTGATATCATCAATGCGCACACCGCCTTGCTGGATTTTCCGTTTGGCTTCGCTAAGGCTCCCGGCACACGACGCCTCGACGACAATCTCAACCAACCGAATTTCATCGTCCGACGTCTTGATCACTGTCGTTTCCATCTCATCCGGAGTCTGCTTCTTTGAGAACTGACGGATGAATCCCTCACGCGCCGCTTTCCCCGCATCGGCCCCGTGATACATGCCCACGAGGGTCTCCCCCAACTCGAGTTTGAGGTCGCGGGGGTTGGTCTTGGGATCTGTTAATGCCGCTCGGATTTGGTCCAATCGTTCGACCGTAACATCGGCCACCAGTTCGAAGTACGGCAGGATCAAATCGTCAGGAATCGACATCGTCTTGCCGAACATTTGGTCGGGCGGTTCATCGATACCGATGTAGTTCCCGGTCGACTTACTCATGCGCATGACACCGTCGGTACCCGGTAAGATCGGCAGCGTGAGAATCGACTGCGGCTTGACACCGTAGCACTCTTGAATTTGCCGTCCGGTCAACAGATTGAATTTCTGGTCGGTGCCGCCAATTTCCAAATCGGCCTCGATGGCCACCGAATCGTACGCCTGCATCAACGGATAGAACATCTCGTGCACCGAAATCGGTTCGTTGGCCCGATAGCGCTTTTCGAAATCATCGCGTTCCAGAATCCGCGCCACGGTCACTTTCGAGGCGAGAGCGATTAATTCGGCGAAACTCATCTTGGCAAACCATTCGCCGTTGTAGCGGACTTCGGTTTTGGATCGATCGAGCACTTTGAAGAACTGCATCTGATAGGTCTCGGCGTTGCGCATGACCTCATCGTTGGTAAGCTGTGGCCGGGTGGCTGAGCGTCCCGACGGATCGCCAACCATGCCGGTATAATCGCCGACAATCAACACAATCTGGTGGCCTAAGTCTTGAAATTGCTTTAGCTTACGAAGCCCGACCGTATGCCCGAGATGGATGTCGGGGGCGGTCGGATCGAAACCCTGTTTCACGCGGAGGGGGCGATCTTCCTTGAGGCACTGTTCCAACTTCTTCTCGAGGTCTCCCTCGGGAAGAATCTCGACTGTGCCGGAACGGATAATTCTAAGCTGTTCGTCGAGCGGCTTCATGCGTAATCTCCAACCCTCACGGCGCGAAAGGGTTCGCGCATGATAGACGGGTTAACCCCATGGGGGCAAGGGCTTTTTGCTTGACGATTCCGGGGCTCGGATGAACGTTCCATGGACGATTGTGAACCTTGGACCCACAGAGTGTACAAGTAAGTGATGACACAGCATAAGAACGACATCGATCTCACCGGCGTCACCGAAACCGTTTCTCCGAAGAAGTCCTGGAGCTATAAGAAACGGCCACGGTTCCGCATAAAGCTGCCGCAATCGCGCCGCTCTATTCTCCTGGTCGGTGGTACTGTGCTCGCCGCGATGGTGATGGCGTGGATCGTCACCACACTGATTGTCTACAGCAAGGACCTGCCCTCGATTGAACGCGTGTACAACATCAAGCCGCGGCTGTTGACGCGGCTGTATGACCGCAACGGTGAACAGTTCTATGAGTACTTCACTGAGAGACGTGTCTGGACGCCGTTTGAGAAGATTCCGGAGAACATGATCCAAGCCCTGTTAGCCTCCGAAGATCGTGGGTTTAACGATCACTGGGGCGTCGAATGGACAGCAATTGTGCGCGGTGTCATCATCCAGCCGTTGCGCGGGCAACGTCCCCAGGGCGGATCGACCATCACCCAGCAGTTGGCGCGCCAGTTGTTCCTCACGCGGGAGCGGACCATCTCGCGCAAGGTCAAAGAATGGATGACGGCGGTACGTCTCGAGCGGCAGTATGCAAAAGATGAAATCATCGAGATGTATCTCAACCAGAACTACTATGGGGCCGGCGCCTATGGTGTTCAGGCTGCCGCGCAGGGGTATTTCGGAAAGAATGTCGACGATCTGAAAGTCGAAGAGTCGGCCGTTTTGATTGGACTTCTGCCGGCTCCGTCACGGTACTCACCGCGCAACAATGAGGAATTATCGCGGCAGCGTCGAAATGTTGTCTTGCGTGGCATGGTCGCTGTCGGTGACCTGGACAAAGCCACGTACGATTCGCTCGCTGCGCAGCCGATTCAATTGAATGCCGGTCAGAGCGAGCGCAAAGTCGGTGACTATTTCGCCGAGGAAGTTCGCCAATACATCGGCAAGAAGTACGGCGAGGACACTCTCTACAGCGAAGGATTGCGCATCTACACCACGATTGACACGTCGCTGCAACGTCAAGCCGAAGAGATTATCCGCGACCATCTCGATTCGCTGCGTGCGGCGGCTCAGAAGCGTCACGCTCCGGACGATCCCAAATACACGATCCCGGTGTTCGATACTACGCTCGGCGAAACAGTTCGTGTGCACAAAAAGCTGCAGGCAGCATTGGTATCGATTGACAACGCGACCGGCGGTGTGCTGGCCATGGTCGGCGGGTATGATTTCAGCGAGAGTGAATTCAACCGCGCGACTCGGGCGTTGCGTCAACCCGGATCCGCGTTTAAACCGTTCATATTGACCACAGCCGTTGAAGAGGGCTTCCTGCCGCGCGATACGATTTATGATTCCCCGATTGTTCTGAACATTCCGGGTTTCGGCGAGTGGAGCCCGAACAACTTCGACCAGAAATTCAAGGGGCCGATCAGTATCCGGCAGGGCTTCCAGGAGTCGCGTAACCTTGTGTCAATCAAGCTGTTGCTGAACCTCGATCCGCGCCAAGTGGCCTTCTACGCGAAGCGGATGGGCATCACCACCCCCCTCACTCCGGTACCGTCATTGGCGATTGGCAGTTCCGAAGTCATTCCCATCGATCTGGCCGGCGCGTACTCGGTCTTCCCCAATGGCGGCATTCGCACACAGCCAACATTGATCAAGAAGATCACTGACCGCTTCGGTGGAGTGATTGAAGACAATACCACACCGGTGCGCGAAGAAGTATTGTCGGCTCAGAACTCGTATGTCGTGCTGCATGTGCTCGAATCAGTGATGCGTGGCAACGGTACCGGTGCGGGCGCGCGACGTCGCGGCTTTACGCGTCCGGCAGCGGGCAAAACCGGAACATCCAACGAGTACATGGACAACTGGTATGCCGGTTTCACGCCGCAGATTACGACCGTCGTGTGGGTTGGTTATGATATGAAGACACCAATCGGGGGGTACCACACCGGCACCGGCGCGGCAACGGCATTGCCGATCTGGACGGAGTACATGAAAGTCGCCTGTGATTCACTTCCGCCGATTGACTTCGTACAGCCACCAAGTGTGTTCACCTACACTGCGTGCGACGAGAGTTTCTTCAAAGCCACTGAGGATTGTCCCGGCACTCACGAAGAAGTTGTTCTGCGTAAAGAAGACGCCGAGACCGAGTGTCCGATTCATGGGAAAGATCGCAAGTCACGGCGACGGCGGTTATAGAGCGATTGTCAGATTACACTTCCGATTGCGATGAAGTGAAGCCCGGTGGGTTTGGTGATTACATGGGGGAGCCACCGGCCTTGAGGGAGCGTGTTGAAAAAGGTGTGCTACGTAGTAAGCGTGTTTTCGTAGGGGCGTATTGCATACGCCCGAACCGTCGCAGGACGTTGTACCGAAGGGCGTATGCAATACGCCCCTACGGATGATGATCTCGTCGAAATCGGAGTTAGCCGTCATGCGAGGGCGCATGACGGCACGGTGGAATCGGACAGTTCTTCTGACGATCGCTCTACGTGCGGCGTTGAGAGCGAATACCACCAATCACATCCAACGTCTTCGACATCCCCAAGCGATCGGCTCCGGCATCGATCAGCTGTAATGCAAACGCCGCATCGTTGATCCCGCCAGCCGCTTTGATCTGTGTTGCCGGTTGGAGCACGTGGCGCAGCAACTGGACATCCTCGATGCGCGCCTGCCCGTACACTCCGGTCGACGTCTTCACGTAGTTGGCGCCCGATTGCTCGGCCGCCAACGCCGCACGGACGATGTCCTCTTCGCACAACTGTGATGCCTCGATAATGACCTTGAGTGTTACACGATCGCCGATCGCCTGACGCACACAGCGAATATCAGCGGCATAAGCGGACAGTTCATCCTGCAACAGCAATGCGTGATTGGCCACCATGTCGACCTCGTGTGCGCCGTCGCCAACCACGCGCGATGCCTCTTCCATCTTCACCTTGGTGTGATGCGCACCGGTGGGGAAACCAATGACTGTGCAGACCCGCGTCTGTGTCGCGGTGCACAACTCGACGGCCAATGGAACATGAATCGGATTCACACAGACCGCGGCACAGCCGAGCGTGCGGGCCTCATCGCAGAGGCGACTGATGTGCTGTCGGGTGGCTGTTGGGGAGAGATTGGTGTGTTCGATGCGGCGGACAAGGTGTTCGATGTTGGGTGAGGTGAACTCGGTGGACGTAGTGGACAGACTACCGGGCGCGGACGGCTGAGATTGTTTGAATAGAGAGACACCCAGACTGGCGGCGCGGTCATAGGCCGACGGTGTTATGATAGCGTCCGGTTCAACGGTGATGGTCTTCTGTGAACCGTCGATCTGGGCGGCCGTGACAACTGGCCTTTTGCGCCGTTTGGGCAAACTCTCACCTCGTCCGGTCAATCGTGTCGACAATGCCGACAATGGCGTGATCGGTGGCACGTTTCTCGGTCGTCTCAGTGAGACGCGCCGACGACCCGGCTACTGTGATCACCCATTCCCCACGACCGGCACCGACACTGTCGATGCAGACGGCGTAGTCATCAATCGGCTCCAATCCCCCATTGACGAACTGCACAATTAATAGCTTGGCGCCATCCAGGTCGGGATGCTGGCGTCCGTTCCAGAGGGGGCCGGTGACGTATCCAAGTCTCATGCGTCCGCCTCAAACGGTCGCGACGGAAGATCGCTCAGTTTTTTGCGCAGTACGTCGCCGTTGTCGGTGCACATGATGATCTCGGCGTCAGGGGCGAATTCGCTGATCACCTGACGGCATTTCTCGCACGGCGGCCAGAACCGACCGTCAGGCGCGGCCACCACGACCGTATGGAAGTCCCGGTGTCCGTGCGCGACCGAGGTCGCAATCGCGCTACGCTCGGCGCACACCCATAACGTATCCGATTTGTTTTCCAGATTGCACGCCGAGAAGATCCGGCCGTCGCAGGTGATAATCGCGGCGCCAACATGGCGGCCTGAATACGGCGCGTATGCATGCTCACGTGCGGCCTTCGCAGCGATCACAGCATCATGTTCTGGCGGTTTCAAACTGGTCATGATAGTTGACTGAGAACACTCGTTCCAACGACATCGCCGGGCAACTGCAACGCCTCGGCAACGGTCGCACCCAGATCTGCAAATGTGGTACGTCGCCCAAGGTCAATTCCAGAGCGAAGTGAGGCACCGTAAACCAATAGCGGCACGATCTCACGCGAGTGATCGGTCGACGGCGTGGTCGGATCACACCCGTGGTCAGCGGAGATAAGCAGGATATCATCGGGCAACATCAGCCCCAGCACCTCATCGAGTTGCTCATCAACGCGCGCCAAAGCCCGTGCAAATCCCACCGGATCATTACGATGTCCCCACAGCATATCGGTCTCGACCAGGTTGGTGACAATCAGTCCGCGTTCATGCTCACGCAACGCATCGCACGTGGCCTTCATCCCGTCGTCATTGGCGGTTGTATGGCACGTATCGGTGAGCCCCTGTCCGGCGAACAGATCATCAATCTTGCCGATTCCGATTGTCGGGAGACCGGCTTGCTTCGCCAAATCAAGAACTGTCGGTCGCGGCGGCGTCATCGAGAAATCCCGACGCCGCTCCGTTCTTTGATACGATCCCGACTCGCCGACAAACGGTCGAGCGATCACACGCCCAACGGCATCGTCACCACTGAGAATCTGCCTGGCAATTTCACAATACCGGTACAACTCCTCGACCGGCACCATATCCTCATGCGCGGCAACCTGAAATACGGAATCGGCCGACGTGTAGACGATCAGGCTTCCCGTTGCCAAGCGCTCATCGCCCAACTCCTGAATGATCTCGGTCCCGGACGCCGCCTTGTTGCCCAACACGTCGCGACCGGTCTGCTCGGCGAACGGCTTAATGATGTGTTCGCCGAATCCATCCGGATAGGTAGGAAATGGCTTGTCGAGGATCAGACCGAGCAGCTCCCAATGTCCCGATGTGGAATCTTTTCCGGGGGATTGCGGCTGCATTGTCCCGTATGAACCGATTGAATGTGGCTTGGCGGGAACGCCGGGGACATCGATGATGCACCCAAGGCCCAGCGCACCCAACGTCGGGCAGTCGAGTCCACCGACAGCCTTTGCGGTGTGCACGATCGTGTTTGAGCCTTGGTCACCGAAGTCGATGCTATCGGGAGCATCGCCAATCCCACAGGCATCCAGGACGATGACAATGGACCGGTTCATCTATCGCGATCCCCTCCCGGTATCGGAAGGTGTTGTGCGTATTGTGTCGTTACGGGATACAGTCGTCGATACTGTCGTATCCGGCGGTGCTGGAGCAGGTGTAAGACCGAGAAACGGACCAAGAACACGCAGATCGTCGGCATCCAATTCGCCGTCACGGGCATGCAATGCATATTCGTGATAGAATGCGCGTACCGAGTCGACCGGCAGCTCATGCGATTCGACCTGTGTGCGGAACCGTTGCAAGGCAATAGGGTACCGCTGGGGTGCAAAGACGTCTGCCGTCAGCTCCGGCGATGCAGCCGCCAAATCATCCAGTGCCCACAAGACCGCTCGAGTGGTTCCACGATCACGATTGCGGAACCGCACCAGTGAAATCGAACCCGCGATGATCAACACGATGATCAGTATGCCCAGCAGCAAGCCACGCCATCGCGAATTGTTGGTGTTTGGGGACATAGGCGTTCAGGGAAGTATCGCCCATACCGGTGCGAGCACAAACAAAAAAGGCAACCCGGAGGGGTTGCCTGAGTCAACGTGTTGCCCAGCTCACTCTTTGTCCTCGCTCGATTCCTCTTTCTTCTGGGTCTTAATCTGCGACTTGGCCGATCCCGCCGGCGTCTGACGGGCGCGCTTCCGTCCTTTGCCCTTGCCTTTCTCTTCCGAACGCTTGGGCGCTGCTTTGGGAATCACCAGTTCGAGCCGCGCCAACTCGGCGCCGTCACCGCGACGCTGCCCCATCTTGACGATGCGCGTATACCCGCCCGGCCGCGTGGCGAACTGCGGCGCGATTTCATCGAAAAGCTTCTGCAGCACACCGCGATCATTCACCTGGCGCGAGGCGAGGCGGCGCGCATGCAGATCGCCACGCTTGCCAAGGGTAATCAGTTTCTCCGCGGCCGAACGCACGGCGCGCGCCTTGGGCGTCGTGGTCACCACGGCATATTGGCGAAAGAGCGACGTCGCCATGTTGCCAATCATGGCCCGACGGTGCGCAGGTGTCCGTCCCAGCTTCTTGCCGACTTTCATGTGCCGCATTGCAACAACTCCTCCGCCCTGCTTACATCATCATTTCCGCCGGCTCGGCCGACTTTTCGTTGGGATCTTTGTACTTGTCAACGTCCATACCGAACGACAGTCCGAGTTCGGACAGAATGCCGTTCAGCTCGGTCAGCGACTTACGACCGAAGTTGCGGTACTTGAGCATTTCCGATTCCGTGCGTCGTACCAAGTCCTCGAGCGTCACGATATTCGCCGCACGCAGGCAGTTCGACGAGCGCACCGACAATTCCAACTCGTCGACACGCATCTTCAGCAACTGACGAATGCGCAACGTTTCCTCGTCGACTTCCTCGGCACGCTCTTCAACAAACTCCTCTTCAAACGTAATGAAGACCTGCATGTGGTCTTTAAGGATCTTCGCCGCATACGACATCGAGTCTTCCGGCGTAATCGTGCCATCGGTCCAGATGTCGAGGATCAAGCGGTCATAGTCGGTGCGCTGCCCGACACGCGTGTTTTCCACTTCGTAGCGCGTCTTGATGACCGGCGAAAAGAGCGCATCGACCGGAATCGTCCCGGCCGGCTGGTCGGGCCGCTTGTTCTGTTCAGCCACCACATAGCCGCGTCCCGAGTTGATATCCATTTCGATGCGAACACGCGCCGCCTTGGTCAATTCCAGGATGTGCTGGTCAGGATTGTGGATCTTGATATTCGGATTCTCTTCGATGTGACCGGCGCCATACCGTCCTACTTCCTCGACGTCGAGCACCAGCGTGGCACCCTCGTCGCCGAGCATCTGCGGACGAATCCGTTTGATGTTCAACACGATGTCGGTCACATCCTCCAAGACGCCAGGAATCGTCGAGAACTCGTGCAACACACCTTCGAGACGCACCGCCGTGACCGCCGCCCCCTGCAACGAGGAGATCAACGTCCGCCGCAACGCATTCCCAATCGTGTGTCCAAACCCGCGTTCCAACGGCTCGATGTAGAACCGCGCATACGTCGGCGTACGCGATTGTTCGTCCACCACGAATTCCTTGGGCATGGTCATCGCTTTCCATTTCATTGTATCTGTGCCTCCCGCGAATCCACACCTTACTTGGAGTAGAGTTCTACGATCAATTGCTCCTGAGCCGGCGTCGGGATTTCCAAACGCGTCGGAATGTTGAGCATTTCCCCTTCCAGCCGGGCCTTATCGAGTCGGAACCACGGCAACTCCGCCGCGCGTCCGACTTCCTTCAGAGCCATATGGATGATATCCATTCGTTTTGATTTCTCGCACACTTTTACCACGTCGCCAGGTTTCACCTGATACGACGGAATGTCGACAATGCGATCATTCACGGTAAAGTGTCGATGGCGCACCAACTGACGCGCCGACTTCCGGGACGGTGCAAAACCGAGACGGTACACGACGTTATCGAGCCGCTGCTCGAGGAGGACCATCAGGTTTTCACCGGTGATCCCACGCATCTTCGATGCCTTAACGTAGTAGTTGTGGAACTGGCGTTCCAGAATGCCATAGATGCGGCGCACCTTCTGCTTTTCCCGCAATTGCAACCCATACTCGGACACCTTGCGGCGCATGTTTGCGCCGTGCTGTCCGGGCGGGGGTGCACCCTTGGCAATGGGACATTTGTCTGACAGGCACCGGGCGCCCTTCAAGAAGAGCTTTTCGCCCTCGCGCCGGCACAACTTGCAATTGGCATCACGATAACGCGCCATGTAGTACTCCCGCTACTCCTGTGCTTAGACCCGCCGCCGCTTCGGTGGACGGCATCCGTTGTGTGGCAAAGGGGTGACATCTTTGATCGCCGTGACCTCCAGCCCCGCCGCCGACAGCGAACGAATCGCCGCTTCACGGCCGGATCCCGGCCCTTTGACCTTTACGTCGACTTTGCGCAGTCCCAAATCCATGGCTTCGCGAGCCGCCGTACTTGCCGCCTGCTGCGCGGCAAACGGCGTACTCTTTTTCGAGCCCTTAAACCCCTGACGTCCGGCCGAGGACCATGAAATCACCTCGCCGCGTAAATCAGTCACGGTGATAATCGTGTTGTTGAAGGTCGCCTGGATGAACGCGCGTCCATTCGGCTCGACGCGTGACCGTTTGCGACGTGTTTTTTTACGTTTACCTTCTGCCACAAGTCACTCCACTCAATTCTATCGTTTCCGTCCGATCGACTTCGCCGGCCCTTTGCGCGTCCGAGCATTGGTTTTCGTCCGCTGTCCGCGTACCGGCAATCCGCGACGATGCCGCAGACCACGGTAACAACCGATGTCAATCAACCGCTTGATATTCATCTGCACTTCACCACGCAGGGACCCTTCGACGCGGTGATTCGCTTCGATTTCGTTACGCAGTTTCACCACGTCATCGTCGCTCAGCTTATTCACGCGCGTATCCGGATTCACCCCGGTGGCCTCAAGAATCTTCCGGGCGGTCGATGAACCGATTCCGAAAATGTATCGCAGGCCGATTTCGACCCGCTTTTCCTTTGGCAAATCTACTCCGGCAATTCGTGCCAAGGCGCCTCCAACGATTGGCTGGGGATATTACAATCACCCACAGCCGATACTCCAGATTATCCCTGCCGCTGCTTGTGGCGTGGGTTCTCACAGATGATGCGCATGACCCCACGGCGTCTGATGAGCTTGCACTTCTCGCAGCGCTTCTTGATCGATGACCGTACTTTCATGGCTCTCCGCCTTACCGTAAGGCCGGCCTATTTGCGGGCGGCACAATCACTTGTATCGATATACGATCCGGCCACGCGACAGGTCATACGGTGACAGTTCGAGCGTCACCTTGTCGCCGGGCAGAATCTTGATAAAATGCATTCTCATCTTGCCTGACACGTGCGCCAATACCTTATGGCCATTTTCCAATTCCACCTGAAACGTCGCATTGGGCAGAGACTCCACCACACGACCCTCCACTGTAATTGCTTGTTCCTTGGCCAAATTACCCCTTCTTCGTTGCGATGGTCAGGATGTCGGGACCATTGGTTGTGATCGCGACCGTATGCTCAAAATGGGCCGACAGCGAACCGTCCGCCGTACGCACGGTCCACTTGTCCGGATCAAATGTAATGGATGGCCCACCGATGTTGACCATCGGTTCAATCGCCAGCACCATACCTTCGGAGAGGCGCACACCGGTGCTCGGCTCACCGAAATTCGGTACCTGCGGCTCTTCGTGCATCTTACGACCGATGCCATGGCCGACCAAGTCCCGGACTATGGAATACCCTTCTTGTTCGATATATGTTTGCACTGCCGACGAGATATCTCCTAAGCGGTTACCGGCGCGGGCCTGATCGACACCCCGTTTCAGGGCCTCTTCGGTCGCCTTCAGCAGGCGATCGGCATCGTCGGTGATCGCCCCCAATCGGATCGTGCGGGCCGAATCACCAAACCAGCCGTTGATTTTCACGCCCACATCAATCGAGACGATCTGTCCCTCTTCCAGCTTGCGATCCCCGGGGATCCCGTGAACAACTTCATCATTGATCGAGACACAGAGCGTCGCCGGGTAGTCCATATACCCCTTGAACGCTGGCTCGGCGCCATGGGAACGGATATAATCCTCCGCCATCGTGTCGAGTTCGCTTGTCGCGATGCCGGGATGCGCCGCACCACAGACCAGATCCAGCGTCTCCGCCACGAGGCGTCCCGCCTTGCGCATCAACTCTACTTCGTCTCTGGTCTTGATCGCGATCATGCAGTCAGCAGCTTTTCCAAATCGTTGTAAACGTCATCAATCGACTGTTCGCCATTCACTTTGGTCAGGAGACCCTGGTGCTCGTAATGATTGGCGACCGGCACGGTCTGCTGGCGATAAACGTTCAACCGCTGTTCAATCACGTCGGCCGTGTCGTCTGTTCGCCCTTCCGCCTTGGCGCGTCCTTCCAGACGCCTTTTGATCTCCTCATCGCTGACATCGACCAGGACAGCCCGGTCGATGGAGCGTCCTTCCTTCTTCAACATCACGTCGAGCGCCTGCGCTTGCTGTTCCGTGCGCGGAAACCCGTCGAGCAAAAAGCCGTTGCCATCGGACTCAGACGGCAGGCATTCACGAATCATCTTCAGGATCAACTCGTCGGGAACCAGATCGCCGCGCTCCATGTAGGCCTTGGCTTCTTTCCCCAATTCGCTGTCCTTCGCAATCTCATTCCGCAGTACATCTCCTGTGGACAGGTGCGTGAGATCATGGGCCGAAGCGAGCTTCTTTGCCTGTGTCCCCTTCCCTGATCCCGGCGGTCCCAATAGAATCCACCGCATGGCGTATCTACACTCCGCGTTCAAACTACATGGACCGGCCGCGAATACGGCCGCGCTTCATAAATCCGTCGTAATGGCGCATGATGAGGTGCGATTCGACCTGCTGCAAGGTATCCAGCGCCACGCCCACGACGATCAGCAAACCGGTGCCGCCGAAGTAATATTGCACGTTCGCCTGCTGAATCAGCAGGAACGGCAACACCGCGACCATCGCGAAGAAGATCGCGCCCGGCAGTGTGATGCGTGTGAGCACTTTGTCAATGTACTCGGCGGTCCGCTTGCCCGGACGAATGCCCGGAATGTAACCGCCGTATTTCTTCATGTTGTCCGCCAAATCAACCGGGTTGAACACAATGGCGGTATAGAAAAAGGCAAAGAACACAATCACCAAACCATAGACGACATTATACAGCCACGCTCCCGGATTCAGGTACGATCCGATCTCCTGCAACCACATGACATCCGGAAAGAACGTCAGCAGTGTCGACGGGAAGAACATAATCGACTGCGCAAAGATGATCGGAATGACCCCGGCGGTGTTTACCGACAACGGTATGTGCGTGGCCTGCCCGCCGTACACCTTGCGTCCGACGACACGTTTGGGATATTGAACCGGAATCCGACGCTGGGCGCGTGTCACCAGAACAATGGCCGCAATCACCGCAACCATAAACGCGACAATGAACAATTCGGTGAAAATCCCGCGACGGCCCGCGAGCAGCTCGCGCAATTCATCGAAGATCGCCTGCGGGAACCGGGCAATGATCCCGATGAAAATGATCAATGAGATACCGTTGCCGATGCCGCGTTCGGTGATCTGCTCACCCAGCCACATGATGAAAATTGTACCTGATGTAAACGTGATGATCGTCAGGAACCGAAACGCCCAGCCCGGCTCGGGAACCACGGCCACACCGTTGGTGGCCGGAAGGTTTTCCAGAAAGATGGCCGTGCCAAACGCCTGCAACGCGGCAATAATCACGGTTCCATATCGCGTGTACTGCGTAATTTTGCGACGGCCTTCCTCGCCTTCCTTCTGCAACCGCTGGAAATACGGCACCACCGACCCGAGAAGCTGGATGATAATCGACGCGGAGATGTACGGCATGATCCCGAGCGCAAAGATCGTCGCCTTATAGAACGCGCCGCCGGCGAACATGTCGTACAGCCCAAACAGCGTACTGCCGGCAGAAGCGAAAAAGGCGCCGAGCGCCTGCGTGTCGATACCGGGCGTCGGGATATGTCCACCGATGCGATACACCACTAAGATGCCGAGCGTGTACAGTACGCGGCGTCGCAATTCTTCAATACGGAAGATATTCTGAAAGGCCGAAAGCATATTGGGTCAGTCACCGTGGCTACGCAAGCCCACGGCCCTTATGATTGTGTGTCCTCGGACTCGGGTTTTTCGTCGTCGCTTTCCGCTGGTTCGGCCGGAGCAGCGTCCGCCTTGGCTTTGGCCGGTGACGTAGCCGCTACCTTTGGTGGAGCAATGCGTTCGCACTTGCCCCCCGCGGCCGTAATCTTTTCTTCGGCGGACTTTGAAAATGCGTGGGCCACAATGTGCAATGGACGATCGAGAGTGCCGTTGCCCAGTATCTTCACCGGATTCGACTTGGTGCGCACCAGCCGCAGTGCGTGCAGACCGTCAATGTCGACACGATCACTCGCATTCGACTCCGCCAGATCGGACAGATTGACCACCTGATACTGAACGTGTGCCGGATTGTAGAATCCGCGCTTGGGGAGACGGCGATAGATGCGCATCTGCCCGCCCTCCATCGAGGCGCGATGTTTCGCACCCGACCGGGCCATTTGTCCCTTATGACCACGTCCCGAGGTCTTGCCTCGTCCCGAGCCCGGACCACGTCCGACGCGGCGGCCCTTCTTGTGTGCGCCCGCGGGCGGCTTCAGTTCCGATAAGTTCATCAATACACCACTCTAAGTTCAGCAGCACCGATCCGGTGCCTGATTACTCCGCCGGTTCCACGGTCACGAGATGCTCCACCGATTTCACCATGCCGCGGATACTCGGTGTGTCTTCCCGCACAACCGTCTGGTACAGACGGCGGAAACCGAGTGCGCGGATGGTCCGTTTGTGCTTTTCGATCGAGCGGATCGTGGACCGCCTGTATGTAATCTTAATCTTTGCCATCACTTAAGACTCATTCTCGTCATTCTGCGGTTCTTCGCCGGTGTCCGGTGCTGTGTCCTCCGGAGCGCTCTCGTCCGCAGCCGGTTGCTTGCCTCCGTTCGAGGAGTCCGCACCGGCCGCCTCGGCCGCCAGATGATGACGGTACTGGCCGATGGTCTCGACGTGGCGCAACTGCAGCAGACCGTCCATCGTCGCTTTCACCACGTTGTGCGGATTCGGCGACCCGAGCGACTTGGTCAAGATGTCCTGGATCCCCGCCGACTCGAGCACGGCGCGGACAGGACCACCGGCAATCACACCGGTACCGGGGGTAGCAGGACGCAACAACACACGAGCCGCGCCGGCACGCCCCGTCACCATATGTGGGATGGTGCCGTTGCGAATGACCACCGGCTCCATTTCTTTCTTGGCCGCTTCAACGCCCTTGCGAATCGCTTCGGCGACTTCCCCCGCCTTGCCGAGCCCAATTCCGACGTTGCCCTTGCGGTCACCCGCCGCGACGAGTGCGGTGAACGAAAATCGGCGTCCACCTTTCACCACTTTGGCGACACGGTTGACGTAGATCACCTTTTCGACGAATTCGCCACTATCGGCTGCACCTTGCCACAAATCGGGTAACCTCTCCTTTACAACACACGTCTACAGCGCCTCCCACCGGAGAGCGCCGGATAATTTAAAACGCCAATCCACCCTCACGCGCGCCTTCGGCTACGGCACGGACGCGTCCGTGGTAGACATATCTGTTGCGATCGAACACAACGGCACTCACGCCCTTCTCTTTGGCCGCTGCCGCGATGGCTTTCCCGAGTTCTTTGGCCATCGCCTGCTTATTGGACGGCCTGTCGGACGCCGGGCTGAGCGTCAACGTTGTCAACTGCGCGATCGTCACGCCATTGATGTCGTCGACGATCTGTGCCACGGTCGCCTTGTTCGACTTGCTGACGGTCAGGCGCGGACGTTCCGCCGTACCGTGAATGCGGTTGCGCACATGCCGGCGGCGCCGCAATTCGCGCTTTGCCTTGTCGATGTATCGATCAGCCATGATTCCGTTTCTCACTCCGTCGCTGCATCACGCGGCGATCCGTGATACTGTACTATGCCGCCGTCTTGCCGGCCTTGCGGCGTACGTATTCACCCTCAAACCGAATGCCTTTGCCCTTGTACGGTTCGGGCGGCCGCACGGCGCGAACCTGAGACGCTATCTCTCCCACCAACTGCTTGTTAATACCTTCAATGGAAAACCGGGTCGGACTCTCGACGGTGAACGTAATGCCCGGCGGAGGCGTGACCAGGATGGGGTGCGAAAACCCCACAATCAAGTTCAACCGATTCCCCATCAGTTCCGCACGATATCCGACGCCGACAATCTCCAGGACCCTTTTGTAACCGGCCGAGACCCCGGTGACCATGTTCGCTATCAACGCGCGTGTGAGCCCATGCAGGGCACGGTGACGCTGTTGATCGCTCGGCCGGCGCACCACAACCGTGCCGTCCTCCATGGCGATCTCCATATCGGGACTGAACGACTGTGTCAATTCGCCCTTTGGACCGGTCACGGTGACGGTGGAATCGTTAATATCCACCGTAACAGCGTCGGGTATGGGAATGGGTAGTTTTCCTATGCGTGACATGTCAAACTCCTACCACACTCGAAACAGCAGTTCTCCACCGATGCCGAGTTCTTTGGCTTCGCGGTCGGTCATAACGCCGCGCGAGGTGGACATTACCGTCGTTCCCAGACGCCGCCCCAAGTCCCGCACACCGGTCGCGTCGCGGTACTTCCGCAGCCCCGGTCGCGACTCCCGCTGAATGTTAGTAATCACCGGCTCCTGCTGCGGGGTATAGCGCAGGCGAATCACCAACTGGTTTTGCGGCGACGCCTGCACTTCGGCAAAACCGCGAATGTAGTGATTCTCCGCCAGCACGCGGGCAATCTCTTTGCGCATGCGCGTCGACGGTACGGTGACACGCTTATGTCCCGCCCGCATGGCATTGCGAACGCGCGTCAGGAAATCAGCAATCGGATCAGTAACCGACATAATCTCTCTCCGTTGGCAGACGAGTCCGGCCCGCTGCTACCAACTGGCCTTGGTCACTCCGGGAATTTCTCCATCGAGGGCGAGCAATCGGAAACAGATGCGGCACACGCCGAACTTGCGAAGGTACCCGCGCGGTCGTCCGCACAGCCGGCACCGGTTGTAGGCACGCACCGCGAATTTCGGTTTACGCTTCTGTTTCTCAATCAGACACTTCTTCGCCACGAGTTAACACTCCCCTGAATACAACCATCTAGTTGCGGCGGAACGGCATGCCCAACAACCGCAACAATTCCAATCCTTCTTCGTCAGTCTCGGCGGTGGTGCAAATCGTGATGTTCATACCCCGGATCTTATCGATTCTATCATAATGGATTTCCGGGAAAATGATCTGCTCACGCACGCCCAGTGTGTAGTTCCCCTTGCCGTCGAACGACTTGGTCGGCACGCCGCGGAAGTCACGCACACGCGGCAGCGCGATATTGGTCAGGCGTTCGAAAAATTCATACATGCGCCGCCCGCGCAACGTCACTGCGCAGCCGATCGGCATCCCCTCGCGCAACTTGAAGCTGGAAATCGATTTGCGTGCGCGACGAATCGCCGGACGCTGTCCGGTGATCGCCCCGATTTCAGCCATCGACGTTTCCAGAACCTTGGGATTGGCGATCGCCTCGCCCAACCCCTGGTTGATGACGATCTTTTCCAGACGCGGCGCCCGCATGATGCTTTTGAACCCAAACTGTTCTTTGAGTTTGGGCGCCACTTCTGTGCGATATCGTTCCTGCAAGCGAGTCATAACGTTTCGTCCCGATACCGGCTAGACTTCCAGCCGGACATTCGACATGTGAATCGGCGCTTCTTTCTCGATGATACCGCCCTTGGGGTTGCGCTGTGTGGGTCGGGTATGGCGATGAATCATATTCACCCCCTCAACCACCACACGCGACTTCTTCGGAATCACGCGCAGCACACGCCCGGTCTTGCCACGGTACTGTCCCGACAGCACCCGTACGGTATCACCTTTTTTGATAACCTGGCTCATATCATCACCGACTAATAAAATCCGACGTTCACAGCACCTCAGGTGCCAGTGAGACGATCTTCATATAGTTCTTCTCGCGCAACTCGCGTGCGACCGGTCCGAAAATACGCGTCCCACGCGGCTCGCCCTGATCGTTGATAATCACGGCGGCATTGTCGGAAAACCGGATATACGACCCGTCACGACGGCGCGTCGCCTTGGTCGTCCGCACGATGACGGCCCGGCACTTTTCTTTCTTCTTCACCGTCCCGCCCGGCACGGCGTCCTTCACCGAACAGACGATCTGGTCGCCCACACGCGCGTAGCGGCGTCGCGTCCCACCCAGAACCCGGAAGCACAACACTTCCTTGGCGCCTGAATTGTCGGCCACAGTCAGCCGGCTTTCTTCTTGTATCATCGCAGCACCACTCCACGAAACGGGTCCGTTACGGACGCAACTACTTCGCTTTCTCCAATATTTCGACCAGACGCCAGCGTTTGGTTTTCGACAACGGGCGTGTTTCCATCAACCGGACGCGATCACCGACGCGCGCCTCGCCGTTCTCGTCGTGCGCCTTGATCCTCATCGTCCGACGAATCACGCGCTTGTACAGCGGGTGCTCCATCACGCGGTCGAATTCGACCGTGATGGTCTTAAACATCTTATCCGACGAGACAATCCCTACACGCGTCTTGCGCCGTCCTCGCTGCGTCTCCGTCATCGACATTCACTCCGTACCAGCGGCCGCCTCAGGCCGTTTCCGAACGCTCCTGCTTCTTGCGCTCATTAATGACCGTTTCAACACGCGCCACCTGACGGCGCAGGTTGCGCAACTGCAGCGGGTTATCCGGCGGCTGCAGCGATTTGCGAATGCGCAAATTGAACAACTCGTCTTCGAGCTCGCGCTTTTGATGGCGCAGCTCTTCGTCCGTCAATTCACGCAACCGTTCGGATTTCATCATTCCCATATTCGACCCCAGCAGTCAGACTCTTACGAGGAGTGCGACTGCACAAATTTCGTCTTAATCGGCAGCTTCGCCGCCGCCAACCGGAGCGCGGACTGTGCCAATTCATCGGCGACGCCATCCAGCTCGAACAGAATGCGTCCGGGCTTAACGACCGCTACCCAATGCTCCGGGCTGCCCTTACCCTTCCCCATACGGGTTTCGGCCGGCTTGACGGTGATCGACTTGTCCGGAAAGATACGAATCCAGACCTTGCCGCCGCGCTTGATCTTGCGTGTCAACGCCACGCGTGCGGCCTCGATCTGCCGGTTGTTGATCCAGCCGGGCTCCAGAGCCTTGAGTCCATACTGCCCGAAGGAAATGGAACTCCCCCGATAGGCTTTGCCATTGCGATTGCCGCGCTGCTGCTTACGATGCTTGACTCGTTTCGGTGACAGCATATTGATCACTCACTTGGCGACAACGACCACGTGGAACCGTCGCACGCCTGGTTATTCGCTCCCCGAACCGCTATCGGAGTCACCACTGCTCTCCGTTGCACTCTCGCCCTGCTCCGAGGTCGGACGCTTCCGTCGCGACCGCGGACCCTGGCGCCGCTTGCCGCCGCGCTTGCCGCGTTCACGACCGCCGAAGAGCGGTGATTCGGATTCTTCACTACCCTCTGCCTGCGGACCAAGCACTTCGCCTTTACAAATCCACACCTTCACGCCGATCGTGCCATATGTCGTCCGTGCCGTGGCACGTGCAAAGTCGATATCGGCACGCAGCGTATGCAACGGCACGCGCCCTTCCATGTATTTTTCAGTGCGCGCGATTTCCGCGCCCCCTAAACGCCCCCCGCACTCGATCCGAATCCCCTGGGCGCCCAGCTTCATCGCCGAGCCCAGCGCCTTCTTCATGGCGCGACGAAACGAGATTCGACCTTCCAACTGGCGCGCAATCGATTCGGCTACCAGGCGCGCCTGCACTTCAGGTTGCTTCACTTCGATGATATTAATCGTGATATCTTTTTTGGTCAGAAGCTGCAATTCCTCGCGCAATTTGTCGACTTCCGCGCCCTTGCGTCCGATTACAATACCCGGACGCGACGTGTGAACATCGACCGTGACACGCTTCGGCGCACGAATGATCTCCAGCTTGGCGATGCCGGCATTCTGCAGACGGCGATTGATATAGCGCTTGATGGACAGATCCTCAAAGAGCAGATCGCTGTAATTCCGCTCGGCAAACCACTTCGAGGACCACCCACGAATGACGCCCACACGAAAACCAACTGGATTTGTCTTCTGACCCAACGAAACCTCCTGCACGCCTGGGCGTGCACTCCATCAACTACTCTTCGGCGGCACCCTCTTCGGGCGACGGTTCCGGCCTGGCTGTCGGGTCACCTTTAACGGCGCCCTTCTTCGTCTTTGCCACCGGGACCCCATCGGACACGGTCACGTGCACATGGCAGTAGCGCTTGCGAATGCGATACGCGCGACCCATACCGACGGCGCGGAACCGACGGGCAATCGGACCGCCATCGACCCGCACATCCGCCACCACCAACTCATCGGCCTTGTGATGACCGGTTCCGCCGACCGCCAGCGCATTGGCCGTGGCCGACTTGATCACTTTCGCCAGCGGCGCCGCGGCCGCCTTGGGCATGTGGCGCAGGTACTGCTCGGCGGTACGCACCGGCATCCCCTTCACCAGTCCCGCGACCTGCCGCATCTTTCGTGCGGACCCGCGCAAGTATCGTGCTCGTGCTACGGCTTCCATCGTTGACTCACCTACTTATGTTGCGGACCCGACGCCTTTTCGGTCTTGCGTCCCGAGTGCCCCCGGAACGTCCGGGTCGGCGCGAACTCACCCAACTTGTGCCCGACCATGTTTTCCGTCACATAGACGGGGATAAACTTGTTGCCGTTATGAATGGCGATTGTGTGGCCGACAAAGTCCGGTGGAATGGTCGAGCGCCGTGCCCACGTTTTCACCACGCGTTTGTCGCCCGAACTGTTCAACATCTCGATCTGCTTCTGCAGACTCGCGTCAATAAACGGACCTTTTTTCAGACTTCGTGCCACAAGCAATCACCTCATCCCCGGCCGTTGCGTCAACTGAACCGGGCCGTTCGAACCTTATTTCTTGCCGCGCCGCTTGACGATCCACCGACTCGACGTCTTGCGCGACTTCCGCGTTTTCAATCCCTTGGCCTTCTGCCCCCACGGGGAACACGGATGCCGTCCGCCGGAGGAACGCCCTTCACCGCCACCCATCGGATGATCGACGGGGTTCATGGCAACGCCGCGCACTTTCGGACGGCGGCCGAGCCAGCGCGACGCACCGGCCTTCCCCAACGACACTTTCTCATGTTCCAAATTGCCGACTTGGCCGATGGTTGCGAAACACTCCTGCCGCACGAGGCGAACCTCACCCGACGGCAGGCGCAAATGCGCCATACTGCCTTCTTTGGCGGCAATCACCACCTGCGACCCGGCGCTGCGCGCCATCTGACCGCCCTTGCCCTTCCGCAACTCGACATTATGCACGGCGATACCGAGCGGCATCTTGGCTAATGGCAGGGCATTGCCCACACGGATGTCGGCGCTGTCACTGGCGACAACCGTCTGGCCAACAGTCAACCCATTCGGCGCAAGGATGTAGCGCTTCTCGCCATCTTTGTAATGCAATAGGGCAATGCGAGCACTGCGGTTGGGATCGTATTCGATGCTGGCCACCAGGGCGGGCACTTCACGCTTGTCGCGCTTGAAGTCAATCAAGCGGTAATGACGCTTATGACCACCGCCACGATGACGGGTCGTCACACGTCCCTTGTTATTGCGGCCACCCGACTTGCGAAGCGGCGTCAACAACGACTTTTCCGGCTTATCCGACGTGATCTCATCAAATGTCGGAATCATCCGATGACGGATACCCGCGCTGGTCGGTTTGAATGATCGCATACCCATTGGAACTATACCTTCTCAAACAGTTCGATGTGATCGTCCTTACGGAGGGTCACCAGAGCCTTCTTCCAAAACGGACGGCGCCCTTCGAAGCGACCGAGTCGCTTCTTCTTACCGCGCACGACCATCGTCCGGACAGCAGCCACCTTGACATTGAACATCTCCTCGACCGCGCGCTGCACCTGCAGCTTGTCAGCCTCGAGGGCCACGCGAAAGGCGACACAATTATCACGCTCGCGCAAGTTGAGACTCTTTTCCGTCGTCAACGCGTTCAACAAGATTCGTCGGGGGTCGTACTGCATCAGGACCAGACCTCCGTCATCCGCGCCAACCCTTCCGGGGAGACAATCAGCTCATCGGCGCGCATTATTTCGTACGCATTCGCCAGATCCGCACGTTCGCGCGTGAACCAAGCGATGTTGCGACATGATTTAGCCAGATTGGGAAGCAAACCCTCGTCGAGGAACAACACGCGGCGCTTAGCGACACCCATTTGCTCAAGGACCTGGGTGACCGATTTCGTTTTCGGCTGATCCAACTCGGCTCGTTGCCAGACCCGCACGGCGCCGTTTTGCATCTTCACCGCGAGCGCCGACCGCAACGCCAACGACTTCACCTTCTTCGGCAATTTCTCACGATGATTGCGCGGACGTGGCCCAAACGAGCGGCCACCGCCAACCCAAACCGGCGAGGTATTCGACCCGGCGCGAGCCCGTCCGGTCCCCTTCTGACGCCACGGCTTGGCGCCGCCACCGGTGACCTCCGCGCGCGTCTTCGTTTTGGCGGTCCCCTGACGTTTGTTGGTCAGGTACATTTTCACGTACGCGTGCAGGGCCGCGGAATGCGGTTCACCGCCGAATAATGTCTCCGGCAAGTCCACCGATCCGGCCATGGCCCCCTGGGCGTTGTATTGCGGTACGTTTAATGACATAAGACAATCACAGACGGGGCCCGGCTGTGGCCGGCAGCACCCTGTTCACCCACTTACCTCTTGTTTGACTCTCGGATGGAAATGACGGTGTTGTTCTTACCCGGCACCGCACCCTCAACAAAGAGGAGGTTATCTTCCGGTCGAACACCGACAATGCGGAGGTTGCGAACGGTCACCTTCTCGTTACCCATCCGACCCGCCATGCGCAGACCCTTGAAGACACGCGACGGATACGAACTCTGTCCCACAGAACCCGGGGCACGCCAGCGGTCCGATTGGCCGTGCGTCTTGGAGCCGCCGCCAAACTTATGACGGCGAACGCCACCCTGAAACCCCAGTCCCTTGCTCACACCGGACGCATCAACACGCTCACCCGGCTTAAATATCTCAACCGTCAACTGATCGCCGCGCTTAAGCTCGGACGGCTCAGTGAGCCGCACTTCGCGCAGACAGCGCATCGGCTCCAAGTCGCCGAAATGCCCAAGCTGCGGCTTCTTGAACAGGTTTTTACGCTTTTCGCCGAAACCCAACTGGACTGCGTCATAACCATCCGTCTCCGACGTTTTCACCTGAACGACCGTACAGGGCTTCACTTCGATCGCGGTCACAGCCAATGCCGTACCGTCGTCGAGAAAAAGACGAGTCATGCCCTTCTTATAGCCGAATAACTGGCGCATCAGATCAAACCTTAATCTCCACATCCACGCCCGCCGGAAGCTCCAACTTCATCAGCGCGTCGACGGTCTGTGGGCCTGACTCCATGATATCAATCAGGCGCTTGTGAATCCGCGTCTCAAACTGCTCACGGGATTTCTTGTCCACGTGCGGTGACCGCAGCACCGTGTAAACGGTCCGCTTGGTCGGCAAGGGAATCGGGCCGACAATGCGGGCACCGGTACGCATAGCCGTTCGAGCGATTTCCTGGGTCGATTTGTCCAGCGCCCGATGGTCGTAAGCCTTTAGTCGAATACGAATTTTCTGACCGATCTCCACGGTCCAACTCCCCTTATCTTTCACACAAAAAACGACTTCCCGCCCCTGAGGGCGCGAAAATCGAAAAGAGTTCCCAATATATCGTCAAACTTCTCGCCCGCAAGAGATTTTTCGACGTTAGCTCCATTTTCGCCATACCATTACGAGCCACGCTTCGACCCCACTCTGCCCCCGGCAACCAGTTCCTCTGCCATCTTCTCGGGCAACGGTTCATATCGGGCAAACTGCATCGTATAAGTCGCCCGGCCCTGGGTCAGCGACCGCAGGTTGGTGGCATAACCAAACATTTCCGAGAGCGGCACTGAGGACGATACCAGCCGCGCCGAGGAGCGCTCGCCGATGCCATGAATTCGAGCACGGCGGGAATTCAGGTCCCCGATGACGTCGCCGAGATACTCATCCGGCAAAACAACTTCCACATCCATATGCGGCTCAAGCAAGACCGGCTTGGCCTTCTTGGCCCCATCTTGGAGCGCCATCGAGCCGGCAATCTGAAACGACATATCCGATGAGTCAACCTCGTGATACGAGCCATCGAGGAGCGTCATCTTGATATCGACCAGTGGGTATCCCGCTAAGATACCGTTGTCCATGGCGTTACGGGCGCCCTTCTCCACCGCCGGAACGAACTCCCTCGGGATATTGCCCCCCACAATTTTATTCTCGAAGACGAAGCCAGCTCCCGGCTCCGACGGCTCCACCGTGGTCTCGACATGCGCAAACTGCCCCCGGCCGCCTGTCTGGCGGACGAAGCGGATTTTGGATTCGGCCTTCTGACGAATCGTCTCCTTATAGGAGACCTGCGGACGGCCAACATTCGCCACGACATTAAATTCGCGCATCATTCGGTCGGTGAGAATGTCCAAGTGGAGTTCTCCCATCCCTGAGATGATGGTCTGACCGGTCTCGTCATCCACCCGCACCTGGAATGTCGGGTCTTCTTCCGCCAGCTTCGACAGCGCCGATGTCAGCTTGTCCTGGTCGGCCTTGGTCTTCGGTTCGATCGCGACCGAAATCACTGGCTCCGGGAACTGCATGATTTCGAGTTGAATCGGGTCGTTCTGATCACACAGCGTATGTCCGGTCGACGTATTCCTAAGGCCAACCGCCGCGAGAATCTGACCGACCTTTGCTTCCTTCAGTTCTTCGCGCTTATTCGCGTGCATCTCCAGGATCCGCCCAACCCGCTCCCGTTTGCCGGTGGCGACATTCAACACGCTATCACCGACATTGACTTTTCCCGAATAGACTCGGAAGTACGTCAGACGCCCGACGTACGGATCCGTCATGATCTTGAATGCCAGCGCTGAGAACGGCTCGTTAACGTCGGGTTTGCGAATCATTACTTTATTGATGTCATCGATGGAACGCCCTTCAACCGGCGGCAGATCGAATGGTGACGGCAGGAAATCGATCACCGAATCGAGCAGCTTCTGCACGCCCTTGTTCTTAAACGACGACCCACAGAGAACCGGCATGATCTTGGTGTCGATCGTCGCCTTACGGACGGCCGCCTTGATGTGCTCCGGTTCGATGGGTTCCTCGTGAATGAACTTATCCAGCAGATGGTCGTCGTAGTCGGACAGTGCTTCCAGCATGGCCTCGCGGTGCTTGTTGGCTTCGGGCAGCAGCGATGCCGGAATTTCTACATCTTCGAATGTTGCGCCCAACGTCTCGTCGTGATAGATACGCATCGTCATGTTGACGAGATCGATGATGCCCGTGAACAGCTCTTCGCTGCCGGCCGGCAATTGGATGGGGATCGCGTTGGCCGCCAGCCGCTTGCGCATCATCCGAACCGCTTCGAGGAAATCCGCGCCGACACGGTCCATCTTGTTCACGTAGGCGATGCGCGGGACGCGGTACTTATCGGCCTGACGCCAGACGGTTTCTGACTGGGGTTCCACACCACCGACCGCGCAGAACAACGCCACCACACCATCGAGAACGCGCAGCGAGCGTTCGACTTCGACGGTGAAATCGACATGTCCGGGAGTATCGATGATATTAATCTGGTGGCCATGCCAGTCGCAGGTCGTCGCCGCTGACGTAATCGTGATGCCGCGCTCCTTCTCCTGCTCCATCCAGTCCATCGTGGCGCCGCCATCATGGACCTCGCCCATTCGATGCGTCTTCCCCGTGTAGTAGAGGATGCGCTCGGTGGTCGTGGTCTTGCCGGCGTCGATGTGGGCGGCAATCCCGATATTCCGAATCTTTCTTATGTCGACTTCTTTGGCCACAAAAAACCCCCGCTGGGTTGATTGTGCGCCCAAGCGGGGAACCGCAACCGCCGTCCTCCGGCGGGTCGGATTCCTTCAGCTATGGGGCGCGATTAGTGACTGCTTGCATGCCGATTCGTTGGCGCCAGACGACGATTTGTGATGACGTCAGTCTTAAGCGTGAGCAGACGTCCGCACCGTGCGGACAATCAAACGATGTTTCGTCCTCGCTTCCGGCCAGGCCGGAGCCCGGCCCTCATGATCTCTTACCACCGGAAATGGGCGAAGGCCTTGTTGGCTTCAGCCATCCGATGTGTGTCCTCCCGCTTCTTGACTGAGGCGCCTTCCTTTTTGGAAGCCGCGTTCAACTCCGCCGCCAGTTTCTCGGCCATGGAATGTTCTTTACGTGCGCGCGCGTAGGAGATGAGCCAGCGAATCGCCAATGCGGTCCGGCGATCATGGCGGACTTCCACCGGCACCTGATAGGTGGCGCCACCGACGCGGCGCGATTTCACCTCGAGAATCGGACGCACATTATCCAACGCCTTTTTGAACGTTTCCAGTCCCGGCCGCTGCGCGTCCTTCTCGAGAATATCGAGCGCATCATAAAGGATGTGCTCCGCCACGGATTTCTTCCCCCGGGTCATCAGTCCATTGATGAACTGGGTGACCACAACTTCGTTGTACTTCGGATCGGGAAGAATCTCCCGCTTGGCTACCGATTTCCGCCTGGGCATCCGCCCTCCTACTCTATATCGTCCATCGACGCTTCGTGTTAAGAGCGCCGGTCTCTCTAAGCGGTCTTAGGCCGCTTGGTGCCATACTTGGATCGCGATTGCCGACGATCAGATACGCCCGCGGTGTCCAGCGACCCGCGTACGATATGATACCGGACCCCCGGCAGATCTTTCACTCGGCCACCACGGATGAGCACAATGGAGTGCTCCTGCAAGTTGTGGCCCTCACCGGGAATATACGCGGTGACGTCCATCCGGTTGGTGAGGCGTACACGGGCAACTTTCCGAAGCGCCGAATTCGGCTTCTTCGGCGTAGAGGTGTACACACGGGTGCAGACACCCCGTTTCTGCGGCGAGCCCTTCAGTGCGGGCGTGCCGGACTTTGCCAGGATCCGCTTGCGCCCCTTACGTATGAGCTGATTGATTGTCGGCAACGATACCTCGCTTCACATGACTGACTGATACATCCATCAGAAGTGGCCAAGTTTATATGGCGACGGGAGGAAAATCAAGTCCCTCGCTCCGGCCCACCGGCCACGGTTAGACGTTCTCCTGGAAGATCCCGATTTCGGGCTCCTCCTCCTGGATCTCCTCGGACGGCATCTCTTCAGCCGGAATCTCGATGGAACGATAGCTCTCGAGACCGGTACCGGCGGGAATCAGGTGTCCAATAATCACGTTTTCCTTCAGCCCTTTCAGGTTGTCGATCTTGCCGGAGACGGCCGCCTCGGTCAGCACCTTGGTGGTCTCCTGGAATGATGCCGCTGAGAAAAACGATTCGGTGGTCAGTGACGCCTTGGTGATACCGAGCAGCAACGGCTGGAAGGTCGCCGGTGCACCGCCCTCCATCAACACCGATTCGTTCTCGTCGCGGAAGGTGTTCTTGTCGACCACCTCGCCTTCGAGGAAGTTCGTATCGCCCACCGTGTCCACACGCACCTTCTGGAGCATCTGGCGCACAATGGTCTCGATGTGCTTATCGTTGATCTTCACACCCTGAAGGCGATACACCTCCTGGATTTCATTCACCAGGTATTCCTGCACGGCGTTGGCGCCCTTAATGCGCAGGATATCGTGCGGATCGACGGCGCCTTCACAGAGACGGTCGCCGGCGCGCACGCGATCGCCGTTGTGGATCATCATGTGCTTACCGTGCGGAATTAGATATTCCTTCGATTCTTCGTTCTCGCCGTGCACGATGACCTGCTGGTTGCCACGCACGATCTTGCCAAATTCGGTGATGCCGTCGATTTCCGTCACCACCGCCGGATCACGCGGCTTGCGCGCCTCAAAGAGTTCGGCCACACGCGGCAGACCACCCGTGATGTCGCGCGTCTTGGAGATTTCACGCGGGATCTTCACGAGAACCGAACCCGCCTGAACCGTTTCACCATCATGGACCGCCAAGTGTGCACCGGTCGGAATGGAAATCGACGCCGCCAGCTTGTTGCGATTCTTGGTCTCGTAAATCTTCAGGTGTGGCAGAGGAGTACGATCACGGCGTTCCCGCGGCTCGACAATCACACGCTGGCGGAGACCGGTCGTTTCATCGAGCTCCTCGCGCAACGTTACACCCTCGATAATGTCTTCAAAATGCACGACACCCGGCTTTTCGGAGAGAATGGTCGCGGTGTACGGGTCCCACTCGAACAGCACATTGTTCCGTTCGACCTTGTCTCCCTCTTTCACCATCATCTCTGAGGCGTACGGCACATTGAAGCGTGCGCGAACACGTTTCTGATCATCGACGATCTGCAATTCACCGTCGCGATTGGTCACAACGAGATTGCCCGTCGGACCAACGACCGATTTCACACCCTTGAACACAACAGTACCGGCCGACTTGGACAGCACCTGCGACTGCTCGGCAATGCGGGCCGCGGTACCACCGATATGGAACGTACGCAACGTCAACTGCGTGCCCGGCTCGCCGATCGACTGGGCGGCGATCACACCGACCGATTCGCCCATTTCGACCATGTTCATGGTCGCGAGATTACGGCCGTAGCACTTCGCACAAACACCCTGGCGCGACTCGCACGTCAACACCGAGCGGATACGAACCAAATCAAGCCCGGAGTCATCGATCGCCGTCGCCTGGGCTTCGCTGATTTGCTCGCCGGCCTCAACGAGTGTGTCACCGGATATCGGATCGACAACGTCTTCGAGAGACACACGACCCAGAATACGGTCAGACAACGACTCGATGATCTCTTCGCCTTCCTTCAATGCCGAGGTATTCAGTCCCAAGATGGTTCCGCAGTCGAACTCGTTGATGATGACATCCTGCGCCACGTCGACGAGACGCCGTGTGAGGTAACCGGCATCGGCGGTCTTGAGAGCCGTGTCGGCGAGACCCTTGCGGGCGCCGTGTGTCGAGATAAAGTATTCCATCACCGACAGTCCCTCGCGGAAGTTCGAAAGAATCGGCGATTCGATGATTTCACCGATCTGACCGGTGATCTTCTTCTGCGGTTTGGCCATCAAGCCACGCATGCCGGCCAGTTGGCGAATCTGCTCTTTCGAGCCTCGCGCGCCGGAGTCGGCCATCATAAAGACCGGATTGAAACCCTGCTTGTCATCGCGCAGACGCTGAAACAACACTTCGGAGATTTCGCTCGTGGTGTGTGTCCACAAATCGATGACCTTGTTGTAGCGTTCACCGTTGGTGATCACACCGCGTTCATATTGCTTCTGCACCCGCGCCACTTCCTTTTGCGTGGCTTCGATCAACTGCTGCTTCTCCGGTGGAATGAGTATATCATCGATCCCGACGGTGGCGCCGGCACGAGTCGCGTACAAGAATCCAAGATTCTTCAATTTGTCGAGAAACTCCGCCGCGCGGTGCGGTCCGACCGCCCGGAAGGTATTCAACACAAGTCCTTCCAACTTACCTTTAGATGCGACTTCATTGAAGAACTCGACTTCGGGAGGTAGAATTTCGTTGAAAATCACGCGACCGCAGGTCGTGTCAACCAATTCATCACCGATGCGGATTTTGATCACCGAGTGCAAATCGATCTCGCCGAAATTCTCCGCCATGAGTGCTTCGTCGGTCGAGGTGAATCGCATCCCTTCACCCTTGCCGCCGGGACGGTCCTTCGTCAGGTAGTAGCATCCCAACACGATATCCTGCGACGGAGTGGCAATCGGGCGGCCCGACGAGGGCGACAGAATGTTGTTCGTCGAGAACATCAACAGTCGCGCTTCGAGTTGCGCCTCAAATGACAGCGGAACGTGCACCGCCATCTGGTCGCCATCGAAGTCGGCATTGAATGCTGCGCAAACGAGCGGATGCAGACGGATCGCCTTGCCTTCCACCAGCACGGGGTAGAACGCCTGTATACCCAGACGGTGCAGCGTCGGAGCGCGGTTGAGCATCACCGGATGCTCGTTAATGATCTCTTCAAGGATGTCCCAGACCTCCGGGCGCTCGCGCTCGACGAGCCGCTTCGCCGACTTGACTGTCTGGACATACCCCTTCTCTTCGAGCTTCATAATGATGAACGGCTTGAAGAGTTCGAGAGCCATATTCTTTGGCAAACCGCATTGATGCAATTTCAACTCGGGACCGACAACGATCACGGAACGGCCGGAATAGTCGACACGCTTACCAAGCAGATTCTGCCGGAACCGTCCCTGCTTGCCCTTGAGCAAATCGGACAGGGACTTAAGCGGGCGACGCGAGTCGCCGCGGACCGCCTGCGTGCGGCGTCCATTGTCGAGGAGCGCGTCCACCGCCTCCTGCAACATGCGCTTCTCATTGCGCAGAATGACGTCCGGCGCCTTGATATCGATCAGCTTTTTCAGACGGTTGTTGCGGTTGATCACGCGACGATACAGGTCGTTTAGATCGGACGTGGCAAACCGTCCGCCTTCCAACGGCACCAACGGCCGCAGGTCGGGGGGGATCACCGGAAGGACTTTCATGATCATCCATTCCGGGCTGTTCGGCGACTGGCGGAACGATTCGATCACGCGGAGACGCTTCAAGCTGTCCTGCTTGCGCTGGGCGGAGGTCTCAACTTTCACCTGCGCACGCAGTGACAGCGACAGCTCTTCGATGTCGATGTGATTGAGGATCTCCGCAATCGCGGGAGCACCCATCCCAGCGCGGAACTCCTTACCCTGCTCCACGAGATCCAGGTATTCATCCTCTTCGAGGAGATCGGCTTGCTTGTACTCGGTCTCACCCGGATCGATCATCACGTAGCGCTCATAGTAGATCACGCGCTCGAGGTCCCGGATCGACATATCGAGCAGATACCCGATCCGTGACGGCGACGACTTGACGAACCAGATGTGCGTCACGGGCACGGCCAGCTCGATGTGCCCCATGCGTTCGCGACGCACCTTGGATTGGGTCACCTCGACACCGCAACGATCGCAGACAATACCGCGGAAGCGGATACGCTTATACTTCCCGCAATTGCATTCCCAGTCCTTAACCGGACCGAAAATACGTTCACAGAACAGGCCATCGCGCTCGGGCTTAAACGATCGGTAATTGATCGTTTCCGGCTTCGTCACTTCACCGTACGACCACGAACGGATCGTGTCCGGTGAGGCCAACTGAATGCGAATGGCCGAAAAGTCGGAAGGCCGTTTTTGATTGCGAGCTGGAAAAGCCACTAGTTCCTCCCTGCCTCAGGGTCTCTGTCCAGTACCGCTCCGATTTCGTTGGTCTGGCACACTCATGGGTTGTCGAACCTTAACTTGAGGATGTTTTCTCGAGCAGTTCGATATCCAGACCCAACCCCTGCAATTCCTTCACCATCACGTTGAACGATTCCGGGATGCCCGGTTCCGGCGGGTTTTCGCCCTTTACGATTGACTCGTAAATGCGCGACCGCCCGGACACGTCATCCGACTTCACCGTCAACATTTCCTGAAGCGTGTACGCTGCGCCGTAGGCCTCCAGCGCCCACACTTCCATCTCACCAAACCGCTGACCGCCGAACTGCGCTTTACCGCCCAGCGGCTGCTGGGTCACCAGCGAGTACGGTCCGATCGAACGGGCGTGGATCTTATCATCCACGAGGTGGGACAACTTCATCATATAGATGATACCGACGGTCACCTCATCGCCAAACGGGTCACCGCTGACACCATCAAACAATTGAGTCTTGCCGGTATTCGGCAACCCGGCCTCATCGAGGACCTTGCGAATATCGTCAAGGCGAGCGCCATCGAATACCGGACAGGAGACTTTGAAGCCCAGTTTGTGAGCCGCCCAGCCCAGATGTGTTTCGAGGATCTGCCCGACGTTCATACGTGACGGCACGCCCAGCGGGTTCAGAATCAAATCGACGGTGGTGCCATCGGTGAGATACGGCATGTCCTCGACGGGAACGATCTTCGAGACGACACCCTTGTTGCCGTGACGTCCCGCCATCTTGTCGCCGACCGACAGTTTGCGTTTGACCGCAATGGCCACCTTCACGAGCTGCTTGACTCCCGGCGACAGTTCGGCGCCGCGAATCACCTTCTCGATTTCGATGTTCAACTGATCCTGCAGACGATTGAGCAGCGTATCCGATTCTTCGATTACCTTCTCTACGCGCCGATTCAACCGCGCGTCTTCGGTCCAGCCGTCGGGCGCCTCGCAGTTGGCGACATCGATACTCTCAAAGGTGTCCTCTTTGTACTTGTAGCCGGCTTTGAGAACAACCGAATCGTCTTCCTTCGACCGGATGGTCATCGTCGGCTGCCCTTCCAAAAACTCGGTAAGGCGCTGATTCCGCAGCTTCCGGATCGCGTCCATTTCCTTGCCGAACCGCCGCTTCAAGCCGGTAATCTCCAACTTCTCCTGCTTTTTGGCGGCATCGGTCCGCTCTTTACGGGAGAAAACGCGCGTGTTGATCACCACACCCTTCATTCCCGGCGGCGCTTTGAGCGATGCATCTTTCACATCGCCGGCCTTTTCACCGAAGATCGCTCGCAGGAGGCGCTCCTCCGGCGACAGCTCGGTTTCGCCCTTCGGGGTGACCTTACCCACGAGAATGTCACCGGCTTCGACTTCGGCGCCCACCCGCACAACGCCCTGATCGTCGAGGTTCATCAATACCTCTTCAGAGACGTTGGGGATTTCACGGGTGATTTCTTCGGACCCGCGTTTCGTATCACGCACCTGCAATTCGAACTGCTCAATATGAATCGAGGTGAAGATGTCTTCGTGGATGAGGCGCTCCGATACAATGATCGCGTCCTCGAAGTTGAATCCACGCCAGGGCATGAACGCCACCAGCACATTCGCACCGAGTGCTAACTCACCCTTTTCGACCGCGGGACCGTCGGCGAGGATTTGCCCTGCTTCGACTTTGTCACCCAGCTCCACCGTGGGTTTGAAGTTGATGCAGGTATCCTGATTTGACCGTTCAAACTTCGGCAGCAGATAGGTGTCCGGCGCCTCGAACCCGAGTTCGCCGAGAGCAGCCTTGCCTTTGGGACGGATGACAATCTGCTCGGCATCCACCTCTTCCACGATGCCTGCGGTCTTTGCCACAATGGACACCCCGGCGTCGCGGGCCACACGCGATTCCATTCCGGTCCCCACGACAGGGGACTCGGCCCGCATCAACGGCACCGCCTGGCGTTGCATGTTCGAGCCCATCAATGCGCGGTTGGCGTCATCGTGTTCAAGGAACGGAATGAGTGATGCCGCCACGGAAACCAACTGCTCCGGCGCGACGTCCATCAATTCCACCTTTTCGGGCGGAACCATCGGAAAGTCGGCGCGGAAGCGGCAGCGGACACGATCGTCGATGAACTTCCCGTTCTTGTCGAGCGCTTCTCCGGCCTGCGCAATGTGGTACTTATCCTCTTCGTCCGCCGTCAGGTACATAATGTCGTGAGACACGATACCATTGGTCACCTTGCGGTACGGCGTTTCGAGAAAACCGTATTTATTGATTCGTGCGAATGTCGCCAATGACGCAATCAAGCCGATGTTCGGGCCTTCCGGCGTCTCAATCGGGCACATCCGGCCATAGTGCGTATGGTGCACGTCGCGCACTTCGAATCCGGCGCGTTCGCGTGTGAGACCACCCGGTCCCAGCGCCGACAAACGGCGCTTGTGCGTCAACTCTGCCAGCGGGTTCGTCTGATCCATAAACTGCGACAACTGCGACGATCCGAAGAATGTGTCAATGACCGCCGACACCGTGCGGGCGTTGACGAGGTCATGCGGCGTCAGCGAGTCCTGATCCTCTTTTTTGAGACTCATGCGTTCGCGGATCGTGCGGGCGATGCGCGACAGACCGACCGAGAACAGATTGGACAACAGTTCGCCGACCGAGCGGGCACGACGATTACCTAAATGATCAATATCATCAACGAAGCCTTCACCGGACCGCAAGCGAATCAAGTACTTGACGATGGCCTTGAAGTCTTCGGTATCGAGAACCGTGTGATCGAGGGTCGCATCGCGCTGGAGCCGCTGATTGATCATGTACCGGCCCACTTCACCGAGATCGTAACGTTTCGTATTGAAGAACAAGCGATCGAGCAGGGCCTCGGCGGTTTCCAATGAGGGCGGTTCACCCGGACGGAGTAAGCTGTAGATCTTGAAGAGGGCCTCTTCGCGCGACCGCGATGGGTCTTTTTTGAATGTATTGGGAATGATCAGCGCATCATTGGCGGGATCGACATTCAACACCTTCAGGTCGCCGATTTCGTACTTTTTCAGTTTGACGATGTGATCTTCAGTGATCACCTCACCGGCGGCGAGCAGAACTTCACCCGACTCTTCGTCGATGATTCCTTCGGCCGCAACCTGTCCGATGGTCTTTGCCCAGCGTCGATTGACACCTTTGATGACATTAATCGGATAGAATGTCTCCAGAAGTTGTTCGTCGGTCGATAATCCCAGCGCGCGCAACAGCGTCGTGACGGGAATCTTCCGCCGCGCGTCGATGTTGACGAACATAACATCATTGATGTCGAGGAAGAATTCCACCCAGGATCCGCGAAACGGAATAATGCGGGCCAAAAACAGGTGCTTGCCGTTCGGGTGAGTCACTTCATCGAAGAAAACGCCGGGAGAACGGTGCAACTGGCTGACCACCACGCGCTCGGCGCCGTTGATGATAAACGTCCCTCGACTCGTGATTAGCGGAAGTTCACCCAAAAAGACATCCTGTTCGAGGACATCCTTGACCTTTTTGCCGCCAGTCGACTCGTCGATTTCCTTGCTGACCAGGCGCAACGTCGCTTTCAGCGGCGCCGCATACGTCATGTTCCGCTCTTTGCACTCCTGAATCGAATAGCGCGGCTGTCCCACCGAGTAGCTGACGAATTCGAGCGAATAGTTCTCGTGCACGTCGCTGATCGGGAAGACCTGATGGAACATCTCCTCCAACCCCTGCATCCGCCGCTTATCCGAAGCCGCATCCGGTTGCAGAAACTCGTCGTACGAGAGGAGCTGGATATCCAGCAGGTTGGGCATTTCACCGCCGGACGTCAGGCGGCCGTACGATTGACGTCCATTGTGTCCGTTCTGTCCGTTGCCATTCAAGGGTAACCCCCTAGGGAAAATGGCCATACAGCACCACGGGCCGCTCTTGCCGTGGGCGAGGGCGGCTGCCGGGTGTCTGCAGGCAGACTATCGGGCGCGGTCCGAGTTAGCGGATTTCAACGACAGCGCCAACCTCTTGCAGCTTGGACTGAATTGACTCAGCTTCCTCTTTCGAAACGTCCTCTTTGACTGCTCCGGGAGCTTTGTCCACCAATTCCTTGGCTTCTTTCAGTCCCAGACCGGTGATTTCACGAATCACCTTGATCACTTGGATCTTCTTATCACCCACCGCCGTCATAAACGGAGTGAATTCGGTCTTTTCCTCGACGGCTGCTTCGCCGCCACCGCCAGCAGCGGGTCCCCCCATCATCACGGGGGCGGCCGCACTGACGCCGAACTTGTCCTGAAGGGTCTTCGAGAGCTCCGACAGCTCCATGACCGTCATCTTCTCGATGATGTCGACCACCTGATCGATGGTAGTAGATTCTGCCACGACGCTGATCCTTTCCTTACAAGATACCGATGTGTCTTACGCAATTGTTTCCGATATGATTAAACCCGGCCGCGCATCAACCGCCTTCGTCGGTTCGCTTCTGAGCCAGGGCATCAATGGTGCCCACGAAATCGCGGATGATGGCATCCAGGGTACCGACAAAGTTGGTGAGCGGCGACTCAATGGAAGCAATCACCTGTGCCAGCATCTCTTCACGCGGCGGCAACGCAGCGACCGCCTTCAGATCGTCCTGCGTGTACACCTTACGTTCGGTGACAAACATCCGTACGCGTGGTTTTTCGAGACGTGAGTAGAAATCATGAAAAACCTTGGCCGGCGCTACCGGATCATCGCTGGCAAACGCGATGGCGGTGGGTCCTTGCAGGTGGTCCAGCAGCTCGGGCATATCGGCGTTCCGGGCCGCCAGCCGCAAGAGCGTGTTCTTGGCGACACGATAGCGGATCCCGGCTTGGCGCAACTGCGCACGCAAGTCGGTCATATCGGCCACCGTCAACCCCTGATAGTCGGTAATAAAGATCGACCCCGCCTGGCTGATTTCTTCGGTCAGGTGATCAACTGCTTGTACTTTTTCCGGACGCGGCATGATTCTTCTCCGTGGTAACGCGGACTACTTCTTTATTTTTATCTCCGCCAGAAGACCGCTGTGATCGACTGGTATCCCCGGGCCCATCGTGGTGGATACGGAGACGTGACGAATGTATTGTCCTTTGGCGGCCACCGGCTTGGCGCGAATAACCGCATCGATAAATGCACGGGCATTCTCGAACAACTTTTCGCGGCCGAACGACGTTTTGCCAACGAGACTGTGGACATTGCCACCGCGATCGACGCGGTATTCGACCTTACCGGCTTTCAGGTCAGCGACGGCTTTGCCGATGTCCATGGTAACACCGCCGGTCTTGGGCGACGGCATTAAGCCGCGCGGCCCCAACACCTTACCGAGTCGCCCCACCTGGCCCATCACATCCGGAGTGGCCACAACGGCATCAAACTCGAGCCAGCCATCCTGAATCTTCTGCACGAATTCATCGGCGCCAACATAGTCAGCACCTGCTTCACGTGCTTCGGCTTCTTTTTCGCCCTTGGTCAGGGCGAGCACGCGGATCGATTTGCCGGTTCCGTGAGGCAAGATGACAGTGCCACGGACGATCTGATCCGCATGTTTCGGATTCACACCCAGACGCATCGCCACATCAACCGATTCGTCAAACTTGGCATGTCGCACTTCCAGGGCCGTATCAATGGCCTGGCTCAGCGGCTGCAAATCGGTACGGTCGATTTTGGCCTTGGCGTCGCGATGCTTCTTACCAACCTTCATTGAACCCCCTTAGCTCCCACCCGCAATTACGTCGTTGTCGAGTGGTCCAGTCGCCGGGTGAATTCACAACTATCGATGAACGGTGATGACACCGTGTCGTTCCGGAGACGTTAAACGACCTCAATTCCCATGCTGCGAGCCGTGCCCGCGATCATCCGCATCGCCGATTCGACCGACGCGGCATTGAGGTCGACCATTTTGGTCTCGGCGATCTCCTGCACTTGCTTTTTGGTTACACGGCCGACCTTATTGCGATTCGGCTCGGGCGACCCCTTCTGCAGTTTGGCGGCCTTGGTCAGGAGCACCGACGCGGGCGGCGTCTTGGTGATAAAGGTAAAGGACTTGTCCTTATAGACCGTAATCACAACCGGAATAATCAGCCCGGCATCCTGCTGTGTCTTAGCGTTAAACGCCTTGCAGAACTCCATGATATTGACCCCGTGCTGGCCGAGCGCGGGACCCACCGGTGGCGCCGGATTGGCGCTCCCCGCGGGAATCTGCAGCTTGATATATCCGGTAATTGGTTTGGTTGCCACGACTCACTCCCCTACGGCTACCCTGACTGTACCTGCAAGAAATCCAACTCGACCGGCGTCGGCCGGCCGAAGATCGAAACCATGACCTTCAACTTCCTGCGTTCCATGTTCACTTCCGATATAAACCCGGCAAAATCCGAAAACGGACCGTCGATGACTTTCACTTGATCACCGACACGATACGGAATCTCGGTGACTTCCTGTTCGCGGCTGGTGTCCATCTGGCCGAGTACACGCTCGACTTCATCTGGCTGGAGCGGAACCGGTTTCCCGCCCGATCCGACGAAATTCGTGATGCCGGGCGTGTTGGTCACCAAATGCTGCGTCTGCTTCGTCAAGTGCAACTCGATCAGGATGTAGCCTGGGAGAAACTTCTTCATTGACGACGAGCGCTTCCCCTGCCGCATTTCTACAACTTCCTGCGTCGGCACCACGACACGACCAAGATGGTCGTCCAACCCCGCATTCGCGAAGGTGCTTTCGAGATACCGTTGCGCCTTCTTTTCGTGGCCCGAATACGTGTGGGCCACATACCATTTGAGATCCACGCTCACGAGATACCCAACACGGCGGACACGGCCTGCGCCAGGATCAGGTCCACGCCGAAAGTGAAGAACCCGAGAATCAAGGAGACCACGACCACGACAATGGTCGATCCGACGAGTTCATCTCTCGACGGCCACGTCACCTTTTCCAGCTCGGTGACCGTTTCGTTGTAGTACGTCTTAATCCCGCTGACCATAACCAACCTACTCAGACTATCGAATGGCAGGCCTGGAGGGACTCGAACCCCCAGCCCCCGGTTTTGGAGACCGGTGCTCTAGCCAATTGAGCTACAGGCCTGTCGCCAAAACGCATTGACGATGCCGCAGCACCGCGCAACGCGTCCGTTGCCAGATGCTACCGGGTTTCCTTGTGTGCCGTGTGCTTGCGGCAAAACGGACAATACTTCCGGAATGTGACCCGATCCGGGTGCTTACGACGGTTCTTTGTGTCCGTGTAATTCCGGTTTTTACAGTCCTCACACGCCAGCGTAATGATATCCCGAGGCACAGTCCCGGTCCTTTCCTAAGCGTCACCCCACATCAACAATGCGGGACTGCGCAGTTATTCGACCACTTCGGCAATCACGCCGGCGCCGACGGTCCGGCCACCTTCACGGATCGCGAATCGCAGGCCCTGCTCCATGGCGATCGGTGTGATCAACTCGGCTTCAATCGTCACACGGTCGCCGGGCATCACCATTTCGGTGCCTTCCGGCAGCGTTGCCACACCGGTAACGTCCGTGGTACGGAAGTAGAACTGCGGACGATAGCCGCTGAAGAACGGCGTGTGGCGACCGCCCTCTTCCTTCGTCAAAATATAGACTTCGCCTTTAAACTTCGTGTGCGGTGTGATCGATCCCGGTTTGGCCAGCACCATGCCACGCTCCAAATCGGTCTTTTCAATCCCGCGCAGGAGCAGACCAACGTTGTCACCAGCCTGGGCTTCATCGAGAAGCTTGCGGAACATTTCGACACCGGTGCAGACCGTCTTCTTGGTCTCCCTAATGCCGACGCGTTCGAGCTGATCACCGACTTTGACGACACCGCGCTCGACGCGTCCGGTGCCAACCGTGCCACGACCGGTGATCGAAAACACGTCTTCGACCGGCATCAGAAACGGCTTGTCGGTCTCACGCTCGGGGATCGGAATGTAATCATCGAGTGCATTGATCAAATCGTAGATGGTCTGATACGACGGGTCGTCGGCAACACCTTCCTGCGCGTGCTGCATCGCCTTGAGGGCGGAGCCGCGGATCACGGGGAGATCATCGCCCGGGAATTCGTATGACGTCAACAAATCGCGCACTTCCAACTCCACCAGATCGAGAAGTTCCGGATCGTCGACCATGTCCACTTTGTTCATGAAGACAACGATGTACGGAACACCGACCTGACGGGCAAGCAGGATGTGCTCACGGGTCTGCGGCATCGGACCATCGGCGGCCGACACCACCAAAATCGCACCGTCCATCTGCGCGGCGCCCGTGATCATATTCTTGACGTAGTCCGCGTGACCGGGACAATCAACGTGCGCGTAATGGCGCTTCTCACTCTGATACTCCACATGGGCGGTCGCGATGGTAATACCGCGCTCGCGTTCCTCGGGAGCGTTATCAATCGAGTCGAAGGTCCGGATGTCGGACAGTCCCTTCGTGCTCAACAGCATCGTCATCGCCGCGGTCAACGTGGTTTTACCGTGGTCGACGTGCCCAATCGTGCCGACATTCACGTGGGGCTTGGTGCGTTCAAACTTCGCCTTCGCCATAATTGGAAGGTCTCCCTCCTGCGAAAAAGACTAAACAACGCTCTCTCACCCTCTCCCACAGTTGACGAGGGATCCAAAGCGCCTCCGTGGTATCCTGCCAACACGATTGCAGGCAGGCGCGATCCACATCTGATTTACAGTACAAAGCCCACGACCGGATTTGAACCGGTGACCTCATCCTTACCAAGGATGTGCTCTACCTCCTGAGCTACATGGGCATTCCATTCACTGTCTTTACCAAGAGCCAACGCGCAAAACCACTTATCAAAATGGGCGCGCTCGCCCAAAATGGTAATCCGCGAATATACGTTAGGCGCAAAAAGAGTCAAGCATTAATCAGGATCGATTTGTTTTCTCCGGCGCACTCAATGGCGTGGGGATTTGCGGGTACGCCAGCCGGCCCGCTGTGAAGTCCCGTCTGACGCGCGACCACGCCCGTCGACGCCACTTCAGGAATCGCCGCCCCGTCGGGTCCAGCACAATATCGCGTAACCAGAGGGCAACCAGATTCCTGTCAGTATCAATCGACCAAATGGCGTGCGGCTCAAGCGCTAGATGTTGACAATCTGAAGAGTCCTTGAAGACAATACCCATCAACGCATTATCAGGGTCATACTGGATCAGAGGGCGGCCACAATGAATCCGCAGATCTAAAAAGCGGAGTTCCGCTAGATCGAAATTCGGCGGCGGCGTCAGGGGCCTGATATCGACATTCCCAGGCCATTGCGACACAGCGACATAGACTGGTCGCCCCGCTCGGTCGGCTTCGAGGCGAAAACACTCGGACTCAATATAAGAATGGTAGGGCTGATGCGGAACCAAGTGGTAACCCACGGTTTCCGCATGTAAGTCATTGAACACCTTGCCGTAATATCGCTGTGTCAGCGGCTCGATCTGGACGCGGAGTCGTGAACGGGTACCCTGAAATGGCACCTCCACCATTGTTGGACTACTGCTCAAATCGTTTGTATTTAGTTGGTTAGCCCTAACAATCATGACACATCCATCGGTGTTGCCACAGCGATTCCTCGATTAACGGATCTGCGCCAGTCGACTCTGCGACGGTTTTGCCTCAAGTGAGTTCGGATACTCATTGATCACTCGCTCATAATACGTACGTGCTCGTGTTGGCCGACCCAATTCTTCGTAACAGCGCCCCATTTTGTACAGGGCCGTCGGAATACGCTCCGACATCGGGTGGTTCTCCAAAAGCGCATCGAACTCAACGATCGCCGAATCATACTGTTCCAGCGAATAATAGCATTCCCCGATCCAGTAACGGGCATTGGGCGCATAATCGGTGCTACCAAAGAACTCGAGCACATCCCGAAATTGCTGTATCGCCAACTCGTAGTTCCCCTTGCGGACGTCGAGGAAGGCATTCTCGTACAGTTGCGATGGATCGATATCAGGGATCACGTCGGCCGTCGTTACTCCGGTGTCGGTGGACGAAGTGTCAGTACCACCGGGTACAGGCTGATAGATCACTTGGGGAGGCCGGCGTTCGATCTGCCGGCGCAATTCGTCGATGGCCTCACGCATGGTGAGTGCATCACGACGGAACTCGTCGAGCGAGGCTCCCACATCGGCGCGCGTCCGGTTGGCCGCCTCCGTGTTCTCCGTCACCAGGGAGTCGATCCGAATGAGATCACGCTCCATTCGCTTTTGCGATGCTTCCAGGTAGTCCAATTGGGTGGACATCTTGCTGATTTCGGCTCGCGATGCACAGCCGGCGGAAATCAGCAACCCTACAATAAGAATGACGCCATTCCGCATCATCGGTCTAATTGTCTTGGCTCGTTTCAGATTCATCATCGATCCCCCTGACTGTCAGTCGATCGATACTGCCCCGGGGAAAAAACGGGGCGGGAAACGATCCTGTCGTATCCCACCCCCAAATTACATCACTATAAAGGTCGCCGCTTACCGACGCGAGAACTCGGCCCGACGATTCTTCGCCCACGCCTCTTCATTGTGACCCATTGCGACCGGCCGCTCTTCTCCGTACGACCGAACCGCCAATCGATCCTCCGACACCCCCAGCCTAACGAGGTAGTCGCGTGCGGCTTTCGCCCTACGCTCCCCGAGCGCCAAGTTGTACTCGTTGGTGCCGCGTTCGTCACAATGGCCCCCGATCACGATGTCGATACCGGGGTTCTCTTTAAGAATCTCGGCATTGTGCTCGAGGTTGCGCTTGGCATCATCACGGAGGTTGTACTTATCAAAGGCAAAGTAAATCGTCCGCATGTTGCTGATCGCTTCATCGATGGTGGTGACATCGCGCTCCGGCGGACGCTCTGCCTCACCACCCGGCGTAGTTTCTTCGCCCGTATCCGCTCCACCAGGCCGTTCGGTCACATCCCGTTGTGCACCGTCTTGCCCCCCGCCGCATCCTGCGAACATGACCGCAAGAATGAGACCTGATAGTAAGTACCGTTTCAACACTCCGCCCTCCTTGAATGTAAACCCGTACAGTTGTCCCCAACGTAGACGACGTCCTGATATAGATTGGCCCGGTGAGTTCGTCAATAGAATTCCCGCAAACTGCCGATCCTCTTGCCAGCCCTCAGGGCGACCAACTCGAGTTGGTGTTGTTGCCTGTGGTGGTCACCCGGCGCAACACCCCCGATTTGTCATAGTTCATGGTGTAGATCTCGTACGTCCCGGAGCGATTCGATGAAAAGACGATATGCAGCCCATCCGGAGACCAGTGCGGGTTTTCATTTGAGCCCACTTCGGTCAATTGACGAGCTTCGGACCCGTCGGGACGGGCCGTCATAATCTGAAATAAACCGTCGATCCGGGTCACGTAGACGATCAAGTCCATGGTCGGCGACCAGTTCGGCGATTCATTATAGTTGCCCTCGTAGGTGATCCGCCGAACGTTGGCCCCGTCATCATCCATAATATACAGCTGGGGCGTCCCTGCCCGATCTGACGTAAAAATGATCCGCTTGCCATCGGGAGAAAACGTCGGCGAGGTGTCGATCCCCGGGGAGAAGGTGAGGCGGCGGGGACGCTGGCTGTTCCGGTCTCCGATGTAGATCTCCGGATTGCCGTCAACCGTCAGAGACAGCACATACCGCCGTCCGTCAGCGGACCAGGAGCATCCTGAATTCAGCCCCGGGTAGGAGGAAAACTTCTCGGCTCGGTCTTTCGAAAGATCGAGCAGCCACACATCGGGATTACCCTCCCGGTAAGATGTGTAAGAGAGTGTATTCGATCCCGCCCAGCGCGGTGTCACCACGATTGACCGGTCAGCAGTGACTGCGTAGTCGTTGGCGCCGTCGTAGTCGCAGATGTGGACTTCTTTATAGTCACCGCTACCGTGGAGATAGGCTATTCGCGTCTGGAAAATACCGGGCCGATTGGCGATTTCCTCGTAGACCTCATCCGACAACACATGCGCCAGCAGACGGATATTGTCGCGTTTTGATTTAAGCCGTCGCTGGAACACCTGGCGTCCGTTCACCAGATCGTTAAGGATGTACGACACTGATAGTTCGTTATCGTCGACTTCAATCTCGCCCTCGATCAGATACTCGGCCCCCAGATGACGCCACCCGCGCAGATCGATCTCGGTTATGCCCATAATGCGCAGGTAGGTGGTGTCGGGGCGTAACGACTCAAAGAGGTAAGCAAAATCGAGATCGTCATAAACGATCTGGCCAATCTCGGCGGCCAGGAGATCGGCTTGATAGCCGGTGCCACCATCGTCTTCGACAGTCAGTTCAGCGATGCCGATGCGGACCGGATCAAATTCGCCGTATGTCTTGAAGACCCGTCCATAAACCTCGGGAATCTTACCGGCGTTGGCGTTGCCGACTAGTCCGAGGACCCAGATGCCGCAGAGCGTTACCAGCAAGCCGACACGAAGCCTCAGAAGGCGGCGTGTGGAGGTTGCGCTATGGTCTATATTCGAATTCAAGATGTATGATCTGCTCATCTTCCTCCCAGAACTTCGGGAATTGTTCCCACGATTCGGTCATCTTGACCGCCCGCACGGCCTGGCGGTCGAACAATGCGTTCCCAGAGGAACTTTCGAGAACAACATCATCAATCACGCCTGAGCGATCGATGTGAAACCGGACAACACATTTTAGTGGCCGAGGACCAGTCGCAGGGTTACGCCAATTATTGCGAATGGAAATGAAGCCGCGTCGGTGATACGGATTGACCGAGGCGTCTGTTTCCACACCCCAAACATCACCCCCGGAACCCGCTCCCTGCGTAATGCTTCCAGTCGTTCCCAGTTGGGTATCTGCTTGAGCGAATTGTTGAGTTGAGACAGTATCCGTGTCTGCCTGCTGCTGTCCCTCCTGATCCTCAGGTTCTTCTTCCGGCTCCACTGACGGTGGTTCTTCCTCTTCAGGATCTTCCGGAATAGGCTCTTCCTCCGGGGTCACTTCTTCTCTGGTGAGGTCGGATTCTGGCTTAATCGCTACCGCATCGTCCATTGCCGGCTCCGGTGTCGGTACCTCCGGCATTGGCACAGCCGGCCCCGGCTCATTCGGCGTCGACGCCACCAGCCCCACGCTGATGATGTCCATCGGGCGGGAGTGGCTATCGCCGAAGCTACCGAGCGGCGCCAAGAGAGCTCCCCCGATGATCACGGCGAGATGGAGTGCGATAGACCAAGTCAATTCGCGGCGCACCCTCTACCCCCAACTGTCCCCGACCGGTTGCTGGCGGCGTTCTTCTTCCTCGACCGGACGCGTAACCAGACCGACATCACTGAGTCCAAAACGCTTCATGGCACTCAGCACGGCGACGACTTGGCCGTACGCAACCGACTCATCAGCACGCAGATATCCTTTCTTGTCAGGCTTCTGCTTGATGACGCGTTCGAGTTCGGCCTCCCACTTGTCGGCCGGACGATAAACATCGTCGATAAACACGCCCCCCTCTTCGGTGATCGTCACAACAATACCTTCCGAGAGCTCATCTGATGTGGCAGTCGTCCTGGGCAATGCCACATCGATACCGCTTTGAAGCAGCGGCGCGGTGATCATAAAGACGATCAGCAGCACCAGGACCACATCGACCAGATTGGTCACGTTGATCTCAGAGAGCGCGTGATATGTCCGAGGCTTCACGAGCATTTTCTTTGGTCAGCTCCGTTAGAATTTCGAGTGAGATGTTTGAGAAATCATCGCCGATCATCCGCAGCTTGCGAGTACTCCAGTTATAGGCAATCACCGCCGGGATCGCGGCGCCCAAACCGGCTGCCGTGGCAATCAATGCCTCCGCAATACCGGGAGCCACAACCGCCAGCGAGGCCGAACCGGTGACGCCGATACCGATGAACGAGTCCATAATGCCCCAGACCGTACCGAGAAGTCCCAAAAACGGCGAGGCATTACCAACGGTAGCCAGGAAAATTGTCCAGGATTCCAGCTTCGAGATCTCTTCCTGAATCACCCGCTGCAGGGTATCGGAGACCGCTTGCTTTTGTCCCGGCGTGAGATCGTACCAGGCATCTGGCGACGATTCTCCACCGCGGTTTTGCTCCGAGAATGCCACCGCCTCCTTCAGTCCGGCATCGAGCAGCCGCCAATGGGGCGTGTGCCGCAGCGATCCCAGTGCCGCCATGCGATCGGCCAGACGGCGGCCGCGACGAAACAGCGAGCGGAACTGCGCCGCGTCGGCATCGAGACGCCGGAACGTCTTCCATTTCTTGATGATAGCTGCCCAACTGACGACTGAGAAAACCAACAAGATGGCCAGAATGAACTGCGCGAAAAAGCCCGACTCGGCAATCATGGACCAAATATTCCCACCCATGAGCGCCACCTGAAACCCGATCACCGATGTCTGCAAATGAGCCCCTCCATTTGTGTCACAATTCTACAGAAATGCGGCCCGCCTGCCGCACCTCGGGCTATATCCCATGGAACCGCAAATCAGTCAAGGATTAAACCTGACAGTGCTGCGCACGGAGCATGGCCATGTTGCCCCTGTGAACTCGGAAACGTATCGCAAGACGACCGTATCCCCCCTCTTCACAACCGCCTTGACCCCGGCGTGCGGCTATGTCAGTTTTACACATGTGGTTCCAATTGGACTGAAATGCGGTCAATCTCAAAAGTGAGGTCTGAGACATTATCAGGTTCGTAAAGAGTTCCATTGTGAGTTAAGCGAGCCCTGATGGATAAAGCCCCATCTGGGCCACATAGAGCAAGTTCAAGGAACTGAGCATCTATGGCCATACCGAAGAAAGTCCAACAGGAAATCGACGATCTGCGCGAGAAGCTCCGCTATCACGCACACCGTTACTACGTGCGCGATGATCCGGAGATCAGTGACGCGGCATACGACCGTCTGTTCGATCGATTGGTCGAGTTGGAGAAGGAATACCCTGATGCAGTCACGCCGGATTCACCGACACAAAAGGTTGGTGCAGAACCATCCGGGACATTCGATCCGGTCCGGCATCATGTCCCGATGCTGTCGCTGGACAAGGTGACACAAAAAGAAGAGTTCCTCGACTTCCACAAGCGGGTCGTCAAACGACTGAGCGGTGACGAACCAACCTACACAACCGAGCCCAAACTCGATGGCCTCGCCGTCGAACTCACTTATGAAAATGGTATCCTGGTTATGGGATCGACACGCGGCAATGGCACTACTGGCGAGAACGTCACCGCCAATCTGAAGACGGTCGGGTCAATACCGTTGCGTTTACTGTGCCAAACGTACCCGTCGATTCTCGATGTTCGTGGCGAGGTGGTACTGGGGCGCAAGCCGTTTGCGGAACTGAATCGCGAGCGTGAGAAGAAGGACGAGGAGCCCTTTGCCAATCCACGCAATGCCGCCGCCGGGTCATTACGCCAACTCGATCCCCAAATCACGGCGTCCCGGCCACTTGTCTTCTACGCCTACGGCATCGGCCGATACGAAGGTATCGATCTGAACAGACAATCCGATGCGCTCGATTTCCTGAAGGAATGCGGGTTTCGCGTGCACAAGTTGGTCGGTCTGCGGAAGAACACCGATGATGTAATCAAGGCACATGACGAGATCGGCGAGACACGCGCTGATCTCGATGAAGAGACCGATGGTACGGTCATCAAGGTCAACGAATTCGATTACCAGAATCGTCTCGGTGCGGTCTCGCATCACCCCCGTTGGGCGGTGGCGTGGAAATTCCCCGCACAGGAGGAATCAACTACAGTCGACGATATCATCGTTCAAGTGGGCCGGACTGGGATTGTCAGCCCGGTGGCGGTGCTGAAGCCAGTACGTGTCGGCGGTGTCGAGGTGCGACGAGCCAGCCTGCACAATGAAGATGACGTGCGGCGCAAAGATGTGCGCGTCGGCGACAAGGTGATCGTGCGTCGCGCGGGCGATGTGATCCCCGAAGTTGTGAAGGTGGTATCCACAGACAAGAAGAACCGCTCGAAGCCATTTCAATTCCCCAAGCAATGCCCGGCCTGTGGCGCCGAAGTGCTGCGCGAAGAAGGTTCCGCATTCTACAAATGCACCAACCTCGCCTGCCCCGCACAGGTCAAAGAGCGATTGGCGCACTTTGTGTCGAAGAACGGTGTCGACGTCGATGGCCTCGGCGGAAAGTGGATCGAACAGTTGGTCGAGAGTGAGACGGTCACTGATCCGGCCGATATCTACTTCCTCACCAAAGACCAACTCCTCGAATTTGAACGCATGGGCGATAAGCTCGCGCAGAATCTCCTCGATGCGATCGACAGGGCACGTCATCCCGAATTGCATCAATTGATCGCCGCGTTGGGCATCAACCACGTCGGAGAACACATCGCACGCGTGCTCGCCAGTGAATTTGGAACGATTGATGCGATTGCAGAGGCCTCGAAAGAGGATCTCGAAGCGGTCAATGAAATCGGCCCGAAAGTGGCCGAATCGATTCACCAGTTCTTTTCACTCAGCCAGACCAAGGATCTACTGAAGAAGCTTCAGAAGGGCGGTGTCGAGTTCCCCACTGTCACTAAACGGTCTGCCACCAAACTCCCGTTTGATGGCATGACGTTTGTCGTCACTGGAACGTTGCCCAGCCTGAAACGCGATGAAGCAAAGAAGTTGATCGAGGATGCCGGGGGGCGGGTGACTGGATCGGTTTCCAAGAACACCGATGTTGTTGTCGTCGGTGAGGATCCCGGCTCGAAGTACGATAAGGCCCAAAAGCTCAAAGTCACGATATGGGATGAAAACAAGCTCACCAAGGAGGCAAAATCGTCATAGCCGCTTCACTGACATTACAGTGACAACTTATTCGGCACGTTCAAGATGCGCCTATTTTGAACGCGCCTTTCAACTTAGGGTTGTCAAAAGCGGGCAAAACCAGACCTGATTAAAGGTGTATTTCCTTGACAAGCGTGCCGATGATGATGAAAGTGGAGTAAGTTTGTGAACATATGCGCAATCATGGAAGCAATGGACAAGGAGTGTTGATAGGAGGGAACAGATGAAAAAGATTGCACTGGGATGGATGATGCTGGCAATGGCCATCTTGGCAGTCGGATTGACAGGATGCGAAGGCGATCAGGGTCCCCAGGGGCCGGCCGGGACCGCATCATGCATGAACTGCCATACCGATCAGTATGATGATGAATTGGCGGTGTTACTCGCACCTTTCCAAACGGAGTTTGAAGACTCGAAACACAACACCGGCGACACCTATCTTCGTCGTGGCGATGACATTACCCCCGAGTGTTCACGCTGTCACACGAACGAGGGACATCAACACTACGTGAACACCGGCGAGGCCATCCCGGTGGAATTCTCGTCGCGTATCGGTTGCTTCACCTGTCACGCGCCACACACCCGCGAAAACTTCAGTTTACGGCAAGAAGGCGCAGTGCTGGTGAATCAGGGTGGCACGTACGATAAGGGCACCAGTAACGAGTGCGCGGTGTGCCACCAGGTTCGCAATCCCTCCCCCGGTTTCAACGATGGCGAGATTGTCCAAAGCCCGTACTGGGGACCGCACCACGGTCCACAGACCAATATTCTCAGTGGGCAAGGGGCGTACGAGTTCGGCCAGGGTGCGTATCCATCCGACGCGGCGCACAATAATGCGATCAGCAACGGATGCGTCACCTGCCACATGGCCGGCGTTCCGGAGAATGCTCTGGCGGGCGGACACACCTACAAAATTGTTTACAACTATCGCGGTTCCGAACGCGTGAATATCCCCGGATGCACCTGCCACAATTTCGGCTCGGCAACGGACGGAACAACCTTCACACGCGACTATCAGGGTCCCTTTACCGACGACCTTGAAGCGTTGCGTGATGATTTGATCGCTCTTGGCTGGATCGACGATCACGATCATATCATACCGGGGGTGCAGCGCTCTGCCGACGAGCTCGGTGCAATCTGGAACTATTTGATGCTCCTCGAGGATCAAAGCTACGGTGTGCACAATCCGGCGTACGCCGAGGCGGTTCTGGAGCGGACACAGGACTTCGTCAATTCCCAGGAGGGCATCGCGGGATTGGCCAACATTCAAACCATGAAGAGCGACCGGTAGTCTGACACATTCAGGTAGAACAGAAAAAGCCCCGCCAATGGCGGGGCTTTTTCATTTCCATCGAAGCCAGCCGGTCGGGTTATCGCACCCAACCCTTCTTATCAAGCGTCTTCAGAGCCTTGGTCGAAATGCGCATACGCACCCAGCGCTTCTGCGTCGGGTTCCAAATGCGCTTGGACACGAGATTGGGATTGAAACGACGTTTCGTCTTATTGTTGGCGTGGGAGACATTATTCCCCGCCACCGGATGTTTTCCTGTTATGCTGCAACGTTTGGCCATCGGTCATCTCACCTTGGTTTGTCTCTGTCAGAATCGTCGGTCAAAAAGACCGACCATTGTACGTTGATTTGGCGGAAAACGCAACGGGTGATTTGGGTTGTGGAAGGGGAATCGAGTTACAGTATCCAGGCTCAGCGGGCCCTATACGTAGGGCGGATGCGCTTTTGCCAAGTTAACACAACAGGTTACAACAGAGGTTAGATCTTGGTAACCATTCCATGTTATCCGACCGCGCATCCGCCGAAACACGGTCGGACCATCGGGGCCGTATCTCACCCTAACCGGAAGCCATGTAATGGCTTCCGGTTAGGGTGGGGCACCCCTCGTTGAGGAGTCAGGGGACGTGTGAATCACGCGAGTCGATTCGATCTGCTTGACAGGATGCCGATTTCCAGCGAGCGTATGTTATGAGCCTGGACATTCTCATTGCCGAAGATGACCGCAAGATTGCCGAACTGGTGGCTAAGAACCTCGAAGCAGCCGGGTTCTCGTGCCGACAGGTTCACGATGGATTGACCGCCTTGCATGAGGTGCAACGGCAGCGTCCCCGGTTGCTGGTGCTGGATGTCATGATGCCGCATATGGACGGGATCGAACTCACCCGACAGATTCGTCGCGACAGCGATCTCCCCATCCTGATGCTCACGGCCCGCTCCAGCGAAGGCGACAAGGTACTTGGATTTGAAATCGGCGCGGACGACTATCTCACCAAGCCATTCAGTACCCTCGAGCTGGTGGCACGTGTCCGCGCGCTGCTGAGGCGAACAACATCGGTCTCACGTAAGGAGCCGCTGACCCGCGGTCCGTTGACCATCGATCCGTCGCGCCGCGTCGTGATGCGCAATGGACAGCCGGTCGAACTGACATCACTCGAATTCGACTTGCTCTACTTCATGGCGTCGCATGCCGGGCGCGTGTACTCGCGGGAGGCCCTGATGGAACAGGTCTGGGGTGAAGATCGGGTGGTCGATCCACGTTCCATCGATAGTCTGATCAGCCGCCTGCGAAAACATCTCGAGACCGATGCGTCCCATCCGCGCTACATTCAAACGGTCTGGGGCGCCGGTTATCGATTCACGGAGGCAAGTGAATGAAGCGATTGCGTCCCCGCAGCTTGCTGTGGACCTTCGCCGGCGTCTTCCTGCTGGTTCTGGTCGTCGCCACCATTGTCCAGGGTGTCTTCGCTGTCACCATTCTACGGCCGATCGCCGATCGTTTGCAGCAAAGCACGCTGGAGGACTTGGCGCGCGATGCCGCTCGCGAACTGGCTTCGCTTCCGGGCAATCCTACGCAGGGCCAGATCCGCGAGATCTTACGCGAGTATTCGTCAATCGAATCGGGTGCCCGTCTGACCTTTCGCGGCACTGATGGCGAGATTGTCGCGAGTCGTCCCGGTCCGTTTAACCGGATGAACCCGCCGCCCGGTCTCGCACCACCCGACGAGGGCCAGGACTCAACGCGCGGGCGGCGCTGGGGACGCCGTCTCTGGGAAATCCAATCCGACAAGCGGCTGATGACAGCGGTCATGCCTGTTGAGACCACTGAAGGCGTCATTGGTGAAGTGGTGGCCATGTCACCCCGACGCGGCATCTCTTTACGCCGCCAGCACTCGCCGTGGCACATCCTGTTTATCCTGCCGGTGGCGATCGTCCTCGCCGGCGCCGGTGGATTCATCATCTTCCGTTATCTGCTCCGACGGATTCGCGCGCTCGAACATCTGGCCTTGCAGGTGGCTGAGGGTGACTTGAGTGTCCGGGTGGAACACTCCGGACGAGACGAAATCGACCGTGTCGGTGAGCAGCTCAATCGTATGACAGAGAGCCTGGCGCAATCCCGGGAGCGCGTCGAACGGATGGATAAGCAACGTCGCCAACTGCTGGCCGATATCTCGCACGAACTTTCGACACCGCTGACATCGATTCGTGGATATGCGGAGACCTTACAGCGGCCCGACATACCGATTTCGGATGATGAACGACGTCAGTATCTGTCGAATATCCTCGATGAATCGCAACGGATGGGCTTGCTCGTGAATGATCTGCTCGAGTTGGCTCGGTTGGAGTCGGGGTCGGCGGCCCTCTCTCCCGAATCGCTTGATTGGGCGGCGTTATGTCGCAACACGATCGGCCGCTACCGTCCACGCTTTGAGAAAGCCGGATTGCAGATCGATGGTCCGACACCGGATCAGGAAGCCTGGATCATCGCCGACGGTCGTCGGCTCGAACAGATGTTCGAAAATCTGCTGATCAATTCGCTGCGATATGTGCCATCTGGTGGATCGGTCACGGTCAGCATTGATGTGCCTTCACCGGACCGATACAGGCTGACCGTAGCCGACGACGGTTCGGGTTTTCGTGATGATGACCTTCCCCACATTTTCGACCGGTTTTACCGTGCCGATCCAGCGCGTTCCGATTCAGGGACAGGACTGGGACTGGCCATCGTCAAAGAGATCGCGCAGCAGCATGGTGGATCTGTTTGGGCCGCGAATCAGGAACCGTCGGGGGCGGTGATTTCTGTCGAACTGCCTAAGGGCAATGAGTTGCCACGGTAAGAGCCCACTCTCGTAGCATGGCCGTCTCGGCCATGCCGCGCGGGCGGGAGGTCCGGGCGACGCAGGGTCATCCACATCGAATTCTGAGCCCAATCGCACAATTCCATCCCTCTGCAACATTTCTACCACATCTCAAAGGTATTCCCTTGTGAGAGCGACGGAGACCGAGCGCTCATGGAGGGCAGGAAATGTTGGCACGGACTGACACAACCAAGCGAATCACCAGCGGCCTGGTCGCGATTCTTGTCTGCGGCCTCTACGTGACGACGGCACACAGCGGCGAACCGGAAATCACCAGTCAGTGGAATTCCGACTCCGTCGTTATTGACGGCGCGGAATCGGAGTGGGCTCAGGCGAAAATCCACCTCGATGACACCAAAGTCGGGATCGCGGTTCGGAATGATGACGAATTCATCTATGTTCATTTGGCCACCACTGATGAGACGGCCATTCGTCAGATCATGGGGCTTGGCCTGATCATATGGTTCGATCCCGACGGCGGCGATGATAAGGAATTTGGTGTCCGCTATCCGGTGGGACTTGTGGGTAGCGGATCACTTCGACGATTCACGGGAAAACGTCCGGATCGTAACGATCTCACTGTGTTGTCCGACTCGCTGGCGCCGGGAATGGAGTTGCTGGATGAACAAGGCGAGGTCATTCAGCGCATCCAGACCGGCGCCCGGGCGGACATCAGCGCGCAACTGATGATTGAAAACAGGCGGCTAGTCTACGAGTTGAAGGTGCCACTCTTCTACAGTGAAGAACATCTCTACGCAATTGGAACGAATCCGGGCGGCGACATCGGAATCGGCTTCGAGACGCCTAAACCCGAATTTGATCGTGAGCCACTGGTGAAGACACGCGAAGGCATGCGTGGACGAGACGGTCGATTCGGTGGCGCCGGTGGCTTTGGCCGACGCGGCCGCAATCGTCCCGAACGGCCCGAGCCGCTAAACCAATGGACGAAAGTCGAACTCGCCGTCGAGCCGATGTCCGAACTGAACTAGTCGAGAATTCAGGCAGGGAATACACGATAACGAGCTATAGCAATCAGCTTCAGGAGGACTACACGATGAAGACACCAACAATGACACCGAAACGCCGCACGCAAATGATCGGCAGTATCCTGATCCTCGGCGTCGCCCTCTTCGCATTCGGACTGGTCGGATGCCAGTCGGGCGATACCAGCACACAAGGGTCGAACCTGACGGCCTCGACCGATGACGGCACGTTCATCGAACCGATTACGCTGAGCGCCGTCCAGGCCAAAGTCAGCCTGAAAAGTGATCAGGAAAATCTGATGCAATCGGCGCTGGATCGTTACAACCGCGCGGTCGACAGCCGCCGGGCGAAGCGTCAACAGGCGCGTGAAGATGGCGAACGTGGTTTTCGCGGACGCCCCGCCGGTGACCGTCCGCTCCATACGTTGCTCAAAGAGAGCGCCGAAATCCTCGACGCCGATCAGATGGTCGCGTTGCTTGAAGTCATCAAAGATCAGCATGAAACCATGCGGATGCAGGCGCGGGAACAGTGGACCGACCGCACCGATGGGCGTCGTGGCGGACGCGGGTTCCGAGGACATCGTGGGTCCGGCCAAGAGATGTTTGCCGAGCTGGATCCGACTGAAGCGCAGCGAACACAGTTAGCCGAACTGCGCGAAGAGCACCGCGAGGCCATGCAGGCACTGCGCGAGCAATATGGCGGTGAACGCGGCTTCGGACGGTCCGAGGAAGCGGTCGCTCTTCGCGAGCAGATGCGCGAAAGCGTTGAAGCCATCCTCACACCCAACCAACTCCAGCAGCTCGAAGCCAATCGTCAGGAGCGGCGCGAGGAACGTCGGGAACACATGCAGGACGGTATGATCGAGCGCCACGACGCCCGCGTGGAACTCTTGACTGCAGCTCTGGATCTCAGCAATGCACAGGTCTCACAGCTTGAGACCATTCTGGCGACGACACATGACCACATGCAGGACCTGCACGACGGCATCGGCGATCAACGTCCCGATCGTGAGGCCAGGCGTGAACAGGTCGAGCAGATTCGTGAGGACACGCACGACGCAATCGTAGCCATTCTAAACGACGAGCAACAGGCTGTTTTCGAGGCAATGACGGACCTCCTTCCGTCTGGTCCACACGGACGCCGCGGACCCCACTAACCTGGGGTTTGCGGACCGTGTGTTTGGGACGCAAGTAGTAGCGGATGGTCCTGACGCGGATATGAAAACGAAAGGAATGCATACACTCACCATCACCTATGATTCTCCAAACCGCCCTCTACTTTGATCTGCACATCGTTAGTTACTTGACAGCCCGCCCAAAGGCGGGCTGTTTAGCGTTATGGATATGACCAAATCACACACAGCAATCGTCTGTCGTCTGACTGTCCTCTGCTTGGCAGCGGTCGTGCTTGTCTTTGGCGGGTGTGGCAGTGGCGACAATCAGCGAACCTCAGACGGACGGACGATCGTTCGCTTCTGGCAGTTCTGGACCGATCCGAAGGTCAAAGACGTCATCATCAAGGCGGTCGAGGAATTCGAGAGCGAAAATCCCGAATACGAAGTCGAGATCACCGACCTGACGTGGAACGACGGACATCAGAAGATCGTGGCCGCGTTTGCCGGCAATGAGGCACCCGACTTGCTCGAGGTGGGATCGGATTGGATCGCCGAGTTCGCAGCACCGGGTGCACTGACCGATCTGTCGTCAGAGTACGCCCGCCTGCAACCCGAATACATCGGCTGGCCACCAAGCATCTACCGAGGGAGCTGTTGGGCGTTACCGTGGTATCTCTCCACACGTGTTCTATACCAGAATGATGTGATCGCGGAGGTCGTGGGCCTCCGGCCAAACCGTCCACCAGTCACATGGGGTGAATTGAAACTGTGGTCGCGTTTTGCCAACCGTCATAAACCGCAGTTTTACGGCTACGGCATCAACGCGGCCGAACGGCATCGGCTCTACAAGGCCTTTCTCCCCTATCTGTGGTCGAATGAGGCGGACATCCTCGAACCCGACAGCCTCCTCGGCGATCAGTGCGCTCTGGTGATGCCCGAGGCCATTGAAGCACTGGAGTTCTTTGTCGATCTGAAGCAATTCGGTATCGTTGAAAAACAAGCGGTCCTGGACAATATGTTCATGTCTGGCGAGCTGCTCTTCCATCTGAGCGGGGATTGGCTGTATCGGCGGATCGATGAAGCCGACATTGCCGACTTTCGCTACTCGGTGCATATGCTCCCGCAGCCGAGTGTCGACCACGGTGGCTCGGTCTCCTTTGCCGGTGGCGAGTATCTGGCGATTCCACGGGCCGCACGAGAACCGCTGGGCGCGATCAAGCTGGCGCGTCATCTGCTCAAACCGAAACACGTTTTCAACCTGTGTATCGCCACCGGGTGTGCCACTCCGGTCCATATCGAGACCGGAAACAATCCCTACTTCTATGAGCATCCGGTGCGTCGCGTGTTTATGCGGCAGATGCTGAGCGCGCAATCACCACCGGTGCACCCCGACTGGGTTGACATTGAAAAGGAACTCGAATGGGGTATTGAGCAGGCCTTGTACGAAAAGTTGGATCCTCCCTCAGCCATGGCCGAAACCTGCGACCGCATTAATGACATCTTGGAGAAGTAGCAACTTCTTCGCTAACGACGGATATGTCCATACCTGACTCCCACGACACCCGGCGCGACTGGTCGGGCGTCGTGTTGTCATTGCCATGGACGATTGTGCTCGGCGTCTTCTGGCTGTATCCTCTTCTCTATGCTTTGGCCCTCGCCTTTGCACGGCGCGATGTGTTCTCCGGTGAGTGGACGTGGGTCGGACTGGCAAACTTCGCAGCCGTGCTCAACAACAGTGAATTCTGGAGTGCACTCGGGCACACCGTATTCTTTGCGGCGGGAACGGTTCCGGTTACAACCGCGATTGCCATCGTCGTTGCATTAGCGCTGAACCGCCGTATCTGGGGACGGGCGTTGTTCCGTGCCGGCTTTTTCGCACCGACACTAACGGCGACAGTGGTCGTCGCACTGGTATTTCTCCAGTTGTACGGCCAAAATGGATATCTGTATCGCCTGGCGCAAATGATCGGCATTCCGGTCCCGGAGCAGGGGTTTCTGCTCTCGGAATCAACCGCGCTGCTGGCGGTGATGGTCATGGACGTGTGGGTGTCGATCGGCTACTACGCGCTTTTGTTTCTGGCGGGGTTGCAGACCATTCCACAGGATTTGATCGATGATGCGTTGACCCACGGCGCCAATGCCTGGCAGCGGTTCTGGGCGATCACGTGGCCGTACCTGCGGCCGATGTTGCTCTACGCGGTCGTGATCAACCTGATCAAGAGTTTCCAGATCTTCACCGAGATCTTCGTAATGACACAGGGCGGGCCGGTCGGGTCGACGACGACTGTCGTATATCATGTTTACACGTCGGGATTCGAGCGTTTTGACATGGGATACGCATCGGCCGCGGCCTATTTGTTGTTTATTGTCATCGCCCTGATTTCGCTCGTTCAGTTTCGGTTGTTGTCATTTGGACGGGGTGCGGAAGAATGAGGCACGATCGTCCCCGTACCACTGGCGAGAAGACTCTCTCCGTTGTTCTGCTGATTGTCCTAGCCGGGATGCTGCTCCCGTTTATCTGGATGGTGGTTGGTTCGGTATCGCCACACTGGGATGCGCGCTGGTTCAACCCGTTGGATAATGCGCCACGGTGGGGCAACTACGTCGATCTGTTTGGGTCGATGCCATTTGGCTTTTACCTGTTCAATTCTGCCGTCGTTGCGATCATTGTAACGATTGGCAATCTGTTGCTGTGTTTTCCGGTGGGATATGCTTTAGCGCGGCGTCGATTTCCCGGACGACGAGTTTTGTTTGCGTCGTCGGCGATCGTTTTGATGGTACCGCAGTATGTGTTGATTGTACCGATGTTCATTCTGATCCATCAACTCGGCCTTTACGACACCCTTGCAGCGATCATCCTGCCCGTCATCGTGATGCCGCTCGGTGTACTCTTGGTGCGTAGCGCGGTGTCATCGGTGCCGATTGAAGTCGAGGAGGCGGCGCGTGTCGACGGTGCAGGACCGTGGCGGATCGTGTACCGCATTGTCATGCCTATCTGCAAACCGACACTGGCGGTGCTGGCGGTTCAGGTGTTCTGGTTGACGTGGAACTCGTTTCTCTTCCCGTTCATTCTCACCAATGAAAAGGCGCGCACACTGCCCGTTGCCTTGGCCATGTTTCGGGGCTATCAGGGGGTCGATCTTCCGCACTTGTTCGCTGCGTCTACTATGGCCACGGTTCCAGTGCTGATCGTGTTCCTCTTCTTCCAAAGACAGATTATTGCGGGGATTACCGCGGGGGCGGTGAAAGGCTAGAGTTTGTGCACCATTGAAACGATTGTCGTAAAGCCGCTGGTATCCCAATCACGCGCCTGACACGCCAGGGATTATAGCGATTGTCAGAAGAACTTTCCGATTCACGAGACCGTAGCATGGCCGTCCCGCTTGCCGTGAGCATGGTCGAGCGGGCCATGCCGCACGGGCGAGGCGCCCGTGCTACATCGCTCGGTCAATCGAAAGACGGTGTTGACAATCGCTCTGGTCTTCCCCTGTTCTCCGATTGTCAGGAGCCCGGCACGCTCACGCAGTCGTGAACGCAACGGACGTTGCGGGCGCTGTGCCCCTGACCTACGGCTCAGTCGTCCTATAACTATAATAGAGCGGTTGTCAGAATAGATTTCCGATTGCCAAGTAACCTTCGCTGTCATTCCCGCGAAAGCGGGAATCCATTGTCTTCGTACACAAGCAATTACGACACTGTCTCGGTCCGCCACGGCCGACGGGGATGACAGAGTATAGAAATCAAACGGCAATCCATTGGGCCGTCAGGGACCCTCGCTGTCATCCCCGCGAAAGCTGGGAGCCATTTTGAGCCCAGCCACGCGCGGAAAATGGATTCCCGCTTTCGCGAGAATGACAACACTTCTCAATTTAATCAGAACGTTATTCTGACAATTGCTTTAAATATGACGTGAATAATATAACCCATGTGTGAATACCGGCGCATCCCACGGCAGAGGGACGTGTTGCAAAACGTGTGTCATTGAAGATCGTGTACTCTCGTAGGGGCGTATTGAATACGCCCTCGGCGCGTATCCGATACGGGGAGAGGGCGTACTCAGTACGCCCCTACAGATGATCGTCTTCACAACGCCCGATATGATCACATCCTAGAGCGGTTGTCAGAATAGATTTCCGATTGAGGGGAAGCGAGGCACCGTGTGCATCGTGATGACATCAGGGTGCCACGGGCCTCAAGGGGCGTGTTGAGAAGCCTGCTGACTATCATCACCTCAGACTGGGGAGGGCGAGGCTCCCGCCGAGCCGCCGTGTGGAACATGCCGTTGCGGCTCGCCGGGAGGCTCGCCCTCCCGAAGGCTGTGATTCTCGGGGGTTTTGCAACACACCCCTCAAGGCCCCTGGCACCCTGATCCAAACGGAAAGGATTTATGACAATTGCTATAAGACGTTGTCAACACGCCCCAGCGCCGGGGAGCACCGCTGTGTACTCCCGGCCGGGTGCCCTGACGTATGTGCAATGACCTTGGCCAGTGTGAATTAAATGGGTTGTCGAGTCAGTGTCAACATACCACATCGACTTCAGTAAACATTACCGCTTCAACCGCGCCTCCACGAAATCCTCAATACCTTTCACAATCCCCTTGGCCGTGCGCTCAATGAAATCGTCGTCCAACAGCATCTCCTCCTGTTCGGGGAGAATGATGAACGCACATTCAACGAGGACGGAGGGATAATGCGTGGGACGGATCACGGCGAAGTTGCCGTGGGTGAGACCGTAATCGTTGAGTTCAGTGGCATCGAGGACACGATGGTGCATGTGCCGCGCGAAATCGCGTGAGAACGTGTGGTAGTAGTACGTTGACGTGCCGTTGCGGTAGTACGGATTGATACCGTCGGGAACGGCATTGTTGTGCACCGACACGAACAGGTCGACATCCTCGGCGACCGACAGCGACGGGCGGTCATAGAGCGCGACATGTTCATCGCCGAGACGCGTCATGACGACATCAGCACCGCGCTCTTTCAGTTCGGCGTGTACTTTCCAGGCGATCTTGAGATTCGCGTCCTTTTCCATCAGGCCGGTCGGCCCAATGGCGCCGGGATCGCGTGAATGCCCGGCATCGACCGCGACCTTGAGTCCTTCGAGATCATCGCTGACATACGGTGGCCGTTTGAATTCCAGCACAAACTGTTTGTTATCGTAATGGGCATCGTAACCCCACACCTGTTGCGCCAGGCGTAAGTTGATCACATACACACCGGGTTGCATTTGCGACCAGGTGATGTTCTTGATCAGGTCATCATCGGGATCGTGCTCGATCCAGTCGGTGTTCGACGTGGCGCCGAACAGGATCACGCGCACATGATGCAGATCGTCATCGACGGTTATCTTGAATGGAATCCGCTCCGACGTTCCCACGCGGAATTGCACATCGTCACCGCTGACTTTGGTGGACATCCGCGCAATAAATGTTTCCGGAACCGGCGTGCCCTCCGGCAGGAGCCTCGTCTTATCTTTTTCAAGCCAGGCGATGTGTCCCGGCGCCAACTGTAAGATGGTCCACGGTCCCGCCTCTCCCCACCAACGGGTGCGCACACCGTAAGGCTGAAAGATCGTGATGTACCCCAGTCTTGGACCCATGCGCAGCGTCTGCACACTGTCAGTGAATTCAACCACCCGCGGCGGGAGATCATCAACTGGACGCAATCTGCCGGTTGCGGTCTCACGAATCGTGCGGACTGTCGTGTCGATCGGTATCGGTGGCCCGTAGTGTGTCTTGTAGTGACGCCGTCGCGACTCCAGCCATTTCTGAGAGAGCCCGGTCAGCTCAACTCGAACCGTCAGCGAATCGGCGCCCTCGATATCGGGGACTCTCCAGACACCGGTATAGCGGCCTCCGGACGGCGCCTGATCGTACCGGGGACCGTCTTCGAGCAATGCGTCCTTGCGATATGTGTGGAAATCGGAATAGCGCTCATAATGCTGCTCAGCCATGGGAAACGGCCCAAGTGAATCGACATCTCCGATAATCCAATACCGGGCGTCACATCCGACGGTCCCATCAAACCGAATCTCGATTTCATCGCCGGCGCGAATCGTCCGGTTCCACATCGGGCGCACGTTGCGGATGATCAGCCCGCTATCGGGCGGAATTGGTCGCGGGTCGGCGATGGTGACCGGCAGGTCGAGCGAATCGAAATGGAATCCATCGGTCGCACGCAGGCGGAAGGTGAACTTGCCCTTCTCGACGGGCAGCCAGGCCAAAAACCCACCGGTACGGTAGACATCGATAAGATGGCCATTGATGCGTAAAGATGCCCCCGGCGTAACTGAACCGATCACAAACGTGGAATCGACCGGCCCGATCCGCTGCCCCTTCTTAGGATACACCACTTCGATGGCGGGCGGCGAGATCGGACCATGCCTCTGTGGGTCTGACTGGGCACCCACAGTCGTAGCCAACATGAGTGCGAGTACCACACAGAATACCGATAGCCTGTATTCCCCACGCCGTGTCATGTCTCTTTTGTACGTTCTACGCCTCCACATCGTACCACCCAAGTTATCGTCATTTGTCCTGTGCGCAATGACTGATCGCGGATGACGGCCGAATACGATTCCAGTGTGAGGTACGCAGGCCCTGATGGCCCAAAGCGCCATCAGGGCCACATCGACGATCGAATCGCTCGTCTGATCGCCTGCTCAAAAAAACACCCCCGCTTGCGGAGCGGGGGTGTTTTGAGCGTCCGTGCGCTTTTCTGATATCCGTATCAGAAAGCCACTTTGACGGTGAAATACTGATTGGCGTCGAACACGTCGGTTTCGGTCCAGGCGTAGTCGAACATCATGTCGGTCTCGCCCCACTTGAGGACAAGCCCGCCGCCGAACGTCACACCATACAGGTACGCATCCTGATCGGAGTAGGTGTATCCGGCGCGCAGGAAGAACGTGTTGTCGTACGAGTACTCTCCGCCGAAGTGTCCTTCGTCGTTGTTGAACGTGTTGCTCTGGAACGATCCGTAGAGCATCATGTTATTGCGATCCTGCTGCCATGCCTCCCACGCCAAGCCAAGCTTCACATGTGACGGCAATTCAAACGCCGCCGACTGCTGGCGAATGGTTTTGTCCGGTGAGTTGGGATCCTGCCCCGGAACACGCACGTCTTCGGAGAAGCCCTCGCCACCGAACCGCATGTCGGGGCCGTAGTTTTTCATCACGATCGCAAACTTCAGTCCCCGCCACTGCGGATCGTAGTCAAATCCCAAGTCGAATGCGACACCTGTCGCGCGCGCGCGATCGATGCTTTCGGTGATGTAATGCGTCGACAGCCCGAAGGTGATACGATCGGTGAATCGGCGCGCCCAGTGAGCACCGATGACCGAGAACGTCGGTGAGTACATCTCGCCGGTACCATTGGGCTGGGTTTCGGTTGTCACGGCGATATCGCCCGTCGTAATGAACTTCGCCGACAGCCCAAATGATCCGATCGAGCCGAAATGCGTGACAGCACCAAGGTAACTCTGATTGATATCCGCGATGTACGTCAAGTGCGAGAATTCCAGTTCGGTGCGCTCCGACATGGCAATCCCGGCAGGATTCCAGAACAACCCGTCGGTGCCTTTCGCGTTCACCAGCGACGCACCCGCCATGCCCATCATGCGGGCCGATACAGGCAGACGCAATTCATGTGCGCCCGCCGATCCAAGGCGTGGGGCGTTTTCGGCGATCGTGGTGTCCACACAACTCACCACCAGGGCAATCGCCGCCACGATGATTATGAGTCTCTTCATGGTTCGGTTTCTCCCCTCGCTCAATAGACATCCAATTGTTCGATCTCAACAAAGACCGCCATCTTGCCCACGTGATCGGCCCCCGACATGTTATCTGTGACGACATAGACATACAGCCCCGACGAAACGAGGATGTTGTTTTCCGTCTGAAGATTCCACGTCGTGAAGGTGGTCGGGTCGTCCTTTGTGAGTGTCCGTACCAGGTCACCGCCCAGATTGAAAATGCGAATCGTGCATGATTCCGGGAGGTTGGTGAAGCGGACTTGACGTGCGAACTGATCCGGCTCGTAGGACGAGAATGCGTAATACGGGTTCGGCACGACTTTGATCTGCGAGAGATCGTCGGCCACCTCCGCCGGACCGCCGGTATCGACCGCTGGGGCGGTAAACGTGAAGACGTCCTCATCCGTGTTGATCTTATTCGTCGTCACCCGCACAATCGTCCCCGGTGCCGGCCGCGTCAACTCATGGGAGTAGTCGTAAAACCAGAAGCGACCGTAATGCAAATCGTGGTAATCCGGATCATAGTCGCCCGTGTGAATCCCGGGAGTCTCCCAGGCAACGTCATCGTAGTTGATGTCCCAAATGTACAGACCGTCGCCCCATGAAAAGTCACCACTTTCATCGTCGTCGATCAACATGAAGGTGATTCGACGGTTGTCTGTGATATCCCAAAATTCAATGGGAACACGTGTTCCAAAGACGAACGCGTAATCTCCCTGTCCAAACCAGTCCCAGCAGTATTCGGTCGCCTCTGGCGTGAACCGAATCTCGTAATCATGCGTTGTTCCACCTTGCCAAGAGTAGCGATCGAAGCCGCCACCCGGATCGATGTACCAATCGCCAGTTGAATTGAGACTGAAATGAACATTGTCCGGTTCGATGGGGCCGCTCTCGTTGGCCACTTCATCGACACCCTTGACGCCCACCGGCGGTCCGAGGACTTTGACCATGAGCCCATCGAAAATGGGATAGTCATCATCGCCGCTTTGGTTGGTTTGACCCGTAACAACGTCGTCGTTCTCATCAAGATCGGTGACGCGCCAGGTGTAACCACCTGAGCCGTCGTCATCAAAACCGACTGCGTAATCGTGTCCCGTTGTGATCGACGGATCGATCACAAGTGCGAATGCTGAGCCGTCTCCACCACCGGCCGTGTGCTCGGCAGGAATTGTATCCGCAAGGACACCGCTAATGTCCACTCCCGGTGCCTCCGGCTGCGGCGTTACCTTCACACGGGCCGCGGAGAATGGGTTTTCAAGGTTGTTGGGTGCCTCTCCCTCTTTATAGGAGTAAGCAGTCACCGCAAAATGATAGTCGGTGTAGTTGCGTAGCGGCCGTCCTTCGAACTTGTCATCCGTAAGGTGGATGTAGCGTCTGATGCCCGAATCGGAACCGCGCTGGACCGGCTTCTCCACGACAACACCAAAATCCAAATCGACGTCCTGATCGAAGATGACCGTGATTTCGTTTTCGAGATCAAAGGTCGCCAGCCACTGCCAGGGTCCGGAACTCGTCAGCCCCTGATAGATATTGTACCCCTCAAAGGCGTAGTCACCGGGGTCGACCTCCGACGTGTCTGTCCACGTGAGAACAACGGCCTGATCGAGTTCGGTCGCGGTGATCTTCGGTGCAACCGGCGGGCGTGGCAGGTTGAAGTTCTTGTCGAATGCACTCTGTGCAAACTGATCATTGAACTTCAACGCCGTGATTGACGTGAGCCGGTCGGCACCCTGTCCGACCACGATACCGATCACCACTTCCTGCGAATCTCCCGGCGCCATGTCGAATGGGCCGGATGAGAGGAAGTAGCGACGGTCGGCCGGGTTGGAATCAAGCCAGCCAATGCCGGTGACCGGATCGCCTGAATGCACGTAGGTGGTCACCTCTCCAGTAGTCGGATTGGTGTGCGGCTGGCCCTCCCGCTGAAGACCCGACATGTAGTTGTAGGACTGCTCGGCGCTGCTGGGGTCTGTACCATTGATGTATTTGTTGAACGATGTCATCGGCAGGTTCTTGAATCCGTGGAACCACTGGCCGTAGGCCAGCGCCGAATCTTCCAAGTTGCCTGTCTCGATCATGGGACCTTGGAAGAAGTCGTAACCAACTGCGGGCGGCGCCGCGCCATAGGTCTGGTCACTGCCGGCGTTGTAGCAGTAGCCCAGGCTGAGCGTGGTGTCGCAACCCACGAGGTCGTCACCGGCATCACCCAAATCAGGGTCCGCCCAGGTGTTCACAAAGGCGTCCTTCAGCGTGTCGGCGCCCTTGTTGATGATCTTCAGGCGGACAAAGATGCAGTTGCCCAACGCTCCCGTGCGTTCGAAGGCGAAGGTCGTATTGTGCACTTCGACGTTGAGTGGCTCGGTGTCCCCGGCATTGTTGCTATGTGCCGTCGGGTCACCGTCATTAAACACCGACCATAGGGTCATGTCGCCGACTAGCCCGGGAATCGGATTGCCGCTGGCATCGAGCGAATCCGAGCCGTCGGCGGCCTTCAACGCCGGAGCACCATCCTCGAATGGCCAGTCGGCGTAATCGGGATTCGATTCGGGCGTGTCGCCTTGACGAATCTTGTAGACGCGGTTTTTCTGGGCTGTTGGGTCGCCGCCAAACGGACCGGGAACGAACTCATCAGAATATTCGGCCAGTGCGATACGAATCTCATCGTTCACCTTGGCGCCCATCCAGAAACCGCCTGCGAAAATGACGGTCTTGTTGGTGCCACGCGGGAAGTAAAGGCCGTCGCTTTTGCCTAATACACCGCCCTGGTCGTAGGCAAACGACCCGGTGTTGGTGACGAACATCAACAGGTTGTTGATATCGATCCATGTTTGTGTATCCGTGATCTGTGTCCCCGCCGGCTGAACCCCCGCGTAGGGTCCCCCGATCGGCACCGCCGCCACCGCGACGGACGCCCAGGCGAGGACAACAGTCGGAACGATCAGTTTCCTCAAGAGCTTCATACTCGTCCTCCTATGGACACTATCGTATGAGATATTCTCCAACATCCGACATCTCTCTTTTAGAAGAATGTCCTCAAACCGAACCGAATCTGCCGCGGTGTGTCGTAGCTGTTCGGGTCGTTCTGTTTGATTTCATACTTCTCGCTATTTGACACGCCGGTGTAGTCGACGTCGTCCCCTTGCGTCCTCAGAAATTCCTGCCCATCGGGGGACGACAACCATCCGGTCGTGTTCGGCAATCCAGTACTTTCGTAAACGTCGAGCGCATTGTCGCGGTCGAGGAGGTTGAGCACCCACACGTACGCGTCGAAGTTCAGGCGGCCAATCTTAAAGGCGCGATTGGCCTTCATATCGAGGCGATAGATCCACGGCCCATACCGGCTATTGATGGAACCGTCCGGTACCGATGTCACGGCACCGAGAGTGATTTCATTGAACACGTCCATCTTCGTGTATGGCCTTCCCGAAGTCGCATTGAACACGAGGTTGACACCGGCGTTTTCCAATGGATAGAAATCGCCTAGTTTCGGGCCTTCCTTGTCACGGGAGCGGATGTCCAATATCGCCGAGAACTGATGCCGCTGGTCGAACGCGAGCGGTGCCGACTGGCTGGGCGCTTCCTTGTTTTGCCAGGCCACGTTCCGCTGGGTGTTGGCCGTAGAGCCGGTCCCCTTCGCGTACGCCAGTGTGTAGTTCAAATCCAACTGCACGTTGCGAATGCGGCGCATGGAGTAACTGAGATCGATACCGCGAACCGTAGCAAAGTCCGCATTGCGGTAGGTGGCAAAGTTCTTGGTCCCTTCTGACAGGATACTGTCGGCGTTCTGATTGACCACTTCGGTGTTGCCCTCGGTATCCTTGTAATAGGCTGTAATGGACACCTTCGAGTAGTCGTTGATTTGCGTCGTAAAACCGATTTCATAGGCCGTTGTCTTGGACGGCTCCAGGTTCGGGTTTCCAAACGCTACGTAGTAACCGCCATCCCGGATCTTGTATTCCATGTAGTCCCAAGCCACATACAGATTCTGCAAGTCGGGACGCTGGAAAAACTTTCCATACGAAAAATGGAAGACCGACTGATCCGACACCGGGAACCCGATACCCAGACGGGGCGAGATATCGTATTGAACCTCGGCCGGCTCCATGTCGGAGTCGATATCGAGGACCTCGGGATTACCACGTGTAGAGTCACCGTTGAGCGGCACCGCATCGTTCACCAGGCGACGCGTGTTCACATCGAGCACGTCGAGACGGATACCGGCGTTGACCACCAGCCCCTGCCACTCGAACTTGTCTTGAATGTATCCGGCGAATTCGAGCGGGGTACGGGCTTCATTGCCTTCTGACAATGTGTCGGATTCGTTGGCCAACTTGTCGTACCCGTAATTGTTGGCGTCGCGGAAACCACCGCCGTCGAGGCCCGAGTACGCGTTCGTCGGAAAGTAATGCTGGTAGAACTTCAGGTTGTGGCGTTGGAACTCGAGACCGGTTTTGATTTCATGGTTCGGGTGCACCTGGCTGGTCAGGTCGAAGTCAAATCCGACATAGGACGAGTTCCGCTTCAGAAAGTCATCCCACACGTGACCCTCGTTGGCATAACGGATGGTATCCACCGTTTCACCGGAAGAATCGATCACCGTCGCTTCGACCGGCATGCGTACGTACGCCGAGTCGGTACCACCGATGTGGACCGGCCGTACTTCAAAGGAGTCCGGCGTCGCGGGATCATCACCCAACCAGAACAACGTTGACTCGTCGAATCGCGTCTGACCATCGGGACGCGAATACTCGAGCAGATTGTCGAAATGGACACCGTCACCGCGCAGGCGCTTGGTCTGGAAGTAATTGACCGAGGCGGTATAGAATGTCTTCGGTGAGATGTTGTGGACAATCTGTCCGTACAACGAGTTGTTCTCGTCGTCGTAACGCGGGACATGATCGCGGGCGAAGTAGTAGTCCATCCGGAATTCGCGCCAATCATCTCTCGAACCGAGCACGCCGGCCTTCAGTTGGATGTCATTGGTCAGGTCGTAGTAGAGCTTCCCCTGATACGACCATCCAGAAAGCGAGTTCACCGGCATCCGGTGCCGATCGGCGAACGAGTTTTCCATGTTGGCCCGCGGCGCACGGTCTCCCTGCCAGCGGCGTTCGCCCGAGGCAAAGAAAGATAGCCGGTCATTGTCGGGCAGCACCGGGCCAGAGAGGTGCGCGGAGTACAAATTGTAATCGTAGGATTTGTCAACTTCGAGATTGTCGGTTGCCACCTCAAAGCCGCCGTTGTAACCCGAGGTGCCATAACCGCCCTTGGTCGTCACATTGACCACACCGGAGGAGATCTTGCCATACTCGGCACTGAATCCACCGGTGGTCAACTGCACTTCCTGGATGGCATTCTGGTTGATGTTCACGGTCGACATGCCGGTCAGCGGATCCTGCTGTGAGAATCCATCGACGTAGTAAGCCACCTCGGAGGCCCGGCCGCCACGAATGTGCAGTGTACCGTTGACCGAGTTCTCACGGTCACCCCGCGCGCGGCCCCGGGCCGCGTTGTCCGAATAGCGCACAACGCCCGACTGCAACTGGACGATTTCATCGTAGCCACGTGTTGGAGAGTTCTGAATCAACTCCTCGCCGACGATGCGCAATGAGGACGTTTGGTCTCGGATGATCATCGGCCGTTCCACCGTGACCGTGACCGCTTCCATTTCGACGGCCCGCTCCGAGAGTTCGAAGTCTTCGTAGGTCGTCAGGTCGACAGACACGCCAACGTTCGTCAGCACCATCGGCTGATAGCCGACAATCGACGCCCGCAGTCTGTGGGTGCCGACCGGTACATTGAGGATCACGAAGCGACCCTCATCGTCTGTGAGAGCACCGAGCACGGTCCCCTCGATCGTGACAGCCGCGCCGGGAATCGGTTCACCGGTTGCCTTGTCGGTGACGACACCCGTGATCTTGCCAGTGGTCGCTGCATTGGCCACCAACGCCATGCAGACCACCAACAAGCAGGCTATCCACCCGCGTTTGATCCATGCACGCAAGTGTCCCCTCCTTACTGAAGAGTGAGCGTTGCTCTATTGAGTTGTCTTAATTCCTGGCTGTGATGAAGCGGTTGACTACCCGGGTCATCGCAACGCATCCATTCGTTGCTTCCCATAGGTCCCCCCTGGACCTAGTCCGCTGGTCGAACGGTGATACCGTGGAGGCAATTCGTCAAGGAAATTCGACACACTTTTTTTGGCACCAAGTGATTTCGGAGCAGAAACTAACGGTCCAGTACAACGCATCCGGGGTGCCACGGCGTCCGCCTCCCTCCACATCTGTTCACACACTAACCCCTGTGTTCCAAAAGAGAACACCTATCAACGTCTTCGACAGATTGGCTGATTCTTTAACATGTATCCTTCCCCTCTCCGCCGCGTTGAAGGGTTTGTACACCTGCACAATAGCCCGACGACAGCACCGCACTGACTCGCATCGCGTTGCCAGTCAACGAGTTGCTATTCAACGGATCGGGGATGTGGGGTCTGTCGAAATCAGTGAAGAACGGCAGATCTATCTATCGTCATGACGAAGCCCCCGCTGCCAATAATAATGCAGACGGGGGCTCCAGACGGTTATTGAAGAAATGAATTGATCAGAGTTTGGCAACCCAGTCTTTGATTTGTTGAACACCGCTTTCAATATTCTCAATCGAATTGGCATACGAGAAGCGCATATAGCCCTCCCCATTCTTGCCAAACGAGGTACCGGCCAGGGCCGCAACGTTGGCCTCTTCGAGGATCCGATCGGCCGTCTCCTTCGATGTCATTCCCAATTCCTTGATGTTAGGAAAGACATAGAACGCACCCGCCGGCTTCTTGCAGGTGATGCCGTCGATCGAATTGAGACCGTCGACGATGGCATCGCGGCGCCGTTTGAATTCCTGTCGCATGTCGCTGACCGCTTCCTGCGGACCAAACAATGCGCCCGGAATGACCAATTGGGAGAACGTTGAGGTGCATGAGTTGCTGTTGGTTTGCAGCTTGGCCACCGCCGCCGCCAAATCAGGACGCATCACGCCCCAGCCCAATCGCCAACCGGTCATGGCGAATGTCTTCGACATACCATCGAGCAGGATGACATGGTCGAGTGCCTCCGGCACAGCGTGCAGAATACTCTGAAATTCACCTTCATACACGATCTGGCTGTAGATTTCGTCGGAGAGCACATAGATGTCGCGTTCGACGGCCATGCGTCCGATCGCTTCGAGATCCGAGCGGGTAAGAATCCCGCCCGTCGGGTTTTGCGGTGAGTTAATGACGATCAGCTTTGTCCGATCCGTGACCAACCCCATCAGTTCTTCGATATCGAGGCGGAAATTGTGCTCTTCGCGCAGCGGGATAGGAACCGGTGTGCCTCCAAAGAAGCGAATTGCCGATTCGTAGATCGGGAATCCCGGGTTCGGGTAGATCACCTCGTCGCCGTTTTCGATGAGGGCCAGGATGGCAAAGAACATGATCGGCTTGGCCCCGGGGGTCACCACAACGCGATCCGGCGAAACATCGACACCGCGCGATTCCGACACATAGCGGGCAATCGCCTTGCGGACGTCGGGCAATCCCGCCGAGGGACCGTAGTGAGTTTCACCGGCACGAAGATGATTGACCGCATCTTCGATGATGTGCTGCGGGGTGGTGAAATCGGGCTCTCCAATTTCCAGATGGACGATGGTGCGCCCCTTGCTTTCCAATTCGCGCGCCTTGGCTAATACCTCAAAAGCAGTCTCGGTCCCGAGATTGCTCATGCGGGACGCCAGACGCAACGTCGATGGTTTTTCTGTGGTCAGCATGTGTCCTCCTGCGGACGAACGTACCATGGATAACTCAGTACACTCTGACAGACTTCCTTTTCAAGACGGCTTTGGTCGCACGAACCACGTCGGGTGCTTTCAGGCCAAAAGCCGTCATCAATTCATCAGGTTTTCCGGATTGGCCGAACCGATCGTTCACCGCGACCATTTCCATTGGTACCGGGTAATGGCGGACAATCACCTCGGCCACGGCACCGCCCAGCCCGCCATTGATCTGATGTTCCTCGGCAGTGACAATCGCACCGCACTCCTCTGCCGTTTTGATCAGCAATTCCGTATCGATCGGTTTGACCGTGTGCAGATTGATGACACGTGCGTCGATTCCCTCATGCGCCAATGTCTCGGCCGCCTCCAGCGCTTCAAAAACCATAACGCCGCACGCGACAATGGCCACGTCGGAACCGTCGCGCATCACCAGCCCCTTGCCGAATTCAAATGGTGTGCTTTCATCGGTAACGACGGGGACATTCTCCCGGCCAAAACGGATGTAGAACGGTCCCCAGATATCGGCGGAGGCCACCGTGGCTTTGCGGGTCTCGTGGAAGTCGGTCGGGACGATCACCTTCATATTGGGGAGGGAACGCATCATCGAAATCTCTTCCATCGCCTGATGCGTGGCGCCGTCGGGACCGACTGAGATGCCGCCGTGAGCGCCGCCAATCTTGACATTCAGGTCCGAGTAACACACCGTCACGCGAATTTGATCCGCACACCGGCAGGTAGCGAAGGCCCCGTATGTGGCCAGATACGGAATCTTGCCGACGAGCGACAGACCGGCCGCGGTGTTCATCATATTCTGCTCGGCAACACCCATTTCAATAAACCGATCAGGGAATTCTTCCGCGAAAAAGCCTACCATGGTCGAATCCGTGAGATCGCCGACCAACACCACGATGTCGGGATTGACCCGTCCGAGATCGACCAGTCCGCGTCCGAATCCTTCACGTGTTTTCTTCATTTCCGGCATGATGATGCCCTCATCTGTGTGACAGGTGCGTCGTTAGTTGCTCAATAATCGCTGCGACCATTCCTCGTAAGTCGTGCCCAGTTCGGCTAAGGCTTTGTCGCCTTCCTCCGGTTTCGGCGGTTTGCCATGCCACTGGAAATTGTCCCACATAAACGACACGGGCTTGCCCATGATGGTGCGGGCCAGGATGACGGTGGGCTTGCCTTTGTAGGCACGGGCTTCGTCGAATGCGTTGAGAATAGCCTGCATGTCGTGGCCATCGATTTCAATCACGTTCCAGCGGAACGCGCGATACTTCTCCCCCAGCGGAGCGATGCCCATGATGTCTTCGACGTGTCCATCGATCTGGATGTTATTGTAGTCAATCACGGCACAGAGATTGTCGAGACCATAGTGTCCGGCCGACATTGCCGCTTCCCACGTTGAACCTTCCTGCTGTTCACCATCCGACAAAAACGCATAAACGCGGCGCGGGTGCCCGTCCATCCGAGACCCATAGGCTGCGCCGAACGCAATGGAGAGTCCCTGACCCAGCGAACCAGAGGACACCTCAACACCGGGTGTATCCATCGACGACGGATGCCCCTGCAGTTGCCCGTCGAACTTGCGGAACTTCATCAGATCGCGCAATGGGAAGAAGCGAGCCTCGGCCAGGGAGGAGTAGTGAATCGGAGTCATGTGTCCCATCGACCAAAACCACATGTCGCGTCCGGGCCATTTGGGCCGCTTGGGATCATACACCAATTCGTGGAAATAGAGCGCGGTTGCCACATCGGCGAACCCCATTGATCCGCCGGAGTGTCCCGATTGGGCCTCGATCAGCATCGTGATGATGTCGCGACGGATCGTGAGCGCTTTCTCGTTCAGCTCATCGAGACTCAGGCGATAGGGATTGTGACGTTCTGTCGTACCGGACATCAGGTTCCCTTTCGTTGTGAGGTGGCTGTAAGAATACAGCCTGTATCATGATACGATCTTTCCCCAGCAATGTCTTGCGCGTCGTTTGAGGACTGTCAAAGAGGAGTCGTTTTTGACAATGAAATCGGCGAGCTTGCGACGCTCGGTCCAGGGCATCTGGCGACGGATGCGCGCCCGGATCTCCCGGTCGGACCAGCCCCGTTTGCGCATCCACTTCATGCGCAGCCGCATTGGGGCCCACACGGCCACGAGCGCATCCCAGTGAATGCGCGCCCCCCCCCATTCCGCCAGGAGAGCGGCATCGATGACCACCGCAGGGTACTCTCCGGCGCGGCGCAAGTGGGCCACTTGCTTGTTCAACTCCCGAATCAGGGGCGGATGGACGATTGAATTCAGTTTAAGGACGGAGTCGTTGTTGGCGAAGGCGCGCTCGGCGAGGATATCGCGGCGGACTTGGTCGCCTTTCAATATGTCGGGCCCGAAAACTTTGGCCAGACGTCGCCGAACTGTGGGTGAATGGTCCAGCACCAATCGGCCAATCTCATCGCCACTGACCAGCGCTGCCCCCCAGGACGCAAAATACTGCGCGACCAGTGTCTTGCCCGAGCCCACACCACCGGTCACTCCAATAACGGGGATGGTGGCGGCGGAGCGTGCGTGAGTCACGTGCGTGGTCCTGTGAATCCGAATGTCAACAGTTGGCATCGGCCCATTCTGCGCTAGGTATCATCACCGAATTGCGGCCATGGCAAGCGCACAATATCGATCTTGTCGTTGGTGAGATCGAAGATCAAGTAGTCTATGTCGCGTTGACGGCCTTCCGGTGACGGTACACGCAGGAAGAATGCCGGCAGCACCGTGAGAATATCTGACAGTTCCTCAAGTATGGTGAGGTCGTCTGCCCCGGTAATCACGCGTGTTGCTTCGATAGCAGTATAGCGAGAATCAACCACATACGACTCGAGACCGATCGGCATTGCACGCCGCGTCAAAACACTGTCGGGGACATGTGTCCACTGCCCCAAATTGAATTGCCAACGTCCCTGTGCGGCCAACACCCAATTGCGAGCGGGACGGTCGGCGATATTGGCGAATTCCACGAGTGTGTTTTCAATATCGCGGCAGTCCAGAATCGCCGCCATGGCCAGCGCTTGCGACGAGGGTTGCCCGGTCCGTAAACGGATGAGATCGTCGAGAATCAGATTCATCATCTCAAACGACCAGAGAAACCCACCGGCTTCGTATACGGTGTTGGTCGAATCGGTGGGATCAACGGGACGGCCACACAACCCGAGATATGCCTCTTCGAGAGTCGGCGCGAATTGGGCGATGTCCGGACCGGTGACCAGCGCAGCAAGCTCGGCCGTGTGTGGACTCAGTCGATCGGCCCAGTACACGGTCGTGCGCACCATTCCATCCACATAAGTAGCCAGTGACGTGGAATCGGAAGTCACCGGGCGCCAGGCCTCGGCAATCGGCTGGAGACTCACATCGACGGCGCCCAGCGCTACGAGGGCAGCCAACGCCTTCTCCCGCTCAGAGTCTAGTGCCGTGATGTCCCGCAGTTTGGCGACACGTCTGAGCTCCGGCTCGGTCAATGCCGGCGCCTGACCGGTGCCAAGGAGCGCGGCCATGCGCTTCAACGATGGCGACCTCTCACGGTCATCCCGGCCGAAAAGCGGATAATACGCATCATGCTCATTGAACACGAGGGCGGGCGTAATCGCCTTGGGATCGTCGACGGCGTGCCCGGCTTCCACCGATACGACTCCGGAATTCCTCGCAAGGTATCCACGACCAGCGGTATCAATGACAACATACAGGCTTTCCGCTGGTACCTTGACCGCACGATACTGCGTATATCGCAACATCGCCGCCTCGGCCGTCGACAGCCGATGCACTGTTCCGTGCAAAAGGACCGCCGCTGACGGCAGACGTCGATCGAGCCATGACGTGCTCGCGTTCAGTCGACCTGCATCCCCGATGCTGTCCAAGGTGGGAGCCCAATCCCGAAACGAGAAGGAGGGTCCGCGCGCCTCGCCTGTCTGGACGCGCCGGAAGATTTCGACATTGCGCAGATTGGCGCCACGCCAGGTCGAGCGGCTGCCGGGAATTCGCTCGATGATGTCGGCGAACAACGAATCCGACTTCAGGTAGACCTCGGGGTGGGCCACCGCCAAAGTGCGGTAGGCATAAACACCAAATCGCGCGGCTGGCCGCTCCGGTGACAGAGCAATAACCGTATCCCACTGCGCCCAATGACACGAATCGACATTGAACGCCTGGGTTGACGAAGGTGTCATTATCCCCACAACGCAGAAGACCGCCAGTATCATGGTTGTGCAATTTCGAATTCGGACGGAGATGTCTGCTGTCTGTTTCATAGTCCTCACAGTTTACTTATTTGGCATCGAGCCAGTTAGCGCCTACGCCGATGTCGACCACCAAGGGCACGTCGAGATCGACGGCACTCTCCATGGTTTCTTTTACCATGTCGGACAGCCATTCGATCTCTGAGTTATGCGCATCGAAAATCAGTTCGTCGTGGACCTGGAGCACCATCGCGGACTTCTTGCCGCGCAACAACTTATCGATCTCGATCATGGCCAGCTTGATGATGTCGGCGGCGGTCCCCTGCATCGGCGTGTTGACCGCGATCCGTTCAGCAAACTCCCGGCGCTGCCGATTCGATGATTTCAGATCGGGCAGGAAGCGGCGGCGGCCATAGAGCGTCCGCACTTCCCCCGTCTTCTTCGCGTCTTTGATCGTCTGATCAATAAACTTCCGGACTCCCGGGTAGCGGTCGAAATAGGTGTCAATGAAGGTCTTCGCCTCGCCAACCGTCATATCTGACTGTTGGGACAGACCATAGGCCGAGACCCCGTAAATGATGCCGAAATTGGCCGTCTTGGCCAATCGACGCTGATCGGGGGTGACGTCCTCTTCATCAATATCGAATATCTCCGCCGCGGTTCGGGCGTGCACATCGGCGGCATCGCGAAACGCCGCCAACAGCGATTTGTCCTGTGAGAAGTGGGCCATCAACCGCAATTCGATCTGGGAGTAGTCGGCAGCCAGGAGCGTATGGTTGGTATCGCGTGGAATGAAGGCACGACGAATCTTCTGCCCCTCTTCGGTACGAATCGGAATGTTCTGCAAGTTCGGATCGGTCGACGACAACCGTCCGGTGGCCGCAACGACCTGATTAAATGACGTATGAACACGGTTGGTCTTCGGACGCGCCAACCGGAGTAGCGCATCGACATAGGTCGATTTCAGCTTCGCCACCCGCCGGTAGTCGAGCATCAACTGTGGGAGTTCATGTTGAGAGGCGAGTTTTTCGAGCACGCTGACATCGGTGGCATGCTGCGCGGTTTTGGCAGTTTTGCGTTGCGGCTTCAGTTTCAGAACATCGAAGAGAATATGACCCAGTTGCACCGGTGAGTTCAGATTGAACTCCTCCCCCGCCACTGCATAAATCGTCTCGGTGACCTGGACTATCTGGTTGTCCATCTCTAACGAGAGTTGTTCCAGGTAGTCCGTATCGACCCGTACCCCATTGGTTTCCATCCGTGCCAGCACCGGCACCAACGGCATTTCGATTTGATCGAAAAGCTTGCGCAGGTCCTCCTCGTCGAGCTTCGGATTGAGAACATCGAGGAGACGATAAGTATAGTCGGCGTCCTCGGCGGCGTAGTAGGTGGCCTTGTCCACCGGGACGGTGGCGAAGCTCTTCTGGTTTTTGCCCGTGCCAATCAACTCATCGATCGGCTGCATCGCGTGATCGCAATGGGTTTGGGCCAATGTGTTGAGGGAGTACGATCGCAGTGACGGATTCAAGCAGAACGCCGCGATCATGGGATCAAAACCGACGACGTCGATATCAAAACCACAGCGACTGAATACACGGAGATCGTACTTGGCATTCTGTGCAATCAGTCGCGGCTTCCCCCCCGCAAACACGGGACGCAAGGTATCGAGGACTTTGTCGAGTGGGAGATTCTCCTTCGTCTCATCGTGACCGACCGGAATATAGTAAGCTGTGCCCCACTCGAAGGAGAGCGAAATGCCAACCAGTTCGGCATCCAAGGTCTCCAGCGAGGTGGTTTCCGTGTCGAATGCGAGCCAGTCGGCCTTGTGCATTTTGGTGACGAGAGATTTGAGTTCTTTCAGTGATGTTACACAGTGGTATGATCCTTCTTTGTCAACGGCTCCGGAGGAACCACCTGTGGTTTCCGCCATATCGGGCGCGACCCATTTGATGAGTGATCGAAACTCGAATTCCTCGAATAGGGCTACGGCGCTTTCGGTATCGAATGTCTGGGCTTGGTACTGGTCAGGAACCCACTCCACCGGACAATTGTCGTCGAGCCGTACCAGATCGTACGACAGGCGTGCCTTATCGGCGTTTTCGGTGAGTTTGGTGCGCAGACCTTTTGCTGAGACACTGGGAGCAGCTTTTAACACTGATTCGAGGTCGCCGAATTCCTTAATCAGCTTGATCGCCGTCTTCTGACCGATCCCGGGAACGCCGGGGATGTTGTCTGAGGTGTCACCCATGAGGGCCAGCACATCGCGAACCTGATTGGGCGGAACACCAAACTTCTCCTCGACGCCCTTCTCATCCAACCGTTCGATTTCAGCCCCCGCTTTGCGCGGGTTGTAGATCGAAACGTGCTTGTTCACCAGTTGCATCAGATCTTTGTCACCCGACACGACAACCACATCACAACCCGCGTCGACCGCCTTCCGTGCAAGCGTGGCAATCAGATCATCGGCTTCATATCCGGCCAATTCAACCAGAGGACAACCCAGAGCCGCCGCGAGGTTCTTCAACTGCGGCAATTGCTCAATCATCTCATCAGGCGCTTTTTCCCGGGTGGCTTTGTACTCTTCGTAGACTTCGTGGCGAAATGTCGGTTCGGGACGGTCGAACACGAACGCCCAGTAATCGGGTGTCTCCTCACGGCGCAACTTCAACAACGAGTTGGCCACACCGAAGACGGCCGAGACATTCTCACCGCGCGAATTGCGCAGGGGATTTTGGATAAAGGCGAAATGCGCCCGGTACGCGACTGCCGTTCCATCAATGAGATACAGCCGGGGCCGCTGTGTGGCCATGCCGTCCTCCTCTCCAGCCGACGCGAAGAAATCACACGAGGCGAAGGGAAGCAATCGAAAGGTCGGTCAGGAGACTGCCTGCATTCGCGTGAGCATGTCCTCAGGCCCCAGATATCCCTGGATGACATCCGCTACACGCCCACCCGAATCGATCAGGATGATCGTCGGCAGCGAATACTGCTTCAACTTGAATAACTCCAGGAAGCGCTTGGTTTCCGGAGCGTCGCCGGTCTCAAGTTGCAGTTTGAGGGGAACGAACCGTTCGGCATCGTTGGCCACGCGATCATCAGCCCAGGTATTGCGATCCAATTTGTAGCAGTTGGCACACCAGGTGGCCCAGGTATCGATCAATACGGGACGACCCATCTGTTGCGCTTGCTTGAGACCGCGGTCGAGGTCCGTGACCCAGTCGATCTTCTCGGTCTCGTGCGATGTCGCCGATGATGCTCCGCCTTTGAATTCCACCGGTGGCCAGATAAATCCATTGGCCACCAGATAGCCGCCGATCAGATAGATACCCAGAAGGGTTGTGAGAATACCGAAGGCCTTCTTGAGGCGCGGGAAGAACGTCGCCTCATGCGTCAGTCGGTCGAATCCACCTCCAAAGACACCCGCACCGAGGAATAAGAGTCCGGTCAGCAATGCCAGCAGTTCAGTCGAAATCAACGTGCGCAGGAAGTACAGCGCCATTAACAGGAGGACAAAACCGAAGAACTTCTTTACCGATTCCATCCACATCCCGGCGTTCGGCAACGCCTGGATCGCCGATGCGAATGTCCCGATGACGATAAACAGTGTGCCCAAACCGAGTGCGAATGTGAACAGCGTGAGAAATCCGAGAATGGTCGATCCCGTTGTCGCGATGTAAAGCATGATACCGGCAACAAATGGTCCAACACAGGGTGAGACGACCAGCGCCGCCACCGCACCGAGCACGATCACGCCGCCGATACCGCCCCCTTCCCCTTTTGCAGCCATGCGATTGCGAATCGCATCGGGTACCTGAAGTTCGAAGAGGCCAAACATGGACAACGCGAAGATCACGAAGATTGCGACGATCACACCAACAACAACCGGATGCGCCAGCCAAGCTCCGAAAACTCCGCCAACAGTCGCGATGATTGCTCCCATGATGCCGTAGATAATGGCCATGGTGAGGACATAAATGAGCGAGAGGAAGAAGCCGCGCCCCATCCCACGGGCCTGTCCCGCGAAAATCGATACCGTGATCGGGATCATCGGGTAGGTGCACGGTGAAAATGAGAGTAGGAACCCAGTGCCGAAGGCAAGCAGCATCGCGAGCAGATAGCCCCATGTGCCATACTCATTGATCAGCCGTTCCAGCTCGCTTTTCGGTGCCGTTCCCTCATCGCCAACTTCGAGATTCCACTTCGCGGCTTGGCTCTCCGTACCCGGAGCCGATGCTGATCCAAACAAGTTGGAGTGCTGCGGTCCTGTGGTTTCATCGCCAACAGTGACAGTCCACGTCAACTCGTCCTCTGCCGGCGCGATACACATTTCGTTATTGCAACCCTGATATTCGAGGGTGCCATTGATCTCCAAAGTGCCGTGAGATTGGTTTCCGGCGATGACCACGGGGACGGCGACAACAGCACCGTCTTCGTAGACCGACATGTCTTCGCCCAACAGTGGAATCGTGTGACCGGACGGATATCCGATCGCTCCGACTGTATAGCCCGCGCCATCGACGACATTGAGCTGGGTTGGGATGAGATAGTCCTGCAACGGTTGGGCAGAATTGACATGCCATTCAGGCTCTAATTGTAGCTGAACGGCCAGCCAGATGGTATCGCCGGGAGCGACGGTCTCGTGAGAGACGACCGTCCGTAGGGAGAGGATATCCTGCGTCCCACTGCCGCCCATGGCATCGAACTGTGCGCTGGCCGGGGCGACCGTGGCTGCCAGAGCAGCGATGAATATGAAAATGGCCAAGAGAGAGGATGCGGGTCTGCAGATGATGTGTTTCATAGGCCTCACCTTCATTGTGGTCAAATACAGCGCGGAAGGTGAGATGTTCCCTATGCTGTTGTCAATCGGCGATTTGGCGTTCCGGCAGGAGACTTGCGATGGCCGACTAACAATCTGACATGAAACGATTTAACTGCCTTTTTCGCGCATGACCACGGCGATTTCACGACGGATCATCGACGCATCGATCTGTTTGGCCAGTTTGGAGGCCAGCCGCTCGATGACGCGTTCGACAATCTCGTCGACCATGTCCACGTCGGCGCCTGGATCGTCTCCAGCATCCAAATCAATTTGAGCCACAGCGGGAGGCCGGTTGTTGGCTCCGAAGATCTTGCGCTTGGGTCCGGTGGCCCCGGGCATCGTCGTCACTTCCGAAACGGCCACTTCGATCTCGTCATCAACCTCAGGATGGTTGTCGCCGTGCTGTGGCGCGAGACGTTCCGGAGCGGCCTCACCGGGCGGCTGAGATCGTTGCCGGTGCGACCCGGTGTGGGTATCCTGGACTTTAAAGTCAGTTCCCGGCGAGGCATTGGCAGGCCTGCCGACTTCTTCTTCGAAGATTTGCAGGGCGTCATCGATCAAGTCATCCTGGGGCGTCCACTCGCGTTCGTCGACGCGATGCTCCACGGGCGGGACGGCGCCGGTATCAACCCTCCGCCCAATGAGTTGAAAGACAGCCGCCATCAGCTCGTCGGCCTTGGGTATCGTCTTGAGCCACAGGCCGGGCCGATGCTCCTCAATCGCCGGAGTTAGTGAGCGAGGAATATTGCTGCCGATCCAAAGCACCGGTGTTAGCGCTAAGTCGTTATCCTTCTCAACAATCGTCAGCCACTCTGAAGCTGGCAGCGACGACAAGCCAAGATCGAAGATAACAACGTCGATAGGACGGGATTTGACAGTCCGAACCAGCTCGATAATCGTGGTGATGTAGAGAGCTTCGCAGCCCGATTCAGTGAGCAACTGGCGGTACCGGCGTGTGGCGGCCGGATCTTTGACGGCAATCGCGAGTGATATCATGGTGTCAACCTCTTTAGCGGGACCACAGACGGCTGCCACCGTGCCGTCCGAATCCCAGATAGCGCTCGACCAAGCAGGGTTCTAACCGACGCTCTTGTGATCCTTGCCGACAGACAGTTTCTTCGCTGCCTTCTCAAGGACCTCTTTCTCTTCATCGGTCAGATTTTCGTAACCTACTTCATTAATTCTATCGAGCACGCGGTCGACCGACTCCATCAGATCGCGCTGATCGTCCCACTTCTTGCGCAGTTTCTTGGCCTTCCGTCTACCCCGCCAGCGGCCAATGAACCCAAATGGGTTGGGAATCCGAAATTTCAGTTTTCGACCGCCAAAGCGGAGGTAGATAAAACCGATGGCCAACCCACCGAGATGAGTCCAATGGGCAATGCCCCCGCCACTGCCCTGCGAGGCGGCAAATAACTCAATGACACCAAATAAGATAACCATGTACTTGGCGGGGATCGGCAGGAAAAACCACAGGTAGATGGTGCGATTAGGCCACATCATGCCGAAAGCCAACAGAATCCCAAAGACGGCGCCTGAAGCACCGATGGTCGGGATCGCTTGGTTCGGCAGCAGGATGGCTGTCACAATCCCGGCGCCAACTCCGCAGACCATATAGTACTTGAGAAACTGACGCGATCCCCAAGCGAATTCCAGATCACGCCCGAACATCCACAGGGCGAACATATTGAACACGATGTGAAAGAACCCGCCGTGGAGGAACATGTAGGTACCGATCTGCCAGATCGCACCCTTCCAGAACATCGTCGGCGTAAGACCCAGATAATAGACCAGCGGCGCATAAAAGGCCATCTGGAGCAGGAACAACCCGCCATTGGCAATCAGTAGGAGTTTGATCGCCGGTGGCAAACCGCCACCACTATGGCCGCCGCCCCACCCGCTCTGTCCCACTGTGTATCGCATCCGCTAGATGTCTCCGGTAAGCACCAGTATTGGATTATATCGACTGCGAGGAGACTTATGTCCACTTTGGGCGTACACACAACACCCCTGTAACTTCTTATACGGCAAAACCATGCGGGCGTTCGCAAAAGTTGCCGTGCTTACGACGTGCGCTCCAACGTCCATTTCGGGGTGATGCGGACACGTGGTCGCAGCATGTCAACAACTGAGCAGTACTTATCCAGCGAGAGCTCGATCGCCTGACGGACATCCTCCTCCGTCAGGTTGGAACCGCTGATTCGGTAATCGAGTTGGATCTCTTCGAAGACCGCCGGTGATTCGCTGCGGCGGTTGCCGGTCACCTGAACGTTCAGTGACTCAACGGTCTTCTGTTTCTTCTGCAGTATAGCAATGACATCCATGGCCGTACAGCCGCCCAATGCGCAGGCGACCATTTCCATTGGCCGGGGACCGGTGTTGGCCCCGCCATCGTCTTTGGATGCATCAAGCGTTACGAAATGATGGGAATCCGTTCGCGCCACGAACGACATCCCGCCATCCCATACGATATCCACTTCAACGGTTCGGCTACCGGCCATTGCCTTTGATCAGCGGGGGCAGTGGAGCACTGCCCCCGCGATGTTACAGAAACAGAATCTGATTAGTTGACCAGTTTCTCGATTTTCTCGACGAAATGCTCTTTGGGATACAATCCGATCACCTGATCGACCTTCTCCCCGTCCTTAAAGAACAGCAAACTGGGAATGCTCATGATGCGAAATTGCATCGCCGTCGCATTGTTGCTGTCAACGTCGAGCTTCACGACTTTGAGACGGCCGTTGTACTCGCCCGCCAGCTCTTCCACCATTGGGGCGATCCGTTTACACGGCCCGCACCACTCGGCCCAGAAATCCACCAGTACCGGGACGTCGGATTTCAGGACTTCGTTTTCGAATGTTGCATCAGTGACTTCGACTGGTGTCGCCATTGATTCCTCCATCATTACGCCCGGAGCGTCAGGCTATATTTAGTATTCACACAATGACATTCAACATAAGCGTGTTCGCCGGCCATTCACCGTTGTCAACAAATAGCTGTTCCCCTCAGACCAGGCACGATACAGACCTTGTGACTTTACGCCGTTCCTCACAGGGATGTTGACAGAATGATGTTTTGCCATGTCAGTTCTTGGGTTACGGGTGGGCGGTAGCGACCGGTCAACAGCCCCGCGGGAATGATCTCGCCAATCAGGTAGTGAGATCCCACCACACCGACAACATCCTCCGCGCCGGCGATTCGTCGTGCTGCCATCATCGCCTCGCGCGGCGTCTCCGCCCACGTGAACGGCGTGCCGGTCCGGCGGGCCAGCCGCTCCATGACAGACCGACTGATTCCCGGACTGTGCGGCAGCGGACAGCCAATCCAATGCGATGTCACAGTCGACAGATCGGTCCACATGGTCCGGTATTTTTTATCGTCGCGGGTGGTGAACACCATGACGCCGGGATGGCCGATGTAATCACGCCACGTGCGTGCGAATTCATGCATTCCCGAGGGATTATGGGCAACGTCGTAGACGGTCTTCGGTTGGCCCGGAACGATTTGAAAACGCGCCGGCCATTGCGTGCGGCGGATGCCTTCCCGGGCACGCTGAATCGGTATCTGCAGTCCTGATGCATTCAACAACAATAGTGCCGCCAGTGCGACGCGGAAGTTGTGCCGCTGATGTTCTCCAAGAAGCGGCAGCCGCCACGTGTAGCGCGTCATTGCTTCGCCATTCGTGCGATGATACGCGGCGTAAACATCGTTACAGGTAAATACCGGCGCACCGACGCGATCAGCAACTTGGACGATGCGACGGGCGGCAACCTCCGGCAGATCCCCAAGCAGGACCGGCGTTCCCCGTTTGATGATTCCGGCCTTTTCAAATGCAATCTTATTGAGTGTTCGACCCAATGTGCGTTCGTGATCGAAATCAATGTTGGTGATGACACAAATCTCCGGCTGAATCACATTGGTCGCGTCGAACCGTCCACCAAGCCCAACTTCGATGACGGCCAGATCACATTTCGCCGATGCAAACGTATCGAATGCCATCGCCGACACCGATTCGAAATACGAGTATCGCTCCCGGCGAATTGTGGTCCAGTGATCGGCCATAAAGCGCTGGACACGTTGGCGGGAAATCGGCCTGCCATTGAGCTGGATTCGTTCTCGTAAGTCACGCAGATGCGGGGAGGTGTAGCGTCCCACGCGGAATCCCGCCCCCAGAACCATCGCTTCCACAAGAGCGGTCACCGAGCCCTTACCGTTGGTGCCGGCAACATGGACGGCGGGGACTTTCAGTTCCGGGTGATCGAGACGTTCACAGAGGGCCTTGATGTTATCCAGACCCAGTTTGATGCCCCAGCGTTCGAGCGAATAGAGGCGTCGAACGGCTTCACTGTAGGAGATGAGTGACGTCGTACTCACTCGGCGGAATCGGGTTCCAGTTCGGTTGGTTTGACTCGCAACCCCTCGGGATCATTGACGCCCGACGTTGGACCGCAGAGAAATTGAAGCAGATTGGCGATCGTTGACTTCAACTCGGTGCGTTTCACGATGCGATCCAGAAAACCGTGCTCCAGGAAATACTCGGAGCTCTGGAACCCCGGCGGCAATTCCTGACGGATCGTCTCGCGAATTACGCGTGGGCCGGCAAATCCCAACTGCGCGCCCGGCTCGGCGATAATCACATCACCCAGCGACGCGTACGATGCCATCACACCGGCGGTAGTGGGATTGGTCAGTACCGTGATGTACGGGAGGTGCATTTCGGCCAGCTCGGCCAGTAAGTAGCTGGTCTTGGCCATTTGCATCAGGGAGAGAATCCCCTCCTGCATCCGCGCACCGCCCGAACAGCAGACAATGATCAATGGGATGCGCCGCGTCATTGCCCGTTCGATCGCGCGGGCGATCTTCTCCCCCACGACTGATCCCATGCTGCCGCCGACAAAGGCGAATTCCATTACACTGAACGAAACCGGACGTTGCTCGATTTTTCCAATGCCGCAGACGACCGCATCAGCCAGACCGGTTTTCTGTTGGGCGGCGGCGATCCGTTCGGGGTACTTCTTTTTGTCCTTAAACTGCAGAGGATCCTGCGACACCAGACCGCGGTCATATTCTTCGAGCGCGCCATCGTCGAGGATCAGCCGGATATAATCCTGATGCCCAATGCGGAAGTGGAACTCACACGATGGGCACACCCAACTGCGGCGTTCGAGTTCGCGGGCATAGATAATCTCCCCGCACCCGCCGCATTTCGTCCACAATCCGTCGGGAATATCACGTTTTTCCTGGCGTGCCAAACCGGCTCTTGCTTTACGAAACCATTCCATCGGATGTCTCCGCCATCTGACGATCTCCGGAGTCGGAATCGTCTAAGATCTTCATCAGGACCAAAGCATCGCACAAGGGACGACGGTAATAGCCGCGGCGCCGACCAATGCTCTGATAGCCGCGATTGGCGTACATCGCGATCGCGGACTTATTCGTAATACGCACCTCAAGCACGGCGCACGCAACACCCTTTTCCATCCCATGCGCCTCGGCATAATCCATCAACTGGCGTGCGATGCCACGGCGACGCGCTGACGGAGGAACGGCAATATTGTGAATCTGTATCTCATCGGCGACTACCTGGGCACACAGATATCCACACAACTGGCCATCTCCGTTCACGGCAACGACATTCAATCCACCGTTAAACACGAGCGACTCCTTGAAGGCCGATTTGGGCCAGGGATCGGTAAATACCAGTCGCTCTTGGGCTTCAATCCAATCGAGGTCGGTCCGGGTCATCGGACGTATGGTGATCGCCTGCTCCATCATCTTGCTTTACGAAACTGAGGCGGCAAACCGTAGTCCAGAGGAGATTCCAGCGGATCGAGGAGGTGGCCGTCATCAATCGCCTCAGTCGCCCACACAGCAAGCATATCGCCGCCCACCAGGGCATCATCCTCGCTGACAACGATAGCCGATTGGCCGAGCGACCGTACCCAACGATCCCGATATCCCAGAAGACCGCTGCCAACAAGGACAGTCGGCACACCCTCTGTCGGCGCCCATTCACCGAGACGGATACTCTCAGGATGTCCGGTCTCGCGATCTGTCGACAAATAATAGAGGTAAAACTCATCGCCCCGATGATGGACCACGCAGGCCACGGAGTACTCCTCCGGATTGGCGATGCCCAACTTGGAATGAGCACCCGCAGTGCACCACCAGCGTCGCTGCACTGCCTGAGTCGGCCAGCCGGTGATCGGAATGTTCCCAGCCAGTGCCCAGCCGGACGCCGTCGCCCAGCCGATGCGCGTCGCGGTCAAGGATCCGGGGCCGGTCACCAAACCGAGACCGTCGATGTCCTGGCGAGTCCGACCTGACTCGGAGAGGGCTTTGTCGATCAACGCATCGAGCGTGCCACTGCGACCGCGTGTGGCGCCGGCATCCCACCGTCCAACGGGACGTCCATCACGAGCCAAGCCAACGGTGATCCGCGACGCCGTCATGTCAAAAGCCAACACGCGCATGAAGATACTTACGATGCCGAGGTGAGGGGAACAATAGAGATACGGCGTTCGGTATCGCCGGCGATGCTAATCGTGACAAGCCAACCGGTGGCGGGCCACTGGTCGCGAATGCGATCCGCCCATTCGACGAGACAGATACCGGACGATTGGAAATACGGAGCAATACCGGCAAATTCCAGCTCATCGGCCGACGATAGACGGTACAAATCCACATGATAGACCGGGATATCGCCATCGAGCACATTCATGAGAGTATATGTCGGCGATGGCATTGGTTCGCGGACCCCGAGCGCCTCACCGACCGCCCGGGCGAAGACCGATTTCCCGGCCCCAAGGGGACCGATGAGTCCCACCCAGTCGCCCGGCTTCAAGGATCGGGCGAAGGAATGGGCGACGGCAACGGTTTCCGCCTCACACTTTGTCGTCTGTCCGGCCACGGTTACTTCGGCGTCAGCGTCGCCACCGGCAAAATCATCTCGGGCATGGAAATGCCGCCGTGGAGAAAGGTATTGGCGAACTTGCGCTGGTACTCGTTGAAATTCGTCGGATAGACGAAATAGAAATCCTCTTTGGCCAACAAGTATGTGGTGTTCATGGTGAACGTCGGCAATCGATAGGTGCGTGGATCTTTCACCATGACGCCATCTTTGGGATCACACTTTAAGGTGTCACCGAATTTGTAGCGCAGGCTGGGCGACGTGTCGCGCCGTCCATGCGCCATGGTTCCGCGTGATCCCAGGATGCTGCCGTGATCGGTGGTGACAACGGCGATCGCATTCGGATCTTTGGCGATTTTGCGGAGGACCTTGAACCACGACGAATTCACGAACCATGTCTTCATCAGGCCGCGAAAGGCCGCCTCATCCGGCGCCAATTCATATAACAATTCGTGGTCCGTGCGGCCGTGTGTCAGGTGATCGATGAAGTTGTAGACCACCGATAGCAGCGGTGTGTCTTTGTACGAACTGAACTTTTTGTCAATGCTTTCGCCTTCAGCAAAGTCGAGAACCTTCACATACTTCGCTTCCGACGGCAGACGTACGCCGAGACGATCAAGTTGCTGATCGAGCAGTTGGCGTTCGAGACGGTTACGCGAAAACTCGTCTTTGTCGCCGATTTGCCAAAGTTCCGGATACAATCGTTGGATTTCATCGGCGGTCAGCCCGGAGAAAATGGCATTGCGTGAGAACGGCGTCGCCGTAGGCAGCAAGGAAAAATAGAACTCGCGATCGATGGTGAAGTATTCCGCCAATTCCGACTCGATGTTGAACCACTGGTCGAAGCGCATGCAGTCGATCACAAAAAAGTAGACTTTGCGGCCTGCTTTGAGATGCGGCACCAGGTACTTCGGCACAACATCGACGGAAAGCGGCGGGCGTTTGTCGTTGTCGATATTGGCTATCCACTGCGGGTATTCCCGCTCCACCCAACGGCCAAATTCGACATTCCATTCGCGCTTGTGTTCGCGGTGGGTCTGGTCCAAACCCAAATTGACGAACAGGTCCAGATCCAGGTCCCATTGCGACAGTGAGCGGTGAGCATCGACCCATGCGGTCCAGTCGGCATTGGGCGACAGGTTTTCGCGCAAATGATTGAAATCGGCGACATACTGCTTGGCGAGATGCTCGGACCGAATCTTTCGCTTCTCGACATGGCGCTTGATCACCGAGAGTATCTGACTCGGATTGACCGGTTTGGTGAGGTAATCGTCGATTTTCTTTCCGATCGCCTCGTCCATGATCTGCTCTTCTTCGCTCTTGGTGACCATCACCACCGGCAAATTGGGGTCGCGGCGCTTGATTTGCTCCAGCGTGGACAAACCGTCCATCCCCGGCATTTGTTCGTCGAGCAGTACCAGATCGAAACGCTGCTTGTCGAGATGTCCGAGCGCATCATCACCCGAATGCGCGCCGGTGACCTCGTACCCACGCTCTTTGAGAAACATAAAATGGGCCGTGAGCAAATCGATCTCGTCGTCCACCCACAATACCTGGCGCAGATTGCTTGCCATAACGGACATCCTCGTTTCGTTTGCTGCTACGGATTCTCTGCTGCCGGTAAGTGAATCACGAAGCGCGTCGATTGATCAGGGATCGATTCCGCAAGATACAGATCCCCCCCATGGTATTCCATGACAATTCGCCGGGCCAATGTCAAGCCCAGGCCCCAGCCCCGCTTCTTGGTTGTGACGCCGGGTGCGAAGATCTTCTTCTGTTGCTTTCCGGTAATGCCGCGTCCATTGTCAATCACGGCGATTTCAACACCACCACCGGCAGCAGGGTGCAATTGGATGTGCACCACGCCCTGTTTAGGATCCACAGATTCCAGAGCATTCTTGATCAGGTTTTCCAACACCCAGGAAATCAATTCCGGGTTAATCGCGACTTCAGGCGTCGGCTCGATGTCATCGGTGAGACAACAACCTTGACCACCGAATGGCAAACGCTGGCGGAAGTAAGTAATCACTTCTTCGACAATGGGCTGCACAGATTGCACTTTCAAATCCGGGACCGAGCCGATCTGACCGAATCGATTGGCGACACGCCGTAAACGGGCAACGTCACGCTGCATGCGATCAACAGTCTCTGCCATTTCGTGGGCATCGGAAGAAGGCTGTTGCGGTTGATCGTTCTCTGTTCTGGCCTGCAATAACTCCAACCATCCCATCAAGGAAGACAGCGGCGTGCCCAACTGATGGGCTGTCTCCTTGGCCATACCGACCCAGATGTAACGCTGCTCGGCTCGCTTGATGTTGCGGAAGCTCACATAGGCAATCAGCAGAAACAGTGTTAACAAACCGACTTCGATGTAGGGAAATAGATTGACGGCCTGGACCAGTCTGTAATTTCCATAATAGAGATAGTAGAGAAGCTGGTCTTGATAAGTAATGGGGACAGGTGGATACTCCTCCCCCATTCGCTGCATGAGTCGGCGTACTTCATCCCGGACCTTGGGATCTTCGGCGTTATCGGGAATGTCTTCGAGGCCACGCCAGTACAGCGGAAAGCCCTCGGCGTTGGCCACAACAATCGGGAAATCCTCCCGACTGATAATCTCATCGAACAGGAATCCAATTTCGGCCGGATTGGTTGCTTCGGCGGCACGCTTCCATTGATTGGCATAGGTCATCGCCAAGCGCGCTTCCGAGGCCTTCAACTCCGAGACCATGGTCTGGGTGGTGTAGACCAAAAACGCGGCAAATACCACGACACCGGCAATCATCAGCCCCTTAAAGGCCAGAGGCAGGCCGGTGGCGCCGGCGCGTCCGTGAATGAATTTCCAGAGCCGTCGTCGCATCAGATTATCGTGTCGAGCCGCCCATCACTCATACGAAAATAACACAGGGGCGCACCCTGGCACGCCCCTCGGGTTCTACTCTCATCATTGGCCCCCGTTCAGTGAATTTCGGTGAGCCCGCCCATGTACGGCACCAACACCTCCGGCACGCGAATCCCGCCATCCGGTGTCTGGTAATTCTCCCAGATCGCAATCATGGTCCGGGGCAGGGCCAGGGCCGAGCCGTTTAAGGTGTGTGGATAGAATGGTTTGCCACCGTCGGCGGGACGGCACCGCAGGTTCATGCGCCGTGCCTGAAAGTCCTCGAAATTGGAGCATGAACTCACTTCCAGCCAGGTATCAATCCCAGCCGCATACACTTCGAGATCGTAGCACTTCGCCGCCGCAAACGACAAGTCCCCCGACGCCAGCATCCGTACCCGATAAGGGAGTTTCAGTGCCTGTAAAATCGCTTCGGCATCGCTGACCAGCGTCTCGAGTTCATCATACGATGTATCGGGCTCGACAATCTTGACCAATTCAACCTTGTCGAACTGGTGCACACGAATCATGCCGCGGGTATCTTTGCCGTGTGCACCGGCCTCCCGGCGAAAGCACGGGGTATATGCCACCATGCGCGTCGGCAGGTGATCCGCCTTGATGATATGACCGGCATCAATGTTCGTAAGTGGAACTTCAGCGGTCGGTATCAAATACAGGTCGTCAGCCTCAATATGATACATGTCGTCGGCCAGCTTGGGCAGTTGACCCGTCCCCTGCATTGTCTGGCGCGTCACCAGATACGGGACACGATGCTCGACATATCCATTGTTGCAGTGGTAATCGATCATGTAGTTGATCAGCGCCCGCTGCATACGTGCGCCGGTGTGTCCGAGAATGAAAAACCCCGATCCGCTGATCGACGCACCCGCGTCTCCCTTGTAGATGCCGAGCGCTTCGCCAATTTCCCAGTGTGGCTTCGGTGTGAATCCGTAGTCCGGTTTTTCGCCCCATGACCGGATATCTTTGTTTTGCGATTCATCACCTATGGGGACATTGGGATGCGGGATGTTGGGAATGCGCAGTTGCAGCTCGCGCATCTGTGTCTCCACCTCACGCAGCTCGGAATCGAGCGACTGTACGCGGTTTGATACCTCACGCATGGCCGCGATCGCATCGGCAGCGTCTTCACCCGCCTTCTTCGCGCGTGCGATGTTTTGTGAGGCAACGTTCTTTTCGTGCTTCAACTGTTCGGTGTCGACTATGATGCTGCGCCGCTTTTCATCCAGTTGCAGCAGATCGTCGAGACGATCCTCTTCGTTCTTGTTGACGATGCCTTGACGCACCGTTTCCACATTGTCGCGAATAAACTTGAGATCAAGCATAGGGCATTGAGATTGGCTTTAGACGTTCGCAGCTAAAGGAACGGTGGCCGAATGATACAACCGGTGTCTGTCACCCATTCTTGTGAAATTGCATGTTCTGTGTTATGGCGATGGAGTCGTTGTCGTCAATGAGATGCTGATCCGCCTCGGGTCCAAAGTGCGGCACCACGTCGAGGAGCGCCTGGAAGGTGGCCTCATGATCGCCCGTTGCCGCCAATTGCAGTAACTCAGTTATGTGCGATTCAAAGTCGGGCGCGGCATCATCGACGGCGTCGACGATCCAGATCTTTTCGTGTGTGGAACGGCGTGGTGTCACATTGGGTCCGAACAACTCCTCGTTCATCTTCTCGCCCGGTCGCAATCCTACAAACTCGACGGCAATGTCGATGTCCGGCCGCAATCCCGACAATGCAATCATGTCGCGCGCCAGGTCGACCACGCGCACCGGTTCGCCCATATCCAGAACCAGCGTCTGTCCGTTTTCACCGATCGCCCCCGCTTGCAAGACGAGCAGCGCCGCCTCGGTGGCCGTCATGAAGTACCGCGTGATGTCGGGATGTGTTACTGTGACCGGCCCGCCCGCACGAATCTGACGCTCGAAGAGAGGCACGACTGACCCGCTGGATCCGAGGACATTGCCGAATCGGACGTTGATGAAACGGGTCCGCCCTTCATCGGCGCGCCGGAGTGCCAGCAATTCGGCAGCGCGCTTGGTGGCGCCCATGACACTGCGCGGGACCACGGCTTTGTCGGTCGACACGTTGACAAATGCGGCCACACCACGCTCGAGTGACCAATCCATCAAGAACCGGGAACCGCCGATGTTGTTGGTCACCACGGCATCTGGGTAATTCTCGGCGATCGGAACCTGTTTGTAAGCGGCTGCATGAAAGATCACCTCGGGAACCCGGTCGCCGAATTCACGATGAAACCGCCGGCGGTCGGTGATGTCGAGCAGAGCAACATGCACGCAGCCGGAGTTGTCGATGTACGACAACTCACCCATCAGGTCGTGCAGCGCGTTCTCCGCACGGTCCACCAGGAGGAGCTCGCCCGGTGCGTAACGCAAAATGCGCCGCACCAGCTCGCTGCCGATCGACCCGGCCGCACCGGTCACCATGACACGGCGGCCGCTGAGAAACCGCGACAAGGTGGGCGAATCGATCTCGACCGGTGCACGACGGAGCAGGTCTTCCACGTGGACGGCTCGGGCCTGCGCCAAACTGATGCGGTTGCCGATCAACTCGCGCAGCGACGGAACAGTCTTAAACGGCACACCGGTGCGGCTGCACTGGGCAACGATTTCGCGCATTTGCGACCCGGTCGCCGATGGAATCGCGATCAGGATTTCGTCGACATGAAATCGTCGTACGGCTGAGGGAATCGCATTCTGCCCACCAATGACAGGAACACCGTGGAGACGCGAACCGTGTTTGCGTGGATCGGAATCGATCACGGCCACCGGTGCGCCAAAGGCCCCGGGATTCCGATTCAGTTCGCGGATCAGCATCTCACCGGCGTCGCCGGCGCCGATGACGAGAATGCGACGTCCATCGGGACGGAAACGCGGTCGCAACTCACGCCAGGCGCGCAGCGCGAAACGCACACCACCGAGCAATATGACCAGCAAGAACCAGTCGATCAGAAAGACCGACCGTGGATATCCCGGAATGCCAAAGAAAAACACCGGCAGCACGAGCACGCCGGTGCCCGCAGAAACGGCCTTCAAAATGGAAAACAAGTCATTGATCGACGAGTACCGCCAGACGCCGGTATACAGGCGGAAAATCACGAACGCGGCAAAGCGCACGAGAAACACCAGCGGCAGCGTACTCCAAAAGGCGGTCAGGGCATCGGCGGGAATGTGTCCATCAAAACGCAGCCAGAATGCCAGGTAGTACGACGCCACCACCAGGACGGCATCGATGGCAATGATCGCCAGACGCCTTCGCGTGACGACAATCGATTCCTCGTGATTGCTGCTATCCTGGAGCGCAGGCAGCAACCGGCCACCACCCAGGAAAAACAACATCGCCGCCCAATAACCGATCAGGATCGTGCGCGGCTCTGCGAAGGGACGCGTCGGGTCGAACGTGACAATGGCGAGCAATAGAGTGCCGAAGGTGACCGCATTAAACAGCCGCATCAGCCACGCGGCATGCGAGGCAAACGCACGCTGGCGGTACAAACCGAAAACCGCGAAGATGACCAGCCACCCGGCGGATATCCAAGCCGCGGGACCGAGATAATCGATCAGCGTACTTGGGACCTGCTGCCCCGATCCCGTGGTGCCAAACCGCAGCCACAGGACGACGGCAAAGGCGCCCTGCATCGCAAAAAGATCCCACACGATCCAGCGCCAACGACCCAAGTACATCTTCATCCAATTCATCGGGAAAACAGTCCCCCCATCATCCACTCCATGATGAATGATAAGGCGTTCGACGCAATCTATCCAACGATATTCAAGACGACGTCGGCCTTCGTACCGCTAAGTTGTCATCTTCCGGCCACTTAGAGATAGTATCGGCGGCTTCGATCAATATCCAAGTCGATCTATCCCTTATCAAGGGTCCGCAGGAGCAACTCGCTTAGTTTCCGTTGTCGGTCTGCCACCGAGAAGTTATCGACGATCTGCCTGCGAGCGTGTCTCCGACGATCCGGGTCGGACTGCAAGGCCTCACTGACGGTCTGTACCGACGAGCCGATGTCACTGGTATCGATGAAGAAACCCGTGTCTCCTGCCACTTCGGGGAGAGCGCCTCCCTGCGTTGTGACCGGGATGCATCCACAGGCCATTGCCTCGGCCAGAGCCAGCGAGAAGCTCTCGTGGACGGAGCACTGCAGATAGACCGACGCACGCTGATAGGCGGCAATCAGATCGGGTCCGGTCACCTGTCCCCTCCAGGTGATGTTCGGAGGCGAGTCGGCAACGAGAGTCTTCCTGGCGACATCGTCCAACGGACCGATCGCACAAAACTCCACCCCCGGCAGTGACGCAGCGATGTCACGGAAGCGGTCCCAGCCCTTCACCTTGATCGTGTGTCTGGTGATCATGCCAACACAGAGGACACCGTAACGATCCCCTCTTGATAACGTGGCGAATCGTTCGGTGTCGACCGCATTATAGGTCAGATGCAATTTGTCTTCGGATTCCGGTGCCACACGCAACACACTTCGGTGAGTCACACCGGAAACAGCAACAAGCCGGTCAGAGTTCTTCAACACCCATCGGACAATTCTTCGGCGCCAGGAGTTCGGCGGCACGCCATACGAGATCGATGGAATCCACTCGACTTCGTATCCGCCAACGATGGTCACAACTGGTTTGCGGTAGCGTCGTGCCAGCCAGACGGCGGGCGGCGCGTGGCGTCCGGCGAACCAGATCAGAATGATGTCACTGTTCTCGATTCGTTGCTTAAGTGTTCCAAATGATCGTGCACCGGAAAATGGATACAGCTCGACGTCAAAGTCGTTGGCGAGCAGGGCGCGGTCCTGCTCGATGAATGTCCCGACGATTCGCGGAGCGACAATCAGGACCAATGGACGGGTGGGCGTTGAGGATGTCATGTGGAGACATGAAGTGAGCGATCCGTCTCACCTGCTAAAATGAAAACACGTCCCGTAATATCGGAACCACAAATTCGCGGTTAATGGCTGTCCACGTTCGTGTACGGGCGATCTCCCGAAGTCGCGTAGCGGTGTGCGATCGATCACGTCGCAACGTGCGCGCAATGGCCTCTTCGAATGCACCGCTACTGCAATCGACCAGTTCAATATCCGATGCATATTGTTCAAGCTCGGGGAATTTCGTGCTGACAACCGGAACACCACACGCCATATATTCAAAGAGTTTCAATGGTGTCAGCGGTTTGGTAAAACCATTGATGATCATCGGGATCAACCCAACGTCAAAATATCGCATCACGCTCGGTAGCTGTTCATGCGGACGGGGACCGACAAAGTGCACGTTTGGAAGCGAGCGCAACAGTGACACGTCAGCCGTCCGGTGAATCGGACCGACCATCACCAAATGCCACTCTGGCCGCCGTTGCATTACAGCCGCTAACATCGCAAAGTCGATCAGCGGAAAGATATTTCCGACATAGCCAAGGCGCGGTTTGGGAGTCGCGGCAATCACATCGTCAGTGCCGACGTCGGGAGTGAGAAAGAACTCGGGCATGCCGTTGGGCAGCATTTCCAATCGCCGGGCAAGGTGCGCTCGCCGTGAAATCAGTACCGAGGACGTGACAAATGTCACATCCGCCGATTGCAATACGGCTTGTTCGACGGCCCACCGGCGGGGAAGGAAGTCTCCGTTGGAGTCATAGTTGTATTCATCATAGCAATGATACACCCGTCCGCAACCGTCAATCGCATCGTACATCCACGCCTGCTCGGCATTGTGCAGCCACTGAATGATTTGTCGTACATCTGGATATACCTGTTTGAGGGCACGTCGTAATTGACGAGACATGAAGTGGGTGTTGAGTCGCGTGACGCCGGGGAGACGTGCGGCAAGCAACTCGTGTAGCGGGAGCCGTGGATGGACGACGGCAAGCCGTTGGTTTTCCCGCTCGATTCGGGTGGACCAGATACCACGCCGTGCCCGTTGGGGATCGCGCCAGGGGGTGGTCACACAATCGACAGGCCGATCCACGATGAGAATCCCCGCATGATCGGGCAGTGTGTCAGCAAGTGCACGGAATGCCCACCGGCGGTTGGCACGGGTCCAGGGTTGGGGCGCGTGAATGACAATGACGGTCGTGATCGCTGATGTTGGCATTCGAGATGGGAACTGCTTGCTTCGGATTCACTTATTTGTGGGCATCTGTGCCACGATTGCGAGTGAGATACGGCTTGGCCATCTCCATGAGCCGGCGCGGTTCCTGAACACCCAGGGCCGGTGCTGCTGTCGCCAGCAGCGCGATGGTTGTGATCGTGGCGATCCCAACGGGAATATAGGCCTCGAGTTTGCCCGGAGGAATCGGAATCAACCGTGCGGCTACCACGCCAACCAATGCTCCCAAAACGGTCACCCCCGCGAGCACGACCGCTGCCGACACCCATCCCCTCCAAAGGGGGAATTTCAGCCAACCCGGAAGTGCAACGGTCAGGACGATCAGGTATGCTGTCAGTGTCGCCGCGCTTGATCCCGCCAGCCCCGCAATGCCAAACGGTTCAACCCACCAGAAACTGGCGCCGACTTTGATCACCAATCCGATCACCGTCGCCCACACAAGCGCCCGTACCCCACGCGCGGAGTAATGGACTTTGGCCACCACGGCGCTGACCACGGCGGGGATCATCCAGAATCCGTAGATGGCCAAGGCGCCACTGGTAATGGCACGCGAATGCATGTCGAATTCGCCACGCTCGAGCAAAATCTGCAAGATCTCGGGAGCGAAAACGATCACCATCACGGCCGACGGGATCCCACCCAGCATCGACCACCGGATGGCGCGATCCAGCAGCGACATCGTACCGTCGCGATTACCGGCTGAGAGTTTCTGTGTCAGGTACGGGAAGATGGCGGTGGCGATCGTAATGCCGCAAATTGCCACCGGCTGCGTGGCAATCAAATTCGCGTATTGCAGTGCGGCCAGCGAACCCGCTTCCAGGTACGAGCCCAGGTGCCGATCGATGAGTCCATTGAGCGATGCAATGACGGTTAAGAGAACGACAACGGCCACCCAACTGCCATCCGGAACGGATGGCTGCTGAGCATCGGCCGCTTCGGTCGGCCTTGTCGGACGGTGGCTCAACGGCAGCACATTCCAGATTCCAATCACGCCAATGCCAATCACCAATCCCCACATCAGGGCATATGCGCCGGCGTCCACGAAGAGGACAACGGCGATAATCACCGTCACGCTCGACCACAGTTGCGACAATCCCGACTGCACAAACCGGCGCTGGGCGATCAGCCGGCTCCGCCCCAGCGCTTCAAACGTCGCAAGGAGTACGCCGCCTGCGGCAATGCGGATGAGACTGATGGTCTGCCGTTTCAATTCGGGAGCAAAACCGCTGTTGGTGACCAAGGCGACCCAGGGTGCGCTCAGCCATAGCAACACGGAGACTCCAAGTGACATGACCAACAATTGGATCGCCAACCGTCGGGCGCGCGTCGGCGCGTTCCCGGGAGTAAACAACGGAACGAATGCATTCGGTAATGCCTGGAAGACCAGGTTGGTGAAGATCGCCGGGATGGTGATGGCCGCCAGGTATGTATCCACCACGCGGGTCGTACCGTACACTCCGGCGATCACGGCTTCACGCACAAACCCAACGACTTTCACGACAATCACCAGAATGATGACGGTCGCTCCGGCCTGGCGCAGGGTGGGTTCGGACATGGCGTGACGGTTTCGGCTGAATGACGGGTTTAGCGCGGTGCCAGATCGCGCAGCAGCACCTGCACGATTCTCTGAGAGGCATTGTGCTTACGAAAGTGTTTGTCCCTGGTCGTACGGATTGACCACCGTGTTTGCAGTGCCTGACGGATCCGGGTCAGATCCAAGTCGACCACCCGCACCGCACGGCAGTTTGTCAGCTCCACCCACTCGGTCCGATCGCGCAGCACCAGACACGGGACCCGCGACCAATACGCCTCCCGTTGAACACCGCCGGAATCGGTCAGAACGGCCTTGGCCCCGGCAATCGCCGCGACGGTTGTTTCGTGATCAAACGGTGCTACCAAGTGCAGAGTTGTAATGCGCTTAAGACGCCGCCACAGTCGCCGACGAATGAGGTTCTTACGGGCACGCGGATGAACCGCAAACAGTGTCGGCCGGTCGAGGTCTTCCAGCACCGTCACCAAAGCGCGCAGGCGCTCCGGATCGTCCGTCGTTTCCGCCCGATGACACGTGACGAAGTAGTAATCTCTGTGTGTCAATCCGAACGACGCGAGGAGATCATTCGATGTCGCACGCGTCTGGAGCTCGCGATATGTCTCATACAACACATCACCAACGCCGAATACACCGCTGGTGATTCCTTCGTTTTTTAGATTGGCAATGGCGGTTTGCGTGGGACAGAACAGCCACTGGGAGAGATGATCGGTCAGTACGCGGTTTTTTTCTTCGGCGGCCCGCAAGTCAAATGAGCGCAAGCCAGCTTCGATGTGTGCAACGGGGATGTTCTGGTACGCAGCCGCGATGGCCGCGCCGGCGGTCGTGCTGGTATCGCCGAATGTCACAACAGCATCCGGCCGTCGCTTGGTCAAAATTGAATCGAGCGCCACTGCGATGCGGGCCACCTGCGACCCCGCCGACTTGGCCTTAATCCCCAGATTGATATCGGGAGTCCGAATCCTTTTGCCGGCGTAGAATGTTCCCGCCATCGCGTGATCATAGTGCTGGCCGGAATCGATCAGCAGGAGTCGGCTCTCTTGCGACAGCAGTTGCCACACCGACGCGAGTTTGATCAATTGCGGACGCGTGCCAAAGACGCACGCGATCAACGGGCGCTTCGTGGTGCGCTTGCGTTTGGTCGATGGTGTGCGTGCGCTCGTTCGGACCATGCGCTATCCGTTAGGCAAAAAACGATTTGACCGCGTCGATCACTTCTGCCTGTTCAGATTCGGTCATGTCCGGGAAGATAGGAATTGAGAACACCGTTTGGGCCGCTTTTTCAGCCACCGGGAGATCACCCGGCTTGCCACCGAGATCGGCGTAGCATTCCTGGAGATGCAGCGGTACGGGATAGTATACCTCGACGCCGATGCCTTTGGCCTTGAGATGATCGCGCATAACATCGCGTTTCTCGGTCGCCAGCGTGTATTGATGGAAGATGTGATAGCCGTCGCCATTGCGCTTGGGCAGTATGAGATCGCCGACGCCCTCCAGTTCACGGTCATAGACATCGGCCAATGCGCGACGCCATTCGGTCCAGGCGTCCAGATGCGCGAGTTTCACTCTCAACAAGGCGGCCTGCAGGGCATCGAGTCGTGAATTGAAGCCGATCAGCTTGTGAAAGTATTTGGGCCGGGCGCCATGCGTACGCAGCAGGCGCACGCGCTCGGCAATGTCCTCGTGATCACTGACGACCATGCCTCCGTCACCGGCGGCTCCCAGATTCTTCGTCGGGAAGAATGAAAAACAACCAGCATGTCCCCACCGTCCGGCCACTGTGCCCTTGTGCGTCGCACCGATGGCCTGGGCTGCGTCTTCCACAACGGGAATGTTGTGCGCGGCGGCGATTGTCTTGATCGGTTCCATATCGGCCAGTTGACCATACAGGTGCACCGGCATGATCGCCTTCGTCCTGGGGGTAATGGCCTTTTCCAACCCCTCGGGGTTCATGTTGTAATCGTCGGGGCGAATATCGCAGAATACCGGTTTGGCCCACAACCGGCTGACCGAACCGGCCGACGCAAAGAACGAAAATGCCGGGACAACGACTTCATCCTGTGGACCGACACCCACCGCATGCAACCCCAGGATCAGCGCATCGGATCCGGACGCCACGCCGACGGCCTGTTTTACACCGAGCTTCTGTGCGATGGCATTTTCGAAGTCGCCCACCTCGGGTCCCAGGATGAAACGGGAATGTTCGAACACCCGCCGTACGGCCGTGTCGATGTCCGACTTCAGTGATTGATATTGGCGTGTCAGATCCATCAAGGGCACTGCCATGGCATTAATCCTTCCAATGATAATGTGCGGAGCGGTAGAGTCGTGCTAGGGTCGCAACGTGGACCGTCCAGCAGGTGATTGGTCTCAAGCCTGTCCTTTAACATCCGGCCAGTTCTGCGCATCGAGCAATTGTTCGGCCGGTACTTCACGCATGTCTTTGGCGGGGATACCACCGACGATCCGCTTGGCGGGAACGTCTTTCGTGACCAGTGCCCCAGCCGCGACGAGGGCATCGTCACCGACATGTTTGCCGGGCAGGATGACCGCGCCGACGCCGATGCGTCCGCCGCGTTCGACCACTATGCCCTTGAAATGCTTGAAGCGTTCTTCAGTGCGGCCGACGAAATTGTCGTTTGATGTCAAAGCACCGGGCGCCACAAAAACGCGATCACCAATCTCGGAGTAGGCGGTGATGTAGACGTTGGTTTCGAGTTTCACATAGCGGCCGATTGTGCACTTGTTTTCAATCGCGACACCGCGCCCAACGATGGTGAAATCACCGATGGTGACGTCTTCGCGCACGGTGGCCAGATCGGCGACCAACACGCGCCGGCCGAGCGTCGCGCCACGGTAGATGACAACATGCGTGCCGATAATGCAATCATCCCCAATGCGCGCGGGAGGCAACTCCTGGTCTTTGGTGACGGCCGAATTCGCCGCACGCATGGGGTGTTTACCGATAACGGCGCCATCATCAATGCGCACATTTGCGCCAATCACCGCGCCGGCACCCAATACAACATGGTGGCCAATCACACAACCGGGGCCGACTTCGGCTCCGGGTCCAACAACACAGAACTCGCCCCAGCGAATATCTTCCGCTACGTGGGCCGTGGGATCAATAACAATGCTCATGCACGCTCCTCCAGCGGGGGAATGTCGACCGGAATGCCGCCGGATTTTAGTGATTGTTGTGCCGATGCCAGAACCTGCAGCACCGCGACACCGTTGTGCCCATCGGTGCGCGGCGATTGGCGGTCGCGCACACGGTCGATGAAGTGCTGGCACTCGATGGCGAGTGGCTGGGTGTTATCAATTTGCGGAATGTGCGCTTCGCCCGTGCGCAACGTCAGGTATTCGGCATACGAGTTGTAGTCAAATTCACGGTCGACACCTTTGTCAAAGATCGTGATGCGTTGCGTTGGCGTCGTATCGGAGAACACCGCCATCCGTTTTTGACCGACAATCGTCAACGACCGCACCTTATGCGGGTCAAGCCAACTGGTGTGAATGTGCGCCATGCGGTTTTGGGAATACCAGAGTGTGAGGAATGTCACATCCTCAATACCGGTTCGCAAATAGGACTGCCCGACGGCGGCGACACGGACGGGCTGGGCACCGAGGATGTACGACATCATCGAGATGTCATGCGGGGCAAACGACCACATGGCGTTCTCGATTTCGCGCACACGTCCGAGATTGGTACGTGTCGCATAAAGATAGTAGACGGGACCAAGACCATCCTCCTTGACGTGCGCCTTTAGCCAGTCGACTGCCGGGTGGTACATCATGATATGCCCCACCATGAGAATGCGTCCAGCCTCTTCGGCTTCGGCGGTCAGGTGGCGCCCCTCGTCAACGTCTAATACCAGCGGCTTTTCGACGAATACATCTTTCCCATTCTTGATGGCCGTAGAGGCAAGTGCGTAATGCGTCTCGGGCGGGGTGGCAACCACGACCGCATCAACGTCGGCATTGAGTACGTCTTCCGGGTTGCCCGTTAATTCAAGTCCATCGTATTGGTCGCGGGCACGATCACGGGCCGCTTTGTCGGTATCACTGGCAATCGGGACCACCGATTGCGGACCGTGATAAAACTCTCGCAGGAGGTTTTTCCCCCAAGCTCCCAGTCCGATCATTCCAACGCGAATATTGTCCTGTCCTGCCATATCGTCCAGTCCCGTTCTGACCTGCGTGGTCAATCAACTCCTTTTGCGCCAACCGCGCCGAAGCTCTGTCCACACCGCGCGCAACGCATGGTACTGTTCGGGGTCGCGGCGGCCAAGCTGCGCAAAGTACTCGCGTGTCACGATCACCGCCAGTACCAATGCAAACATCGACACGAATGTTGCCAGACCAATGATTGATCGCATCGGGCTGACCTTCTCGCCCCCACCGGCGGCGTGATCCAGGACCGAAAACGACGGTGTGTCGCGCTGTTCCTGGATGCGCGCATTTTCGTATTCGGTCGAAAGGAGGGTATACAGATTCTCGGCAACCTTCAGTTCACGCGTAATGTCCGCCAACTCCTGTACCAAGTGCGGCATCTTGCTCAAGCCGGCCGCAAAGCCGATTGATGTATCACCCGGATTCGATTGAATGGCATTTAACCGCCGCTGGGTCTCACGAATCCGCGAGCGCAGGTGCTGGACCTGGGGATGTTCAGCCGAATGCGTCTGCTCCAACACCGACAATTCGATTTCATCGGCGGTCAATTGCGCCTGCATCGAGGCGGCGTTTTCGATCATCTGCTGGATTTGGGTCTCCAGTGCGACGGTCCGGTGTTCGTTTTGGAAACGCTCCAAACGTTCGGCGGCTATTTCCATTTCGGCTTTGGTCTCCACCAGCCGCTTCTCGACAAACTCCCGTGTTCGCCGGGCCTTTGTATTGACGATCGCACGATTTACACGGTCGGCTTGCAAAACCATACCGTTGGCCAGTGTATCGGCAAAAAAACGATCATTGCTGTGAACCCACGCCTTGACGATCCCGGAGAGTTCAACTTCGGCGCCGCTGTTGATCTCGAGCTGAATCGAAGCGGCGTCGGGAGTTGTCTCCCACCGTTCCGCCAGGTTCATTTTCGATACCAGGGAATCGCGCACGGTGCGTGACGTCACCACGGCAGCGAGAATGTCCGATGGCGTGGCCATGACGGGGAGCGCCATGCCCCCGCCAGCCATCAAACTAATCTCATCCCACGGCATGTCCATACTCTGAAATGTGCGCTCCGGAGGGAGGATTGTGACTGTCGACCGATAGGTATTGGGAAAGAGAAACGAAATGAGAACCGCCACGATCGCCGTTACTAGCGGTATCGCCACCAGCGCGCGGATGTTCTGTGCAAGCACGAGACCGACGCGCCACACGCCCGGGGTGCGTTCGGCGGTGTCATCCGGACTGGACGTGTAAACTGGTGGCCTGTTGGTCATGTGATTAACATCATCGTGTTGCATGATCAATCGACAGCCTGGTCGATGACCAGATAGATGGTTGCCAGATTGGCAGTCACGACCAGAGCGTCCTTGAATCCCTGCCAGAAATCAATCCCACGTTTGGTCGGGACGACGATCAGGTCGCCGGAAGTGATATCTCTGACATCACCGCGCTTCACCGTGGCCCCGGTGCCTCCTTTTACCACAAATGATCCACCGCGATCGGCACGCCAGGCAAATCCGCCGGCGCGATCCAGGTAGTAGTCGAAGCCCTCTCCCGACGAGTGCGGAACCAGTCCGGGCCGAACGACACGTCCGATCACGCTGACAAACGGGGAATGCGGCGGTACTGTCACCGCGTCTTCATCGGAGAGAAACACATCATATTCGCGGTCCCTCTGGACGAACAGTTTGACGAAGTCGGTGGAAATACGACCGGGGACCGAAATCGCATCGGCCAGCAACCAGTCACTTTCGGACTCGGTCAGCAGTTCCTGCGGGAGTTGCTCAAGTCGCCGCCGATACTCGGTCTCCCACTGCGGAAGTCGGGCACGGGCGACCCGGATGCCAGTGATATCAGCCTCTGGAGTAAATCCACCCGCCGAATCCACGAGCGACAAAAGTGATACGTTTCGCCCCGGAAACACATAAATCCCCGGACGCAGAACTTCACCCGTAATCTGGACAGAGGAACTGCGACGATAGTCCTCGACACCGCGGACAATGATATGATCATCGGCCGCCAGTGGCGTCTCAATCCAATCGGTGAAACTGGTACCGTTTCCCCAGGCAATTCGAGTGGCCACCGTGTCGCCGTTAACAAAGCGCCACAGCTCGACGTCATTCGTGTCGGCATTGGGCGCGAACCCATAAGCCAGTTGAATCAGGTCACCGACCGTCTCCCCCTCGACAAACTCAAATTCCCTCTCCTCTTTCACCGCACCGGAGATGCGCACATTGCCCCACCGCGGATGGTGAATCGGAACGACCAGGATGTCGCCCTCGCGGATATACGGATTGGACGATTGATCGCCCAGACGCGAAAAGGAGGTTAGATCAACCCGAATCGTATCATCCTCTCGAACGAGGTGCACTCCCCGCTGTGACGCGTTGGTCGCCAACCCTGCCAAATCAATCGCTTCTGACGCGCGGGTATTCGCGGTGACAGTCTGCAGGCCGGCGTGCTTGACCGCACCGCTCACCGCCACACGAAAACGGCGGACTTCCAGCAGGGAAATAGACACCTTAGAACTGGGGTAGTATTCCCGTAAGAATTGGACGATGGCCGTCTTCGCGTCGTCGAGCGACATCTTCGCCACGTACACTGGTCCAATTGTGGGGATGAAGACGTTACCCTCAGGAGTGACCATCACATCGATGGTTGATGGAGTTTGACCCGCAATCCCAATCCCCAACCGGTCTCCGGGACCGACGATGTACCGGGTCCGGTCAACCACACGGTCGAGGTAAGTCGGCCCTTCGAGCGAAGGTGTTTTCGGTTCGGGTTCAGGTTGCGGTTCCTCGATAATGATCACGGGTTCGGTTCCGCGCTGAGTCTGCGTCTTCGCCTGACCATACGCCATGTCATTCAATGCCAAGAGGGACACAAGCCCGAGGCCAAGTGACAGGTGAATTATCGTCGATTTGGTCATTGTCATCATATTGTCCGTCGGCCGCTAGACTTCAGCATTGACGTCAGCCGTTTGCAATGAATCCTCGGCCACTTTGGCCCACTCGGCAATGCGTTCGCGCCATTCCTCTACCAACGCTCCCGACCGCCACGGTTGATCGGACTCGGCCATCAGTTCAAAGTGTGCGGTGCGGCGGTGCGGCGCCATCCATATCCAGCCATCGTCCAGTTCCAATCGAACACCGTCGACGAGTTGCCTGCGATCGTCGCTGGTATGCTCCATGATGCGTCGCATCAATGATCCCTTCAGATTCCACGGACACGATACACTGGCATGGACAATCGCACCGGTACGGCATGCCGAGGCCAGATCGGTGAAATCAGACTTGGTACGCGCCAGCCATTCAAACAGTCGAATCACGTTTACGATGGCATCGGCGCCCCGTTGGCGTGGCGGCAGAATGAAGCCACCACGTGTGCCGCCCACAAAATCGTTCGTTCCGGTTGCCGCTGCACGCATCAGCGACAGGTGGTCATTTTTCACGCGCTCAACGGTGCCATTGTGCTCGGCAGCCAGCCGTTCGATGTGAGAGGTTGCCGTGACAGGCACAGCAATCGTCTTTCCCGGATGCAGTTGCCAAAACAGCGACGCCACCGTCACCAGCAGTTGCTGGGAACTGATTGGACTTCCCTGGTGATCGACCGTGTCGAACCGTTCTCCGGCAGGGTTGATCGAGATACCCATGTCATAACCCACCGCATTGACAATGCGCGACAACGGACCATGTTCACGGATGGGAAAGGCCGACGTGGACTGGAGTGGCTGGGAATTTAGTGAGATGGTCTCGATTCCCAGATCAGCCAGCAGCGACGGCAGAATCTCCCCGACATAGCCGTTGTTGTAATCCACGACAACACGATATCCCATTCCGCCGATCGCGTCGCGATCGATCTCGCGGAGAATTGTGTGGCGGTACCGTTCCAAAACACCTTCCGGGTACTCGATGATGCCCATATCGACCGGGTCGGCGCGACGGAAATCTTCACTGGCAAACAACCGCTCAATCGATTGAGCACGGCCGGCCGGAAGATCGAAGCCCTCACCGTCAAAGAAGATGGCATCGGTGGACAGCGGTTCATCCGGTGTCGAACGAACGTAAATTCCGGCGCGGGCATCGGTACGTTTCAACTCGGAGCGGAGGATCGGCACAATCGTATCGCGCAAGTCGCGGATATTGACACCGGACGAGGACACGCCCGACTTCAGGGCCTCCGCAACGGCACGCGCTTCGACGGACCGATCACGACCGATAATGATCGATTCATTCGTTGTGAACTGGGAGGCAAATGCGGCGCCAAGACGTGCGGCAAATTCGGGTGTAAACTCGCGATTGGTGAGACCCGAGACTTTAGCGTCGGTAAACAACTCGCGACTGTACTGTTCCCCCCACACGATACTGGAGGAGACAACGGCGCCGTCCTCCACGCGCTTGCGTGGCCAAATGCGGCAGTTCGCGTGTACAATGACGCCCGCGCCAAGTTGACAGAGTTCTGAGACAATGGTCTTTTCGCGCAAGATGCTGCCACGGCCAATGCGTGAACCGGTCTGAACAATCGCCTCATCGACGCGTGCACCGCCGCCGACGGTCACGGCCGACCAGAGTACCGAGTTCCGGACACGGGCGCCCGCCCCCACAACGCTTCCCGGACCCAGCACGCAACTCGCCAGCTTTGCGCCCGCTCCCACCGATACGCGGCCACCCAGCACGACGGTGCCATCCAGTTCAACATCGTCGGCGATGACACAACTGGGATCGGCAATCAGGATGCCATTGCCCCGCCGCTGCGGTGGGTGCTCCCAAATCGGCGCGATGGTACCGTTCAGAAGATCGTAATGCGCGGCGGTGTATTCATTGACATTGCCCACATCACGCCAATATCCGGGACTGATGAAACCGTACAGACGCCGCCCCTCAGCCAGAAACTGAGGAAACACATCTTTGCCGAAATCGAGTGCCGTTTCGGCGGGCAGTGTCTCCATGAGTTTACGCTCGAGGATGTAGATGCCGGTGTTGATCGTATCGGAGAAGACTTCGCCCCACGATGGTTTCTCCAAAAAACGAGTAATCCGCCCGTCTGGTTGGGTCACGACAATGCCAAAGGCCAATGGGTTCTGCTGGCGCGTTAAGACCATGGTGGCCTCGGCGCCGGAGCGCTCGTGAAAGGCAAACGCCTCGGTCAAATCGATGTCTGTCAGCACGTCACCCGAGATGACGATAAATCGGTCGGCCAATTGTGGCAGGGCATTGCGCACGCTCCCCGCGGTGCCGAAATCGGCATCAGGCCGGATGTACTGCATACCGACGCCGAGTTGGGATCCGTCGCCAAAATACTCGGTGATCGCCTCGGGTTGAAAGTACAACAGACCAATCATCGAGTCGTGGCCGTGACGCTTGAGAAGTTGGACCACATACTCCATTAGCGGCCGATTCGCCATCGGGACCATCGGCTTTGGAACCGAGACGGTGAGCGGTTTCAGGCGTGTGCCAAACCCACCGGCCATTATCACTGCAGAATTCGAAGTCGTCGGCATTGGTGTCATCCGTGCGGTGCGTTACTATCTGTAGTTCTGGTACAACTTGTCGTGTCGTTCTGTCTCCGCTTCGTGACTGCAGATATGCGAGGAGTGGCCCGTCAAGGGCATCGACTCAGCCCGCTATACCCGTCAGACCTCCTACGAAGCCAAGTTGTCCCGCCAATGGCAAGCCCGAAGATAGAGATTTGACGCCATCCGCCATGCCGGGAACAGGAAGTTATTCACTATTGTCAATCACACTGCAAGCTAAGCCGATTCAGGGAAGGGCGTTGGTGACGTCGGCCAGAATCGACTGAAACCGTTCCGGCTGCTCGATCAAGTCACGTGCGGTGGCCAGGCTCGGATCCAATTCGATCAGGGCTTCCAATTCTCCAGGGTCGGCGACTTCGACGTGACGCAGCCGCTCCTCCCACAGATGACGCAGAATGCCGGGTGCCTCTCGTCGGAAGCGCAACCAGTTATCCTCATCAACGGCGTCTCGCAGTTCTCGGATCAGTCGCTCATGGTTGTGTGATACTTGAAAATCTGAGGCGGAGTCGGAGAGCAGTTCCAAGATGCTCTGACCGGGGCCTTCAGGACGCAAATCCCGTCCGGACAGCCACCGGGCCAAGTCGCGCATCATGCGTAACGAGTCCTCGACCCCAGTCGCCGGCCAGCGGGCGGCGTGAGCGACGACATATTCGGTGGCGAGCCCCTCCCGTATCATCATTTGTTCCCACGGTCCGCCGCCCGCTTCAGGAACTTCAACATCGGCCGCCAGCCCTGTTCCCAGCCAGTGGCCTCCGGCCACCAACGAGTCGAACTGCTCACGGGCGCTGTACGGATCGCCAATCCGGTTCCCCGACGGTGTGATGTAATACGCAGTGGAGAGACGCAACCCGCCGCCATTCGACAAGGGAAAGACGTTTTGCACCCAACCTTTCCCGAAGCTGCGACGTCCCACGATCACCGCCCGATCGGCATCCCGGAGACTGGCCGCCAGAATCTCGGCCGCCGATGACGACAACTCATCCTGTACGATGACGAGCGGCTCCTGATAAATAGGGAGCGAGGAGGTTCGAAACTCAACAGAGTCCTCCTCCGATGCTCCCACCAAGGTGCACACTAAAGACTGCGGTGCCTGGAACAGACCGGCGGCGGTCACGGCCTCGGCGACAATACCGCCCGGATTCCCCCTCAAATCGAGAATCAACCCCACCGTTTCTTCGACGCGCAGTTCCTCGACCAATGCGGCAAGACGATCGCCCGAGCCATTGGTGAAGTGTTCCCACCGGATGTATCCGATCCCTGAGCGGGTGACTCCGACAAGCGGAAAAGGGTCGATGGCAACGTCGCGCGGTATGACAGACACCTGACGCTCGATACCATCGGGCGCCATGATCGCCATGTCAATTGGTTCATTTTCCGCGCCGCGCACGATTTCGACGAGCTCATCGGGCGACAGTTCAACGCTCGCGCGCCCGTTCACGGAGATGATCCGGTCACCGGGACGCAATCCCGCCTCCTCGGCCGGAGACTGTGGCATTACGTCAATGATGTAGATGCGTCCCTCGCGCCGACGTATTTCGACACCAAGACCATGGTATGCACCGGCCGTTTCCTCGGTCAGAAGATTCAGCTCGGTCGGCGTGAGATATCCGGAGTAGGGGTCGAGCACCGACGTCAAGCCATCGGCGGCGGCCTGCGCAATCATCTCGGCGTCAACGTCGAGAGGCGAGTTGGTCAGGATAATCCGCGCGGCCGTGGTTAACTCCACCGCTCCCTGATAGCGATCACTCGTGCGGAGCCACTCCAATGAGACGATGAGCAGTGCGACGACAAACAGTGCGATGATAGCACCGCGCTTGGTGAGATCGCCCCGTTTGGACTGACGTTCCCAACCAGTCACACGGCTGTCTGTCTGAGTGATCATCGTCATACTACACGTGTTGGCGTCGTCTGAGCCGCCGGTCGATCTGCGATTTTGCTTCCTGAAAGACGCGGTCGATTCCGATCGCCGAGTCGATCACGCACATGCGGCGTTGATTGATCGAACGTCGCCGGTATTCGGCTCGCACTTTGCGAAAGAACGATTGTGATTCCCGCTCCATGCGATCGGGTTCGAGCTTTGCGTTGCTCTTCCGTCGACGCGCTTCCGCCTCGGTCACCGTCAACATAATGGTCAAATCGGGTTCAATGCCATTGCGCGCCAGACGATCCGCCGAGATGACATCGCGCGCGGGCAATCCCCGTCCCCCGATCTGATAGGCCAGTGTTGATAAACTAAAACGATCGGAGAGGACGAGTTCGCCACGATTGAGCGCCGGACGGATGACCTCTTCGACAAGTTGCGATCGAGAAGCGAGATACAGGAACAACTCGGCTTGAGCTGTCAGGTTGTCGCGGGTATCCAACAGAATCCGACGCACCTGTTCTGAGAGTCGTGTCCCACCGGGCTCACGAACAGTCGTGAGAGTATACCCTTCTCGTCGATAGGTATGGGTCAGATCGCGCACCAGGGTTGATTTCCCTGATGCATCGAGCCCTTCGATCACAACAAACCATCCGCGGCGCACTGAATCCTCCCGGTTATCCGCCATGATGATATCGGAATGGGGCGATCAGCAAACAGAAAAGGCGGCTGTTGCCGCCCTTTGTGCCAGACTCCAGAGCCTGATGACCAGTCAGTTGAATTCTGCACCGTTACGGGTCAGGACTTCACTCCCACCGTCTCATGCCGGGTGGGTGTCTCTTTCGCCCCATCGCCGTCATTGCCCGCGGTCGTACCGGCATCCTTTTGACCGTACTTTTTGATGAACTCCTCGGTCAGGCGGTGCGCTTCATCGTCGGTGTATTGCACCGGCGGGGACTTCTTGAAGTACGCCGACGGTCCGACGAGGGCCCCTTTCAAGTTGTTATTCAAGGCCAGCTTGCAACAACGAACCGCGTCGATGACCACGCCCGCCGAATTGGGCGAATCCCAGACTTCCATTTTCATTTCCACATTGAGTGGCACATCGCCGAAGGTCTGGCCTTCCATGCGGATGTAGGCCCACTTGCGGTCCTTCAACCAGGCGACATAGTCGGACGGCCCGATGTGAATGTTCTCTTCGCCGATGTCGTAGTCCAACTGTGACGTGACCGCACTGGTCTTCGAGATCTTCTTCGATTCGAGACGTTTCCGTTCGAGCATGTTGAGGAAGTCGGTGTTCCCGCCTACGTTGAGCTGGGAGGTGCGCATGACCTTCACGCCACGATCGTGGAACAATCGGGTCAACACGCGATGAGCAATAGTCGCGCCAACCTGCGATTTGATATCATCGCCGATCATCGGCAAGCCCTTTTCCTCAAAACGCTCCTGCCAATACTTCTCCTTGGCAATGAACACGGGGATGCAGTTGACGAATCCGCAGCCGGCATCTAGGATCTGCTCGACATACCACTTGGTCGCCTCTTCGCTGCCCACAGGCAAATAGTTGACGACCACGTCGGTGCCGGTATCCTGAAGCAGGCGCCGAATGTTGACCGTATCGCCCGGGGCCTTCTTGATGATCTTGGACAGGTACTCCCCGAGACCGTCGTGGGTCATGCCGCGCTGCACCGTGATACCCATGTGTGGCACATCGGAAAACTTGAATGTGTTGTTCGGCTCCGAGAAGATCGCTTCGGACAGATCTTTCCCGACTTTATTCGCGTCAATGTCAATGGCGGCGGAAAACTCGATATCGGAGATGTGGTACCCACCGAGGTTGACATGCATCAGGCCGGGGACGAAATCGTCATGACTGGCATTTTTGTAGTACTCAACCCCCTGCACAAACGAGGAAGCGCAGTTCCCCACACCAATAATAGCTACTCGAACTTTGGACATCAGACTCCCCTCCACGAGGATTATGTGCTCAGCAGTCGTTCGACTTATAACGAGACAGACGCTGCGGCCACCCTGCGTGTTTCGACGGTCACCGTCCGGGCACGCCGTTCGGCCTCTGCCAAGGTCAATTCAAATTCGGGGCCGCATTGCTCGACCATAATTGACGAGACGGCCGTGGCCAACTGTCCGGCCTCGATCCAATCGCGGCCATTCGTCAGGGCAAACATCAACCCACCGGCAAACGTGTCGCCCGCACCGGTGGAATCAACCGCCAGGGTTGGAATGGCACTGATCCGGTACCACTTCCCGTCCGAGACGATAAGTGCACCGAGATCGGCCAGCGTGATAATCACGGTCGGGATGCCCCAATCGACGAGAACGGAGGCTGCACGATCGAGATCTTCTCGCGGATCGACACCGGTGAAAATTTCCGTTTCCAGTTCATTCGGCTTCACGATATCGAACGAGGCACACAAATCTTCGATCCCATCCGGTTTGAAGTGTTCCACCCGTCCGTCATCGCCAACCCGTCTTAGCAGCCCTTGCGGATCGAGCACCATCGTGGCGTTGGTCGTCTTGTGCACCTGTCGAATCAGGTCAAACGGTGTCTCCTGCAACACCGGCCCGATGAACACGATGTCGGCATCGGCCACGGACGAGGGCACGTTGCGTACCGGATCGGCCTGTCCTAATAACGTGAGTTCGCGCCGGCCCCGGTCATCGTAGTCCAATCCGAAACCACCCGATTCCGGGCAGGGCTCAGTGTCGTGCGCGATACCGAGACGTTCAAACGTCTCTTTGTAGTGGTCAAGCCGATCTTTGCCGACACGTCCGACAACCGTCGCGTCGCCCCCGAGTCGACGGAACGCCAATGCGGCGTTGGTCGCACAACCGGAGAGCACGCGGTCACGCGTCGACACCCACGGTGTGCGGATCGAATCGTACACCGGATTGCCGAATGCCATCATCACGCCGACGGACCACCCTTTCCCAACAGTTCGCGGCGGGCAAACCACAAACGCTGTGCTGCGGTCATAAAAGAAATGGTTCCAACGACGATCAAGGCCACTTGCATCGCAATATAGGGGAAAAACGATTCGAACAACGCACCGGCGATTATCAGTACGAACTTTTCCAGACGGCCGGCGAAGCCGACGGAACACGATTTCATTCCGCCCACCGACTCCGCGGCTGCTCTTGTATACGAAGCCGACCACATTCCAAACAAGGCATACATCGCCCAGCCGGGATGAACGTGGCCGGAGAGGAGAATTCCCAGTAAAATGAGGAATTCCCCCACACGATCCAGCGTGTGGTCAAAGACCTTGCCGAAGGTTGTGCCCAGTCCGCCCGCGCGCGCAGTGGCGCCATCGAGCATGTCAGCGATGGATGTCAAGATGATCAGCGCCACACCCACGAGGAAATAACGCTGCCAAAAGGCAACCGCCGCACCTGCGGCAATGAGAAGCCCAACAACCGTTAAAATGTTGGGGGTCAGCCCCAGCTTGACGCAGACGCGTCCGTATGGGATTGAGAACGACTCATATGCTGACCGGCGATCCTGGTTCATGTCACCATCCTGACCCGGCCTTGGCGATCGTCTTTGTCGCTGCCGTACAACATCTTGCGGCAGCATATGGCCCCCGGCGGGTGTGCCAATATATCGCGACGGTTAATTCATGGTCAAGGCTATTAACGGGCACGAACGCCCTCCGATTGTCCCTTTTCTGCCGGCCTGTACGCTCTGACCACAAACACGATCCCCGTCACAAACATCGCCGCGGCAACGACTTGATTGAATGTCGCATCGATCCCGACCGAATGGAGCCACATCTCCGACTCATAATAGCGCCAAAATTCAATGATAAAGCGCGCCAGCGCTTCGACCATGAAAAAGACACCCGTCGCCAGTCCAACCCGATAATACCGGCGGTTGATTACCATCAGGACGACCATCAGGATCAGACCGTACAGGGACGAGTACAGCTGCGTTGGATGCACATGAGCATCGCCAAAGACGTACCACGCCGGCGCCCCCTCGGGGAATTGCACGCCGAGAAATGAATCGGTCGGAGTCCCGAAGCAGCAACCGTTGAGGTAACATCCAATGCGTGTCAGAAAGATGCCAAACGCCACGGCCGGCGCAACGGCATCGAGGGCGCGACGCGGCGAGATGCGATGGCGACGCAGGTAGAGCAACCCAGCCACGAATCCGAGGATCAGCCCGCCCTGGAGGTTCAACCCGGCGATCCCAACGTACTCCCCCGACGCGAACGGATTGATGATCGAGAGGAGATCATTGGAAAATTCGCTCCAATGGTAGAGCACATATCCCAGTCGCGCGCCAATCACACCGAAGATAATCAGCACAAAACCAAGCGTGGCGATCCGGTTGGGATTCACGCCAATGCGTCGCGCTTCGCGCTGAATCAGCCAGAGGCCGATGAAGAACGAGAGCGACAGCATCACGCCATAGGCGCGGATCGCAATTGGGCCTATATGGAAGAATTCCGGACACATATTCGATCGGACGGGAGGTTGACCGCCGCCGGATTATACAAGACAGCGCGTCCTGCGCCCACAACAGATCAAGCCGGTTCCTTATCAGTACCTCTGGCCGGCGACCATCGATCAGCCAGATACAACCCCATCAACGCCATGATCAATCCAACAACAACATCGGTGATATAGTGATAGTGGCCCCAGACTGTTCCCATGAAGAGGGTTATGACGAATGGTGTCAGCACAATCGCCAGACGGTGATAAGTGCGATAGGCCCAGATCAGCACGATCAAGGCGATGGCGGAATGAGTCGACGGGACACAACCGCCATGAATCGCTCCCCGTTCGATGATAGACTGCACCAACGGGACAAAAATGTAGCCCTCCAGCGGCGGTCCCAGTTGATCCGCCAGATAGAATCGGGGCCCCTCCACGGGATAAACAACAAAGAGGACGTATGACATCACAAAGGCCGTTGTGGTCGCAGTCAACAATGAGCGCAACTCCTCAATGCGACGTCGAAAGAACAGGGTGAGCACCAAAATCGGGATCAGCGCGTAATACGAGCCGTAGCCGAGCATCATCCATTCGTTGATTAACGGTGACTGGAACTGCGTGAGCCAGACATTCAAGTCGATCCCGAATACCGCTCGTTCGAGCGCCACCACTTGATGATCCAGGAATCCGTGATAGATCCAGTGGATAGCAGCTTCCATCTCAGTATAGAAGAATGTGTAGAGAATCGCAGGATAGGTGAGCCGGATCAATCCGGCGATACCCTCAGTCCGGTCGTGCCAGACGGTAAGGATCATCGCAATGGTCCCAAGCAGGGCCATATGAACCATGAAGAGATTGCGCCACGACGGATGATCACGTCCGAGGACAACCAAGCCAACCCCGAACGCGAGGATATAGGTCCAAGTGATGCGGTCAATCGGCTCGGCGTCGTGCCAAAACGATGTGATCCACGATGATGCGGTGTCCGCCCTCATGGCGGCGGAAGGTAGGTGCTGAGAGGGGCGATGGCAACCGCGAGGTGGAGACGGCTACTCAACAATCGTCGATGATCGCCCACCAATGGCCAGGGTAATCTCGCCTTTGATGGTCTTTCTCTCCGCCCATTGACCGAGTTCTTCAAGGGTGCCCCGTTGGATTTCCTCAAACTTCTTGGTCAGTTCTCGTCCGACGCAAGCCGGACGATTTCCCATCGCGGTGAGGCACTCGCTGAGTGTCCGGGCAATCCGATGCGGTGACTCGAAGAAGATAATCGTTCTCTGATCGGCGGCGAGTCCCTCCAAGCGACGCTGACGTTTCCCCTTTTTGACCGGCAAGAACCCTTCAAACACGAAGCGGTCGGTCGGCAAGCCGGATACGGACAATAATGCGGTCACGGCCGAGGCTCCGGGAATCGGACTGACTGAGACATCTGTTTCCCGGAGAGCGTTCAGTAGGCGATAACCCGGATCGGCGATGGTCGGGGTGCCGGCATCGCTCACCAGAGCGATATTGGCACCCTGCATCAGGCGCTGGATGATTTCCGGTGTCTTGCGGGCTTCGTTGTGATCATGGTACGACATCGTGGACGTGTTGATGCCATAACGATCGAGGAGCTTCCGGGTCTGACGCGTGTCTTCGCAGAGAATCAAATCGGCATGGTGAAGTGTCTCGATGGCTCGGTGTGAGATATCACCTAAGTTCCCGATTGGAGTGGCCAGGACATAGAGATTGCCCGGTGTTATGTCAGGGGGGTCGGAAGTGGACATCGTGGATGGGATGGACGTCAGCTAGGTTAGCCAGTCGTGAGAAAGGTGGAAGTCTAAGCCGATTGTTTTGGCCGAGAGCTTGGGTATTATTGGAAGACTGCGCTTGAACTGGCTGTTGACAATCATGCGGTACACCTTGCGAACCATGGATTCGGCAAATCCACTGCGCTTTAGTGCAGGCATCGAGTAATTGCAATCCACCATCAGATACAGCAGCCGGTCCACCGTGTCGTAGGTGATGCCCAACTCCTTTTCATCGGTTTGCCCCTTCCAGAGGTCGGCCGATGGCGGTTTTTCGATGACACGCCGGGGAATGCCGATGAAGTTGGCCAGTTGACGGATCTGCGTTTTGTAGAGGTCACCGATCGGATTGATCGAGCTGGCGAGATCGCCATGCCATGTGCCGTAGCCGAGCAACAGCTCGGTCTTATTCGACGTTCCGACAACCAATGCATGATGCGCGTGCGACCAGTCAAACAGTCTCATCATCCGCACTCGCGCTGCCACGTTGCCGACACGCACACGATTCGGCTTGCGCTCATTGGCAAAGAAGCTCTGGACCACGTCGCGAATCGACACGACTTCCAATTCAATTCCGAAAGTTTCCGCAACGGCCTCGGCGTCGGCCTGGCTCTGGGGGTTTGATTCTCCGGCAGGCATACTCAATCCGGTGACGTGCCGTGCGCCGAGCGCCTCGACCAGCAATGCCACACCGAGCGCGGAGTCGACTCCGCCCGAGACACCCAAAACCGCGTTGGTGAAGCCCTTTTTGCGGAACTGCTCCTCGATGAAGTGGATCAGCACGCCGAGCGTATAGAACGGGTCAATGCTGAGGTCGATCGATTCCAACAGCTTGCTCACTCGTCAAACTCCATCGGCGGACGAAACGAACGGTCGGCGTTCATGCGTAGCCGCCACAATTCCTGAAGAATGAAATCACTGCGTCCCTCTTTAAGTTGCGGGAATGACATGCGCGCGCGATCGATGACATCCAAATCGATTTCATAAATGGCACGCGCCGGTTCATACTCAGGGAGTGTGCACAACTCCTGCGCCATTGGATCGAGGATCTGCGAGCCGCCCCAAAATGAGAGACCTTCCTCTGTCCCGACACGGTTCACATACACCGTCAACAGACCATGCAAACGCGCATGCGAGCGTTGCGCAATGCGAAAGACGTCGCGCCCGCCCATTGACCCATCAGGACCGATCGTCCGTGCCGGTGAATCAGAAATGGTGACCAGGATGCGCACTCCTGCTTGCTGGTGCAGATAGGTGACGGCCGGGTGGAGAGTGTCGAAGCAGATTTCGATACCCAACCGTCCCCACGGCGTATCGATTGGCTCAATCGTATTGCCTGCGGCAAAGAACCGTCGCTCTTCGAACATCCCATAGTTGGGGAGGATCAATTTGCGTTGGATGGTGTGCACCTTGCCATCCTTGAGGTACGCCGCCGCGTTGTAGTATTGGCTGTCCAGTCCCTGTTCGACAAAGCCCAGGATCACCGCCATTTTGCCGGCGCGCCGGGCCAGATCGGTCAGGGCCGGGCCATCCCGCCGCATACTGACCTCGCCCACCATCCCCTTGACGAGATAGCCCGTCAGCGACAACTCCGGGAAGACCAGCAGCTCAGCTTTCTCGCGCTTGGCCCAGCTGATCGTCTTCCGATGGAGGTCGATGTTGTGGTCGACGTCGCCCAGGCGCGGCGCCATCTGGTCCATTGCGATTCGAAGTGTGCTCATCCTGCTCCCTGAGACTGATGCTCACCTGTCATAATAGTATGGTCAGCCGCCAGATTCCAGCCATTCCCCGGTTGGCAAACTGTCAGCCTGGCCTTAGTTTACGTATAGATACGAGTGAGTTACATGAACGCGAAAGTCCTCACCGCACTTCTACCCTCACGTATCCGCAACGGATGAGGAGACCAACATGATGAGACATCTACGCCTATGGGTCTTGGCATTGGCTTTGTGCGTGCCGGCATGTGTCCTGGCCAGTGCAGCCGAGCGTGAGTTACCGTCACCGCCCGAGAATGCCGTGACGTTGACCACGGCACGCGGGGCGACCCTGACCATCGACCCGGAGGAATTCCGCATTTACGATATTCCGAAGAATCGGTTCGAAGAGATCACAGGAATCCCTTATGAGATGCAGGCGCTCGACAAGCCGTTGGGAGAAATTCCACCGCGCATGCAAACAGCCCGCTCCAGCACGGGGCTGGTGCTCACGGTGTTGATTGAATGGGAAAATCACCTCGCCGACCAATTCTATCACTCGGCGGCGGCCTATGATTCGCTGCTGTACTCCGATGGCCTCTACCCGACCGGCAGTGTTAACGACTACTACCAGGAAGTGTCCTACGGGACTTTTAGTGTGGATGGAGAGGTCACCGGCTGGCACTCGATGATCTCACCCTACGACGGCTGGTACGACATCAACGAGATTGTCTCGATCATCGATCCAGTTGTCAATTTTAACGATTATGATGGAGATGGTGACGGGTATGTCGACGCGATGTGGTTGATCCATGCGGGACCCGGCCAGGAGGAAACCCATAATTCGTGGGACATTTGGTCGCATGCGTACCGCGGCGCCTACGTGCCGACCTCGGATAACGTCGCCATCAACACATGGTCGATGCAGCCGGAAGAATATGCCAACGGCGATATTGTGACCATTCGTGTCTTCGCCCACGAGTACGGACATATTCTCGGGTTGCCCGATCTCTACGATTACGATGAGAAACTGACTCAGTCGACATACTCGACGCCCAATGACGACAACGATCATCCGCTGGTCGACTGGGATGTTATGGGGTATGCGGGATACAATCTGATGTCCTACGGGACGGCCGAATGCCCGACCCATTTTTCGGCCTGGTGCCGGACGTTTCTGGGTTGGGGTGCACCCGAAATCCCGCCCTGCCTGGACGGGACGTATCAACTGTACAATGTTGAAGAGTACAGCACCCAGAGCATCTACAAAGTCCCAATCAATGATGAAGGTACTGAGTACTTCTATCTCGAATACCGCAACCCGCACCATCCGGGGATATTTGATCACTTGAACTCCGATTTTTCGGCCTTCTTCCCATGGTTCACACCGGGCAAGGATACGCTCGATTCCGGATTGTTGATCACCCAGATCGACGAGACCGTGTCGCCCAATAATGGGACACCGTCACGGCCCAATTATGCGGTTCGTGTGGTCGACGCCGGGTATGATCCGGCCAATCCTTGGGATGGCACGTCGGAGTTTCCGGAGTGGTGGCACCCGTACGAGTTTCGCATCGGCGCGCTTTATTCGCCCGATGATCCCGGTCAGACCTTGCTGTCGCCTACGACAACGCCATCGAGCGACGGTTACGGCGGGCCAAGCGGCATTACCATTGCAGTGATCGATCAGAACGCCGACTACATGACGATTGAAATTCACCGTCCATACGCTCCGGTGATCGATGCCGTGGCGCCGGTGACGCTCAACGATACAACAGTCGAGCAGGTGCTGCTGTCGGCCAGCGATGAGAATTGCACGACACCGTCGTTTGTAATGGCCGGGAACCCGCCGCCGTACGCGGTAGTCAGCGATCAGGGTGATGGCACCGCGATTCTGACACTGTCGCCGACACCGGGTGACGCGGGTGAGGATACGATTCTGGTGACCGCCGGCGACGGTGACCTGGCTGATACCGCCGAGGTGATCGTGACCGTCGAAGCGACGTGCAATTGTCCGTTTCATGCGGATTTTGACGCCAACGGGTTGCTCGACGCCATTGATCTGAATGCAGAAATCGATGCTTTATTCTTCAATGGAGCCGATCCTCAGGATCCGAGTTGTCCGGTCTCGAGGGCAGACGTGAACCACGATGGGGTTCCGAATGCACTCGACCTGAACGCGTTGATCGAGCATCTCTTTTTTGGCGGACCAGACTTACTCGACCCGTGTGGCCCATAAGCCCCATCACTTTCCGCACAAACTGATTGACCCCAAATACCCGGTCCCTACATGATAGTAGGGGCCGGTTCTATTGGACAGTGGGGGCGCAATTGGGCTGGGCAACTTGCGGTTGGGTTGCCAATGTGTGCGCGTGATCGACCGGTTGGCTGGGTTCACCGACGGGAGACGACAAACAAGTTGAGGAGAGGAGAATTGCGATGGCATCGTTGAACAAAGTCATGTTGATCGGAAACCTGGGCAAAGACCCGGAATTGAAGTATACTCCGTCAGGTCACGCGGTCGCGACGTTCCCAATGGCTACGTCGCGTCGCTACAAGGATCGCGACGGCAACCAACAGGAAGACACCCAGTGGCATAACATTAAGGTGTGGGGACGGCAGGCGGAAATTGCGCAGCAGTACTTGAAAAAGGGACGTCAGATCTACGCCGAAGGACGTCTGGAATCACGCTCCTACGAACAGGATGGCGTACGGAAGTGGTTCACCGAAGTCGTCGTGTTTAACTTCGTCATGCTCGGCAGTCGTCGTGATGAGGGTGGTGGCGGTGGTGGATACTCCGGCCAGGACAGTCCTCCCGACTACGGCAACGAGCCCCAACCGTCGACATCAATGGGCGGCGAGGATGAGGATTTGCCGTTTTAATCGGTGGTAAGGCCGGGTCGTAAACTGAGAATTTTGGAGGTCGTTGAATGAGATAGTCCAGTCAACGGCCTCCTTTAGCATGATCGAGAATGGCTCTATAATTATTTGAATGGCAATGGATTATCCAGTGCCGACTTCTCGGGCCCCTTGAGACCGCTTAACACACCCAAAATAATCAAATTTACAACTTTATAATTTGCAGGCGATTGCGGGTCAATCTTGACCAGCGACCTATGCGCGCGATGATCGGGATACTTGCATCGTGGGGGGGCAAAGCACCAGCCAGACAGCGGGCAACGTCGTGGCGTCTGCAGTTGCAACTGTGGACGCTGACGCGTTTGGTCCGCCGTCTGGAACACCGGGTGTACCGGGAAAAGGCGGCGACGTTTCTCAACGGCAAGTTCGACCAACCCGAGACAAGAGAGGTCCCTAATGCGCGACACACGCAAACCGACCGAACAGCGCCGGGAAAAGACCGAGTATCACATCTACAGTCTGCAGAGCCTGCAGTCGGAGAAGTTTCTTAAGCTTCTCGAAAAGGTGCTCCGTAAAGAGTTCTATCTGGTGAAGTAACGACCGGCGACCGACATCAACCAACTACGGCGGCCGCTGGCTGCGGACCAGTGGCCTTCTCATCCAGGCGTAGTAGCGTCACCCCGTCTCCGAAGGCCGTTTCCAGGGGCGTCACCCCCTCTGGGAACGGTTTTATGTGAGGGAGCACCAAGCCCTTCAGGGTGAGTTGTGCCGAATCCCAGTTCGGCACGAGCCGTGACTAAAAAAATGCCCCACAGCTCTGCTGTGGGGTACCCCAATGATTCTTCTTGTCAGACAACGCCCATTCGTCGGGATGCGGGGTGCCCCACCGCTTGCGGTGGGATAAGATTGTAACATCCACTCTTCTGTGTTGATCTCGACAGGTTGATCGTGATGTGATGGTTTGTCTTCGGAGAATCTAAACCCACCGCAAGCGGTGGGGCACCTCACTCTTTGTTCTTCCGAGAATTCCACTCGCCCGCCAAAATCCCGTAAACGTCCATATCTTTCGGCTCGCCCCACTTCATCATGTGCTGCCGCAGACGGCCCTCGTAGGTCATGCCGAGTTTCTGCATCACGCGGCCCGAGGCGGGGTTGGTGGAGAAATATTCGGCGAAGACGCGGTTGAGACCGATGGAAAACGCGTAGTCGATCACCGCGCGCGACGCTTCGGTTGCGTAGCCTCTGCCCCAATAGGGTTTCCCAATCCAGTAACCGAGCTCAGCCCGCTTGTGTTGATCGCGGAATTCGAGCCCGATGACACCGATGAGATCCCCATTTGTCTTCAGGGTAACAGCCAAGCTTAGGATCTTCCCCTCCGTCATCGCCTCGAGGCAGGAGGCGATCCACTTTTCGGCGGCGCCGTCGGTGTACGGATGGGGAATGGTCGCGCTGCCTTCGGCGATCTCGTATTCGCCGGCCAATTCCTGGATTCGTGGGGCATCATTAAACGTCAACCCGCGGAGGATCAGGCGGTCGGTTTCGAGGGTGGGGCAGGGTTGAGTCATAATCCTAAGATATAGTAGAACCCCCCCTCACCCTAACCCTCTCCCCCACGACAAAAAGCCGTCGTGGGGGAGAGGGCACCTGTATGTGGCCCTGATGGGCGTTTTTTCCATCAGGGCTGGCGTCACTCACCTCTGTCGTAACTCGCTTCCGACAAAAATGGATTCCCGCGTCCACGTGAAAGACATACCATTTGCAGTGAGGAGTGAGACAGATGGCACGACACCCACAGCAGTTCGATTTGGAACCGGGACAGACATTGGGGCGCAACTATTTCGTGGTCGAGTTTTTGGGCAGCGGCTGGGAAGGTGAGGTCTACAAGGTCGAGGAACGGCGATCGCGTGTCATGCGGGCGGCGAAGATCTTCTACCCCAACCGTCAATTCAAGCAGCGTCAAATGCAGCGCTACGCGCAGAAGCTGTATCGCCTACGACGTTGCTCGATTGTCACCCAGTATCTGCATCGGGACATCGCGCGCGTCGGGCGCGAGCAGGTCGAAATCCTGGTGTCGGATTTGATCGAAGGGCAGCCGCTCTCCGATTTCCTCAATCTGCAGCAGAAGAAGCGTCTCCGTTCATTTGAAGCGTTGCACCTGTTCTATGCACTCGTGCGGGGCATCGAAGAAATCCATGCCCTCCGGGAATACCACGGCGACATTCATCTGGACAATGTCCTGCTGCAACGTCGCGGATTAGGATTCGATGTCAGCTTGATTGACTTTTTCGTCTTTGGGCCACCATCAGCGACGGAAATCCAAAACGATGTGTACGACTTGATTGGCGTTCTGTACGAATTGGTCGGCGGTGCGGCCGGGTATCAGAGCACACTCCCGAGTGTGCGTCAGATCATCCTCGGACGCAAACGCAGTCTGATTCGCAAGAAGTTTCGCAACGCGGGCGATTTGCGGCTGGCGCTGGAGAATTTGAGTTGGTAGAGTCTGAGAAGTTAACAACCAAGCGGAATTCGTCTCACTGATGCTGCGGTTGCAGATACGTCACACACAGATCAACATTGTGGAGCATGCAAGCGTCTACTCAATCATTGCTTCTCCAGTTCCTCCGGCCAATTCAGCACCAAAGACAGGGAGACACGTTCCATTGATCCCTGAACGAGGTTGATCAGAAAGCGCTCGCCGTCGCCAGAAACGTCATAGAGGGCCCCTGTGCGGAATCCCCGCGCTTCGAACAATGTTCGCACTTCACCAACTGTGAATGACGATCCCGATCCGTCTACCTGTACCACCATGATCCGATCGGACTCGTCGACATAATACAACTCGGTGTCACTGGCGCCCCAGACTGGATAATCCCCACCGGAGACCGAGATTTGCCACTTACCTGTAAAGTCAGGAAACGGCACGACGTACACTTCATCTTCTCCGGACTCGTTCGAAGTGTAAGCTAACCAGCGGCCCTCACTGGAGAAATCTCCAGGGACCTCATTGAATGGGGTATCCGTGAAACGTCTGATAACGGAGTCTCGATCAAGTTCCAGTACACCAATGTCGCTATTCCCCAGAGAGTCGGGCATGAGGTAGCTGAGATACCGACCATCAGGCGACCAGTCGAGCACATATGCGTCATTCGGTTGGGTCGCGACGCGTCGGGTGGGCCGCGCACCGGACGCATCCTTCACATAGGTCGCCCAGATCGAATCCCGGTCGGTCGTGAAGGCGACGCGCTTGCCATCGGGAGACCAGCATGGTCCGATGCTCGTGGTAGAGTCGAATGTCAGTCGGGTACGAATTCTTCGTTGGACGTCATAAATCCAGATGTCAACATTGCCGCTGGCCTCATCGAGGATGTCCACGACCACGCGGTTCTCGTCAGGTGAGTAACGCGGAATGTACATCGTGTTGCGATCCCCGATGGTATCGAGAATCCGACCGGTGCGGTCGAAGACCGTCAGCTGGGAGCCCGCCTGGAACTGACCCGTCTGAAAAACCAGTGTCCCGGTCTGAGACACGGAGAAGATCGCCCGGCTGTAGCGCGCATTCATGGAAACCTTCTCCGCCAATGGTACTGCATCACCTGCCATTTTCAGTGAAGAGGCGTCAAATGGCTGCGCCATTAATGTCCCATTCATCATATAGAGAATGTGGCCATTGGCGAAGGCGACGTCAGATTTCGTATAGATCAGGCGCTCGGCAATGCCGCCATCAAGCGACCCCAGACAGATCGCATCTTTTTCAGAGCCATCACTACTAACCGTGCGTGCAAAGAACAGAAAATGCTGGCCGTCGGGCAGAAACCACGGCCAGCGGTGCGTGTAGTCATTGCTGGTTGAATCAAATACGGTCACGGGAGTTGATTCACCACCTGCCGCGGAAACCCTGTGCAATGGGCTTTGGCGCTGGTCGGGTGCAAACACAATCACACCGTCAGAATTCCACGTGCCACCGCGCCCCTCAATGGCGCCGCAGATCGTTTGAGCCGGTCCACCCGTTGCGCGCACCTTCATGAGTTTTCCATTTGCAAAGAAACCGACGAATCGACTGTCAGCTGACCAGAATGGATAGCGTGCACCTTCGGTACCCGGCAGCGGTAATGACGTATTCGAATTCAGAGCGCGGATCAATAGCATGTTCTCGCCACTCGTTGAGTCCACGCCCACGAACGCCAGGTAGCGCCCGTCGGGAGAGAGTGTGATGTGTCCGCCGGCGGTGCTACGATATGTCGTCGCCGAGGGCGGAAGGATGCTGGCGCGGACGACGGGTGTGTCGGGATTCGGAACTGCGAACTTCCATGCTACGCTGGCAATCGCAATGAGAACAGCAACAGCAGCAACAATCCCCATGAGTGGGCTGCGCTTTACCTGCTCCAGCGGGCGAGCCGATACCGTCTCATGCGGAGCGGTCGCCTGCTGTGTCGCCACCATCGACATCGACGGTCTCACCTGCGATATGCGGCTGACTCTCTTGCGTCCGGAATCTCGCTTGAAGCGACGCAAATCTTTGGCGACTTCTTTGGCCGATTGGTAACGCTCGTCCGGTTCTTTTTGTAAGCATTCAAGGACAATGCGATCCAACTCGGTATCAATCTCCGGGCGTATCGACGATGGCGGGGGTGAGTCGACATTGACGATCTCATACATGATCGCCGCTTCGTGTGCACCCTGGAATGGCAGTTGTCCAGTGAGTAACTCGAACAGCACAACGCCAAGTGAGAAGATATCGGTGCGATGATCGGCGTCCTGACCGAGCGCCTGCTCGGGTGACATGTAGCCAACGGTACCGAGTGTGCTCCCCTCTTTGGTAAGACGCGACACACCACGCAGCTTCGCCAGACCGAAATCCATGATCTGCACGATGCCGTCCTTGCGTACCATCACGTTTTCGGTCTTAATGTCGCGGTGAACAATGCCCTTGGCGTGTGCCGCAGCGAGGCCATCGGCCATCTGTGCACCGATTTCCAGAATCTGACTGATGGTCAGTTTCTCTTTTTTGTCGCGCAGCGTTTCGCCGTCGATGTGTTCCATCACGATGTACATGTGGCCATTGTATTCAGCCACGTCGTGAATGGTGCACAAGTTGGGATGATTGAGCGCCGAAGCGGCGCGTGCTTCCTGGAGGAACCGTGCCTTCACATCACCGTCGGCCTTCAACTCCTCGGGGAGGAATTTGAGCGCCACTTCACGGTCGAGCTTCGAGTCAACCGCGAGGTAGACTTCACCCATCCCCCCGGAGCCGAGATGCGCAGTAATGGTATACTGTGCGATCGTCTCGTTGATCATGCCGGGAAGATACGATGAAATGCTGACAAAAAATATCGACGAATTGAGAAACTTGGTCTCCCTTCCGGGAGACAGTACCGGTCGAGGAGGCTCCTCTCGAACGGTACGTTGAGTCGCCTTCGCCGCTTACCCTCGTACTACCATAATGAAAGATGAAGTCAGACTCATGGTTGCGGAGATCGCCCGCTCAAGACAACCATGAGGCCGTAGAGGAATGACACGACGGCCATAACCGCCTGACTGATGACGGCGGCCGGGCGGGCGACCTCTCCCCCACCAATCAATTGAATGACCTTGGGAATGCCACTCACTGTGGCGGCAAACCCGACCACCGCTAGCGCAATAAGCGTCCATTTGAGAGCGGCGGGACCGGCTAACCGGCTGACGGCCACGAATACAACGAAGACGACAACGCCGAAGAATGCCGGTATCAACGCCGTGACACTTTGACTGCCGGTGGCGAAGTATCCGATCAACCCAAGCAGTACGAGAATTCCAATATATGCGTATGTCAGACCGACCATCATTCCCTCCTCGATATGGTATCCGTCCCAATTATAATCGACGAAGGCGCAACAGCCCACCACCAATGTCGAACATCGGCCCAATCGGCAATTTGGAATTGCCTTCTCGCGGGCCTGCCGACATCGCATGACGGGCGCCTCGATCGTCAATATTGACTTAATGAACGGGCAGTGACGGCCTAAGAAAGTGGCTGCATCAGGACGATTTATATCCTATATTGTTGCCAACATCATCGAGTGGTCCGGTGCCCCGGGCGCCGGTGGAGATACCAGAACTTACGACGTATCGCAATCTCAACTCATATCCGGAGGCGCATCATGTCGAGGCAATGGGTCTGCTTCATGTTGATGATCGGATTGGCCCTCACGACGGCTGCTCACACCAGCATGGCCGGTAACATTCTCATCAATCACCAGGGTCGACTGACCGAGAACGGCACGCCGGTGCCCGACGGGTCGTATGCGATCACCGTACGGATCTTCGATCAGGAGATCGGCGGACTCGAGTTGTATTCGGAAACCCACACGGCGAGTGTTGTCGACGGGCTCTACAACATGAGCATCGGCTCGGTCACCCCGCTGTCAACCGACGTGTTGACATGTGATCCTGCGACATCGGGTATCTGCCCCCGGTATCTCGAGATTCAAATTGCTTCTGACCCGCCGATGACACCGCGCACGCGATTGGTGGCGGGCCCGTTCTCCGGTGTCGCGAATCGTTTGCAGGGGGACATCGAAACGCAGCCGGACGCAATTGTCTTTTCGAACGGCGCTCAGATCAGTGCCGAGTCGATCATTCCCGCCTCGAACAAGAGCGATCAGTCCAGCGTCGAGGTGACAAAGGTTCAATCGCCTGGCTTTGTTGTCGATCTTGATGCTGATGGCATCTTTGAACTCCAATGCTATGATCCATTTTTTACACTCGATATCAATGACGACGGGAATGACGAAGTTGAAGTGCAGGGTACTCAGGTGCTATTCAAGCAGCCATTCCGCATCGACTCGGACAACGATGGTAACGTCGAGTGCTTCTTCGATCAGAATGGCCAGTTGTTCGACTGTGATGACGACGGCGAGATTGATTATGCATTTACGCCGACATTTATGTCGTGTGATAAGGACGCGATCTTTGATCCCGATGGCGATGGAACCAACAATGCGACGATCTCAAGCAGTGGATTCCGCGTCGATGCGGACAGCGATGGCCTGGTTGACTTCGAAGTGACTCCGAGCCAGATGCTCACTAAAACGCCGGCGATCGTCGACGCTGACAACGATTCGGAGTTCGAACTCCTGGTCGACCCCAACTTCATAGTTCTTCAGGATAATACCGTTATCGACGCCAACGGTGACAGTCAAAACGAAGTGCAGGTGACCGGGAATCAAATAGCTCTTACAGGAACTGTGATTGCTGATGGCAACACAACCGTGACTTCCGGTGATTTTAACGTCGACGCTGATGGGGATAGTTTCAGCGATCTCACCGTGGACGGCAGCCTCCACGAAATGCGCGTGCGATCAGACGTCAAGATCGATGCGGATAGTGATGGCGACAATGAAGTAGAGGTGGACGGCAGCCTCCACGAAATGCGGGTACACTCAGATTTCAAAGTGGATGCGGACAATGATGGAACTTCCGAAGTCAGCGTAGACAATGGTTTGATAACATTTCGATGGCCTGTCACCTTCGATGCAGACACCAACGGACTGCCCGAAGTGCAGATTCCTGTAAGCGGCCCGACCTTCATTGCGAGCCTGGAGGTGTCGGACGATGTCACGGTTCAGGGCAATCTCGACGTCCAAACCGATTTGAATGTCACTGGCACGAAAAACTTCGTTCAGGATCATCCCCACGACGCCTCCAAGGAAATTGTCTATGTCTCCCTCGAAGGCGGTGAGGCCGGCACCTACACGCGCGGATCGGCACAACTACGCGACGGTGTCGCACGCATTGAATTACCGGAGCACTTTTCACTGGTCACCCATACGGAAGGCCTCACGGTTCAGGTGACACCAACAACGGCGGTCCGGGGGATGCTCTATGTGGCGGAGAAGTTGCATGATCATATCGTCGTCAAATCGTCGCATGCCTCAGACAGCGATGCCACGTTTGACTTTGTTGTTCACGGCGTTCGTGACGGATTTGAGGATCACCAGGTGATTCGGGAGCGGACCGTTTTGAGTCGCAGGTAGCACGATTGTATGCGAGTGATCGTGCGGCATGCTCGAGTGCTGATTCATTGGAGAATAAACAGTGCGATGCCGGATAAGGCATCCACCGAAAATAGTCAGCGCCACAGACTAGTGTCGTGTCCCGGCAGTATCTTGCATAAGCCGTAACTCAGGATGACGGTGCACGCAACGTCCGCTGTGTTCACAACTGCGTGAGCGCGCCGGGCTCCTGACAACCCGACTGACCAAGGGCCATGTTACAGAACCTGTGTCATTGAAGATTGTGTACGTTCGCAGGGGCGTGTTGTTTACACTGAGCGAAGCCGAAGTGAATACACCCTCTGCGCGTAACCGGTACGGGGACAGGGCGTACTCAGTACGCCCCTACAGACGATGGTCTTCACGATGCCCGATAGGATCACATCCTAAGACTTTTTCAACACAACTCGAGGTCAGTGGCACCCGCACAACTTATTTAACCTACTTCCGGGATACGACACAGGATATCGCGCAGAAGCAGAGGAATCGTTTGTCCGAACCACGACACGAGAAAGCCGACCGCCGGTCGAAACCCCGGCGGGCTGTCGGCATTGTCGGTGGCCTAACCAGCAAACAAGCGCCGCAGCCGTTCATAGAACAACGCGCTCTTACGCAGGGACACCCTGCGCGACCACCTTTTGCAAACTCGTGGCCAGGATCTTCATACACTCATCGATCTCGTCTTTGGTGACATCGAGATGCGGACGGAAACGGATGCCGCGCTGGCCGCTGGTCAGCGTTAGCACACCGTCGTCACGCAGCGCCTGCCAGAGCACTCCGCGCCGATCACCCGGTTTGTCGATGTCGGTCACATCGAAGGCAATAAATAGACCGCGTCCACGGACGTTGGCAATGACACCATGGCCGTGCTCGGCGGCAATTTTGCGCAAACCGTCCATGAAGTATTCACCCATCTGTGCGGCCTGGTCGAGCAGCTTCTCATCGCGCACGATCTCCAAATACCGAGTGCAGCGAACCATGTCGACCAGGTTGCCCCCCCAGGTGGAGTTTAGCCGGCTCATGCCATCGCTCAGATTGGAGAAGACGTTGGTTTTGATCTCATCGAGTCGTGGTCCGGCAAGCACCCCGCACGTCTGGAACTTCTTGCCAAAGGCCACCATATCCGGGCGCGCCTTGGGGCCGAAGTGTTCGTGCGCCCACATCTTCCCCGTGGCGCCGAAACCGGTTTGCACTTCGTCGTAGATCAGGAGAATGGGATCGTCTTCGCGATCACAGATCTCCCTCAGGCGGACGAAGAACTCGCTGCGGATGTGGTTGTCACCACCTTCACCCTGAATGGGTTCGATGATGACCGCAGCGATCTTGTGACGATGTGTCTTGAGAAGCTGTTCGATCTCCCCTATCGTCGCGTCTTCCGCCTCACTTGCTTTCTGTTCCCACTGAGGATCGTCTTGCGACGCGATCTTGGGAGTGGACACTCGACACCAATCGAATTTCGGGAAGAAGCATGTCTTGCGCGGGTCGGCGGTGTTGGTCAGCGACATTGTGTAGCCGCTGCGTCCGTGGAAGGCTTCCGTGAAGTGCAGCACCTGCATCTCCGAGCCCAGTTCTTCACCGCGCTTGTCACCGCGTGATGCAGCATCGTCGGTATCGATGCCCTCGCGCTTCAAATTCCAGCGAACTTTCCAATCGAACGCGGCTTTGAGCGCATTCTCTACCGCCAGTGCACCACCGGAGACGATGAACAGGTGCTTGAGATAATCGCGTCCGGCGACCTCGTGGAGTGTCTTGACGAAGTCGGCCAGTTCCGGCGTCCAGAAATCAGAATTCGACGGTTTGTTCTGCGCCACAAACGCCAGCTTTTCCCGGTAGGCGTCCTCCTGAAGGCCCGGATGATTGTAGGAGATCGGCGATGTCGCAAAAAACGAGCAGAAGTCCAGGACCGTCCGGTACTTCTTCTCAGGGTCGTGCGCCAGATGATCGTAGACGTGCAAACGCGATCCGCGCGTCTTGTCGCTTTCAAACACCGGTGCAAAGCTGGTCCACCAATCGTCCTGGATCGCCAGCGGCCCGGCGGTGACAGTCGGGTGAATGTCTTCGTAGGCAATGGGTTTCTTCATGACGCTCTCCTGATATCGGTCCATCGTCTTTGTATTTACACGAATTCGGTGAAAACAAGCCGCCGCAATTCGACATGAACTCGGTCATCAGAATTGCCCGACGGGCGATCCCGATACCGAGTCTGCCCGAAGGTGGCATTTAAGCGCATCGGAATCAATGATTCTGGATGGATAAGTTGACATAAACGGTACTAAGCGCTTGCCCTAAGCGTGCGGAAGAGGGGATTCTGAATCGCTTTCTTATAGCGATTGTCAGAAGAACTTTCCGATTCACGAGACCGTAGCATGGCCGTCCCGCTTGCCGTAAGGTCGAGGCGCCCGTGCGTACATCGCCCGGTCAATCGGAAGACAATTCTGACAACCGCTCTGGAAATGAAAGGGAGTCCATCGCGAAGGTAGTCATAGTGATTATCGGAATTCTATAGCGGTTGTCAGAATAGATTTCCGATTGAGGGGAAGCGAGGCACCGTGTGTATCGTGATGACATCAGGGTGCCACGGGCCTCAAGGGGCGTGTTGAAAAGCCTGCTGACTATCATCACCTCAGACTGGGGAGGGCGAGGCTCCCGCCGAGCCGCCGTGTGGAACATGCCGTTGCGGCTCGCCGGGAGGCTCGCCCTCCCGATGGCTGTGATTCTCGGGGGTTTTGCAACACGCCCCTCAAGGCCCCTGGCACCCTGATCCAAACGGAAAGGATTTATGACAATTGCTATATAGCGATTGTCAGAATTCCTGTCCGAATGAAGTCTCCCACATTGTCATTCCCGTCCGCCGCGGCGGAGGAATCCATTGTCTTCGTACACAAGCGATTACGACACTGGATCCCCGCTTTTACGGGGATAACAGTTGGGGTTGCGTTCACAATCGGACAATTATTCTGACAACCGCTCCATTCCAATTATCGCGAAGGAATCATGACCGCCTCGGCCATGATGCAGGAGTGAAGCGCTCCTCCGACACTGGCTGCGTGATCGGACGACTATTCTGATAATCGCTGTTGAAGCAAAGCGTTGGCAACATTCTGGGGCTTGATTGAATCAATGACAACGCCCTGTGAGGCGCTGGGTTCCGATGATCCTTGGTGCCGAAGGCGGGATTCGAACCCGCACAGGCTTTCGCCCACCACCCCCTCAAGATGGCGTGTCTGCCAATTCCACCACTTCGGCACAGAACTACTGAGGGGTCAAACGTCTACTCGCCCCCACCGTCGGGTTCGGTTTGGGGCTGTTGTTCACCGCCGTCTTCGGCCGGCTGACCGCCTGCGGGCTGGCCGCCCTGCTGCTGTTCGGTGCCGCCGGCATCGTCAAATAAGTCGCTGGCCGGATCGGCAGGAGGTGTGCCTCCCTGTTGACTGCCACCCTGCTGCGGTGTGGCTGGTTGCTGCGGTGCCGGGACCTGGCCCTCACGAACGGCTTCCTCGACCGCACTCGAACCTTCCAGCACAGAGCCCGTTGGGCCACCGGGTGAGATAAAGGTCAAAACAATGCTCGACGACATGAACGCAACCGCCAAGATCGTCGTCGCCTTGGACAAAAAGGTCGCCGCGCCGCGTCCGCCAAAGACGGTGCCGGTCAGCGATGAACCGCCAAACGCACCGGCGAGCCCTTCACCCTTGGCGGATTGCAGCAGCACCGAGATAATCAGTGATGCGCAAATGGCGATGTGAAGCAAAATCAAAACTGTGTACACAACTCCTCCTGAAACTTAGGGCCGCCCGGTCTTACGGTTTTATGGCACAAATGATCCCATCAAATTGATCGGCATCGAGCGATGCGCCGCCTACCAGTGCGCCGTCGATGTCCGGGTCGGCCAACAGCCCTTCCGCGTTGTCGGGCTTCACCGAGCCACCATACTGGATACGTACGGTTTCGGCAACGTCCCGACTCAATGTATCAGCCATCCACTGCCGAATGAAACGGTGCACTTCCCCGGCTTGTTGGATGGTCGCCACTTTGCCGGTTCCAATCGCCCATACCGGTTCGTAGGCGATGGTCACCGTTCGCATGTGCTCTTCGGATAGCCCCTTCAGTCCACCGGCCAACTGCTGTCCGACGATTTTTTCGGTCCGGTCGGCTTCGCGTTCTTCGAGCGTCTCGCCAACACAGACAATCGGGTGTAATCCGACCTCCAACGCCGTCAGGACCTTGCGATTGACCGCGGCATCGGTCTCGCCAAAATACTGGCGCCGTTCGGAGTGCCCCAAAATAACCATGCGGCATCCGGCGGTCAACAGCATCGGCGCGGAGACCTCGCCGGTGAATGCACCCGACTGGGCCTCGTGCATGTTCTGCGCACCCAAGATGATGTCGGTTCCCTTTAGCGTTTCGGCTGCCGTTGCAAGTGAGACAAACGGCGGAAACAAGGCAACCGCCACTTTCTCGCCGCTCACCGTCGGCCAGTCCTTGGAACGGGCCACCAGCGCCGCACACAGGATCTTCGCCTGTGTCGGGTCACCGTTCATTTTCCAGTTACCAGCAATGAATGGAACACGTGCCATAGCGAGATCAATTCCTTAGCGGTCGTTCAGCGCCGCCACGCCGGGAAGGGTCTTCCCTTCCATGAATTCCAGTGATGCACCACCACCGGTGGATGCGTGAGTCATACGGTCCAACAGCCCGATTGCTTGCGTGGCCGCGACCGAATCACCCCCACCGAGCACCGATTTGGCGCCATTGTCGGTCGCTGTGGCGATCGCATTGGCCACGACCCGTGTTCCGGCATCGAACGGCGGATGCTCGAAGACACCCATCGGTCCATTCCAGAAGATTGTCTTGGCGCTACTGATCTCGTCGCTAAAGACCTTGGCGGCTCTCGGCCCGATGTCGAAGCCACCGACGTCGTCGGGGATGTCGTTGGTGGGCATAATCTTAAGCATGTCAGGCTTATCCATCGCCGGAGCCGCGAGACAGTCTTCCGGCAACAGAAAATGCTTCTCCGATTTCTCGGCATCGGCCAGGATCTCTTTGGCGGTTTCGATCAGGTCAGGCTCGACCATCGATTTGCCAATGTTATGCCCCTGGGCCTTCAGGAAGGTGAACGCCATCCCGCCGCCGATGACAAAAGCGTCGACCGTTGACATCAAATTGGTGATGACTTCCAATTTGCCGGAGACCTTGGCGCCACCGAGCACGGCGATAAATGGCCGCTTTGGATCACTGAGCAAGCCGCCTAAAGCGTCGAGTTCCCTTTGCATCAGGTAACCGGCCACGGCGGTGTCGAGATGTTTTGTTACACCTTCCGTCGATGCGTGTGCCCGATGCGCGGAGCCGAATGCATCGTTGACATACACCTCGCCCAGTGCGGCCAACTGTTTGGCGAAGTCGGCGTCGTTCTTCTCTTCTTCTGGGTGAAAGCGCAAGTTTTCCAGCAGGCATACATCGCCATCGCCCAACGCATCGACAACCTTTTGTGCTGAATCGCCAATGCAATCCTCGGCAAAGGCAACATCTTTACCGAGAAACTCACCGAGCTTTTTCGCGACCGGCGCGAGCGAGAATTTGGGAATGACCTGCCCTTTGGGACGTCCCAAGTGAGACATCAGAATGACACGCCCGCCATCGGCGATCAGTTTCCGGATGGTGGGCAGCGATGCTTCGATACGGTTGGTGTCGGTGATGCGCGTGTTTTCGATCGGGACATTAAAATCAACCCGCACCAGCACACGCTTGCCACCGACATTGATATCGTCAATGGTCTTCTTATTCATCGATGAACCTGCTCTCTTACTTCATCCGCGCCAGCATTTCAACCACACGGCAGGAGAAGCCCCACTCGTTGTCGTACCACGACAGCACTTTCACGAGCTTGCCCATGACGCGGGTTTCCAAGGCATCGAAAATCGACGAATGCGGATCGCCAACGATGTCGATCGATACGATCGGCTCATCGCAATACCGCAGAATCCCCTTCATGGGGCCGTCGGCGGCCTTCTTCATAGCCTCATTGATCTGCTCCGCAGTACCCTCGGACTTCACCAAACAGGTCAAATCGACGAGTGACCCATCGGCTACCGGGGCGCGGACCGCCATACCATCGAGCTTGCCCTTCAGGTTCGGCAGCACCAATCCGATCGCTCGGGCAGCGCCGGTCGACGTGGGGATAAGTGACATCGCTGCGGCCCGCGCACGGCGCAGGTCTTTGTGCGGCAGATCCAGAATGCGCTGATCGTTGGTAAAGGCATGAATTGTGGTCATGAAGCCGGAGTCGATGCCCAGCGTATCGTTGATCACCTTGGCGACCGGCGCCAGGCAGTTGGTTGTGCACGATCCAATCGAGATAATCTTATGCTGCTTCGGATCGAACTCGTTGTCGTTGACGCCGATCACGTAGCTGCCATCGGCGTCACCGGCGGGAGCGGAGATCAACACACTCTTCGCACCGGCGGTAATGTGCGCGCCGGCTTTGTCCCGCTTGGTAAACAGGCCGGTCGACTCAAGGACGACATCCACACCGAGGTCCTTCCATGGCAGTTTGGCCGGATCGCGTTCGGCCAACACCTTGACCGACTTGCTGCCATGTTTGAAGCCCTCGTCCGTCGCGGTGACATCATCGGGCAGTTGTCCATGAATCGAATCGTACTTGAGCAGGTGCGCCAACGTCTTCGCATCGGTGATGTCGTTGACGGCCACGATGTCCAAATCTTTGTTTCCGATCGCCGCCCGATAGACGAGCCGGCCGATACGTCCAAATCCGTTAATTCCAATTTTGATAGCCATACTGTGTGTTCACCCTCCTTGCGAATTGACAGACAGAATGAGCAACCTTTATCCGCCACAGCGGAACCTGAGATAATACACGATCTGGGCCCAAATCGCGACCGGATTGTCGAAAATCTCCCGGTTTGTGAAGAATCCCTGACAGCGGGTGGTCAACGGTAGAGGTAGACCGCCCCGATGAGAATCTGAACACCGGAGTAGTCGGTAACGCCAAACAGCTCTTCAGAGAACTCCGCGTACTGGTATTTCACGTTTCCGGTGAGTGCGAACTGTCGCCCCAACACCAGGAACGCCCCCGCGCCGGCGTAATAACCGGCCTCGACCCGGGATTCGGAGCTGGTCCCGATGAAACCGCCGAATTGGTCATAGACAACGGCGTCGACCGTCTCGGTACCGACAATCAGTGAGCCGCCAGCTCGAAGAACCGGTTGAAAGGTTGCATTGATCGATTTGGCCAGTGGAAACCACACCAGCCCTAAACCGAGCGGATACAGCGTCGCCGAGCCGAATCCATCAATTCCAACACTGCCTTCTGTGTCCGTTATACGAATATCACCACGGCTGACGGCTCCAACATTGATGTCCAGATTGAGTGGTCCTGTCAGATGGGGCATATAGCTGAATTCGAGGTGAAAGGCGGTGGAGCTGGCACTCAAACGATATGTCTGAGTTTCGATGTCCTCTCCAAAACCGTCGCTCAGCCACGGCCCCAGCGCCCCACCGATCGCACTTTTCATCCACATCCCTGGTGGTGGCGGTTCTTTGGGCGCTACGGGACGGCGACGCGGTCCTGATTGGGCATCGGCCAGCGATGCCCCCAATGTCAGGATCAGGACCAGAACAATACCGGATGTGAGTGATCGTCGCATAGCGCTGATCCTTTTAACACGCAGTGGGCATAAAAGGTCCGCGTTATCGTGTCCTGAAAATCAAACCTACGCTGAACCAGATGTTGGAGAGATTGAACTCGGCTTCCCGGGCGTACTTGAAGTTCGTGTAGCGATAGTTGGCGTCGAGCAGGACACCGAACTTTTTGGTGACATAGAACTCCCCACCGCCTCCAACGAGGAAGCCAAACGCCGCTTCGGTCCCGGGACTGTAAATTCCATATGTGGTGATCGAATCCTGCAGCAGATCGGCGCCTTCGTTGGCGAAGACGATCGAGCCACCGGCTCGGGCATAAACGTTATGGGGGTTCCCGTCGGGATTGAGAGGTCGTATATATCGAATGCCGGCGAACAGCGGGAAGAAATCGATGCGGCCGCGTCCGAGCAAAATCGAGTCTTCTGCACCGAATCCCCCGACTTCCAAACCGCCGCGTCCGGCCCACCCAACGGCCCCCTCCAGCCACCACCGATCGTCCAGGTGGAATAACCCGTAGATTTCCACGAACGGAGCGATCGATGCCGGCTCATCAATGCGGGCATCGAGGCGGTAGTCTTCTTGGGGTGGCGATGCGTAGTCGCGCTCACCCAGACTCCCCTCAATGGCGGTGTGCGGCCAGATACCGCCCCGAATGCCGAAGCGGTCGCGCTGGTGAGACTGCGCCTGGGCACTGTCCGCGACGCAGACCACCATTACGATGGCACTCAAACATAACAGCACCGGTGCCGTCAATCCCCGTGGTCGCTTCGGTTTGCTCTGGCGCGTCGTCGTGTCTCCTTAGCCGAAGAAGAGCGCGGCCTCTTGGTACAGATCGTTCGTCACGGTTCGGTTCTTGCCGGCAATGTCGGCGAGTGGAACCGCCACAATATCATTACCGCGCAAACTCACCATATGCCCGAACTTCTTCTGATCGACGAACCGGACAGCGTGAATGCCGAAACGGGTGCACAGGTACCGGTCGTACGCACTGGGCGCCCCTCCGCGCTGCACGTGCCCGAGCATGACGGTTCGGGTTTCGATGCCCAGCACCTTTTCGATTTCCTGAGCGAGGATCTGGCCGATGCCACCCAAGCGGACGTGTCCGAAGTCATCGGTCGTCGTGTCCTGTGTGATATAGGTATGCTTAGATTCCGATTCGGGATCGAGCGCGACGTGTGCTCCTTCGGCGACCACGACAATGGAGAAATCTTTGTCGCCCTCGTGACGTTTACGCAGGACTTCGCAGATTTCCTGAACGTTGGAATCACGTTCGGGAATGATGAGGTAGTCGGCGCCGCCGGCAATGCCGCCGTGAAGGGCAATCCATCCGGCGTGTCGTCCCATCACTTCGACCACCATCACGCGTTTGTGCGACTCGGTGGTGGTTCGTACACGGTCGATCGCGTCGATCACCGTGTTGACGGCGGTATCGAAACCGAAGGTGGAATCGGTACCGAAGATGTCATTATCAATCGTTTTCGGGACACCGACCATCGGGACGCCGATTTCGGTCATTTCGTGCGCGACGCCAAGCGTATCGTCGCCGCCAATGGCAATCACCGCATCGAGGCCGAGTCGCCGGACGCGGTCGGCGGCAATTTGGTGACCGTTTTCGACTTTGGCGGGGTTGGTGCGTGACGTTTTGAGAATGGTGCCGCCGCGTGCAAGAATCCCGGCCACGTCGTTCAGTCTCATTTCACGCGTCATGCCGCGCTCCAACAAACCGCGCCATCCTTCAATAATTCCGGTGACACGCCAATTGTAGTGCTTGATTGCGGTCACGACGATGGCACGCAGAACCGCATTGAGGCCGGGACAATCACCGCCTCCAGTTAACACACCGATGTGCATGAATGTAAAACCCTCCATCTCTAAAGCCCGTGCGGACCAGCGACACGAGCGGATTATGAATATAGGCGCTGAGCAGCGCAAGTCAAGTTGGGCTCTCGGTGCCTCATTGGAACAACCCCGCAAAAACCCCTTGTTATTTGTCGGCAAAATTGCATTTCTGAGTAATTGGGCTTGATTCGACTTCTGTCAGGTTGATCGAATTCCCTGATAGCGGCCGCGACGGGCCCCAGAACACATGGAGCAAATTCGTAATGTCGAGTTTCATCGTGGAGTACATGCATGACTAACGTGATCATCCCTGCCGCCGGTGTGGGAACACGCCTTCGACCCCACACACATACCGCTCCGAAGGCGTTGCTGCAGGTAGCGGGCAAACCGATTTTGGGCCACATCCTGGACCGTTTAACCAGCCTCAAAGATCTGGGAACCATCTACCTGGTCGTTGGATTCCTCGCCGACAAGGTCAAAGACTACGTCACCTCGCGATATGACCTGGACGTGCGCTTTGTCTATCAGGCGGAATTGAAGGGACTCGGGTTCGCCATCCATCTGGCCCTCCAGGACATTGAAGGAAACGATCCGATTCTGATCATCTTAGGCGATACGATCCTCGAGATCGATCTTAATGCCTTTATGGACGGTGATGATGATGCAATCGGCGTCAAGGAAGTCGAAGATCCGCGACGGTTTGGCGTGGTGGAAACCGACAACGGTTTGGCGACACGTCTGGTGGAGAAACCGGAGCATCCGCAATCGAATCTCGCGGTGATCGGTCTGTACGGTATCAAGGACACACAGTTGTTGCGCGATTCGTTGTCGGAGGTGATCAAACGCAACCAAACCGCAGCGGGTGAACTGCAAATGACCGATGCGCTACAATTGATGGTCGATCGCGGGAGTAAGATGCAGGCGAAGCACGTCTCAGGATGGTTTGACTGCGGTAAGCGGGAAACGCTGCTGGAAACGAATCAGCACCTGCTGGAGAGACACGCGGAAACGTACCATCCGCCCGAGTCGATCGTGATCCCGCCGTCGTACATTTCCCCGAGCGCACAGGTTCAGCGGTCCATCATTGGTCCGTACGTATCCATTGGCGACGGCTCCCAGGTCCGCGATTCGATTATTTCCAATTCGATCATATCCGACGGCGCCGACGTGCGCCGTTGCGTGTTACACGATTCATTGGTTGGGTCCAATGCGATTGTGACGGGCAATGCCCAGCAATTAAATGTTGGTGATTCATCTGAGGTGGGCCTGAATAACTAAGTGGCTGCGTCAGCAGCGAACGGCCCATTTCGAACCGGGAGAGACACATGGTTGATGATTTTCTGTTCACGTCGGAGTCCGTCACAGAGGGACACCCCGACAAGGTATGTGATCGCATTTCCGATGCGGTGCTGGACACTGTGCTCCAAGACGATCCCAATGGACGTGTCGCGTGCGAAACGTTCATCACCGTCGGCCTGGTGATTGTCGGTGGTGAAATTACGACCGACACGTACGTGGAAGTGAACGACCTCGTACGGGAGCACGTGGCGGACATTGGCTACACACACAGCAAGTACGGGTTCAACGCAGATGCCTGTGCCGTTCTTAACGCCATCGGTCGTCAGTCGCCCGACATTGCGCAGGGTGTCGACACCGGCGGCGCCGGCGATCAGGGGTTAATGGTCGGTTATGCCTGTCGCGAGACACCGGAACTGATGCCATTGCCGATTATGCTCGCGCACAAGTTGACCAAGCAGTTGTCGACCACACGCAAAACGGGTGCTCTCGACTACCTCGGACCCGACGGCAAGTCGCAGGTGACCATCGAGTATCGCGACAGCCAACCGTACCGTGTGCACACCGTCGTGATCTCAACGCAGCACACCGCGGAAATCCTCGATAAGACAGGAACGCAAATTACCGGCAAGGCGCGTCAGGAAATCATTGATCACGTCATCAACCCCGTCATTGACAAATCCTTGCTCGACGACAAAACAATCTACCATGTCAACCCGACGGGCAAGTTCGTCATTGGTGGACCGCAGTCCGACACCGGGATGACCGGGCGGAAAATTATTGTCGACACGTACGGCGGATTCGCGCCGCACGGCGGCGGCGCGTTCAGCGGCAAGGATCCGAGCAAAGTCGACCGGTCGGCGACTTACATGGCCCGCTACATCGCCAAGAATATCGTCGCCGCTGATCTGGCCGAACGCTGTACCGTGCAGTTGGCGTATGCCATCGGTGTTGCCGAACCGGTCTCGGTGATGGTCTTCTGTGACGGAACGGAGAAGGTTCCCAACGGCCAATTGGAGACGATGGTGCGCAAACACTTCGAGCTGACGCCAAAGGGCATCCTGGACTCATTGAACTTACTGCAGCCGATTTACACGCCCACCTCCGCTTACGGTCACTTCGGCCGTACGGAGGCGACATTCACGTGGGAAAAGACCGACAAGGCGGAAGCGCTTCGCAAGGACGCGTAATTGTGATTCATTACTCATAGGAGGACGACCAGGTCATGGCACTGAAATACGATATCAAGGATCTCAAACTGGCCGACAAGGGCCGCATGCGGATCGAGTGGGCGGAGAAGAACATGCCGGTCCTGCGGTTGATCCGTGAACGATTCAAAGAACACCAACCGCTCAAAGGTCTGCGCGTGAGCTGTTGCCTGCACGTGACCACCGAAACCGCCAACTTGATGGAAACGTTGAAGGCGGGCGGCGCCGATGTGCGGTTATGCGCATCCAACCCACTGTCCACACAGGACGATGTGGCCGCGTCATTGGTCAAACACTCGAAGATCGGTGTCTTCGCCATCCGTGCCGAAGACAACAAGACGTATTACAAACATATCGACTCCGTTTTGGAGAACAATCCGCAAATCACCATCGACGACGGCGCCGATTTGGTGACCGCGTTGCATAAGGGGACGGACGGCGCTATCGAGGACGTCTGGGGGGGACTGGAAGAGACGACAACCGGTGTCATTCGTCTCCGCGCCATGGCCAATAACGGCGTTTTGAAGTTCCCGATGATTGCGATTAACGATTCGGAGACGAAACACTTCTTCGACAACCGGTATGGCACCGGCCAGTCGACCATCGACGGTATTCTGCGTGCGACCAACCACCTCCTCGCCGGCTCGAAATTTGTTGTGGTCGGTTATGGCTGGTGCGGACGCGGCGTGGCCAATCGCGCGCGCGGTATGGGCGCTCAGGTGATCGTCACCGAGGTCGAGCCGGTGAAAGCGCTGGAAGCGGTGATGGACGGTTTCCAGGTCATGCCGATGGCGCAGGCCGCGCGTTTGGGTGACGTGTTTGTCACGCTGACCGGCAATCTGCATGTCTTGCGCAAAGAACACTTTGAGAAAATGAAAGACGGCGCCATCATCGCCAACTCCGGACATTTCAACGTCGAAATCGACACCGGTGCACTCGACAAACTCTCCAGCAAGAAGCGCGAGGTGCGCAATGAAGTGGTCGAGTATACGTTGAAGGGCGGGAAGCATGTCGTGTTGCTCGGCGAAGGCCGTCTGATCAATCTGGCCGCCGCCGAAGGACATCCGGCGATGGTGATGGATATGTCATTCGCCAACCAGGCGCTCGGTGTGGAGTTCATCGCGAAACACCACACTCGACTGGAGATCGATGTGCATCCGATGCCGCATAAGATCGACCGCGAAATCGCACGATTGAAACTGAAATCGATGGAAGTGAAGATTGACAAGCTCACCGATGAGCAAAAGAAGTACCTGGCCGAGTGGAAGATGGGCACTTGAAGCTCTTCAGTTACATGTGATCTTCACAGGGGCGCATTCACTGCGCCCCTTTCTTTTTCAATTGGAGCGATTGTCATCATAAATTTCCGATTGAGGAGAAGCGAGGCACCGTGTGTATCGTGATTACATTTGGGTGCCACAGGCCTTGAGGCCCGTGGACGGGGGATTGTGCAGACGCGGACGCACGGGCCGGATGGCTCGATCCGCCTCGGCGGACTCACCAACGCAGTTGACCGATAAGCGGGGGCGCGTGACGGCACGTTGGAATCGGACAGTTATTCTGACAATCGCTATAACATTGGTGGTACCCCGCAGCTCTGCAGAAAGTTGCTATACGTATGGACTGAGTGGACCGAGTGGATGAAGTGGACACCAACGTTTCCCACGGCAGAGCTGTGGGGTGCGATTGATGTATTCATTTCTGGACGCGCAGTAATAGCAGCAGACCACCAATCGCACAGACGATATTCGGCACCCAGGCCGCGATCATCGGGGGCACGTCGCCATTGTGGCCAAGTGAACGAAAGACTTCGATCAGGACACGCAAAACGAATGTGATGCCCATGGCGATACCGAAGTTGAGTGCCATTCCCGACTGCTTGATGCGTGAGGCAATCGGAAATCCGATCAACACCACCAGAAAACTCAGCGTTGGGAAGGCGATCTTGAGTTGCAGTTCGGTTTCTTCGACAGTGGTGTCAGCACCGGTCTCGCGCATGCGTTCGACCACCGCCCGGAGGGTTGTATAGCTCACACGTTCGGGATCGACCTGTTCGCGGATGAAATCACTCGGTGTTTCCTCCCAGTTCGGGAATCTCATCGTGTCGATCGACGTGTACAGTACCGCGGTGTCGGCGGAATCGGCGAACACGCGCGACCGTCCATTCGTTCCCACCCAGACCGAGTCCTGAAATACGAACTGTTCGAATTCCCATAATTGCTGTACGCGTCCCTCGTGAAATTCCTGAATCCGTACGTTCTGCCCGTCCCCGAGGAGCGCGTTGAAGCGCTGGAAGTAGAACACGCGACCGCCAAATCCGGACGCAAACAGATTGCTCCTCATCACCTGCCCGCGACGCGGGGCCCGGCGCACGAATTGTTCCTCCAAATCCTGACGGCCTGCCTCGGCCGCCGGATAGATTGTCTCACCCGCGACGAAAATCCCGCCGGCAATGAGTAAGCCCAAAAACAGCAGCGGTAGCGAGAGTCGAATCAGCGAGACACCGGCGGCACGCATGGCCAGAAGCTCGTTACGCTTGCTGAGAAACCCGACAGCAAACAAGGTGGCCAGCAGCACGCCGATGGGAGCGACCAGAATAACGATCCAGGGTGAAAAGTAGACGTAGTAGAGAGCAACGAATTGTGCCGGTGCATCCTTATCGATGAAATCATCGAGGTGCTCAATCAGATGCACGACCAAAAACACCGCCCAGAATGCGAGTAGCGCCCATGCAAAATTAAAGGCGAAGCGGGTGATGAGATAACGATCGATGCGTTTCATGAGTCTGTCTGGCCATTGGCGGTCTTAGACGACACCAATCGTTGTGCTCGTTCCCAGATCGCACTGGGAACGAGCGAGACCTCATTGGTGACCGACCACAGGAGCAGCAGTCCGATCGTCCCGATCGTAATATCGGCCGCCCACATCGCCACAAACGGCGACACCAAGCCGCGATCGGCGAGGTCCTCCCCGGCGATCAGAAAGGCCCAATACACAAGGAACAATCCCAACGATAGGCCGATCGCCACCCCCAGTCCGCCGCGACGGGTGCGCACGGCCAATGGGCATCCCAACAGGACAAAGACGACACACGCCACCGGGATGGAATACTTCTTGTGAATTTCGATCTCGTACTGCCGAATCAACCGCTCCTGGCTGCGAATCGATTGCACTTCGCGTTGGATGATCGATCCGATACGCATGGCGCGGTCACGTGCGCGTCGCATCGCGCTTCGTTCGTTGGCGGCAGGCACAAAGTTCTCCTTGTCGACCGGGAGCTGTTCAGACGCTTCGAGTGAATCGGGTGGCGACAGGAACAGCGCGGCAACCATGGTCGAGCAGGCGCGATCGATCGCATCCAGATGAGGATTGATCGACTCCTTCCACGCCTTGATGTCCTCGCGCATCTGTGCTGATGATTTCTCGCGATCGGTGCGATACTCCGACTCGGTGCGGCTGAACTGATCGCCCGCTCCACCCAGATAGAACGTCTGGCGTTCGAATTCAGTTCGGCGGTATTCACCGACCTTGTTCGGATCGGCTTCATGGATCTCACCGTCGAAGAGTTCCAAAATCAGCGTTGTACCATCGGCTGAGTAGCTCATGTTGCCGCGGCTGGCCACCACTGTGCGCGGGGCGTCACGGTTGCGATGCTCAAAAATTGTCACGCCACCCAGTTTCGACGATTCCTGATCGACCTCGCGCACGAGCAGGTGGTACCCGGGGATGTGGTCGACCATGACGTTGGGCTTCAGATCGAGCGTTGGCCGCTTGCGACGGATGTCGGACATCAACAGGCGCGCCTTATGATTGGCATCAGGAAGGACTTCATTGTTGAACAGTACCAGTCCGGTCCCCAAGACGGCGCCGACAAAAAGAACCGGAATGATCATTCGGTAAATGGAGACACCCGCTGCCTTGGCGGCCAGCACTTCGAAATCGGCGGCCAACCGTCCAAAGGCCATCAGCGTCCCCGACAGCACCGCCATCGGCACCGAGAGCGCCAGCATCCAAGCCAGATTGAGCACAAAGACTTGAGCAATGATCCCCGGTGGCAACCCCTTGGAGACAACCATCCGCACGACGTCCGGCACGAAGTCGACCACCAAGACCAGTGTGATGACAACCAGCGCGAACCAGAATGGCCCGTTGTGCTCGCGGATGATGTAGCGGTCGAGTTTGCTCACACGGCGAATATAGACCCGGATGCCAGTCCCCTCAATGAAACATACTGCGTTATACCACACAGAGTTCGTCGATTTGGACAGTGGCAGAGAATCTGGTCGCTCGATGCGGCATCGCATGGGCTTTTCCCTTGACTTTATTCGATTCCGGCGGGACTATAAAATTGGCCATCGGGCGAAGCCGTTGGTAATGAAAGGGTTCGGTGGGTCAGGCGTGACCATCCGCGATTGGGAGCAAGGAGAGCGAATCGAGGCCTTCGTCGCGTTGCGCAAAGTCGAGCGACGCGAGTATACCGGTGGCGAGCGCCTCAGTCTGGAATTTGGCGATCAGACCGGACGCATCGAAGGAGTGATGTGGGAAGGGTTCAATGAGATTATCGCCGACCTGACCCCCGGCTGCGTCGTCAAGGTTCGAGGCATTGTCGGCTCCTTTCGCGACAAGCCGCAATTGAAGGTTGAACGCATCCGGCTGGCCCAACCCGACGAAGCGACACCGCAAGACTTCCTCCCCCGTTCTGACGTCGATCCCGGAACATTGGCCAGCGAACTGGAACGGTACCTGGAATCGCTGCAGGATCCGCATCTGCGCCGGTTGATGTATGCGCTCTTCGAGTCGGACAACCTGCGTGAACTGTATCTCGCGGCGCCGGCCGGGAAGCTCTGGCATCACAACACAATCGGCGGATTGGCCGAGCACTCGTTGAATATCGTGCGCATTTGCGAATTTGCCTGTACCTTGTATCCTGAGTTGGACCGCGATCTGTTGGTTTGCGGAGCACTGTTGCATGACCTGGGCAAAATCGAGCAATACAGCGTGACATCGATGATCGATTACAGCGACGAAGGCCGGCTTGTGGGTCATATTAACACCGGCGACTTTCGTGTGGCGACGGCTATCCGCCAGATCGAGGATTTCCCGGCGGAGACGGCCAACGCGCTGCGACACCTGATTGTGTCACATCAGGGTGAGCTGGCCCAGGGCTCGCCGGTGGTGCCGATGACGCCGGAAGCGTTTGTGCTCCACTACGCCGATGAGCTGGATTCAAAGATGGGGGCGTTGCATCGGGTTATGGACAAGACCGGCGACGCCGACTGGAGTGAGTATGTCAACCTGATCGGCCGATACTTATACTTTGGCCGGCAGAACCGTCAATCAGAGGGCCAAACCGGCCTTGGGATATAGATCAATGTCACTGTTCGATTTGATTTCCAACGATATCGGTATCGACTTGGGCACTGCCAACACGCTGGTGTTCGTGCGCGGCGTCGGCATTGTGCTCAATGAACCGTCGGTGGTCGCCACCGAAGTCTCGAGCGGACGTGTCGTGGCGGTCGGCGCCGCGGCCAAGGAAATGCTGGGACGCACACCGGAAGGCATTCGGGCAGTGCGACCACTCAAAGACGGTGTGATTGCCGACTTTGAAATAACGGAGAAGTTGCTGTCCGATTTTATCCGACGTGTCATTCGGCACCGGTATCTGATGAAGCCGCGTATTGTGATCTCGGTGCCGTCGGGAATTACGGAAGTGGAGAAGCGCGCGGTCCGCGACTCAGCGGAAAATGCCGGTGCCCGCGAGGTTTATCTCATTCAGGAACCGATGGCGGCGGCGATTGGTGTTGGCCTGCCGGTCGATCAGGCCGCCGGTATTATGATCATCGATATCGGCGGGGGCACATCAGAGATCGCAGTGATCGCCTTGTCGGGAATTGTCAACAACAAGTCGATTCGTATCGCCGGCGATGAGATGAACGAAGCGATCGTTCTCTATTTAAAGCGTAACTATAATGTTCTAATCGGTGAATTAACAGCCGAAGAGATCAAAATTCGCATTGGCTCAGCCTTCCCGCTCGACCGTGAAGAATCGATGGAGATCAAAGGACGCGACCTCATTGCCGGCGTGCCCAAGACGATGAAACTGTCGTCGGTTCAGGTGCGCGAAGCGCTGTCGGAGCCGGTCGATTCGATTATCGAAGCCGTGCGCCAATCGTTGGAGCGCACCCCCCCCGAACTGTCGAGTGACATCCTCGATCGCGGTATCGTTCTCACCGGCGGTGGCGCGTTGTTGCGCGGGCTGGACCGGCGGTTGCGACAGGAAACGAATCTCCCGGTGAATGTGGCCGAGGATCCGCTGACCTGCGTTGTGCGCGGAACAGGACGGGTGCTCGAAAACCTCCCGCAGTACAGCAAGGTGTTGATCCGCAGCCGGCGGGACTAATGTCGCAACTATAACTCCGAATCAAGTTTCTATCGTTGGGCGCCACCGGCCTCAATCGCCTGTTGACAGTGTCAGAGCCTCCATCATATCGCCCATGGACAAGACGACCATCCGTAGGGGCGTATTGCATACGCCCTTCGGCGCAACATCCAGCAACCGTTCGGGCGTATGCAATACGCCCCTACGACAACGTGCAGACCCCAGTAACACAGATCTTCCAACACACGCTGAGGACCCGCAGCATTCGGGTGAAAACATCCTACCGTCAACCCTGAAACTCTCTTCCCTCACATTGCATTCATCCTTACTATACATGACTCGGAGGAAGCCGAGCCACGAAAGGACGGTGCGCCGTGACGAGGCGTCGTAAGTCAACAAAGAGCGGAATAGAATTCGACGGTGAGAGCATCGTCCAGTTCCTGCGCGATGAAATCGGACGACCGGTACGGTCGCGCGAACTGGCGAAGCTGATGGGAATCAGCGACCGTCAGTATCGCGATTTCCGCGCAACGCTCAAGCAACTGCAGTCCGAAGGGAAGCTCGTTCGCCTCAAGCGTGGTCGGTGGGCGCCGCCCGATCCCCTGAATCTGGTTGTGGGGACGGTCACGGTACGGCGTGGCGGGCATGTGTTTGTGCGTGTCGAGGGACGCGACGATATCACCAGCGAAGTGTTTATCCGTCCGCGCGAACGGCGCAATGCCCTGTCGGGTGATCGGGTTATGGTGCGCTTACATGCCGAAAAGGACGGGCCGTCACCCGAAGGCGCAATCATCCGCGTCCTCGAACGTGGCACAGCGCCGATCCTCGGAATTTACCGGGAGGCGAAATACTTCAGCTACGTAACACCCGATCAGCCGCATCCATTGCGCGAGATTCATATTCCCGACAAGGCCAGCAAGAACGCCAAAGCCGGTCAGCAGGTGGTCGTCCAAATTGTCGATTGGGAACATCCCGATCAGACACCGTCGGGCAAGATCACGAAAGTGTTGGGCTACCCCGATGAACCCGGCGTCGACATGGAACGCATCATTGCCGCGTATCAGATCGGCACACGATTTCCCAAACGCGTTAATGACGAAGCACGGGCATTCCCCGAGAAGTTATCACAGAAAGAAATCGACTCGCGTGACGATTTACGGCATCTCAAACTGTTCACCATCGATCCCGCCGATGCGAAAGATCACGACGACGCTTGTTCGCTCGAACGCGTCGGCAATCACTGGCGCCTGGGTGTACATATCGCCGACGTGTCATACTATGTGACGCCCAACACCGAACTCGATCGGGAAGCGTACGATCGTGGGACATCGACCTATCTCGTTGATCGCGTTATCCCGATGCTGCCGGTGCAGTTGTCGAATAATCTGTGCAGTCTGAAACCGAAAATCGATCGTCCGGCTGTCAGTTGTCTGATCGATCTGTCCGATGGTGGTGACATTTTGTCGTACCGGTTTGTCCGTTCGATGATTCATTCGCAGGCCAAGTTCAGTTACGAAGACGTCTCCGACTATTTCTACCAGGGTAAGACCAGTCGTGCGGTGAAGAAACACACGCGAGTGCTCGACGAGATGCGGGAGTTGTCGCAAACGCTCAGGCAGAAGCGCTTCCGCAACGGCAGTCTTGATCTGGATGCGCCGGAATCGAAAGTGCAACTCGACGAGGACGGGCATCCGATTGACATTACGATTCGCGAATCGGATCACTCCCATCAGTTGGTCGAAGAATTCATGCTGGTGGCCAATCAGTGTGCCGCGCATCTGTTCCTGAAGAAGAATCTCCCCTGCCTGTACCGTGTCCACGCGCAGCCGGAGCAGGAGAAGATGGAAGAGCTGGCATCGTTTATGGAGACGATGGGCTACAAGTTCACTGCCAAAGGTGGTGTCACCTCGAAAAAACTGGCGCGGTTACTCGAACGCACGAAGGATGATCCACGGCGAGAAATGATCCACATGATTGTGCTGCGCTCGCTGATGAAAGCCGTGTATCAGCCGGAGAACATTGGTCACTTCGGTTTGGCGTTTCCGCACTACGTGCACTTCACCTCGCCGATTCGTCGCTATCCCGACCTGTGGATTCACCGTCACATCATTAAGATCATTAACAATGATTGGCCGACGAGCGAACAACATAAAGCCCGCACCGCGCTGCCGGCGATCGGCAAGAAGACATCCGATCTCGAACGCGCCGCCGAGCAGGCCGAGCGCGAATCGGTGCGCATTAAACAGCTCGAATACCTAAGCGATCACCTCGGTGATGAGTATGAAGGCCACATCTCCGGATTTTTGGAATTCGGATTCTTTGTCACGCTCAAAGGCATCGGCGCCGACGGTTTGGTCCGTTTCTCCGGTATTGACGATGATTATTATGTCTGGAACCGTGAGCATTGGACCGTCAAGGGACGGCGTTCCGGGCGAACGTTCCGTCTCGGCGATCAGGTGAATGTGCGCCTCATCAAGACCGATCCGGAGAAAATGGAAATCGATCTGGTGCTCAGCGAAGCGTACGAGCCGCGGCCGCGCAAGCGCGGGCGGCGGCGGTCGAGGACCTGAGCCCCGTAGGGTGGGCTCAACCTAGCCCCGGGCGTGAGCCCGGGGATTCCGGTCGCACACACCATGAAGCCTTGTAAGGGCGACACATCTCGCGCCACACAACGTCGCTGGGTGTCGCCCCTACGGGGCTTCTGCTATTGTCATCTCGATACACCGGGCTGACGCCCGGTGCTACGTTGTGTCGCCCTATCGGGCTTGAATGCAACCGTCTACTTCATCCCCTGCGCGCGCTTCAGCATCAGAATCTGCCCGGCGTGATAGAGCGTGTGCTGCGGGTGGCCCTGGAGATTGTTGTAGGCGGTGCTGCCGCCCTCGACGAATGACATGTCGAGTTTTGCATCGGGAAATTTGCGGACTTCGTCGGCCAGCTCCGTCTCTTGCTTCTTTAGCGTTTCCAGCGTCTCGGTCCATCCGATTTCATCATCATGATCCGGGATCGGTGGCCACCAGTCGTCGTCGGTCGCAGCGGTGGTTGAATCGCCGCGCACAAAACGCAGCATAATCCGCTGTCCGCCGATCAGGTGCATGACAATCTCCCAGATCGAATGCGAGTCTTTGATCGGCTTGGCTGATGCGGCAATCACATCGACATCTTTGAGCACATCCAGCAGCGACGGCCCCGACCAGCACGGTCCCTCAAACGCCTGTTTGATTTGTTGGGCGATACGTTGGGTTTCGGACATGAGATACACTCCACGTTGAGGTCTGTGGCGAGGGATACGAAAATCCATCAGCGGAGGTAATCACTTTTCGATGCAGAAAGACGGCGGGACCCGGGTGCCCCGGACGCAGGGATCCAGTGTCGTTTTGCGAGTCACTGCCTCTGAGCGGGCAACGCGACAGAATCTTAATCCACCGCAAGCGGATGGGGCACCGGGCAGTACACCATGACCAAGGTCATGGCACACTGTCACACAAGAATTAGTCGTCACGGGCACCCCGGCATCTTCGTTGATTCACAACAACTTACAGGACGAGAAAAACCATGTCACTCCCGTGAAAGCGGGAATTCAGTGTCTTCTTTGCGGGCGACTGCGTGTAGACGGTCTACGCGATAAAATCTAAACCCACCGCAAGCGGATGGGGCACCCGGCCATGACCAAGGTCATGGCACACAGTAACACAAGAATTAGTCGTCACGGGCACCCCGGGGATGAGACACCAAGCTTACCAAAAGTGATTGACCCACCTGCCCTGCCAAATCTCCTTACTTTTCGGACGCATGACCTGCCATGACCTTGGTCATGATGAATTTCGAGAACACGACACGCCATGACCTTAGTTATGGTGAATTTCAAGATCACCACACGTGTGCCATGACCTTGGTCATGGCAAACATCGGGATAGTTATGAGTCGTCAAAGTTTCAACATTCCCGGACACGCCCATTTTCTCACGTTCTCCTGTTGGAAACGCAGAAAGTTCCTGACCGACCGGCATACATGCATGGAGTTCACCAGGGCATTGGACAAGGCTCGGCGCGTTGAGCAGTTCGACATCTGGGCTTACGTGATTATGCCCGAGCATGTTCACTTGTTGATTCGGCCACGACGCGAACGCTATGCCATGGCCAACATTCTGAGGAGAATCAAGGAGGAGTTCTCCAGAGACATCTTGCGGCACTGGAGAACCGACCACCCACAACGGTTGGCGGCTAGTGCCGACACGGGATGCAATCCGATCCGATATCGCTTTTGGCAGCCCGGTGGTGGATTTGACCGGAATCTTTGGAATCACAACGCCATTCGAAATGCGGTAGAGTATATTGAAGGAAACCCGGTCCGACGTGAACTGGTGGGAAGTACACTCGAATGGGAGTGGTCCAGTGCACGATCACGTGCGGGTCACTCAAGTGTACCATTGGTCGTTGATGCGATTTCGTGGGACTTCACACCGATTCCGGTCGAGGGTTGACGCCATGACCAAGGTCATGGCACACCGTGTCGAGTAGGAGGATTATGCTGCAATGGCATGCGCATGCAGAGATCGTCACGGGCACCCGGCATAGACAACGACGATGATGCAGGAGATGCACTCAGCCCGTTTTTACAGGAAGATTATGACTTGACCACCGCGCTACGAACGGACCGAACTACCGTCGTATGTAGTTCAAACAGCTCGTAGCCGTTCCTGCGTTTTTTCCGCCAGGGTGCCCCTGACGCCCTCGTCAGGGTTTACTCAGGCCGCCGGCACAATTCCATCGCCGTGTGCCTCTATACTGCACCATCGTGAATAAGAATCTCACTGGAAAAACAGAAAGTCAATCACACTTGAACCGTGGGATGCCCGGATAACAATGGGCAGGAACTGCAGCCCCCCACTACTTCCCCCCCGAAATCCCCAGCTTATTGAGGACGGGGCCGAAGCGGCGGCGGAGGTCGCCACGGAGGTGCTTGCGGGCGCGGTGGAGGTACCAGCGGACGGTGGCCTGCGGCATGCCCATGATCTGCGCGATCTCATCGATATCCAGACCTTCGAGATCCTTGAGCACAAAGGCGGTGTACTGCTTTTCGTTGAGCTTTTTGGCCGCTTTGAGAATATGCTCACGCACTTCCTTGAGCTGGAAGGCCTGCTCCGGCGTTTGGGTGGCCAGGGTCGGCTCTTTCGGCTCGGTGATATCGTCGAGTTCTTCGAAGCGGTGCTTCTTGAACTTGCGGATATAGTCGATCGACGCGTTCACCGCGATGCGATAGAGCCACGTCGAGAACCGTTTGCTGCGGTCGAACCGCTTGATGTTGTAGAACGTTTTGACGAACACCATCTGGGTGATGTCTTTGGCGTCGTCGTAGTCCTGCACCATCTTATAGGCGATCCCGGCGACCTGCGAGCGGTAGCGGTCGATGATTTCCTTAAACAGGTGGTTCTTGCCGTCTTCCTGGATCTGGCGGATGACGTCCTTGACGTAAGTCTCGTCGTTTTCATCGGTGGTTTCCTGCTGCTGATCCTGCAGGTCCACCTGGTCTTGGACCTTGGCCGACTTGGGCTTGCGTCCACGACGCGTCTTGGCCGCCGACGCCGTCTCGGTCTTCTTGTTCGACGGCGAGCGTTTCTTGCGAGATTTGGTCTGGTTCTTGGTTGCGGCCATAGTCATCGTAGCCTCCCCCCAGGATTCTGACATTTGCCTGTGGGCGACTGCATTTAACATACAACAAAAATCCCCTGCTTCCGTAGTACTTTTTTCAGTCCGACAGCCTAAATGACACCATTTTCGGTGAGGGAATTCCCCAATCCGCCGGCCTGACGTTGTCTGTGGTTCAACGTTGGGAGGGGCCAGATGTTCCATTGGGGGGGGAACAGCCAACTCCAACTGATCGCCAAAGTACCCAATGAATGCGACCGAATCCAAAAGCTCGCTCTCACCACACTTTTCAGCGGCCTGTCCTGAGCGATGCCGAAGGGGGAGAGGGCTGGGGTGAGAGGTAAATGGCAATCCGATTCCCCCTCACCCTAACCCTCTCCCCCAAGACAAAAAGCCGTCATGGGGGAGAGGGAACACTCGCTTCGTCTGTCGATCGCATCATTATTTCCCCAGATCAAAACAGAGACAGCACCGCCTTCCGGCGGTGCCGTGTGTCTCGGTGGAGCTACTACCGATTAGGGATCACTGGCCGACTCAGTCGGCCTGAGCGAGCGGTTCGCCGGTCCAGGGTGCGAAATCGTAGATGTACTTCATCGGGTCGACGCGGCGTCCGTCGACATGGACCTCATAATGCAGGTGCGGACCGGTGGAATAGCCGGTGTTGCCGGCGTAGCCAATCACCTCGCCGCGTTTCACTTGCTGGCCACGCTTCACGAGAATCTTCGAGAGATGACCGTAGCGCGTTTCCACGTCGTAGCCATGGTCGATCTTGATCATCTTGCCGAGCTGCGACTGGTACCCGGTCGACGTCACCTTGCCATTGGCCGGGGCCCGTATCGGTGTGCCGACATCGGCCGACAGATCGATGCCACCGTGTAACCGTTTGACACCGGTAAACGGGTCGGGACGGATGCCGTAGCCGCGAACCAAGTGTCCGTCAATAGGGCTGATCGACGGGGTGTGGTCGAGCTGTTCTTTGCGGTCAACCAGGGCGTTGTAAATCGCTTCGAAGTTTTCGCGTTCGAATTCGGCGCGCCGCAGCAGACGGTCGAGGTCGGTTTCGATTGCGAAGACCTCGTCGAACGTCGCGTGCTCGGCATCGCCCATCAGCAAATCATCCGGCGACACATTACCGCCGATACCCAGCGCACGCTCCGCCGGATCGAGTTCGGGAAAGCCGAAGACGGATCGCACTTGCTGTTCGGATTCTTCGAGCAACACCAGTTTGCCGCGCAGATCATCAACACTATTGTCGAGTTGCGCGATCTGGAGTTGGAGTTGGCGGTTGGCTTCCTTCTGGCGGGCGAGTTCGGAATCGCTGTCCCAATACTTAAAGGCGAAAATGCTGGTGGTCAGCGTCACCAAGACCAGCACTCCAACGGAAATCAATACGCCGGGAATGATCCATGGTGGTATCGAATACTGCCGCACGCCATCGGTGGATGGCGGAATAATCATCAACTGGAGCCGTTCCTTGACCCTCATATCCCTCATAACCTTTGGTTTACAAGCCGTTCCCGAAACAGCCTTAAGACGCGCCACAATATCGGTGCCGCTGACGCTTGTCAAGGCCAAACTCAATTTCCGGGCAGACTCATGTCAAACCCGGACAATGGATTCCGCGTGATGTTGTCAGGCGTATTGCCCTTGTGGTGGTGCGAAATCCATTTCCATTGCCCGAATCCTCCCTCTCCTCTCGGGCCGCGACCGACTTAAGCTCCGATGTCGGTGCGTTGTGCTGCGGGACGGCCAGGCGGCCTATTTGATGAGGTGGAACTCCTGTCGCAAAATCTTGTCAACCACCTTAATGAATTTCTCCGGATTCAGCGTTTGGAGGCTGTACAGGTGCCAATACGTCTTCCGCGACCTCCGCGTGCCTGGTTTCTGTTTTGGAGTCATGCCCAATTCTCCTCGCACGAGACCGAAATCCGGCGCAATCGAGGTATGACTCCGTCCGGATTACATTATCGGTCAGCCCACACCGACATTTACCTCACCAGCACAGTGCAAGGGGCTTGCCGGAGATGTGGCGGGAGTCAGGATTTACGTAAGTGACTGCAGAGAAATAAGTTAATCTTTAGGGAAATGACATGTCGAAGGCGGAAATTGACGGTGTGGATGGTTCAATCCATGCACAGAATGGGATTCCTCCCGCACTCTGGGCCCGGTTGTGGAGAATGTGGATAAGTGTGGAAAAGAGGTGTGGAGAGTGGATTCTAGCGATTGTCAGAAGAACTTTCCGATTCCAGCGTGCCGTCATGCGCCCTCGCATGACGGCTCCCGTACCGACAAGGCGTCACCCGAGGGCGGGTGACGCCACAGATGACCACCGTGTTGGCTTCAAACGGAACATATTTCTGAGGCCGTAGGATGGGTGCACCTCAGCGGCACTTGGAACGAGTGCCGGTGAGGTGCACCCACCATGCGCGTTGACCGACGTTGGTGGGTGAACCTCGACTCTGCTCGTTCCGAGCAGAGTCGAGAACCATCCACCCTACGTTAGCGCATTCGGCACAGCGCCGACCTCGATCTTCTCCACCACTGCAACCACCATCGACCGGACCGGGGAATCCATGTCGCCGAGATATTCGCGCGCCCATTTGCCTTCCTGGCAGATCAGCACACGATCGCCGACACCGGCATCGACCGTGTCGAGCGCGACGATCGGCGCGGCGTCTTGGCGGACGGTGCCGTCGAGACGTTCGGGGACACAGCGGAGAATCTTGAACGGTCTGTATTTCGGGTTCTTGGCGGTGGAGACGATCTGGCCGGAAACGCGGGCGATAATCATGGCTTACTCCGACATCGAATCGACAATGCCGACGATGGAGGCGTCAGTGGGCAGAACATGCTCGACCAGTGCCAGTGTTGCCTCGCGTGCGGAAATCCAGATGACTGTGTCACCATCGCGGCACCCGACGGTATCAACGGCCACAATCGGTTTGTCAGCCCAAATTGGATCGGCGGATCCGCTGTAGCCGTTCTCGGTGGCGGGATAAATCAAGCGTAAGGGCACCCCTTCAAACGCCGGGCTCTTTACGGTTGAGACGACGGTCCCGCAGACACGCCCCAGCTTCACTGGATCACCTCCGGAGACGGCTCAGCGCCTTTGCGATAGACGAGCTTCCCATCCTGCTCGACATGGTCGATGATCCCCACCACCGCGGCATCGACCGGTGTCGATTCCAGGTCAGCGGCGGCTCGCGCGGAGGACCCGCGTACGACAATCACCCGTTCACCGACACCGGCCCCCACCGTATCAAGCGCCACAATCGGATTGGGATCGGTGTTGGGATCATCCGCCGCCGAAACCAGCAGCAGCTTATACCCGCGCAGCTTCTCCTCCTTGCGCGTGCAAACAACAGTTCCGATGACGGTGGCGATGTCCATGGGCGTCTCAAATCCTGCTCTCCGAAGCCACAGCTCCCGGCAAACGCTTAAATAAGCAACTGACTGTTCAACAATGCGTTAGGGTGAATCATCGGCGTCGACCACCCTGGCTGGTTAATTAAAACTATGCCCAATATGGCAGATACCGCGCGAATTTTCGAGACCCTCCAACCGAGGTATCGAGTTTGATAAGGTCGGCCTCAATTGTCGCGGCGATCACTTGCGACACGATTGAGCTCTTGCTTTCTGGCAGGTCGAATCGCTTGCGCAGAGTCTGATTGGTCATCCGCTCGTTCATGACCCATCGGAGGGCGCAGTGTTGATAACATGCCCGAATGCGGTCATTTCGATCCATGTCGTCGAAGTCGCGTGGCCCATAGATAATCGCCTGAGTGCGGTTGAAACCCGCAAGAAAATTCGGGGCCGGGAGTTGGTACGCTTCCGCGGCGTCGACTACCTTGTCGATTCCGCTGCTTTTCTCCTCGCAGATGCCGAGGCGCCTCATGATGTCGGCAAGTCGCTCGTTGCGTGATTGGTAGCCGTCGATGAAGCGATCAACTGGTACGATCGGCTTCCCAGGGTTCGAGATTTCGACGCGGTCCGAGTAGATTTCAATCATGACCGATGCACCTTGTATCTGGAAATCCTGATGGATGAGGGCATTGGCCACCAATTCACGGATCACAATCTCTGGGACCAGTTTTACTTCCTGTCGGAGAGCGTCTTCAATCACCTCATTCTGAGGAAGCTGCCCCATGACGAAGCGAACTAAGCCACGAAATCCGACGGCGTATCCCTTGATTCCGGTTTGATCCAAGCGCGTCTCTTTTTTCGAATTCCCCGTGTAGACGGCAACGCGTGGGGCCTTCCGCGTCAGCTCCGCGAACTTGGACAAGTCCTTGGCTAGCAGGAGCGCACCCACTCGGCGAATTGAGAATGCCGAACCATCCCCATCGATCAGCCTTTCATCGAGTAGTCGATCAATAACCCGGGTGCGTTCGGTGGGATAGGGGAGCTTGATGAGTTCAAAGTAGGTTTGCGTATCGAGCAACTCCACGATCTCCTGAGCGTCGATTCGGCTCAGCGCCGGCTCCTCCAGCCAATCGGGCTCTCCTTCTGCGAAAATGCTCCTCAGTTGGTCTTCCGACATTGAAACCAGCGCCTGTCCGGATCGCATCAAGTAGGACCCATTGTGATGATAGGCGGTGCCGCGGGGCCGCGAGGGGATGCGAAGGACGAGTACGCGACCGTCGGGATGATGTACCTCCTCGATGTCCACCCGAAATCCCAGCGTCTGAAAGAGGCTCTCGGACAGTTTGACAGGGTCAAGAAAGGCCTGCGTTCCAACCACTTTTCGCGGTCTCTTATCGGATACGCCGAGAAGCAGCAGTCCTCCCCGCTCATTCGCCAGCGCCACGCAATACTTCAGCAACCTCTCTCGATCGAACTGAGTCTTGGCCTCCTTAAATTCAAGTTGCTGGTGCTCGGTGAGGGCCAGAAGCCATTGGTCAATCTGGGCGGCTGATGTCGTCATGGTTGAACGCAACTTCCACGGTCCTCAACAGGTGTTTACATAACTTAGCGGACACCAGGATTGTGGGCAAGAGAAGACATGAGAAGTGATCAGATGGCGGGACAGAGTCAAGAATCTGCCGTAGGATTCGATTGGCTGATTTGGACATGATGCGTATTATCACACTTTCGCGGTATTGTGGTCGCCGCGAAACAAACCGTTGGTGGTATCGTAAACGTCAACTGCGGGTGCCCAGGTGGCCGAATCGGACGAAGAACTGATCCGGGATGCGTTAGCGGGTGATCAGCGAGCCTATCGTGAGCTGCTGAACCGTCACCGCCAGCCCATCTACCACGTGATCTTCAAGATCATCCGGAATCCGGATGAAGCGGCCGACCTGGTGCAGGAGACGTTTATGAAGGCGTTTGGATCGTTGTCGAGCTACCGTTTCGAGTACCGCTTCTCGACGTGGCTGTACAAGATCGCGGCCAACAACGCGATCGACTACCTGCGCAAGAAGCGGATCGACGCACTCTCACTCGACAAGCCGATCGAGATGCACGACGGTGAGGTCACGTATGAGGTCCCGGATTGGTCGACCAATCCCGAAGAGGACCTGATTCGTCGCCGCCAGGCGGTGACCATCAATGAGGCCATTGAGTCGCTGCCGCCGAAGTATCGCGAGGTGATCCAGTTGCGGCACAACCAGGACAAGTCGTACGAGGAGATCGCCGAGCAACTCAACCTCCCTGTCGGAACGGTCAAGGCCCGAATCTTCCGCGCCCGCGAGCTGCTGAAGAAAAAGCTGAAGTCGATCTGGCACTAAACGGGAGGACGCATCATGACACGGACGAAGAACTGGTCTTGGGCCGTACTGGCCACCGCCGCAGCGGTGATCGCGCTGAGCGCACCGGCGATGGCGCTCGATCATTATGAATTCACCGACACTCATACGTTCACGCACACATCGGGACCGGACATCGACGTTGAGACGGTCGCAGGCGATGTGGCCTATAAGGGCGTGGACGGGGCCACCGAGACGACGGTGGAAGTGGTCGTCGACGTGCGCGCCGACAGCCGCGAAGAAGCACAGGAAATTCTCGACGCCATCGAAGTCGTCGTTGACGGATCGGGCGACTATCTTGAAGCATTCGTTGATCGTCCCGATGACTTCGGGCGCTATCTACGGCGCCGTTTCGGCCGCGAGCGCAGTATCAGCGTCAGCTTCTATATCACCGGTCCGTCGGGCGCGACAGGATCATTGGCGACGGTATCGGGTTTGGTCAAAGCCGAGTTAGCGGCCGGACCATTCGCTTTGTCGTCGGTGTCTGGTGATATCATGGCGGCCGACATCCAAGACCGTGTGCGCGCCAAGAGCGTCTCGGGACAGGTGTCAGTCACCGACTGCCATGCGGATGTGCGGGCCGAAGCAGTCTCCGGCGATGTGCATGTCAGCAACTGCGGCGGTGACCTTGAAGCCGAATCGGTGTCAGGTGAATTGGCGATGAGTGACGTGTTCGGTCATGCGGACCTCTCGAGCGTTTCAGGCGATATCGATATACGGGAGGTCGGCGGTGCGCTGCGTGCCCGTACAACATCGGGAGACATCGACGCGAACCATCATTCCGGCGATCTGGAACTGGAGACAGTTTCCGGCGACATCGTCGCGCGAAGTGAATCGACCGATGGTATTCTCGACGTGTCAAGCCACTCCGGATCAGTTCGTCTGTATGCCGATGTCACACAGATTGGCAAGATGAACCTGTCGACGTTTTCCGGCGACATGCGCATCGATTCCGATCTCGACGGCAGCAATGCGTTGGGCCGGGCGCGCGGACGCGGCAGCCTGTCACTCACACTCGGCGACGGCCGGCTATATGTCGACATGAACACCCATTCGGGCGACATTTACATCGGGGAGTTATAACGAATTATGAGAGGCGGGGCACGCCAGGGCATACGACGGTGGGGGAGTGTTGCCGGAACGGTGGCAATGGTCGGCCTCATCGTCGTATGCCTTTTTGCGTTTCCGGTTCGGGCTCAAGAGTCTGCAGAAGTGGAGCCGGAACGCGAGGCGCCCGCCATTATCGATGTTCGTGAACTCAACGACTCGATCCGGCAAAGCATCGAAGAAACGTCGGTCAATCTGAGAAAGCTGCGGGAGGAACTCAATGTTGAGATTCCGGACATCCCCAATGCGCCGCGCGTAGTGATTCTTTCCGATGGTGTGGACAGCACCGTCCTCGAAGACTCTATCTACGCGACTGAGATTCATGCCGACGCCGGCGGTGTGATGATTGTCGACCGTGACGGCCAGCGCTTTCACATTGTCGGCCTGGCCGGTCTTCCTACGATCCCGCCGGTTGACAGACCGGACTTCGACGATGCTCAGGCTCAGATTTTTCAGATGTTCAGCGATGTCATCACCATCGAACCCGATGAGGTGATCGATGGTGACGTGATTTCGATTTTCGGTGGACATATCGAGGTGTTGGGCCGGGTCAATGGATCGGTTGTATCGGTCTTTGGCACCATTGATGTTCAGGGCACAGTCGACCGGGGTGCCATTGCTCCGTTCGGAACCGTTCATATTGGGCCGCGGGCGATGATCGGTGAAGACGTGGTCGCCTCGGAAATCAACAAGGAACCGGGTGGACGCATTGGCGGGATGCGCAATGAGCTGTTCTTCAAGTTATTTGGCGAAGACTGGCGCCCCGGCGGTGTCAACTGGGCGCGTCAGACATTCACCGCCGTTGTGTTGATGAAAGTCCTGTTTTGGATTTTCCTCGTGCTGATTGCCTACGCACTTGCCGCCAAGAACGTCGGCCGAGTGAAAACGCGCATTGAAGCATCATTCGTGAAGAGTTTCTTCATCGGGATTCTGATTCAGGTCCTGTTCATTCCGGCCATATCAATCTTGTTTGTCACCATCATTGGCATTCCGGTAGCCATCTTCGTTGTGCCGCTGTTGGTCGTGGCGGCGCTGGTACTCGCCCATGCAGCGATTGGGCTGTTCATCGGTGAGAAGATCAGTGACAATACGGGAATGTTCGCCGGGACGCCGTTGACGCAAACCATTGTCGGCTTGATGGCGCTGCAGTCGATCCCGCTTCTGGCCGTCGTATCGGTGTGGATGACCGGTATTCAGTCGGTGAGCAGTGTCTTCCGTATTGCCACTTTCGCACTGGTTGGTCTGGCTCTTGTTGTCGGATATGTCGTCGTGACGGTCGGCACCGGTGCGGTCGTGTCGACGCGCTTCGGGCGCCGTCCCAAGGACGACAATTCCGAACGTCCGACCGAACCCCAGGCAGTGTCCCAGCAACCGGAGACGTCATCCCCGACGCCGTTGCCGCAACGCAGCGGCGATGAGCCCGGACCCGCCCCGGCCCGTTGAGACACGCCATTGCCGTAACTTCACCATTCCATTAGATTGGCTTTTCCACCGCACCGTCGCGAATTGGTGCGGCGGTAGCTGTGTGTGAGGCCAATGGCAGATCCCACTCTCCAAATCCTCAGTGTTACCGACGATGATACGCTCGCCGGGCGGTGGCGTCAGGGAACCGTCCCGCTCGGCGGTACGCATACGGCGTGCGATGGAATGGTGACGGCATTGCGCCAACTGCCCGAACGTCCGCTCGATATCCTCCTCATCGATCCGAGCGCCGGCGATTTGCCGATCGATACGTTGCTGCAGAAGATACGTCACCGTGCACCGACCGCCGATATCGTGTTGGCGCTCGACAGCACCACGCACATCGACAGCACCATCCTCGAGCGCTGGGGTGTGGCGCATCTGTTTTCGCGCGACTTCACGCCCGATGAGTGGTCGGCGCGATTGAGTGCGATTTTGGCCGATCGTGAACGGGTGGCACGATGCCAATGGGTCGGACTGTCGCCATCACTGCGAGCGGCGTCGGATTTGCTGCTCGCAGCCGCATCGTCGGAGGCGACCGTCTTGGTCGAAGGCGAATCAGGAACCGGCAAAGAGTTGGCGGCACGGGCCGTTCATCGCAACAGCAGTCGTACCGACCGGCCGTTTCTGGCGCTCAACTGTTCCGCATTCACCGAGACCATTCTCGAAAGCGAACTCTTCGGTCATGAAAAGGGCGCATTTACCGACGCATTTGGCCGCAAGCAAGGTGTCTTTGAGGCGGCTGCCGGTGGAACGATCTTTCTCGATGAGATTGGCGAGACGTCGCCCGGTGTGCAAGCGCGTCTATTGCGAGTGCTGGAAGAGCGACAGGTACGGCGGGTCGGCGCCACCGAATCGATCCCAGTCGATTTCCGTATTGTCGCTGCGACCAATCGTGATCTGAATGAGATCGTCGACGACGGACAGTTCCGCCGTGACCTCTATTTCCGGTTGGCGGTGGTGCAGTTGACATTGCCGGCATTACGGGAGCGGCGCGGCGATATACCGGCGTTATTGGCGCATCACTTCTCCGGCGACGAGTCACCCGGCAATCGCTTGCTCAATCGCGTTTCGGAAGAGGCGCTGGCCCGTCTCATCGACTACGATTGGCCGGGCAATATTCGCGAGCTGCGTAACTTTGTTGATCGCGTAAACGTTTACTCTCCGGATCGTCCGATTGACGATCAGATGTTGTCGGAGGTGCTGACCAGCGGCCGTCCGTTGATGCAACTGCCGGTCGTCACCGGCCGGCAGGCAGAGAATGTCGAACGGGAAATGATCTTCCGAGCGTTGTCCGAATTAAAACGTGACCTCGATGAGATCAAACAGCAAGTTGCGCATCTATCCAATGTTCACTCCACCGGACCAACCGTCACACCGGAACAACCCATCCCATCTCTGCGCCAGTCGGAACGGGACCGCATTGCGGATGCATTGCGTCATACCGAAGGCAATCGTGCCAGAGCGGCCAAACTCCTGGGCATTGGTGAGCGGACGTTGTATCGGAAGATCCGCGAATACGGATTGTGACAGTCGCAGGCCGGCCACCGTACGATTTCCCTTGAACGCTCACACTATAACCAATACTAATTAGCTGGCGAGTGAACGGTCGATCCGCTCGGCATCTGTGTGCTGACTGAGGGGTTGGATATGTTTTGTCGCTGGCTTGCGCTCTCCGTAGCTTTTGTATTTCTGGCGACCACCGCCCATGCCCAACAACCATCAGTGCGTCCGTATGAATCGGAAGAAGACTTGTGGGAGGCGCTGCGTGAAGGCGAGATCACACAAGATGAGTATGATGAGTTGATCGAAACGATACGCCTGGGTTTCGACAGTGCGTTCGTTCCGGCATCGGATCTCGAAGCACTTCCCGGTTCCGATGCCGGTTACCTCTCCCCGCCCGATTCCGCCGCCAATATTGCCCGGTCGGAAGATCTGTTGACCACGACTTTGCGTGATGTGGGTATTCGCTGGCGGACGGGATTTGATGGACGGTTGTCATCACCGGTCGAAAACAACGGCTACACGACCGGTCGCGTCGAAGGAAACAACTGGACAGCGTTGTTCAACTGGCGTCAGGATGGCCGCGGCGCGCGTTGGCAACGGCGGGTTATAGAACTACGGTCTCACGGCGTTACACTTCAGGCGGGCAATGTCGAACCGCGCTGGGGGCGTGGACTGGTTGTCGGACGACGGTCGCGTGTGTTGGGATCCCGCATCGCCAATCGTCCCGATGGTGATTTCATTCAACCGGCGTTGTCTCGATTCAATGGTGTCTGGTTACAATCGGATAAAACCCGGACGGTGTCCATAGAAGCGGTCACATCCGATATCCGTGCGGAGAGTCTGACCGAACAGATGATCGGAGCTCAGGTTAGCGGACAGCGGGGCATCGTGCGGGTTGGCCTGTCGGGTCTAACGGGAGCCATCAAACGCAGTCATGGCAACGCAAAGTACACCCAGAATGTGATCGGTGGTCATGTGCAGGTCGGCGAAGATGACCGGGCCGTGCTTGCGGAAATCGCGCTCGAACGTGACGGCGCTACCGCCAAAGCGGCCGAGATGGTGTGGACATTCGAGCGCGGACGATTTCACGGGAAGGCGTGGTCATATTCCAAGAGGTTTATCAATCCGTGGGGCGGCGGTCCATCACACAGCGACCGAACGTCGGTGACGATTCCGGACCTTGACGAATCATACTCCACTCGCACTACCGGCGAACGCGGGTTCTCACTGACGACCCGATTGCATTCACGCCCCCTTTTCGGCGGCAAAGCATCGGCCCGCTGGGACTGGATGACCCATCGCGAATCACCGGATGAACCGTTGGCGCATACGTGGACCACCAGCATTACCTGGTGGAACTCTGATTTTCGCGTGCGTCCGTACGCCCGCGGGGAATCGAAAGAGAACGAACGCGAGCGTTTTGCTCTGGGATTCTACAGTTACGCCGGCCCATCCGACCGTCGAATGTCATTGCGTTTTGAAGCGGGACGTCACAGAGTAGCAGAAGACCGCTATGTGCGCACCGGGGGTGGTATCGACTGGAAGCTCAATGATCATGTGGTGATCAAACCCGCGTTCCGATGGGTGGATCCGAATCTGGATGAGTCAAATGACGGATACTGGTACTTCTACTTTACCGAGAGGATCACTCCCGCCGATCCGTGGCATATCGAAGCGGCACTGGTGTGGCAGCGGTATGAGGATCGGACTGAAGGGGATGTGGTCGAATTGAGATTGCGTGGGGTGTTGGGATTGTGAATGAACGGAGTGGACACGGCGCAATGATGATGAAGCTCGCAGCGGCAATACTCATAGTGCTGGTGCTGGCGTGCAGCGCCCACGCTCAGACTTCCGGCCTTATCCTAAACGAAGCTTTGGCCAATGAACCGGGCGGCGATGTCAATGCCGAGTGGGTGGAGCTCCTCAACTGGCCCGATGCCGACAGCGCGGTCATTTGTGTTGACGACTATCGCTTTATTGACGGCACAGACACATCACACTACGACACCAGCTACTGTTTGCAGCCGGGCGGATTTCTCGTTATTACGCGCGACATAACAACATTCGAGTCGATCTGGGGTAACAACTCGGGCGAGTGGGGTGATCACACATCCGAAGATTATCCCCTGCTCGGCGGTGACATCTCACTACGCAACAGCAGTGATACGCTGGTGCTGGTGGCGCCGAATGGTGACACATCGGCGATCTGGTGGACGAGTTCGACCAACGACAACACCTCGTGGGAACGGATTCGTCCCAACGGTGGAGACGATATCAGTAACTTCGCTTCGTGTACCGACCCGAGTGGGTCAACGCCGGGGCGGAGGAATTCGGTGTTTCCGGTAGTCGGTGATCTGGCTTTTGATTCGCTGATAGCTTTTGAACAGCCCTGGGTCTTCAGGGACAGCGGAGCCTTGTACATGACCGTTACGAATGTCGGATTTGGTGATGTGTACGCTTCATATACGTTGTTTGACGATCGAAATCTCTCCGCGCCGGGAACAGTTTTGGAAAAGATAACCGTGGTCGACGACCTCTTCCCTATTGGCGAGGAACACAGTTCGTCGAAATACCTGCGTGTCTATGAATCGTTTGAAGATGACCTGCGGCATTTCATGCCGGGCGTCCATCGTTATGTCGGACGGATTACCAGTGATTCCAATACGTCAAACAACGAGGCTGTTGCCGTTGTCACGGTGCGCTACTCATTCCCCCTCCTCATCATCACCGAATTCCTCGCCAACCCGGAAGTCAGCGGACCGGATGAGTGGGTGGAGATTGTGAATCTGTCGGAACAGGCGCTGAGCATGCGTAGCCTGCGCATTGGTGACTCGTCGGCATCATCGGCCATTCCCCTGTTGTTTGATGACTACATCCAACCGGGTCAGTATTGGGTGCTCGCCGAGAATGAGACCGCCTTCTTGTCGCACTACCCCGATTTCAACGGGACGATTGTGCAAGTGCCATCGTGGCCATCGCTGAACAACACCGGCGATCGGGTCACACTTGTCGGCGCCGGGGGCGAGATTATTGACTCGGTGAGCTTCCGCACAACACATGACGACAACCATTCGTGGGAACGAATGGAGATGGCCACCGATCATGCGATGATTGATGAGTGGACAATCTCCGTCGATCCGTCCGGTGCGACTCCGGGGGAAGAGAATTCGGTCGATCCCGACGCGGCCGGGACATTCACGGTCAGTGTTGCGCCCAATCCCATCTACCTCTCCGCCGGTGAGGAGATGCAGATCGACTACCAGCTCGAGATCGGCGAACACGTGACGCTGAAAGTGTTTGATCGATCGGGTCGGTTGGTGCGGACGTTGGCCGATGATACGCCGGCGGCAACCGGTTCGGTCACGTGGGATGCGACCAACGACGATGGCGGACGGGTGCGACCCGGACCTTACATCTTGCTTGGCAAATCGGAGCCGGCGGGGGCAACGTGCAAAGACGTGATTGTGGTGGCGCCCTGATACGGGCAGTTCCAATCATAGCTACGGCCGTGCTCCTCTTGAGTAACACGGTTGCACTTGGGGCCGAGGACGATTTCGGGTCGGCGATGCTTGTCGGTGTGGGTGGGGTGCTTGCGATGACACCGGACGATCCAGGAGTCGTGTGGATGAATCCGGCGCTGGCCGCGTTCGCACCCACACGCGGCGGCGCATCGCTGTCGTATCGGAAGCATTTCGAATTGGACGCACTTCGGGAAATGGACGCGAGTATTCGTCACCACCTCTTCGATGACTACACCATGTCGGTCGCCTTTGCACGGTACGGAGAACGGGACTTGTATTTGGAGTCGCGTCTCACCGGAGGATTCGGACGACGTCTTGGAAATCGATATGCAGCCGGACTTGGCATCGAGTACGATCGTACCGAATTCGGTTCCGGTGATGCCGTCTACTCGGGGATCTCGCTGACACTCGGTGCCGCTGCCCAGCCGGTAGACAATGTCGTCGCGGCGGCCTCCCTGCGGCAGATTGCCATCGATGACTTCTATGATGGTGTTGCCGACAACCCGGGAGTGCTCGGTGAAATCTCGGTCGCTTGGTCGGCACCACCGGATATCACCGTGGGAGCCGTCTGGTCGCGCGCTGAAGACAGCGACAACCGGTTTGGAATCGGGCAACGGCTGCGGTTGGTCGAGGAGTTGGAGTTCATTTCCGGACTGCGGTTCGACCCCGTGCGTTACACGTTGGGCGGACGGTTCACCCACCGGATGGGCTCCATCGACTACGTCTACCTCAGCCACAATGACCTCGGCGGGACGCACACGATTGGCGTAGCGTGGCAGTGGTGATCCTCACGCCTTTCGCTTCCATTCTCTCATCTCATCCCCTATCATCACCGCACCGCAGTTGACGGTACTTGCGCAGGATTGAGGTTATGGACTATTCGATTTTAGACTCATTGCACGAAAACGAGCGACGGTCGCTGGCCTCGTACGCGGCCAAGAGTGCTGATTCGCTGGGACGAGCACATCCTGCAACGCCCCATCCGTACCGCACCGACTTTCAACGCGACCGGGAGCGGATCATCCACTCGGCCGCCTTTCGCCGTCTCGAATACAAGACGCAGGTCTTTGTCAATCACGAAGGCGATAATTACCGGACGCGTCTGACCCACACGATCGAAGTTGCGCAAATTTCACGGTCGATTGCCCGCGCGATGGCCCTTAACCAAGACCTCGCCGAAGCGATAGCCCTGGCGCACGATCTGGGTCACACACCCTTCGGCCATGCCGGCGAAGACGCGATGAACGAGAAGATGGCTGCCGATGGCGGCTTCTCGCACAATCGGCAATCGCTGCGTGTGGTTGACGTTCTTGAAGAGCGGTACCCAGGATTTGCCGGATTGAATCTAACGTTTGAGGTCCGTGAGGGGATTGTCAAGCACGAGACTGTCTATGACCGTCCCGATGCACACGATTTCCACCCGGAGTGGAAACCGACGCTCGAAGCGCAACTGGTGAATTTTGCCGATGAGATCGCGTACAATTCGCACGATCTCGACGATGGCCTGCGTTCCGGATTGATCGGCTGGCACGACATGGACGGAATCGACATCTGGGATGAACTTAACGATGTGTCGCAACAGACGCATCCCGATCTGAATGACCGTCTGCGGCGCTACCACATCGTGCGGCTCTTGATCGGCATGCAAGTGACCGAACTGATCACCTTTGCCCAAAAGCGCATCAAAGAGTTGGGGATCATGTCATTCGACGATGTGCGCAATGCCCACGAACAGCCCATGCGATTCTCCGACAGCTTCTATGCAAAGTTGAAGGGGCTGAAGGACTTTCTGTTCGAGGACATGTACCGTCATTATCGTGTCACACGGATGGCGGCCAAGGGCGAACGGATTCTCAACAGCCTTTTTGACGTGTACGTCGAAGACATCCGTCAACTCCCACCCAAGTTTCGTGAACGGATCGACCGTGATGACGGCGACGGGATGACGCGCGAGCAACGAATCCGTCAGGTGGTCTGCGACTATGTCGCCGGGATGACCGACCGGTACGCAATGCTCGAATACCGCAAGTTGTTCGACCCGTTCGAGAAAGTCTAAAAGGAATGCCTGGGGTCCCCCACCCTAACCGAGATTCGATGAAATCGAATCTCGGTTAGGGTGGGTATCCGTTCCCGCGCTATTAAAGCCTGTTCACACTCCCTGCAGAGTAGTGCACAGTGGGGTGGTCGTGTGGTCTTATCGGTGGTTCTCTCAGGACTGCCGCGCACAACTTCTATAGGACTTATAAGTCATATAGGACCAATAACTTGGTTCAATTGGCGGCTGTGTTAAATCAGGGGCTGTACACCTCGGATACCGCCGTCTGTACCGGGTGGCATCAGGGTTGCCATATGCGCACACGACGGAGGATTATGACTGATGCGCGGATACTTCTACGGCGATAAACCCGGCCCCCCAGAGCAGTCCAGTTACGGCACTGTTTCATTCCATCTCCCCGATTTGGACATCACCTTTCGTGCGCGTTACCGCGGCACCGCGTTGGCTTGCGAATACGCGGCGCTCCTGGCCTTGCTCGAATTCATCGAAATCAATCCCAAACTCTTCAAAGGGAGACCGATCACCGTCTACGGCGATTCGTTTGCTGTTGTCAATCAAATCAATGATCGGATGTTCTGCGAGAAATCGGTGCAGCCATTCCGTAACATGGCGCTGACGTACAAACGCAAAATCCCATACTCGCTCGAATGGGTGCCACCCACGCAGAATCCTGCGCACATCGAGATCGACACGGATCGCTAGTGCGACGTACCACGGCCGTCCTCGGCCGTGGCGCATGGCCGGGTCGATCCATTCCAGCCACAATATCGACGCTGACAGCATCGTCACCTTCGGGCTTGGTTCAGCCGACCTGATTCCTGTATTATTCCCCGTCCTCGTCAGAGGGCCTGTGGATTATGGGATTCAGTGAAGATCGAGCCAGGGGGCAATACGGCCCTCGTCATGTAATTACCGCCGACAATCCCTATGTTGTATGGGATGCGGTCGAGGACTGGAAACGTGTCACTCAGCAGGCCGGGAAACTGCCGTTGGACACGTTCCACGCGCCCCGCGTCAATCTCGATCAGCTCCTCGACGCCGGCGCCACCATTCCGATGTTTGGCGAGCAGCGGCTGGTGCTGATTCACGACGTTAATAAGATCCCGACGCCGCAACACGAACGGCTGATGAAAGTCCTTTCAACATTCGGCGATACGACACGAGTGCTGATGACGGCAACGTCGCTCGATAAGCGCACGAAGCTGTCGAAGTTCCTGATGAAATGGGCCGACGTGGAAGAGTTTCCGCGCATCTATGCCGAACGCCTTCCGGGATGGGCACAGCGGATTGCCGGTGACTTGGGCTGCCAATTGTCACCTCAAGCCGCCAATCTGCTGGCCAGTACTTACGGGGATGATCTCTTCGCAATGCGCCAGACGATCGAGCGGACCGCTCTGTTCGTCAATGAGGAGCGACGCATCGAGTTGGCCGATATCCAGACGGGTCTCAGCGGTGATGGTCAGCATACAGTTTTTCTTCTGCTCGAAACGGTCTCGGAACCCAATCTCCAGCGGTCGTTGCAGGTGGTGCGCTCTTTATTTGCAGGCAATGAGGCCCCAGAAATGTGGCTGGCGACATTGGCCAGCCTGCTGCAGCGGCTACTGAAATTGGCGGAAATTGACGAACCCAATGACAATCAAGCCGCCCGATTGACAGGAATTCATCCCCGGTTTATCGCGCAAGCCCGGCGCCAGCTCACGCATTTCGGCCGGGCGGGGCTGGTGTCTGCGCTCTACTCCTGCTTTGAAACCGAATGGGCGATAAAGACTTCCCATCTCACGACTGAAGTTGGCTGGGAATTGCTCGTATACCGTTTGTGTTCCAAGCGGGCGTTGGCCGGGCCGCCGATGCTCGATTTGGAGAATCCACATTTTGCGGAATAACCCCGGGAGCGATCGGTAGTATGAGTGGTGAGCGTCGAGAGACCGTGACCGGCAAGACGGAATCCGAGTTGATTCGATTGGCTCAAGGCGGAGACCGATTTGCGTATGATGAGTTGGTCCGGCGCCACCAGAGGAATGTTTACCGATGGGCGTATAACATTGTCCGGCATCATGATACAGCCAACGATGTGGCCCAGGAGGTTTTTGTCCGTACGTATCTCGCTCTGGATCGAATCGATCCCGAGCGGCCATTAGGATCATGGTTATGCAAAACGTCGGTCAACATCGCACTCAATGTACTGCGGAAACAGCGGTTTCGGGCCCAATGGGCCGAGGAGCAAAAATCCGGGCTGGCCGAGGAGCAGGAGGCCGGTGACGAGCCCGACAGCCGGCTGAGACGGCGGCGGGTGATCCAGAAGCTGGAAGCGGCAATTGACGAATTACCAGCCATTTACAGGACGGCACTGTTGCTGCGAACACGTGACCATATGAGTTATGAGCAGATCGCCGATGCTTTGGGGGTGTCGATGGGCACGGTGATGTCGCGGCTAGCCCGGGCGCGGCGACGGTTGCGGATTATGATGGGAACGTCGTTGGATGATCTTTACGAATAACGGCGGATGGTGCGTTTAAGTAGTACAGGTCTGTATGCGGGGTGAGAGCCGCATACGCAGTGAAGGTGGCAGAGATGAGTTGCCGTAGGATTATGCGATGGGTGTTGCGCCATGGCGTGGCCGAAATACCGGCCGAGTGGCACAACCATATCGAAGAGTGCGCACGGTGTCGTGATTTTATCGCGAACATCAATGCGCTCGATACGGCGCTGGCGGAAAGTGATGTTCCCGATCCCGGCAAGGAGTATTGGGAGGCCTTCGCCCCCAGCGTGGCGCGTCGCATCGAAGAACGTGAACAGGTACCGCAGAGTGCTCCGGTTCCACAACGTGGATGGTGGGCATGGGGTCGCCGTTTGGCACCCGCGATCGGTGTGGCGGTGTTGGCGGTACTGATCGGACGCGAACTGTCGCGCGATTACACGACAAAACCAACGGTTATGGATCGCGATGTTCAGGTGCAAACTCAACCACCACCAGTGGCTGATGAGCCAACAACCTCGGGCGAAGGGCAACCGATGGTTCTGGAGCCGACGTCACCGCCGGATCCGTCAGATTTCGATACCGAAGCGGCTGCGTCCCATGAGAATGTTGCGGATGTCACCCGGCAACCAACACCACCACCGTCGGCAACCGACGACACTGGGCCCAAACTTTCGGCCCCGCCCGAAGAAATCCAGAAGCAGGAACCAGCCGACCGCAGCGATTTACCCGGTAATGTGGCGGATGAACTGGACATGACGACGATCGAGGAGCCTGAGATTCCCGAAATGGCCAGTCCTCGATCACCCGAAATGGTCGTGCAGGAAGACGATGCGGGTGTCTGGCCCGACCGGCGTGTGCAGACGCTCGGTCAGTTGGGTCAGGATGTCCAGGAGCAACCAACGATGGACGATGCACGTCTGAGCGAGCAGAGTTCACCGGGGCTCGCCGATAGTCGCTCGTGGACATCGTCCGGCGCCGAAACGTCCGCAACACCTTCGGGGATGGCACGGCTTGAGAGCCGGCAGGCGTTCCGCTCCGCGACCCTGCCAGACAGCCAATCACCGACCGAGGCAATGCGTCGCTTCGATGAATTGACCGGTCTGCATAAGCAGATCACCGAACTGGAAGCGTTGAAGGCTGATGAACGGACGCAGGAGCAGACGCGTGAATTATGCGCCATGTGGTACCGGACAGGGCAAATTACTTTGGATCCGGCGGAACTTGACCGCGCCATTGAACGTATGGAAATCTACATCGTCGAACTCGACGATTCGCTCCGGCAGGAGTGGATAGACAAGAAATCACAGCTCGTCTCAAGACGCGCACTACTCGATCGCTGATTCAGGCCTCCATGGACGGTGGAGCTTAAGACCCCGCTTCAAACGCGGGGTCTTTTGTTTTAGGGGAAAGTCTGACTTCTATCGAAATCGATTGCATTCCTGCGATCTTGATGGTCAACTTTAGAGTATGCCGGTGTCGCGGTACAGCATATTGGCGATTGCGACGATAATTGTATTCGGGCTGGGGGGAAGCCATTGCGGCGCTTCCGACGAAGATCGACAGCCCGTCAGCTTTGAGAATCGACGTATGGAAATGGTTGAAAACCAGATAGTACGACGGGGAGTGACAGACTCCGCTGTTATTGATGCGATGCGGACGGTGCCCCGGCACCGGTTTGTCGAAGACAAGTATGTCAAAGAGGCGTACGGCGATCATCCGCTGCCGATTGGCGAAGGGCAGACCATCTCGCAGCCCTTTGTCGTGGCGGCGATGACCGAAGCGCTTGGTGTGGGCCCAAAGGACACCGTGTTGGAAGTCGGCACCGGCTCCGGCTATCAGGCTGCCGTGCTCGCGGAAATTGTCGACCAGGTCTACACGATTGAGATCATTGAACCACTCGGTAAGGCGGCTGAACGAGTTTTGAACGAACTCGAATACAACAATGTCCACGTGAAGATCGGTGACGGCTATAAGGGGTGGCCGGAACATGCACCCTTCCATGGCATCATTGTCACCGCCGCTCCCGACCATGTGCCACAACCACTGATCGACCAGATGGCCATGTGGGGCCGAATGGTGATCCCAGTGGGCAAAGATTTGCAGTCTCTGCTTGTGCTCACAAAGACACCGGAAGGGATCAAGCGGGAGGAGAAGTTTGGTGTCCGCTTTGTCCCGATGACGGGTGAAGCCCTGAAGAAGGACGATTCAGGAGGGTGACCCCCCCTGTCCGGAAATAGGAAACGAATTGCAGCTCTTGACGTTAGACAGCACTTCACCATTCTTTCCAGAACAACATCGACGAAACATCACCTCTCGCCTCTCGTAGAGATGATTGTGGTCAGGCGGAGCACTCGATTTCGCGTTGCCTGAGAGGAGGTTCAAAGCTGATGAAACGAGTCTATCGGTCAGACACCGAGAAGATGCTGGGGGGCGTCTGTGGCGGTCTCGGAGAGTACTTCAACATCGATCCGACATTATTGCGAATTGCATTTGCCGCCGCTACCCTCGTGCACGGATTCGGGCTGGTTGTCTATATCGTGAGCTGGATCGTGATTCCCTCGGAGCGGAAGGTGGCCAATTCGGTCGCCGTGTCGGAATAGCTCTGTCTGTCATTGGGAGGCCGTATGAAGAAACGTATCTATCGTTCTGAGACCGACAAAGTCATTGGCGGCGTCTGTGGTGGATTGGGCGACTATTTCGGGATCGATCCCACCTGGATTCGCATTCTGTTTGTCCTGTCGATTTTCGCGAGCGGTGTGGGACTGATCGCCTATATCATCGGTTGGATTGTGATCCCGTCGCGACGCGAGGTGGTGGAAACGGTTTCGACCGGAGAAGACGAGACAGCCTCTGTGACATCTGCTGAGCAATCGACGGACACGTCGAAGAAAGAGGAGAAATCGTCGCGCCAGGGGGCCGGATTCCTCCCGGGGATTATTCTGGTCATCCTGGGAATGATCTTCCTCTTCGACCGGGTGTTTTACTGGTTTGACTTCGACTATGTGTGGCCGATGGTGTTGATTGGCATCGGGGTTATCCTGATCTATCGTGCGTCGAATCCCCGACCGCAGGAGAGCCGTGACAGCGCAACCAACAGTGAAAGTCCATCACATGCCGGCTCATCGGTGGAGGTGAACGGTGAAAGTCAATAGGCTGCGTACGGGTGTGATCTTCATCCTGATCGGTCTTGTCCTGCTGTTGAACACGACCGGAGTACTGGATATTGACGTGTGGGAGTCCATTCTTAAGTTGTGGCCGCTGCTGTTGATTGCGATTGGCGTTGAAAAGATCTTCACCTCAACCGAACGATTCAAATCGTTGGCCTATCTTTCGCCCATTATCATCGCCGGCACCGTGGCCTACGCCATCTTTGCCACACCGAATGGTAACCTGTGGGCCGATCATGACCGCGATCGCTCCCGCGGGCCGTACCGGTGGTCGGTGACGGCGGTCGATGATATTGAGGAAGTCCGGATGAATTTCGACTTTGGCGGTGGCCGATTGGCGGTCCGTGGCGGCGCCGAGCCGGGCAAAGCGTTGGACGGTCAATTTTACTACCAGAACCGCGAGCCGGAACTGACCTATGATAGTCGTCAAGGAAACATGGTGATCAATCTGCGGCGTGACGGTTCGAGCGGTCCAGGGTTTATGATGGGCGGCCGTGAGCGTGAACGGTGGATTGTGAAGATCACGGAAAGTATCCCCGTTGATTTGGATGTTGACGCCGGTGCGGCGCAGGTCCGTCTCGATCTGGAAGACGTGATTTGCCGACGCCTTGACTTGTCATCCGGTGCAGCGGACATCGATATCGTGATCGGTGATCGTTCGCCCGAAGTCGATTGCCGGATCGATTGTGGCGCCGCGTCGGTCGACATGGAAGTGCCAGCCGGGGCGGGTGTCCGCTTAGACCGCTCAACAGCACTGTCGCGCTTGTCTACCGGGGATTTGGAACTCGAAGAGGCGAACGGCCTGCTGGAATCACCGGATTTCGAGAACCGTCCGGTCAGGATTGTCATCTCGCTGGATGCGGGACTGTCATCTCTCCGATTGCATCAGGCGCGCACACGAGGCATTGACGGCAGCATTTGACACGAATTGGCACGGATCCGGTATCCCGTCCGCTATTCACTGAAATTCACTTGAGACCGTCTCGGCAGTACGCCATCTTCAGGTCCATGAGATACTTAGCGCGTCAGCGATTGGTCATCTGGTGGGCAGTGGGGACATGCCTGCTTCTTTTTGCCGCTGGATGTGGTAACAACAATATGTCCGGCATCGACCGGATCAAGGAGACCGGCGTCCTCCGGATCGGCACCGACGCTACCTATCCCCCGTTTGAATCGATCGAGCCTGAAACAGGCGACATCGTCGGTTTCGATATTGATCTGGTCAAGGAAGTCTGCCGGGAGCTGCAGTGTTCTCCGGAATTCATTGTGACACCCTTCGATGGCATCGTCACCGGCCTCAACACCGGTAAATACGACCTAATCGTGTCGTCGTTCACCATTACCCCGGAACGCTCGGAACAGGTGGCATTCAGCGATCCCTACTACGACGCCGGCCAGGCGCTGGCCGTCCCGGAGTACGATACAACCATCAGGGGCGTTGATGACTTGGGCGGCCACAGTATTGGCGTACAGCTCGGCACCACCGGAGAGCGATTGGCCAAGAATCTCAACAACGTGACGGTGGTCAGTTTCGAGAATATCAGCGCGGCGTTTATCGACATGGAGAACGGTCGCCTCGACGCGGTCATTAATGACCGCCCGACGACCGAGATTTTTATTCGCAAGCGGGGAACGGCGAAGATCGTCGGTCCGACACTGACGGCCGAGAAGTACGGCATGGCGGTACGCAAGCATGACCGCGAACTGCTGGAAGCAGTCAACAACGCCCTTTATCAGATTCGCAAGGATGGCCGCTATCAGACCATCCAGGATCGGTGGTTTGGAGCGGGGGGATGATAATTGACGTCGTCAACGAATACTGCTGGCCCGCCTTGGCGGGCCTTTTCTTTGGTGTTTAGTGATTGGTGGAATTCCTGTTCGCTTTCCAGATCCGGCCAGAACGATCGCCCCCTCACCCCGGCCCTCTCCCCCACGGCAAAAAGCCGCCGTGGGGGAGAGGGAGCAAAACGTAGGGGCGCACACTTCGGCTCCGCTCAGTGCAAGCGGATATGCGCTCGCCCTCCCGCAACAACTTCAATCGGACAGGAATTCAGACATTCGCTATAATCAGGGTACTGGGTGCCCCACCGCTTGCGGTGGGATTAGATTCTACGGAGACACTATAACGATTGTCAGAAATATTGTCCGTTTGCCTCAGCGATCCATTCGGGTGACACAGCTCGGCGCTGTCATCCCCGCTTGTCCTGAGTGAGCCGAAGAGCGAAAGCGGGGATCCATTTTGAGCACGCTACGAGATTCACATGGATTCCCGCTTGCGCGGGAATGACTTCAAGTTGGACGCTTTCCGGATGACACATCCGAATGCCGGAAATGCCGTTCACGCTCGAGCGTGACGGGATCGCCGATGCACTGGTGATACTCGGGATTTCGGACAAGAATTCTGACAACCGCTATAAATGCTCAGAGGGAACCAAAAGTCAGAAATCCTATCACGGGCGAGTGGCCCGCCCTAATACACGACAAATCCGGTAACGGCGTGGGCGACCCACCGGGTCGCCCCTACCATCCTTCATGCCTCGATCTACAAATGACATGCGCCGAACTGGGGCTCGGTGGTTTGATGGGCAACCGTCAAAACCACCCGAATCCTGTTGAAAATCAGCCCCGTGGCCGATACTTTCGACTTTTTGGCGGATGACGCATCCGGGGGATGGAACCACGACCGAATTCCTGACCGAACAGGGCAAACTGGCCCTCGATATCATCCAATACCTCGCACCGGCGATCCCGATGACGATCGCCATTACGGTGCTCTCGTATCTGCTGGCCCTTCTGCTCGGGTTGGGTGTGGGGCTGATGCAGATCTCGAACCGGCGGCTTCTGGTCATGTTCGGCAAAGGGTATGTCGACGTTCTGCGCGGCGTACCGCTGTTGGTTCAGATATTCTTCATCTACTTTGGGTTGGGACGCATCTTTAATCTCGACCGATTCAGCGCCGGTGTGATCGCTGTTGGCATCTGCTATTCGGCTTACATGGCGGAGATCATCCGCGCGGGCATTGAGTCGGTCGCACATGGCCAGCACGAGGCGGCGGCCTCGCTGGGGATGACACCGGCCCAAACGATGCGTCATGTGATTTTGCCACAGGCCACGCGGATCATCGTGCCACCATCGGCCAGCGAATTCATCGCCTGCCTGAAAGACTCATCGCTCGTATCGATCATCGGCCTGCGTGAGTTGACTCGCGCCGGTCGTGAGTACTACTCGCAGTACTTTGTCGATTTTCAAACGTGGCTGCTGGTGGGTATCGTCTATCTGGCGATGACACTTCTATTGACTCGATTCACGCGCTATCTCGAACGGCGGTTTGCGGTGCGTGGCTACGGCACGGGGTTCAAGCGATGACAGGAGCGAATCCCGTGTGCGATGGGAGGGAATGCACCCTGCGGGCACGCGGCGTGACCAAGCGCTTCGATACGCTGGTGGTCGTCGATGATCTCGACCTGGATGTCATGATCTCCGAAGTCGTCGTGATGATGGGACCGTCGGGATCGGGAAAATCGACATTACTGCGCTGCCTGAACGGTCTTGAACGGATCGATGCCGGCCAAATCGATGTTGCCGGGGTACGTGTCAATCCTGACGGTGAGGGCATTCATAAATTGCGCACCAACGTGGGATTGGTATTCCAGCAGTTCAATCTCTTTCCTCACCTGTCCGCGATCGAAAACGTGGCCTTGGCGCCGCGTATCGTACGGCACATGGACCATGGACCAGCACTCGATCTGGCCCGTAAGCATCTCGAACAGGTCGATCTGGGCAACAAACTTCACCGGTTTCCGGCGGAACTCTCCGGCGGTCAGCAGCAGCGCGTGGCCATTGCACGCGCCTTGGCGATGAATCCCAAGCTGATGTTGTTTGATGAACCGACGTCGGCACTTGATCCTCAAATGATCGGCGAAGTGCTGGCGGTGATGAAGGATCTTGCCCAGAGCGGGATGACAATGATCGTCGTATCACACGAAGTCGGTTTTGCCCGCGAAGTGGCCGACCGGGTGATGTTCTTTGATGACGGGAAGATCCTGGAGTCGGGGAAACCATTGGAAGTGCTGAACAACTCCACTCACCCGCGTGCCCGAACGTTCTTTGACACGGTCCTCTAACACCACTCCGCATTTATCTGGCGAAACCAATCCGGCGCTTGCATTGTTCAAAGCGAAGACATGACGAACAAGGGAGCTGTTGTGAGTCTTCGAATTGTGAGCATTGCCGTTGGTGTCGCCGTCGTTTTGTCCGCCGGTCTGGTTAACGCATCCGCCACGATCCTCGCACAAGTGATGCAAGCAGCCGAGCTCGGCCGTCCGATCTGGGTGTTTTTGTCCGACAAGGGACCATCCGAGTATACCGCAAAACTCACGGGGACGCAGTTCATGTCCGACCGTGCCGCCCGTCGTATTGCGTTGCGTGGCGGTGATTATCCGCGCGAGCAAAACTGGCCGGTCTATTGGGAATACAGCAACGCATTGCGTGAGGCGGGTCTCGCGATTCGTGTCGAGAGCCGGCTGTTGAATGCCGTGTCGGGACAGGCAACACCAACCGTATTGGAACAGATCGCACAGTTTGCATTCGTCGATTCGATTCGGGTTGTACGGTCATATCACAGGAGCCTACCCGATCCCGTCGACACGCTGCCTGCGTTTAAGCTGACAACACCTTCTCTTCCATTAACGTTCGATTACGGTGCGTCACACCCACAGATTGAAGCGTTGCAGATCGACCGTGTCCATGATGCCGGGTACGATGGCGCAGGTGTCTTGCTGTGTTTCCTCGACACCGGTTACGACATAGGCCACCCGGCGTTCGATTCGTTGCGCCTCGTAGCCACGTACGACTTCCTCAACGACGATATCGATGTCGGTGACAATAATGCACTGCAGATGGATCATGGTACCGCCACGCTCTCAGTCTGCGCAGCATTGCATCCCGGCTCGATGATCGGTGTGGCCCCTCGTGCCGATTACGCCCTCGGCAAGACCGAGGACCGTAGTCAGGAGGAGCCAATTGAAGAGGACTACTGGGTTGCGGGCGCCGAATGGGCCGACACCATTGGCTGCGATATCATCTCCAGTTCGGTTGGCTACAGCGATTGGTACGAATATGAGGATCTCAACGGCAATACGGCCGTGACAACAGTAGCCGCCGACCGGTTGGCGGCGCGTGGTCTTCTCATCGTGAACGCCGCCGGCAATGAGGGCAACAAGCCGTGGCGGTACGTCGTTGCCCCATCCGATGGGGATTCGGTCCTCGCGGTGGGGGCCACGACGATATCGGGTATCCGCACATCGTTCTCGTCGGTGGGGCCGACCGCCGATGGGCGCATTAAACCCGACGTGATGGCGCCGGGGTCGGGCGTTGTGGGCGCCAATCTCGCGCCTGATTCCTATGCCGGCAAGACCGGGACATCGTTTTCGGCTCCTTTGATCGCGGGCGTATGCGCGCTAATGCTGCAACAGGATTCATTGCTGACGCCCTGGCAAGTCATTGAACGATTGCGCGAAACGGCCACGATGGCCAACGATCCGGACACCCTGATGGGTTGGGGGATTGTCCAGGCGGCTGAGGCAATGCGAATCCCCGCCGTCGTCTCCGAATCGGGGATCCGTGTCTACCCGAACCCGTCACCGGACGGGCGAGTCAACATTATCACGCCCGACACCGCCGGGACCAGTGAGTATCAGGTGTTCACCATCTCGGGACAAAACGTCCGCACGGCTCGGTTTAAGAGCAGCTTAGGGGAGTGGGACGGGCGCAACAGCGATGGGCAGCCGGTGGCCTCCGGCATCTACCTCATTCGGGTGGTCACGCCGGTGCGAGAGGAAATCCTCAAAGTGGCGATCCTGCGGGATCGGTAGCCGATCCAATCGTTTGCCGTTGCCCGACGTATGGGAGAGTTGGTATAATTCGGTGACGCAGCGGGAGTAACTCAGTTGGCTAGAGTCACAGCCTTCCAAGCTGTTGGTCGCGGGTTCGAGTCCCGTCTCCCGCTTTAATCCACACAATCCCGTTTCCGTGCCGGTCTTCAGGAACGGGTTTTACTCACGAAAGGATTCGTCATGACACGCCGAAAAACTCTGTTTTCTGTTATTGTACTGCTTACCACTACCGCACTTCTCTTTGGCTGCGGTGACACCAATGTCGAGGAGGTCGACCGCGGTGATGCTGGGGCGACTTCGGAGCATCCGCAGATGCCGGATGATGAGATTCATGCCGGCCTGACGGGCGCCACAGCATCGACGGCGGGGATCACGTGGACCATTCCCGACGCGTGGAATCCCGGTCCGGAGCGGCAGATGCGCGTGGCGACGTATCTGATCGACGAAGGTGTCAAAGAAGCCGACTGTGCCGTCTTCTACTTTGGTCCCAACCAGGGCGGCAGTGTTGAAGCCAATATCGAACGTTGGATCGGCCAATTTGAGCAGCCCGACGGTTCCGCCTCGCACGAGAAGGCGCAACTCGATAAGAAGACGGTCAATGGCTTGGACGTTACGACCATCGAATTGGGGGGCACATACACGGCCTCAATGGGCGGTCCGATGTCGGGCAATAAAGAGAAGCGTCCGAGCTGGCACATGCTCGGTGCGATTGTCGAAGCGCCGGACGGTCCGGTGTTCTTCAAGGTGACAGGCCCCGCAGAAACGGTGGTGGAAGCAACCGACGAGTTTGATCGGATGATTGAGTCGGTATCGGTGGTGGGCACGTAAGGGTTTTCAGATTTTGCAATTCGTTTTGGGAGGGCGTCTATCGGCGCCCTCTTTTTTTCATTGAGACGCCCTGTGTATAGAGCGATTGTCAGAAGTATTTTCCGTTTGTATTTCTATACTCTGTCATCCCCGTCGGCCGTGGCGGACCGAGACAGTGTCGTAATTGCTTGTGTACGAAGACAATGGATTCCCGCTTTCGCGGGAATGACAGCGAAGGTTACCTTGGCAATCGGAAATCTATTCTGACAACCGCTATAGAGGTCTATAGCGGTTGTCAGAACTATCTTCCGATTGAGCGGACGATGTAGTACGGGCGCCTCGCCCGTGCCGCTTGGCCGAGACGACGATACTACGTTCCCGAGAATTGGAACGGATTTCTGATGATTGCTGCAACCTGTTGTCATTCCCGTCCGCCGCGGCGGACGGGAATGACAGCAGGGAACTCTGGCGACCTAACGGATGAAGTTCCAAATGGAAAATACTTCTGACAACCGCTCTAATCAGAGCGTCCGACACATTACAACTTCGCCAGTGTGCGAACGATGATTGCGAGATCTCCGAGGAACGACCGATTGCGCACGTAGTGTTTGGCTAATTCGATCTTCTGGGGGAGCACGTCGTTGATGTACGTTTGCTGCGCATCGTCCGCTTCGGCTAAAATACGTTCTTCGTTGCGGAAGTGGATGCTGGCCTCGTCGGTAATGCCCGGACGGACCTTAAGAATCTCCTCGTAATCATTTCTATACTTTTCGACGAACTCTTTCACTTCGGGACGCGGGCCGACCAGGCTCATCGATCCGGCCAGCACATTGAAGAGTTGGGGCATTTCATCGAGCTTGGTTTGACGAAGAACACGTCCGAACGGTGTGATGCGGGGATCGTTACGTGATGTCACCGGGGGGCCGGTGCGGCCGGCGGTCATCGTGCGAAACTTCAATACACGAAACGTGCGAAAGCCGCGACCGACCCGTTCATGACGGAAGAACACCGGGCCGGGACTCGAGAGTTTGACAGCCAATGCGATGGCGACCAACAACGGCGACAGGATAATCAGTCCTGCCAGAGCGACGACGACATCGAACAATCGTTTGGCCATCTCATTTGGTGTGCGTGCGACAGATGTCGGTGACCGCGGCGATCACGTCATTGACATCGTCATCGGTCATCTTCGGGTAAATGGGCAGGCTCACGATGCGTTTGTATACCGAATACGCATTCGGGAAATCAGCAGGTGCAAAGCCGAACTGCTCACGATAGTACGGATGCAAATGCAGCGGTATGAAATGCACCGAGCAGCCGATGTTGCGCTGCTTCATTTCTTCGATGAACGCGTCGCGGTCAATGGACAGCTTGTCAAGATGCAGCTTGATGATGTACAGATGCCACGCATGTTGGCTGTTACCGGTCGCATCGGGAGGTGTTTCAACGAAATCGTTCAATTTGGCGAATGCCTCTGTGTATTGCCGTGCGATGTCGGCGCGTCGTTGGTACATCTCCTCCACGCGCCTCAGTTGCACAAGACCCAGCGCCGCCATGATATCGGGCATGTTGTATTTGTAGCCCGGCGCGAGGATTTCGTAATACCAGCTCCCCTGCGCGGTGTACCGCTTCCACGCGTCCTTGCTGATACCATGCAGACTCATGATGCGCATGCGCTCGGCGAGATCGGCGTCATTCGTGGTCGCCATTCCCCCCTCACCGGTGGTCATCGTCTTGGTTGAATAGAATGAGAAGCACGAGACATCGCCGATTGAGCCGATCATGCGGCCGTTGTGTTTTGTAGGCAGCGTATGTGCGGCATCTTCGACAATGCGCACGCCGTGCGATGCAGCAATAGTCGTAATCGCATCCATCTCCGACGCCAGCCCGGCGATATGGACCGGCAGAATAGCACGCGGATGTTTGCAGCGGTTCAACGCCGGCACAACCAGCGTTGGATCGAGGTTCATGGTCACCGGGTCGATGTCGACAAACACCGGCGTGGCGCCGAGGTAACGAATCACCTCGCCGGTGGCGGCGAAGGTCATCGGGGTGGTGATGACCTCGTCGCCGGGTGCGGTTCCAATGGACTCTAGCGCGAGATGCAAGGCGGCCGTACAGGAGTTCACCGCGACCGCGAAAGATGCTCCGACATATTCGGCCAACTGCTCTTCAAACCGCCTGGTGCGCGGGCCGGTGGTGAGCCAACCGCCACGCAACGTCTCGACCACTTCGGCGATTTCCTCTTCGCCGATACTCGGCGACGCAAACGGCAGGAAGTGTTTCCGCACAAATGCTACCCCTGGCACTACGTCCCCTCTCGTACAACTGTTCAAAAAGCGTAACGGCGGCCCAAACGCAAGCGCATACTGCCCGATGTTGAAAGGTTTTTCCCCGGGCTCCCGTGTGAACGAATCGGGTTGATTCACCGGCAGTGTCAGACCATCTTGCGGGGGTACCCACCCCCCTTCACGGGGGCGTGGGCTTTTGGCGTGTGGTGCAACACGGTGGAGAGACAGATGGCCGAGTGGTGGCGGGATTTCTTCGACGAGGATTACCTCAAGGTTTACCGGCGACGCGATACGAAGACGACCGAGCAGCAGGTGTCGTTCGTGCGGCGCCTGTTGCGGTTGCGCACAGGCCAACGCGCGCTCGACGTGTGTTGCGGGTATGGCCGCCACGCCGTGCGTCTGGCCTGTTCCGGGATTCAGATGACGGGGATCGATCAAAGTGCGGTGTTATTAGATCGTGCCAGGCGAGCCGCACGCCGGCAAGGGTTGACGGTGGAGTGGATTGAAGGCGACGTGCGCTCCATGGAGTTCCAACCGGCTTTCGATGCTGCGTACAATGTGTTTACGTCGATCGGGTATTTCGATGTCGAAGAGGATAATGTGCAGGTGGTGCTCCGCTCGGCGGCTGCATTGAAGCCGGGCGGCCGCTTTCTGCTAGATACCATTAACCGCGACCGGATCACCCGCAACCCGCAGTCGCAGCGCTGGGCGCCAATCGGGCGGGGCGTCGAATTGGAGAATTCCACGTACGATTGGGAGCGGGGACGGCTGGACAGTAAGCGTGTCTTGATCATGGATGACGGCAGTCGCCATGAATCGGTCATCTCCCTTCGGTTGTATACCGTAGCCGAGGTGCGCGCGATGTTCGAACGGGCCGGACTTGAGATCACCAATGTCTTCGGCAGTTTTGCCGCCACCCCATTTGAGCCCGATTCGCCACGTATCATTGTGGTTGGACGTAAACCAGTACGATCATTGAAACGAATACCGCGTTCGAAAGCGAGTAAACGAAGAACCTGACAGAGCGTTTGATTCATATGACCACCGCAACCGAGACAATCTCCCGTCGGCGCAATCCCTCACGGCGTATCAATCCCTTCGGCGATTTGCTGACGGCAATCGGCAAGACACCATCATACCAACGATTGCAGGCGTCCATTGAGACCGACGCAGCGCAAGTCGTCGATGTCACCGGTCTGGCCGGATCCCTATCACCCACCCTGGTCGCCAAACTCTGGGAGACGACACAGCGTCCGACGCTGGTGGTGACAGCGAGCCCCGAATTGGCGTCGCGTTTTCACGATGATCTTTCGGTGTTGATCGGCGAGGCAAATGTCGCGCGATTTCAATCGTGGGAGATCCTGCCGTACGAATTCCGCACACCGGGCCCGGAATCGACCGGACGGCGCTTGCAGACGCTCTGGCGCGTGATCTCCGATCATCCCCCGGTGGTGGTGACCCATCTGCGTGCGGCACTGGAACCGACCATCCATCCTGACATCTTACGCAAACGGGTCATGACGATATCGGTGGGTCAGGACATCCCGCTGGAGGAATTGCTCGCGAAGCTCGTACGCCTGGGATTTCGATCGCAGAATATCGTCGAGGAAGTGGCGACCTTTTCGCATCGCGGTGGCATTGTCGATCTGTTCAGCTACAGTGAATCGGAACCGGTTCGGATCGAGTTCTTCGGTGACACGATCGAATCGATCCGCACGTTTTCGGTCTCCAGCCAACGCTCCACAAGCAAGCTCGATCACTGCGTCATCCTGCCGAGCCGCGAAGTCGACGCCGATGGTGATATGTACGATCGCGGGTGGAGCACGTCGGATCTGGATGACGCCTGGCGCGAGCGAGTGGAATCGGAGCCGGATCGCCCGGGCCTGGAGTGGCTGGCGTCGGTGTTGTCGCAGCGGCGCGCGCGTCTGCTCGACTACTTCGGGGACAACACGGTCTGGTGGTTCGACGATCCGGATGTGATGCAGTCGGAATACGACAAGATTGTCGGTGAAGCTGAACGTTTCCGTGAGCGCACAGCGCTACGTCTGCCCGACCCGCCCCCGGTGGAGACCATCTGGGGTGAGGAGCACACCTGGAAGCGACCGTCGCCACGGGCACACCGCATCTGGATGCGCACATTCCGCCGCGGGACCGATACTGTCATTGATTTTGGCGCCACCGGTCCACCGGCGATCATGGGGAATGTCGAGCAATTGCACGCCGAGATCGTGCGGCTGGCCGCAGATAATACCGAGACGATCATCGCCTGCGACAACGAAGGTCAACGGCGGCGGTTGGATGAGCTGTTAGAGCATCGATACACATCGCTCCGGCTCATCTATCCAACGGTACACGGTGGTTTTATCCTCCCCGATGCCAAGGTCGCATTGCTCACCGAGCATGAAATCTTTAAGCGCCATCGCACACGATATCGCCGCCGCGAATTCCAGGAGGGGTTGGCGCTTTCCAGCTACACGCAGCTGCGCAAGGGCGATTTCGTCGTGCATATCGATCACGGTGTCGCACGGTTCCGCGGACTGGAGTCCATTTCGGTCGAGGGCAAACGGCGCGATTGCCTGCTTCTGCTATACCAGGCAGACGATAAGCTGTTTGTCCCGATTGAGGAATTCGACCGGGTCCACAAGTTTACCGGTAAAGACGGCAAACCAACTATTTCGAAGCTTGGCGGGACGGCATGGGAGAAGGCCAAGTCAAAAGCGAAGAAGGCCTTGGTCGATATGGCCGAGGAGTTGATTGCGCTCTACGCCGAGCGCAAGTCGCAGCCGGGATTTGCCTTCAGTGAGACCGGTGAGTGGATGCGTCAGATGGAAGACGCATTCGTTTACGAGGAAACGCCCGATCAACAGAAAGCCATCGACGCGGTCCGTACCGATATGACCGACCGTGCGCCGATGGATCGGTTGATCTGCGGCGATGTCGGGTACGGCAAGACCGAGGTCGCGGTGCGGGCGGCGTTCCGTGCCGTGTGTGATCAGAAGCAGGTCGCCGTGCTCGTACCGACGACAATTCTCGCACAACAGCACCTGACAACGATTCGCGAACGGCTCTCCGAATTTCCGGTGCGCATCGAAACGCTATCGCGATTCCGCACGCCCAAAGAACAGAAAGAAGTTGTCAAAGGGCTGAAGAACGGTAAGGTGGACATTGTCATTGGCACCCATCGTCTGCTGCAAAAGGACGTCGAGTTTGCCAATCTGGGACTGCTGATTGTCGATGAAGAACAGCGCTTTGGCGTGGCCCACAAGGAGAAGCTGCGCCAGTTGCAACGGCGAGTCGATACCCTCTGGCTGAGCGCGACACCGATACCGCGCACGCTGCAGATGTCGCTGTTGGGTGCGCGCGACCTCTCCCTCATCAACACCTCCCCGCGTGACCGTCTTCCTGTAATTACTGAAGTTCGTGAGTTTGGACCGGAGGTGGTCAGTGAGGCCATTTTGCGCGAGTTGGACCGTAAGGGGCAGGTGTATTTTGTCCATAATCGCGTACAGACCATTCATGCCATGGAAGATCTACTGAAACGCCTTCTCCCCTCGGTACGGATTGCTGTCGCTCATGGCCAGATGCCCGAGCGCGAGCTGGAACAGGTGATGGTACGGTTCTATCATCAGGAGTACGACGTCCTGCTGTGCACGTCGATCATCGAGTCGGGGCTTGATTTGCCCACCGTGAACACGATCATCATGCACCGCGCCGACCGCTTCGGCCTTGCCCAGTTGTACCAGTTGCGGGGGCGCGTAGGCCGTTCGGCGCGCCAAGCGTATGCCTACCTGCTCACGCCACCGTTTTCGACCCTCAGCACGGTCGCCAATTCGCGTCTCAAGGCGATCGAGGAGCATACGGCACTCGGATCGGGCTTCCATCTGGCCATGCGGGACATGGAGATCCGCGGGGCGGGCAACCTGTTAGGCCGTCAGCAGCATGGGTTTATCGAGGAAATCGGATTCGACCTCTATTGCCGGATGCTCGATGAGGCAGTCTCTGAAGCAAAGGGTACTCCCTCGGCACTCAGCGAGCGACCGGTCCCCCAAATCGAGGTCGAGGGGGACAAGTTCATCCCCGATGATTATGTCGAAGACAACCAGCAGCGGTTTGAGATGTACAAACGGATGGCGGAAGTGCGCGATATGGATAGTGTTGACGATCTGCAACTGGAAATCACAGACCGGTTTGGGACACCGCCGGCGCAGGTGGGACGGCTGCTCGATTTGGCCCGCTGCCGGGTATTGGCACAGAGCTCCGGTATTACCCGTGCGACCGCCAAGGGGCCACGCTGGAGCCTCTTTTTTGACACCGATGCGGCGATTGACCGGAACCGGGTTGGGCGTTGGCGGGAACACTTGGGTACGAAGGCATCGTTTGCGATGGGGCCCCCATTCCGTATCGATGTGCGTCCGGAAGTTGGAGATTCGGTCAATTTGGAGGGTTTGCTGGAGGTCTTGAAAGCGTTAAACTCCTAAGTTGGATTGATGAGTGATTGACAAGCACGAGGTGATAAGGAGACCGATGAGAACCATTCCAATCACGGTTAAGCGAGGAGTCGGCGGCGCTGTGCTGCTCATGCTGAGCTGGGCACTACTGATGTGTGGTAGTGATTCGTCGAGCGAATCAGGACCGGTGGTTGCCGAAGTCGGCGATCACACAATCAGATTGCGGCAGATCACCGATCAGATTGACGCCTGGCAGATGAGCTATCCGACCGACCAGGCCGCCCTGGAAGCACGGTTGGACGTCTTGAACCGTCTCATTCGCGACCAGTTGCTGATCATTGGCGCGTACTCAAAGGCGCTCGATGCCGACATCGGCATTGTCGAATTGGTCGATCGGGAAAAAGACAAGTTTCTGCTCGATGAGCTATTCCGGACCGAAGTGATCGAGAAATCGACTATCACGGAGGAGGATATCGAGCAATCGTATGACCGGTGGTTCGAGCGTGTCCGCCCGATGCACATTCTGGTGGACACGAAAGAGGAGGCCGACTCGATCAAGACGGCATTGGATGCGGGCGCCTCGTTCGGCGACTTGGCCGCCGAGCATTCAACCGATCGCGGCACCATGGTCCGTGGTGGTGATTTTGGACGGGAATTCGCCTGGGGCGAACTGATGGAACCGATTCAGTCGGTGGCCTTCAAGCTGGAAGAAGGCGAATACAGCGAACCGGTCAAATCGGATTTTGGCTGGCACATCATCGGCGTGAAATCACGGCGCAGCCTCACCAAGAAACCGCTCGATCAAGTACAGGGAGTGATCGAGGAACGTCTCAAACGCCGCGCCCAGGAACAACGCCGTATTGAACAGGTGGACGATATCCAAGAGCGTGCGAACATCCGCTTCGATCCCGAGATCCTTGCCGAGCTGCAGCGTCTTGCCGACAAAGGCCGGGACACCCTCCCCCCGGGTCAGGGTGTGCAACCGACCCTGCCTGCCACGGAAATCGATGCCGACATGAAGGCGGAGACATTCGTGCGGTACGGCACCGACAATTCGTACACCATTGGGGAATTTGTCGAGATGTATAACAAACGTCCACCGCCCGGACGTCCCAATCTCAGCGACACAACCGAGGTGGAGGATTTTGTCTTTCAGTCGGGACTGTTTGATTTGCTGCGCGAGGAGGCGCTGCGGCTGAAACTTGATCAGACACCGATCTACCGCGAGCGTCTGCGCGAATACCAGGAAAAGCTGATGGCGGAGAAGATGCGGAACAATTTGATCGCACGAAACCTTGTGGTGACAGAGGATGATGTGCGTGAGTTTTACGATTCCCATATCGACTCACTCGCCGAACCCGAGAGGTTTCACGTGCGCGAAATCCTGGTTCACGAAGAGGACTTTGCCGAAGAGCTGTTGCAGAAGGCCAAGGCAGGCGCCGATTTTGAAGCGTTGGCGCGTGAACATACGGAGCGTCCCGGCTTTCAGAACAATGCCGGTGATCTTGGCTTGGTTGGGCCACGCCGGTATGGCGAGTTGTATGATATGGCCTCACAGCTCGAGATCGGTGAAGTCGGTGGGATTGTGCCAGGGGCCGGCCAGTATTCCGTCATTAAGGTGCTCGACCGCCAACCGTCACGGATTCGTGAATACGACGAAGTCAAAAACGCCATTTTCACCCGGCTTCAACAGCAATGGTCGGATCAGATCGTCAATGACTTCGTCGATTCGATGAAGACTGTTTATCCCGTCGTGATTCACGAGGACGTACTCACGACGGGTCTGCCCTCCGCCAGCCTGGCGGACACAGCCGACGAATCGAAAGGCTAGGAATTGTCTTGAGAACTTATAACAGAGGAACAATGACAAGATGTTGGAGGCCGGTCGGCGTACCAGTTCTGTTAGTGGCGATGGTTGTCGCTGCGGGGATCGGCAACGCGCAGGAACTGCTGGATGAACCGATTGCCGTCGTGGCCGACCGGGTGATTCTGCGATCGGAATGGGAAGCCCAAGTCACCCTGCTGGCATTGCAATCGAAGCGCAGTGTCGATGATCCGATCGTGCGTGACTCGCTGGGGCCGGCCATTCTGCAGCAAATGATCAACGATGAGTTGATTCTGATTCAGGCGGAGCGGGATACGTCGCTATCGGTCGAGTCGGATGAGATCGATGCCGCCTTGGCGCAGCACATTCAGAGTCTGCGTGATCAGTTCAATTCAGAAGACGAGTTCCAGCGTGAATTGGCCCGCGAGGGATTGACCGAACGCGACTTGCGTGTGCGTTACCGGCGCGACGTACGCAATCAGTTATTGAAACAAAAGCTGATTCAACGAAAACTCAACGAGGTGTCGATCTCCAACGGTGAGGTGCGTGAGTTTTTCAACGTCTATCAAGACTCATTGCCAATCCAACCGGCGGGAATCAAACTCGCTCACATCCTGCTTCCGATTGAAGTATCGGAGGCGACCGAGGATTCCGCTCGGTTGGCGATCACGAACATCCTGCAGGAGATTCATGACGGTCTCTCATTCGAGGAGGCTGCTCGTCAATACTCCCAGGATATGACCGCGCAGAGCGGTGGTGATATCGGATGGTTCGGACGCGGCGATATGGTGCCAACCTTCGAACAAGCGGCGCTCGGACTCGTTCCGGGGCAGATATCGGGTGTGGTCAGGACACGTTACGGTTTACACTTGATCAAATGTGAAGAAAAGAGCGGCTCGCGTGTCCACGCGCGGCACATCCTGATTCAATTGTCGCCGTCCGCGGCCGACTCCGCTCGTGTCTACGCGTTGGCTGATTCGATTGCCACCGTTGCCCAGGAGGGCGGAGACTTTTGCGCACTCGCCCAGGAGTTTTCCGAAGATGAGGAAACCAAGCGCAACTGCGGCGAACTGGGATGGTACCCGATTTCCGAGATGTTTCCCGAATTCAAACGGGCCTTGGAAGGCGCGCCTATCGATACCGTAGTCGGACCGGTATCGACACAGTTCGGGTGGCATGTGTTGCGTGTGCTCGACCGCCGTGAGCGGCAGCCGTTTACACTCGAAGACGACTGGGATACGATCAAGGAGATGGCCCGCCGCGAGAAGACCAACGAAGTCGTCTCCGAGTGGATCGAAGGAATTCGCGAAGAAACCTACGTCAACATTCGTACCATGAAAGGACACGAGGAGATCAAACCATAGCACGCCGACACTCATCAATACCACCCACACTGTCCCCACAACAACGTGGACGTCACAACGAACGCGTCATTACGGTCGGACTGAAACATCGTAACGAAACCACTGCGCAACTGGAGGAATCGCTCGACGAATTGGATCGTCTGGCGGATTCCGCCGGGGCGCGTGTCGTTGGACGCGTTGTCCAAAAGAACGGGCGATTTCATTCGGCACACGTGGTCGGGTCGGGTAAACTGGATGAGATTTCCAAGCGAATTACGTCGGACAATGTCAATCTGGTCGTTTTCGACGACGAGTTATCACCCTCTCAGATTCGTAATCTGGAAGAGCGGTTAGACTGCAAAGTCATCGACCGTTCGATGTTGATTCTGGACATCTTTGCAAAGCATGCGCACACCAAGGAATCGCGCACGCAGGTTGAATTGGCGCAGTATCAATACCTCTATCCACGCCTGTCCGGGCAGTGGACGCACCTGTCAAAGCAGTGGGGCGGCATCGGTTCGAAGGGACCGGGCGAAACGCAGCTCGAAGTTGACCGGCGACTGGTGGGCAAGCGCATCCAGAAGCTGAAAAAAGAACTGGAGAAGATCGACAAAGAGCGCGAAGTGCAGCGCAAAGGCCGTGAGGGGCTGTTTAAGGTTGTCTTGGTCGGATACACCAATGCCGGCAAGTCGACCTTGTTTACCACGCTGACACGCGCCCCGGTGTGGGCGGCCGATCAACTGTTCTGCACTCTTGATCCGACCACGCGGACGATGTCCCACAACGGATCGCATGATGGGACGCCACGGATTCTGCTGACCGATACCATCGGTTTCATCCGCAAACTACCGGCCCCGCTCTTCGCCGCATTCCGCGCAACGCTCGGTGAGGTCAGCGATGCCGATCTATTGCTTCATGTGGTTGATTATTCCAGTACCGAGTATCGCCATGAGATGGCCGAGGTGGAAAATACGCTGGCACAGATCGGCGCAGAGTCAATCCCGCGGCTTATCGTGTTGAACAAGATAGACTTACTGAATGGGCAACCGGTATCTCCCTATCATGTCGAAGACGCCGAAGAAGCGCTGGCGGTCTCGGCCACCACGGGCGTGGGCTGTGATCGTCTCGTTTCGGCGATTGTCAGACGGGCCGAGGCGGCCGCCGATGATTTCTTCCAGCGCCGCTCGGGACGCACCGGACGGGCTCGTGTCCATTGGGAACAAGCACCGGGCGATTCAGACTCGGCGTAGCATCTCCCCCCCCCCCAATGTGGCGTCACCCGCCCTCGGGTGACGTTTCGCCGCGAGCGAACCAATCCGGTCCTCACTTTCTCCTGTTTAGATTACCCTTAATCCTGACGACATAAAGAGATAGAGAGTGCGCGGGGCTGGTGTGCCCTGGTGCTGTTGAATTCCTACGGGGGCAAGAACCGTGAGCGCAAAGACCGAGCAGAAGATCCTCGTCGTCGAGGACAATCCCAACATGTCCAGCCTGCTGGCCGACATGCTGGAAGTATTCGCCGTGGAAAGTGTCCGCGCCACCGACGGGCAGGACGCGCTGGAGAAACTCGAGGCCGATTCGATCGGCATGGTGATCACCGATCTGCGCATGCCCAAAATGTCGGGCACCGAACTCCTCGCCGCGGTCAAAGACAAAAACCCAAGCATGCCGGTCGTGCTGATCAGCGGTTTTTCAATCGAAGCCTCCGACGAACAAGATCAAATCAAGCGCGCCGACGGATTCCTGCACAAGCCGTTCAAGATGAATGATATTAAGGATCTGTTGGATCGGTTGTTTGTGACGTAGTTGGCAGACCGTAGTCGCCTCACTTCACATCGCACGTCGCATTTAGAGGGCGGTTTCACCCGCCCCTCGGAATGTCTCTCATTAAACCGAAGGGCTGGAACAAGTTAGTGGGCCAAATCATTCCGAACACCGTTTCACTCGTCCCGCCAGACATAGAGAAGGCCTCACGCAAGTGGGGCCTTTTATTGTGCTGGAGTCGGCCCCGCCATAGACCAAGAAGCCCGATTTTGTCGGGCTTCTTCTTATGCGTCGGTGGGTTGCGCCGTATGGTGCACAATGCTGAAATCTCATCTATTTAGAAATAATTCAGATCAATCCAGACTGAGAATTGCTGTTCTGGCAACCGCAATCGTTCTTACCTCGCTAATCAGTTCTGGTCAGGATGTCCGTGCTGAAAATCAAGAATCTAAAAACAAAGCCGTAATCTCCGCTGCCCCTCTCGGTGTCTCCTGGCCTGGCAGAAAACCCGAGCTCTTCGCCCCGGGAGTCGTCAACACCGACAGTATCGAGATCAACCTCGTGTTCGATCGGGGCTACACAGAGCTTTTCTTCTCCAGAATAGTCGACAAAGTTTCCTTCATCTACACCTGCAGGCTGGTCCGCGGAACATGGACAGCACCCGAGTGCCTCGAGCTCATGCCCGCGGGAGGCGAAGCCGTTGACATGGCGCTGTCCCCGGACGAGCAGTCACTCTACTTTCTGGGCATAACTCCCGAGGGTAACGAGACTCAGAGCGATATCTGGGTTTCTGAGCGCACTGATAAGGGTTGGCCTAAAGCGCGACGCCTCGGACCGTCGGTAAACACCGAACACAGTGAGTTCTACCCGACGCTGGTCGCCGATGGCAGCCTCTACTTCGTCAGCGATCGTCCGAGTGAACTCGGACCTCGCAACCTATATCGAGCGTCTTGTCGAGCCGATGGAACATTCAACGCGGCGGTTCCGCTTGGTCCACCGATCAATACGGAGCACGAAAAGGGCGACACATACGTCGCACCGGACGAGAGCTTCATGATCTTCAAATCAAACAGTCGCGAGGGCTTTGGCTCCGGCGACCTCTTCATCGCCTTCCGCACCCCCGATGGTGGCTGGACCGAGCCTAAGAACATGGGACCGATGATCAACAGCAAAGAACTCGAATTCTGCCCGATGGTTTCCCCGGACGGCCGATGGTTTTCCTTCTCACGCCGCTACGGCGATTCTTGGCCGACGACTACTGATGCTGAGATCTACTGGATGAGTGCTTCCATTATCGAGGACCTGCGGGACGACTAACGACGGGGAGACCGCATCAGGATCCTGCCCACATTGCCGGGTGCCCATGACAACCTGTCTGAAGGTGATAAACAGGCAGCAGTCCTCCGATTTCACCAAGCCAGTGTGCCACTGTACCTTGGTCAGTGGCACTCACACACATCACCACTGAGATTCCGAATACTGTTCACGCGGGAGCCACTGAGGTTCGGGCGTGTTGAAAAACCCCCGAGAATCAGAGCCTTCGGGAGGGCGATCCGCCGCG